>JBEKXZ010000002.1:0-274840 GCA_049511495.1 Bryobacteraceae bacterium | reverse complement strand
CAAAGCGCTGCCGGTGAGAATGGCCAAGCCGCGCAGCAAGGTGCTCCAACGCAGACGTTGTTCCAGTTGCGCAATGTATGCGCGAAGTTGTTCGCGGAAACTCATGGAACCCTCCAACGGCGTGCCCAACGCTATTATCTAAAGCATATCGCACTGGCGGTGGCGGCAGGCTGCCAATCGGCGCATGAAGGGTACGACAGTACAGGAAGAAGCCGAAGCCGACTTCGTGCGCATTTCCTAAAGTAGAGTTCGGCAACCCTTACGATTCCTCGCGCTGGGTGCCGAGATAGCGGCTGGCAAGGACCGATTCGGCAACGGCCGAGGCGAACAAAAGCAGCATGACGTACCACCAAAGGGTCTGCGGCGTTCTGTGGGGCGTTGCCGGGCCGGGCGCCGGCGCTTCTTGTGAAGATTGGCCGCCTTTGCCCTGCCACAAGGCCAAGACATCGTCGGGGATAACGTCGAGGTTCGACTCCTTGGGGTCGGGGTTGACGCCGATTTCGTCCTGGCGGCCATCGGCGAGGCGGAGCCGGTAATAGCCGGCCTCGGTGAGCTGGAACGACTGGGCCGAGGCGGCTTCGCCCAGGGTGAGCGGGCGCCTCCCCTCGGGGTCGGTGACCTCGACGCCTTGGGCTCGTTCCTTGGCATTACGAAGCTCAAGGTAGGCGTCCACCGGACGGGCGCCGCCCTGGCGCTCGCTGCCCCCAAGATAGCGCGCAGTCTGCTCGATGAAGGGGACGAAGGCGGGATGCAAAGGGAAATCGTTGGTGAGGTTGTCGAGCCCGGAAGTGAGCAGCACCACGCGGCCCTCACCGATGCGTTTCTCCAGCAAGAGTGGCGTCTGGTCGCCTAAGCGAACGATCACGCGAGCGTCGCCCGGATCGACATCGAGAGCGTAGAAAAACTTCACGTCCGGCCAGCCGGCTGCCTTGGCCATGGCGGGGTAAGAGGAGTCGCTGGAGCCGACCGCCATGTAACGATCGGGAACGCGGCTGTAGTCGCGGGTCTCGACGATGCGCGCGCCGAAAATGGGAATCCGCGACCGGCTGCCGGCGGAGGTGCCGGCGGCGATGAGGAGGCTGCCACCGGAGCGCACGTACCCGGTGAGCGAATTTTCCAGAAGCGACGGCAGCGTATTGAGATCGGAGAGAACGATGAAAGCGTAGTTGGACGGCTGACGGTCGGCGGCCTCGTTGACGTTGATCGATTCGAGGATGAAGGCCGATTGCGCGGCCGCCGAGAGCGCGGCGCCGACGTAGAGCGGTGAGCGGTTGTCGCCGTAGTTATGGATCAGCAGGGCTTTTTGCGGGTCGGAACGCTCCACGGCAAAGCGGCGGAGGTCGTCGGCCGGGAAGGCGTCGGCGGCGTCGATCTTGACCTCGCAGCGGCTGAAGCCATAGGGCACTTCCAGCGCCGGGAAGTCGACGGTGGCCCGTCCGTTGGCGGGGACCGCCACGGTCTTGCTGGCGGTGGTCGTGCCGTTCACGACGAGCGACACGTGGCGTCGCGCGGCGGGAGTGCCGTAGCCGGCAATCACAGCTTGTACGTGAACCGGCTTGGCGTCCTTGCCCCAGACTTGCCCGGGGGCATCCACCGATTCGACCGTCCAGTTGGGTTGCGCCTTGGTGACCACGGCATGCGTCACCAGTTTCACGTTGGCGGGCAGCATCATGTCGGAGAAGGTGGCGGCCAGGTCGCCGCGTTGCATGTCGCTGAATAGATGAAGCTCGATCGGAGTATGGACCGAGTCGGCCATGGCACGCACGGCGCGCGCCAGCTCGCCGAAGTTACCATGGCCATCGCCGGGCTGAATGGCCTCGACAGCCGCACGCAACGCCGATTGGTCCTCGATGGGTTGGGTCATGAGCCGCAGGCGCGAGCCAAATGCCGCCACCTGGGCGCGCGCGGAGCCCTTTCCGGCCAGCACACTCATGGCCGCGTCCTTGGCATCGGCCAAGCGGGTCCCAGCACGCATGCTGAAGGAGTTGTCGACCACCAGCAGCACCAGCCGTTCGCTGGAAATGGCGGCGGTGTTGCGGTTGATGAAGGGATTGGCGAAGGCGAGAATCAACAGCAGCAGCACTAGCAGCCGCAGCGACAGCAGCAGAAAGTAGCGGAGCCGGCGATGACGGGTCGAGCTTTGTGTGCGCGACTCGTACAACATCAACGAACTCACCGGCTTGGGCGTGCGGGTCTGCCGCTTCAACAAATGCAGGTAGAACGGAAACGCGATCCCCGCCAGACCGGCAAGGAACCAGGGCGCGAAGAATCCCATCTAATTGCGGCCTCCGCGCAGGGTGAGGTATTCACGCAGGGCTTCGTCGAGCGGCCGGTCGGTCATGAGCAAGTAGTAGCCCATGCCCGCGGCCTGGGTACGATCGCGCAGATCGGCAAGATGCGCCTCGATTTTTTCCCGATACTCATGCCTGGTGTAATCGGGAGTGACCTCGAGCCGCGTTTTGGTCTCCAGGTCAACCAGGATGGACGGGCCGTTCAACTTGGGATGCACATCCTCGGGGTCGAGGATGTGGAACAAGACCACCTCGTTGCCGCGGAAGCGCAGCGGTTCGATGGTGCGGACAATGCTCTCGGGCGAGTCCCAGAAGTCGGAGACAATCAGCACCATGCCGCGGCGCCGCAGCAACTCCATGAAGTAGCGCATCGGCTTGGCGAAATCGGTGCGGGCGCGAGCTTCGGCCTGTTCCAGACCGGCCAGCAAACGATGCAACTGGCCCTGGCGGGTAGAGGGGCGGATGTAGTTGCGGACCTCGTCGTCGAAGGTAATCAGCCCGGCGGCATCGCGCTGGCCGCGGATGGCCAGATAGAAGAGCGACGCGGCGAGGTAGCGGGCATAATCCATCTTGTTGACGCTATGGGAGCCAAACTGCATCGAGTTGCTGGCGTCGAGCAATATCGTCAGCAAGCTATTGGTTTCGCCGAAAAAGCGCTTTAGGTACATCCGCTCGGTTCGTGCGTAGACGTTCCAATCGACGTGGCGAAGATCGTCGCCACGAGTATAGGCGCAATATTCGGCGAACTCCTGGCTGAAACCAAAGTCGGGAGAACGGTGCATGCCGGCGACGAAGCCATCGACCACGGTCTTGGCGACCAGATCGAGGCCAGAGATGCCGGCCAGGATGGAAGGATTGAGGAAACGCTGCAACATAATGAGCTAAACGATCCCCCACTTCCGCCGCAGCCACCACTCGGAAAAGCGCAGGAGCAGCAGCACCAGGAATACGAGCGGCAAATCCCACAGATCCTTGGTCTCGCGCATGGTCACGCCAGCCTCCGAAAAGGGAATGGCGCTGGCGAGTTTGCCGAGGTCGGCGGGCTTCCAATATTGACCACCGGTTAGGGTGGCGAGGCGTTCGAGCAGGTCGCGGTTCTGTTCGGTATGGAAATTCTCCGCTACGCCGTCCATGCGCTGAAAGGTCAATACGTCGCGGCCTAATTCCTTGACTGTGCCGCTATTGGAATCGGCACGCAGGGCCGTGACCTCGGTCAGATAGGCGCCGGTCTTGGGAGCGGACCAAGCGGCTTGGAACTGGCCGGGACTATCGGGCACCGGTGTCATCTCGACCAGGGCGCTGGCGCCGCTCGGGCCCAGGATATGGGCCTCGACCTTGGCGTCGGGAGCGGGGTTGTACTGCTGATCGCGAACCTCGGCGGTGAGAGTTACGGCGCCGTTGTCGAGCAGCATCTGAGCGGGGACGGATGCTGCCACGTGGCCAGGGGTATCCGAAACCAGCCACCGCAGGAGCTGCTGCCAGAACAAATCGTGAGCAGTGTCGCCCAGGGGTGAGCTCATCTGCCAACGCCAGCTTCCTCCGGTGGCCATAATCGCGGTACGGCCATGACCGAAATTCTCCGTAATCAGCAATGGCAACTTTCGGCCTTCGGGCGTAATCGTGTTGGCGAGCACGGCCGCCCCCGGCTTGGGCGTGCCGGGATCTTCATAGTCCATCAGGTAGGGCAGCTTCTTCCACTTGGCGGTGTTAGCGGCGGGGTCGTCAACCAGGCGGGTAATCGTGCTATCCACGCCAGCGGGCGCCAGCTCGGCGGTTGCATGCGTTGTGCCGTTCTTCGGATCGGCCTCGCGGTGAAACGTGCCCGGCTGGGTTGGCAGCGTGGTCGGCAGCAGGTCGGTAAGGTTCGAAGTGTTCCAGCCGCCATCCGCCAGCGAGAACTGACCGCCGAGCAGCAGCAGGCCGCCGCCGCGGCGATCCACGAACTCGCGGATTAATTCCTGCTGGCCGGGAGTGAAATAGCCGGCTTCCACCGACCCGATGATCAATCCCTGGTAGACGAAAAGGTCCTCCGGGCGGGAAGGAAAGCCGCCGGCTAACTCTTTGGGATCGGAGATTCCCTGGCGGTAGATCTTGTTTTCGGTTGTCCGATCGATGGAGGCGATCTGCACCATGCGGTCGTCCTCTTCCGCCTGGCGGATAAACTTGTACTCCCAGCGCGGTTCACCCTCCATATACAAGATGCGGCGCGGTTCGGAGCCGACATTTATCACGCGGCTCAAAGTATTGTTGGCCGTGTTCTCCTCGCCTGGAAGCGGGGCAGCCGCGATTTGGAGCGTCTTGGCGCCGGCGCCCCCGATATCGAACATCAAAGTCTCGGTCTGGAGGTTGCCGTTCGGCCCCAAGCTGATGGTGCGAGCCGCAAGAACCTTGACTTGGCCGGCGCTGACGTCGCGGACCGTCAGGTCTATCTTGGCGCCAGCGTATCCGCGTTGGTGCAAAGTGATCTTGGCGGCAACGCGGGAGCCGGCCAAGGCGCGGGGCGCGACGACGGCATCATCCAACTCCACGTCATGTTCCGCGCGCTCGCGTCCGAAGCCCACGGTGTGAACGGGAATGTGGCGGGCGCGCAGCGCGCTAATGGCGTCCGCGCCAATGCCCCCAGTGTTGTCGTCGCCGTCGCTGAGCAGCACCACGGCGCCGATGGGCAGGTCGGAAGTCTCCTCGCTCAACTGCTTGAGGCTGTCGCCGATGCGGGTCGAGGGCGCGTTAGGCTGCAGGTCCTTGAGGCTGTCGATACGGGCGGGCACGTTGTCGATGCGGTAAAGACGCGTTTGAAAGGAGCGATTCAGGCTGGTCAGGACGCCGCTCTCAAGCGCCTTAACGGCTTGGGCCTGGCGGGTGAAACCGTTCTCGGATATGGCCATGCTGCGAGAGTCGTCCACCAGCACGGCGATGATGTTTTGTTGTGGCTTCAACTCGGCGACGGTGATCGCCGGCTGCCACAGCAGCACCAGTAGCAGCGCGGCCAGGAGCGTCTGCAAGCCCCAGATTACCCAGGCTCGCCAACCGCGCATGACCGGCGCGGCTCGCGCCAGGTGGGAGCGGATCAGCCAGGCCAGACCGGCCGCCGTGACCAGGATCAGCAACACGAGCATCCACTTTGGCCATGCGCCCAAAAGGGCGAATTGGCCGCGTGCATACACCGAACGCGGATACTCAAAAAAGAACTCGAACATGTGCTCGTGGGCTGCTCACGGAACGTAGGAAGAGGCGCGCGAGGGTCATGCCTAATGGGTCATGGCGTACATTATGTAGTTGAGGACGATGCGAAAAGCAAGTCCGGAAAACTTCTCGGGATACTGCGGACTATCCGCCCACTCCCAGGCGTCACCGAGATGCATGTTGGCGCAGATTGCCACCATGATGCGGCCATGGTCGTTGCGGATGGCGCGCCACTTGGGCACGTAGCCGTCCTTCTCATAGGTTCGGCCGGTGTTGACGTAGACCTCGCTGGGGATCTGAAACTTTTCGTCGATGTCGTACAGGACGTGGTAGATCTCGTCGTTATCCTTGAGATCCTCGACGGGCCGATCAGGCAACACCATGCGCATGCCGGCCATGAAATGCTCCCAGTCGTCGGTGCCGTGGAAGTCGTCCACCATCAGGAAGCCGCCCTTCGAAAGATAATCGTGCAGGCGTTTGGCCTCCTCGTCGGTGAAGGTCCAAGTGTTAACCTGGACGGCGTAGATCCAAGGATAGTCGAAGATATGATCGCTATCGAGATCGACGACGTTCAGCGGCGACGGAGAGTTGATGTGGGTCAAACGCCGCAGTGCAATCAAGCAATCGTTGTCGGCCTTGGGATAATCCCTGGACCAACCGCCGCGAAAACCGCGGTACCCGAAGCTACTGCCGTTGGCATAGCTGGAAGTGTAGCGGAGCCGGCTCCAATAAAACTCTGAGGGCACGTTCGATTCGGTCGAGTAGGCGTACGAGTACTGATGGCGGTCGAATCGCTGGTACCCTCCCACTTGCAGCGCAAACAGCCCGAGGTTGAGCGAAAACAAGAGTGGAATTGCAGAAATGATCCCCACCAGCTTCATCCGTAGTTCCCTCTGAGGTTTCTTGAAGTATAGCAGAAGTGCGGCAGCATCTCCAGCGGAGGGGGCCGTCGAATCCGACCTGTACTGCAGGTGTCAACTCGGCTGCGATAGGCGTTGCTATACCATGGACGAAGGCTTGGTTTTCGGCATTTCTCATGCAACGACGCGACTTTCTCAAGATTGCTGGGCTGGCGGCCGCGAGTAGCCCGCTGGTAGGCCAGGAACACCACTCCTTTCTGGCGCCAGCCGGCTCCGAAGACGTGGCCAAGACCGATTTCACGCTGCAAATCGGGCCGGTCACGGTCGAATTAGCGCCCAATCGCGTTCTCAGCACCGTCGGGTACAACGGCACCTCGCCGGGGCCGCGGCTGCGGATGAAGGAGGGCGTGCCGGTCACAGTGAACGCGGTCAATAACACGGACGTGCCGGAGTATGTGCATTTTCACGGATTGCTCATTCCCTCCGATGTGGACGGAGCGGAGGAAGAAGGCACCCCGGTAGTGCCTCCGCACGGAAGCCGCCGTTATCAGTTCACGCCCACGCCGGCCGGCACCCGCTGGTACCACACCCACACCATGTCGATGGACGATCTGCACCGTGGCACTTATACCGGAATGTTCGGCTTTCTGATCGTAGAGGGAGCGAATAATCCCGGCAACTTCGATCAGGAACACTACCTGGCGCTGCGCGATTGGGAGCCCTATTTCACCAACCAGATGATGGATACCGACGATCTCGATCCCGCGCTGGCACAACCGGAAAAGCCGGCCGTGCTGGATACGCGGCCGGTGGGGCTGGAGGTGACGGCCGATATTTTTTCCATCAACGGCAAGGCGCTCGGCGCCGGTGACCCGATCCGCGTGAAACCCGGCGAACGCATGTTGTTTCATTTTCTGAACGCCAGCGCCATCGAGAACCGCCACCTGGCGCTGCCCGGCCACAAATTCAACGTGATCGCGCTGGACGGAAATCCCGTGGCCACGCCAGCGGCCGTGGACGTGTTGATGCTGGGTCCGGGCGAGCGCATTGATGCCTGGGTGGGGATGAACCAGCCCGGGGTTTGGATCCTAGGCGCGCCCGAGGACCCCGTACGCGAAGGGGGCTTGGGAATTGTCATCGAATACGCCAATCAACACCGCACGCCGCAGTGGGTGCCACCGCCCAAGTCCATTTGGGACTATACCCTCTTCGGCAAGCCGCCGTCGCAACCGGCGCCTACCGAGCGATTGGACATGGTGTTTGAAAAGGTGCCGCGGGGCGCCGGCAAATTCAACAGCTTCACCGTAAACGGCAAACCGTATCCACACGACCAGGAGTTTCTGCTCAAACAGGGCACGCGCTACCGGCTGACGTTTCATAACCGCACCGACGATGCGCATCCGCTGCACCTGCATCGCCACCAACTCGAGATCGCCGAGATTTATGGCAAAGCCACCTCGGGCGTGATCAAGGACACGGTCGTGGTGCCTACCTATGGGCGCGCCAGCGTGGACTTTACCGCCGACCAGCCGGGACCGACGTTGTTTCACTGCCATATCCAACAGCACATGGATTTCGGCTTCAAGGCATTACTGCGCTATTCGTAAGGGAACGCGCTATGACTACCGCGGATACTCGTGGAGACGTTGCCGGCGGCCACCGAGCAGCATGGGTTGGGCTTGGACGGCGGCGATCTCGGCACGGCACCGGCGGATTCACGGGGCCTCCTTCTGGCGCGGCGACGGGCGCACGTTCGACCCTCCGTCCGGCGGTCAGCGCACTTTACCTGTTGGCCACCGCCGTGCCCGCGGCCTTCAAATCTCAAGCCACTCCAGTCCAATGGATGGTTTCGGGAAACTAAGCCCTTTGACCATCTCGTGACACGGGCACGGTCAAACGAACGACGATTCCATGTAGCCTCCCGAGATTCAACCTGAGGCTACTATGCTTCTAAAATAAGTATTTGCGGGCGCGGCCGCCCATCGAAAGCGACCAGTCGGCCCGCAGCGAACCAGACGCGCAGGCTTATCGGAGACTCTGAGAGACGCGCGCCAAGCGGCCCCGCTCAGCACGCAGCAACTGCTGAGCCGCGCCGACAGGGCCGGCTCCCAGATAGGCGCACTCTGCCGCGGCATGCATCAGTCCGATGGAGAGATCGCGGTGCCTCACATCCTGGGCGTGTTGTCGCTGGCCAAGAAGTACGGCGCTGCAAGGACTGGTCGGCCAGGTCTACTCGCGTGTGGTTTCGGCGCTGAAATGGGCCTTCGCCGACTGCGATGAGATCAGCGGTGATGATCACCGGGGGTTGCGGGAAAATCGGAGTAAGAAGCCCAAGCAGGCGCGCAGCGGCGCGGTGATGCGCCAGGAGGCCGAGTTATAGATGTCGGCAATGCGCGCGTCGCGGTCGGCGATGCACGCGTCGCGGTTGGCAATACGCGCGTCGCGATCGCGCAGTTGAGCCTGCAACTCCGATGTCGACGGCCACGGAGGCGACACGCATCCCGCGAGGCGGCGCATGTGTTCGAGGCGTGGCACCAAACTGTCGCAAAACGACCAGTCGCTGAGCAGCCCACGGAGGAAAACGCCGATTCGCCTGGTCACATCCTGCCAACTGGCCGACTCGGCGCCAATCAATCTTCCGGCCGCGCCATTCCATTGAGGAAATCCCTTTTGCAGCATAGCCACCAACTCGGTGGTGGAGCTATACAAATGCAGGTTACCCTCGGCATGAATTCGTCGCCGAATGTCCTCGATCGCGGGTATCGCGCGCGCCAGCACGGGTTTGGAAAGCGCCAGGCTCTCCAGGACGGGAATCCCGAAGCCCTCATATAACGAGGGGAACACGACAAACTTAGCGTTCCGCAACAGGTTGAGCACGGTTTCTTCACTGAGACTGCCGGCGCCATAAGCGACCACGTTGTAGCGCCCTTCGTCATCGAGTCCCAATACCGCTATCTTTTCGCGAGGAAATGCCTGCGCCAGCGCGTCCACCGTTGCGCGCACGCGCTTGTACTCGGACGCGTCGCCGATCACCAGTATGTGATCGCCTGGCCCGTCTGCGGTATGGCACGGCTGGGCATAATCAAAGGGGTCCAACGACAGGCAGCCCGCCATCTCCTTCAGCCTCGGGTTGAGCCGGAAGCGCCTGCGGAATTGTTCGCCCACGAACTCGCTGGCGTAAAGGACTCCGTCGGCGTACTGGAAAACGGTTCCCCAAATCGTCAGCAGGCCGCCGTTCACACACAGGCAATCGAATGCGATTGGATCGAGCATGGCGTAGACGTTCAACACGCCCAAACGGCTCATGCGCCGCAAATGCCCGGCGTTGAACGGCTGCGCAAAACGAAACGCAACGGCGAATATGCGCGCTGTTTCCGGAGAGACAAAATGAACCCGCGGCAATTGAGCGAGCTTGTGGTACCGCAACGCCTGCTCGGAAACCATGATGGAAACGTTGAAGTACTGCCGCCAGCTTTCAGTGGCAGCGCTCAGCATACGCTTGACCTGTTCAAACATGGTGTCATAGCTCGGCCCCGCGCTGGAGAAATCGAATACCACCTCCAGCCTCCCCTGGCTGTCGGGCAGGAGGGCTGTCAGCATCCGTTCCGCTTCGCAGTGCGCGCCGGCGAAGTATTCCGCCACGGCGGCGGAATACTCGGGGTAGCGGCTGTTCAGCAGTTCCGCGTTGGTCTTCTCCAGAATTGCTTTTGGCGAATCGGTGGCGGAAAAAGAGGCTTCGCCGACATGGTAGACGAATGCGTGGTTGGCAAGAGCCGCCCGGTATCCCCCCCGATTGGCCCGCATGATAAGATCGTTTTCGTCGCAATATCCCGGACCGTAGATATCATCGAGGAGCCCAAACTCCGCCAGGACCCTGAACTTGATGTACAGACAGAAGCCGACCGCAGTAGGCACAAAGTGGAAATCGGGGAGGTAGTGCGCGAGGTCGCGAAAATTGCGATAAGCGTGTTCCGGCGGAAGGTTCCGAAACTCGGGTTGCTGCGGCAGCGAGCAGATGGTTGCGTTGTTGGAGCGCGGGCTGACGAATCCGATCATGGGATCCAGGTAGGCGACCCGTTTCACTTCGGAGAGGGCGCCGGGAAAGACAACTGTGTCGGAATTGAGGAGGAGGATGTCATGGCCGGCCGCCAGGGAAATGGCAGCCGCAGCGTTCACCGCGCGGACAAATCCGAGGTTAGTCTCATTTTCCATGAGACGCACCGGAACCATCTGCGCCAGACACTCGACGGCCTCGCGCAGGATCGGTTTGAGCTGAGCGTCGCCGGGCGAGTCATTGACCGCCACGACGCCACAGGAAGCCTCATTCAACTCCGCCGCCGCGGACCGGAGGGAGAGAAACAGCGGCTCCACGAGTTTCGCGTTCCGGTAGAACGGGATGATGATATCGAGCGGCGGGAGCGACCCTTGCGCCGTGTCTGCTGCGTCAGACGAGGTTGACATAAGAGGCTAGCAAACACAGCATAACCTACGGCGTCCACCAGTCAAAGGCAATTCGGCGCCTCTGCGCGCAGGCACCTAACGATAATCCTCGAAATTGTGCTAAAAAGGCCTGTGAAGCACGTGTTTTCAAGAATCCATCATCGAAGGGTCTTCATGGAGTGCGAGTGGCAGTAGGGCAGCCCGGGATCATCGTGCTCGGTATGCACCGAAGCGGTACTTCAGTCGTCGCCGAACTGGTGCAGCGATGGGGTGCCTATGGAAGAGAGGAGGCTCTGGTTCAGGGCGATGTCTGGAACGAGCGCGGTTACTGGGAATACGGTCCCCTGGTGGACTTCAACGAAGCGCTTCTGCGCGCGGTAAATTCTTCCTGGCACATACCGCCCAGCGATAGCGATCGGCCGCTGCTGGCATCCCTCGCACAGGACGCAGGGTTCCGCGAGCGGGCGCTGCGCTTACTTGAAGACATGCAGGCGGGAGGTCGGCCTTGGTTTTGGAAAGACCCCAGATTACCGGTCCTATTACCATTTTGGAAGCAGATTTGGGAGGATGTCGTGTACGTTGTGCCGGTGCGAGATCCCATCGACATCGCCCTGTCTCTTCAGCGGCGGGATCGTCTTTCGGTATCGCTTTCTCTTCTCGTCTGGCAAAGATACATGTCCGAGATTCTGCTGGACCGGGACGCGCTAGGCGCAGCGCTATTCCTGTCATACGAGAAGTTGCTGGCCGACGGAATCCGCGAATGCACCAGGCTAAGCAGGTTCCTGGAAGAGCGGCTTGCGATCCAATCACCGGGCACAGCGCAGCCTGGCGAGGTCATGGCTGAAGCAGTCGTCCCAGAATTGTGTCGAAATCGGGCCACCGTCGGATTTGCCCAGAGTCCCATTGCGACGCCCGTCCAGAAAGCGCTCTACCGGACGTTGGAGAGTCTGGCAAACGGATCGCCGGTGGATCCGGCAGCCACGGCGGCCCTGGAGCCGCATTGGCGAGAACACCTGCTCGCCGCGCGCGCTTCGCAGTCGAAGCCGAAGCCAAAAGACTATTGTGAGGTCTACTGGCGAGATTCCAACTCCGATTACGTCAACTGGCGAAGCAGGTCCGCGCCCATCGAGGAGCAGCGAGGATCGCAATCATTGCGGATTGCGCTGCCGCCGCTGCAAGGCGAGGGAGCGAGTTCACTGCGCATCGACCTTAGCCAGCGCGCCGGATTCGCGAGAGTCGCTGCAATCGCAGTTCAGGACACCCCGGGAAACGTGGTCTGGGCGTGGGATGGCCGGCCGGAGACGATTCAGGATCTTTCCCCATACCAGATTACCGTCTGCGAACGGCAACCCAAGGACGGCGGGTGCATGTTGCAGTTGGATGGCGACGATCCGTGGATCGAAGTCGGTCTGGGCGCTTCGCAATCTGCGGCGCTGATGAAAGGAGCGACCGTAGTCGTCGAGTGCGAGTATATTCGGCCGGTAGAATATCTATTGCAGGAACGCGCCCAGATGGCAGCGGAGCTTCGCGAATCCAGTGCAAGACTCGACGGGCTCAGCATGACGTTCCGTTCAGAGCAGGCCGATGCTGCCGCCAGCCTGGCTGGAACCGAGGGACGCGTCACGAATCTGGCGGCCAGCCTGGCTGGAACCGAGGGACGCGTCACGAATCTGGCGGCCAGCCTGGCTGGAACCGAGGAACGCGTCACGAATCTGGCGGCCAGCCTGGCTGGAACCGAGGAACGCGTCACGAATCTGGCGGCCAGCCTGGCTGGAACCGAGGAACGCGTCACGAATCTGGCGGCCAGCCTGGCTGGAACCGAGGAGCGCGTCGCGAATCTGGCGGCCAGCCTGGCTGGAACCGAGCAACGCATCGCGAATCTGGCGGCCAGCCTGGCTGGAACCGAGGAGCGCGTCGCCAAGGCGGAAGTGAAGCAACAAGCGATTCTGCAAAGCAAAACCTGGCGCCTGCTAAAGGCCGGCGGCGGGCTGATTCTGCGCGTTACCGGTGTGTTTGCACGAAACAACGATCGCCATTGAGGGATGGGACGCGGCGGCGGATCGGAAAGCAGAATGGATGCGATACTCTTATGAGGCGCGCTGGCGGCCCCACGCGATCCAGACCTGCGCTCCAGCGCGAGTCATGCAACGCTGCGTGGCGTTTTGTCCTCGCTGATACCTTGGGGATGTGGTGAAATGGCGGACTTTCTCAGCAGCTTCGGCGGACTCTTGCCCAAGGTCCTGCCTGCCTTCGTGGCGCTGGTGCTGCTCGCCGCAGGGTGGCGATTCCGGGACAAGATTCTTTCAGCCGGCTGGTTTGCCCTGCTGGTGATGGTTCTGGCTTGCGCGGCCGGACTGATGCCCCAGCACTTCGGAGCCGGCGACAAGGCGGCGGTTGACGTTGACATGCTGGTCAGCCGCGGCGAGCAAGTCGGATTGTATTTGAATGATACGAACCACGAGCCCCTACTTAGTCCGATCATCCCGAACCAGAGACATACCTATCATTTTGATCACCTGCCGGCGCACATTAATCTGTTCCGGCTAGACCCCACCAACTTCGACAACGCGACGATGTCCATCTATGGCATCCGGTTCAGCATTGGGGACCGCACGATCCAGCAGTTGACGCCAGCGGACCTGAGCCACTGGACTCTCCTGAACATTGTCATACGTTCATTGACTGGGGACGTTCTGGAAATAGCCGGCACGTCCCACAACCCGGTCCTGATGACCAATCTCTCCGTCGCGTTGGCATCGCCGAATTCGCTGGTGACGCAGGTCACCGAGTTATTCGCGGATGGCGAAGGTTTCGTACTCCTCGCCATGGTGTGTTTCGTGGCTGGAATGGCGGTTAGAATTCATTCAGTGGAAGGCCTGCGCGAGGGCGCGCTGGTGGCGGCGATAATTTGCGGAGCGCCACTGGTGGTCGGCGCCGCATTCAGACTCCCAGGTTGGCCGCCGCCGGTTCATGTGGCGGTAGGGATGGCCTCGTATACGGGTTATCCGAAGTCGCACGATTATTCGGCCGGACTCTTTCTACTAGCCTACTGCCTCGCTGCGGCATTCGGGTTGTTTTGGTTCGCGCGCAAGGCGGAGCCTTCCGGGATGAACGATCACTCCGGGACGAGCAATAATGCCACAGGTGCGAGGAGGTGGGCATGGATTTGGCATATTGCGGTCCTACTGCTGCTGCTTTTGTATTTTCAACCCAATCTTCGGACCGAGCTGGCGGCCGCGAAGACCGCGACTTACAATTCGGTTGGTTGGGATGACACAGTCGCAACGGTCTGGCATTACCTGGTCTATGCGGGCCTGCGGCCGTACCGCGACTTCTGGTATCCGTACACCGGGGTTTACACGCAGCTCCTGCCGCTCCCGTGGGGCAGCTTGATGTACATGGTGTACCAGGTGTTGCCGTTGTGGTTCTTATACCTCGGCCTTTATCAGATCGCCGGGCGCAGACAACTCCAGGCGCTTTCCGTCTTTTCACTAATCCTGGTGCCCGTCTGGCTGGGCTGCTTTCCAGGCTACGACCGGTATCTGCTGTGCGCAGGCGTGGCTCTCCTGTATCTGCCCGCCGCCGCGGCGAAGCAGTTCGACTGGCGGGTTCATCTGCCGTTTGCCGCGTCGGTGGCGTGGGCTTTCTTTTCCGAGCCGACGCAGGTGCTGTATGCCGGAGCCGGAATCGCGGCGCACACGATTGCGTCGCTGCCAGCGGTCGCGGAGCATGAGCGCTCGGCCGGGATTGCCGCACGGGCAAAAGCGTTGTCGCGGCAGCGGATACGCTATGTTGTGGTTCCCGCTCTAGCGGGAGTGCTGATCGCAACCGGTTTCTTTGCCGCCAACGGCATGTTGCCCGGACTGCTGAGGTTCGAAGCCAGCATCGGCGATCAGGCGGCATACGGGGCGTATCCCGCAAAGATTGGAGATTGGGTCTTCCCTGCGCTGCATCCAGATACTCTGTTTCTGTTTCTCTTTCTCCTGATCGCCTGTTCGTTTTACCGGTATCTGAGGAGTTCCGCTCGTCCAGGCGATTTGGAAATGGCTCTGCTGCTGATCTGCGCGGTGGGATTTTTGTGCATGCAGAAGCAGATCATGCGCCCGCACGCGATGTACCAGGTTGGCATACTGGTTTACGTTGGCCTGGTGTTGCACGGGCTGGCTTTGTGGCGCGAGCGGGCGTTTCTGGTGAGACCGGTCCTGGCGGCATGTGTTGGCCTGGCCTTGGCGTTGTCGATTACTCGGGGGGCGTTCGATGAAGTCTACCGGCGGACGGTAACCCGGGCTGCATCGAAGGCATCCGCCAACCTGGAGACCCTGACGCATCATGGGGCCGAAATCCGGGCCGCAGACGCCAGCTACTATGCAGGGCAACGGTATGTCGGTGACCCGGAAATGCGGGCCGCCGCCACTGCATTGGAGTCGGAATGCGGCATGCGCCCGGAGGACCGCATCTACGTGCTGGGCGACGATGCGCTGTTCTATGTCCTGGCCGGCCGCCCAACGCCTTACATATTCAACGCCTACAACACTTCGCCAATTTACGAACAAGAGCGGGTAGTGGCGTGGATCGAACGAGTGCGGCCGAGATTTGTACTGTGGGATCCTGAAGCGGCCGTTTTCGACCAGATTCCACACACCGTCCGCGTCCCGTTGATCTACAGCTATGTGGCGCGCCAATACTCATTGCTGCGCACGGTTGGCCGGTTCCATATGCTGACGTTGCGGCAGCCCGGGCAACCGCCCGACGTCGGGTACTGGCGGGACGCGCTGGGCAACACGATCGATCTGGGTCACATCCCCAGCCGCACGGAAGTATCGGATTTTGACAAGTGTGGAGGGGGCGCGTGCGCGCCCGTGCTGGTGGTGAAGGTACCCAAAGCCAGCCGCCGCTGGAGCGCTGAAACGGGAGTGACGCTCCGCACCAGCAGCGGGCCCTTTGGGATTAGCTTTGCGGTGGTCCCCAATCGTGATATCTATGTGATTCCCCTCGAGAGGCTGTGGTTTTGGGGTCTCGTGGGCTCCACATCACCGGATGTAGTGCCGCTGGATGCTAGAGTCCAGGTTTCAATCGAGCAGCGGGCTAAGTCGCAGTCAGTCCTGTACTGACCCCGCCAACAGGATACCGAACCAATGTTATTAACCACGGGATCATCCTTGACTTGAAGAAGGGCGGTTCAGGCCGTAACTTAACCTCCGCTGTCCGCGAAGATCCGCACTGGACGCGAATCCATAGTAGTCCGACAAAATGTCGGGGTAGCGCACCTGAGGTACGCGCGGCTTCGCCATGCTGGAAAGGGCCGCACCGCAAGCAAGCAGCCTCTCATTGATGCGCTCTGGCTCAACTGAGAGGTCCAGCGGCAGGAGTTCCCCGAACCCGGAGGTGCGGATGCGGTCGGCGATGGCGCCCAGATCGAAGGCGAGGGGAAAAAGACCGCACTGCAGGGCGACGGAGAACGTGTAAGAAAAAGTCTCCGGCCAGACCGCCGGGAAGAAACACAGATGCGGTTTGTGAAAGTTGAGTAGTGCCGGCAACCCGCCCGCGGAGTAGGGTCCGGTCAAGCGGACGTTCGGCAGCTCCCGAAAGCCATCGTCATCGTTAGTATAGCCAATAACGATGAAGGCGAGCGGCAACCCCCTCTTCCATGCGTCGTAGGCGCACCGTTGCAGTACTTCCGCCCCTTTCTCGACGCCGATAGCGCCGAGAACGCCCACTCTTAAGCGTTCCCCCGGAGCAGGGAGAGGCGGAGTCCAATCGGGCGGAGCGAATGGTTCGGAATGAGCGCGAACGATAGCGTTGGAAAGATTGAAGTGGCTGGTGATTCGCCGCCGCGCATCCTCCGACGGACAGAAAACGCGGCGCGCGCCGGACAGCATGGCCGCGGAACGCTCGCACAACTCCCCCACGACCCGTCCCCGCGTGCCGGGCAGTTGCCATTGAGGAGTCGCTCCGGAAATGGAAACGCATTGTTCGCACGCTTCGATGCGCGGCTCCTTACAATACACGCGCGTTTCGTCAACCAAGTGAACCCGTGGACAAAACCAGGAATAGTCGTGGACCGTGCAGTCATATCTCGCGTCGCAGCCCGATGGCAGGGCGCATACCTCCTCCGGAATATTGATGTTCGAGTGGAAATGGAAGTGTGCGGGGCGGATGCGAAGCAGGTCCTTCAATAATTGGCTCCCGTCGCCGGGCAGATCGTAAAGGAGATTCTCAATCCAACCGTGCCCTTTGGTGACGATCGACACTCGTCCGCTCGACGAACAACGGAGCAGGAGAACCAAAACGCCCGCCTGCTCGAGTTGCGCCGCGAGATGCTCGATATGGACCGGGGTCCCGCCGCCAAGATCGTGCGAGACGAGGCAGAAGACCGGCTTGCCGGCCCGCGACAGCCGGAGTATCTCGATCCGCCGCCGCCAGCGCCGGGTCCGGCCCGGCAAAGCAGCGTGAATCCGATCGTGACCGTTGGCGTCCATTGAACTCCGGCGTCTGCTGGTCAGAGCAGCGTGAATATCAACGGCGGAGATTCCAAATAGGTCCGACCGTCGGTAGCGATTACGCGGACCGTTACCTGGTGCTGTCCCTTGGCGAGCGAGTGGGCCGGGATTTCGACAGCGTAGCCGCTTGCCATGTAACCGGGGATTTGGAAATGGTCCGCCACGTCCCCCCTCTTGATGCCTGATGTGGCCGGATAAACCACTCCATCAACGACTACCTCGACGCCCGATCCGGCGTCTTTTCGCACGGGGTCCACGGCCCACCCAAGGACGGTCAAGTCGCCGGCAGCGGCCACTCGTAAGTTCTTGATTCCGAGCGGCGACCTAACGTTCCCGATAAGCTCGATGTTGTATAGGGGGGCTTCGGCTGCCCGGGTCAGTCCCTGGCCAGGTCCCGTCGCTTGCGGCTCGGACTGCGGATTCGAGTCTCCACATGACGCGAGCAGAGCGACTAACGACAAAACACCGACGAGAGCATAGTTGCGCATCTTCATTGTCATTTTGTGAGCACGACGCAAGCCTCAATCAGCATCTCCAACCTGAGGTCGTCCGATAACATTTCATCGTACCGGCTCGCGATTTGCCATGCGGCCGGAGGGAGAGCCTCCGCCGTTTTGTCCAAGCAGAGTCGCAGATGCGTGACGATCTGGGAGCTGAACGGCTTATCCATCCTATTAAGCGGGAAAATCCTAAGGCTCGAGAAGCCACACGCTCGCCGCTGCCGTTCGAAATAGGCGCGTGTGAATAGCCACTTATCGTCGATCGCATCGAAAATCGGATCCGATTTGTTCATTCCAGTTCGTACCGTCAGGTCCCGAATCATGCTCTCGAACATGTGCGCTGCGTCATCGGAGATGTGAAGCTCCTTTCGGCAATCGAGCAAGTGGCCGTAGAGACATCTCATCAACGCGGAACCTTCCTCGAAGGGTTCAAAGAAAATGGCGTGGCCGCCCTTCCGCAAGGCCTGGAAAGTCGAGGCAATCGCGTCCCCCGGATCGAAAAGATGGTGCAGGATCGCCGCGCCGATGGCGCAATCGAACGATTCAGCAGCGAAGTTCTTCTCAGACGCGTCGGCGACCACCAGGTGGCAACGGTGCAACTGCTCCGGCGTGAGTTGGCGGCGGAGGCTTGCGAGAAGCTGTGGGCTGATATCGGTAGCCACGATATCGGCTCCAGGCAAGAGGTCGAGCGCCGGAATAACCGAATTTCCGGATCCAGATCCAAGGTCGAGAACAGCCGCGGTATCACGCTCAACGGGGACCCGCGCAAAAGCGGTGTTCAACAACGTCCGCCACCAGTCTTCGGATGTGTATTTCTTTTCGTATGTGGCGGCGTCCTCAAGGAATTGACCGGTCACGCCCCTGGGTTTCTGCTGATACTGAGACGGTGTGCAAAAAAGGCCGGAAAATGGAGAATCAACCGGAAACTGGACGAGCGGAGCCGCAAACTTCTTACGCCAGCCGTCGTTATCCGCGCGAGTGGGAGCCGCGAGCGGAACCCGTAGCGATTCGGGACTGCGCACACCCGTCAATTCCGAAATTTCCCCGGAGCGAAAAGCGGCCAGGATTACAACATTGTCGATGGCCGACCGAGGGTGCGCGCATACTGCGAAGCCGGCCTTCACTCCCTGGAGCAGATTCAGATGTGCTGTGACATCCGCGCGTTCGAACTGCCGGAATTCGGATGTGCGCGCCAGCGTTCCGTTCACAATGACGAATATGGATTCCGGCGGCTCACTCTCCGCGTCAATGGCCCAACCCTGAACGTCCACCATGCCGTCCCGAATTTCCATCAAATCCACGTATCCGTATCTGGCCGTCGTGATCCGGAATTGCTTTTGCAGCACCAAAGTACGTTCGCCGCCCTCCGCCGAGAATATGACATTAGACTCGCGCAAGGCCGCATCCGGAATGCCGGCTGCCTTGTTTCCTGGATTCTCTAAAGGTTCGGGCACGTGTTTCTGAACAGCGTTGCTTTCAGGCCGATCTCTATTAATCTACTACAATGAGCGCCTTGCAGAGCAGTTTAGCATGCAATGGACTTGTCCCCACCGTCCCGCTGCCGTTGACCACCCGCGCGCGATCTAAGGGGCAAAACGAGCCGCAGATCGAGACGCTTCAGCGTTTCCAAAACCACCTGGGATGCGCATGCCTTCAATATTTGCATAAGCGACTCGTGACTTCCGCGGAAAACCGGCGTTTTTCCGCAACCTGCTAGGGGGATCAGGGAGCGGAGTGCCATCGCTGTCGACCTGATAGCCTATGACTCCTTGAAGGTTTTAAAAATACTGCCACGTCACATTGGGTTCTCCTGTTGGAGGTTTCTGAGCCGGCTCCGATAAGCCGGTCTCGGCATTGTACCCTTCAGGAGAACCCTTTTCCATCTCGGCCCTTATACATTCAAACAGCAACCAATTGCACCATTCTGTCTGCAGTGGGTTAACTTGGTACTCTCCAGGGTGGGCTGCATGTTCTCTCGCCAGGTCGACGTAACATCGATGTCCGCAACGGAGATTGCCGCTGGCGTGCGTGGGCGAGAGTTGTCGGCGAGCGAGGTAACGGACGCATTCCTAAGACGCATCGAAGCGGTGAACGGCCATCTGAACGCAGTGGTGGTGCCTCTGTTTGAATCGGCGCGGGCTGCGGCTGCGGCGATTGATGAAACGGTCGCGGCGGGCGCGCCGGTTGGACCGCTGGCGGGCGTTCCAATTACGGTCAAGGAGTCGTTCGACGTACGCGGGACACCAACCACCGCCGGACTGACCGCGCGGAAAGACCATATCGCCACCGCGGATGCTCTTATGGTGAGCCGTCTTCGCCAGGCCGGGGCTGTGTTGCTGGGAAAGACCAACGTCCCACCCTTGCTGCTCTCCACGGAGACTGACAATCCTCTCTACGGCCGTACCAGTAATCCTTGGGATCTCGAGCGCGCGCCGGGCGGATCTTCGGGCGGGGAAGCGGCCATTCTTGCCTCGCGTGGTTCGGCATTAGGGCTCGGTTCCGATATGGGCGGGAGTGTCCGTGTGCCGGCACACGCTTGCGGAATCCACGCACTGAGACCGACTGCGGGACGGCTGTCCATGCACGGTCACTTCGCTTGCATGGCGGGGAATGAAGCCATACTTGTCCAGCCCGGTCCGATGGCGCGGTCGGTCGCCGATCTCTCGCTGGCTATGTCGGTGCTCGCCGGCCCCGATCAGTCACTCTGCCACGCCAGCGTGCCCCCAGTGCCGTGGAGCGATCCCTCGGACGTGCCACTTAGTAAGTTGCGCATCGCCTATTACACCGATAGCGGCGTCTTCCGTCCCTCGCCCGCGATTCGGCGAGCGGTGCGGCAGGCGGCGGACGCGCTCGCGGCGATGGGCATCGAGGTCGAGGAGTGGCGCGGTCCCAACCTGGAAGAGGCGTGGGATATCTGTGTGCGGTTGATGGTCGCCGATGGCATGAAAGGTCCGTGGCGTGCGCTCAAAGGGAGCCAACTGGATCGCCATACAAGAAGTCTGCTCGGTCTCTCGACATTGCCACGCAGCGTGCTGGTGGCATGGGCCCTGTTGTCGGCCGCGCTGGGCCAGCGGCACGTAAGTCAGGGTTTGCGGCGGCTGCGGAGTGTGCCGGCGCAAGAGTACTTTCAACTGGTGCAGCGCCGCAACGACTTCCGAGCCCGGTTTTACGCGGAGCTGCATGACCGGCAAATCGATGCCCTGCTTTGCCCGGCTGACGCTCTAGTGGCAATCCCTCATGGAGCCAGTCAATACCTGGGAGACGCTCTCAGTTATACCGCCGTCTACAGCCTGCTCGGGATGCCCGCGGGAGTAGTTTCTTTGAGCCGCGTGCAGGAGGGCGAAGTAAGCGACCGTCCGCGATCCTTCGATCTCGCCGAACGCGCCGCAAAACAAGCTGAGCAAGGCACGGCTGGGTTGCCGGTAGGAGTGCAGGTAGTGGCCCGCCATTGGCGCGAGGATGTGGCCCTGGCAGTAATGTCAGCATTGGAACATCACTACCGGAACAGAGCAGAATATCCGCGAGAAGCGCCGTTATAGGGAAAGCGGGGACAGTGCGGCCGATATCGATGCGGATGGCCGCCACCGTGAAAAGTGTGGCAGTCTGATCGCGAACCACCGAACTGATTTACTGATACTGGTGGTACTAGACAGGCCACTGGTTTCGGTAGGCAGGTTCGGCCTGACCCCGCAATGCCCGGCGTGGCTCAACGGCCTGCCGTGCCCACATACTTATGACCCGCTTAATAATGGCTGATCGCAGCAGCAACTTCGTTAAAGAATCACCACTGGACAACCTGGTACTCTCAAGCCTTGTTCCAAGAAATAATCCTGCGTATCCTAGGTACTGTAATGCACTGCGAACGGAAAGAAAAACTGGCAAGCCAATACTTGCGAGTTCTCGATTTGGTGGATCGGGCGAAGCAGGGGCTCCGTATTTCCGTAACTCAGACCAACATCGAGTGCGCCACCACGGAGCTGCGCCGGGTTGAAGAGTACCGGCACGATGTGCTGCGTGAAATCGCCGAGCATTGCGCAAGCCACGGCTGTGCCACGCCGGAATTGGAAGGAATCTGCGGGCTTAAGCTGGTTTCCCGCAAGATGGTTTTCCTCGATCGCGAGATGGTGGCGTAGGCGTAGCCTTGACCTCGAACCCTCCGGCGCCACTGTGAAGCTGTGCGAGTGCCAGCTCAAAAGGATAGCAGTTTCACCGATTTTGACGCCGCTTGAAGCGCCGATTTGAGCTCAGCACAGACGGATGCTTCGGCCGCCGGCGAACGAGTCCACTAGTCACAGGGGATCGATTCTGCGGGGCAGCAAGATCAATGTACGGCCGGGCGTCCCGCGCGTCAGCACAGCCAATAGGCCTCTCCCACTCCGGGTAGAATCTTTCGCAAGATGGGACGCTCCGCACTGTTGGTGATGCTCGCAGCGCCTGTACGTCGTCGTCGGCGCAAGGCCCCGAGCTGTTCAGCCGCAACGGAAAAGGATTGGGGGCAAGCCGTAGCGGACGGCGATGGCAACCTCGACCTGGTCTTCGCCGCGGGGCATCCCGATGCGCTGCCCCCCGAGCAGTATTCCGAGGTGATCTACGTTCTGTTTGGCCACGGCGACGGCACGTTCGCCAGAGCGGCGACCTATCCGGTAGCACAGTACGCCGGAGCCGTCGCGGCGATCGCCGATTTCAACGGCGATGGTATTCCGGACATCGCCACGGCGACTTCAGCGACCTGGGGGAGATGTTCCGCTTCACACCGGAGAACCCGGCGCCGCCCGTGCTCAACGGCGTTGCGCCCGGCGCTGTGACGAACGCCCATTTCACGCGCGCCCTAGCGGGCGTGCTCCATCGGCCGGCATTTCTACCCGTGCCGAAACTGGCGCCGCGGGCGCTGTTCGGCGAATGTCCGACATCCTGCTGGCCAGCCAGCGCGTCGCGCCGTCCGCCGCCGTCCGCCGGACTCCAATTTGAGCACCCGCAACCGGCGGAAGCCCTGGGGGGTTTGTTGCGTCAGCCCGGAGGGCGTTAGAAAGTAGCCCACGGCGCAAATTCAGATCATACCCATTGGCTGCGCCGTTGTCGCTACAGCCGTCGGGATTCACACCTGCTCCCTCCGCCTAACTGCGCGATACTGAACCTTGTGACGTTTGAGGCGGTAGCGGAAAACTTGCGGGAGTCGTTCCGCATCATCGCGGCCAGCCGGGGCGCGGGTGAGGTGCGCGAGTTGCCGGGGGTCTCGATCGCGTCGGCGGGGGTCGCGTTTCAGATGTTCAACGCGGCATTCCTGTCCGCCCCGGTGGCGACTGAAGCCGAGCTGGCCCGATGCATCGTTTTGCCCTCGCTGCAGTTCAACACGCGCGGCCTGGAGTGGTCGTTTTGGGTGTGTGAGGACTGGTTGGCTCCCAAGGCGCATCGCCGCCTGCGGCAAGTGTTCGAGCGGTACGGTCTGCGCCGCACCACCGAGCTGCCGGGCATGGTGACCGAGAAGGTCCGGTCGCCCACACGGCGGCTGCCGGAGATCGAAGTCCGGCGCGTGCGCGACCGTCGCACCGGCGACGATTTCCGCGGCATCGGTTCAGTCTGCTTCCACGTCCCCCTCGCCTGGTTCAACGAAGTGTTCGACCAGGATTCGGTGTGGGACCGCTTCGCGGCCTACGTCGGATACGTGGACGGCGCGCCCGTTTCGACCGCTGCCGCCGTCGCGTGCGGCGACACCATCGGGGTGTATAACGTGGCTACGCTCCCCGATTACCAGCGCCGCGGCTATGGCGAGGCGGTGATGCGTCATGCGCTCGAGGAGGCCGAGATCGAGCGGCCGTCGCGGCCGGTGGTGCTGCAATCCACCGAAGCCGGTTTGCGCCTTTATGAACGGATGGGCTTTCGCACGGTGGCCCGGTTCAGCGTCTACGCCAGTTGAAGGCCGCCGGAGGCGATCAGCGCTTCGAGAGCCGCCAGGTCGCGGTAGAGCGGGCGGTCGGATACGAGCGGCGGAGATACGGCGCGAACGCGTTCCCGCACCTGCTCCAGCACGGGGCTGGTTTGGAGCGGTGCCAGCAGGTCGAGCGCGCGCGCGGCGCAGAGCGCTTCGATGGCCAACACGTAGCGCGCGTCGCGAACCACCCGCTGCAATTTCACCGCTGAGGTCATCCCCATCGAAACGAAATCTTCCTTGTTGCCGCTGGTGGTGATGGAGCCGGTGGAGGCGGGGTTCGCCAGAACGCGGATTTCGGCCACCAGGCTGGCAGCGGTGACCTGCGCCATCATCAGGCCGGATTCCAGGCCGGGATGGCCGGCGAGGAACGCGGGCAAGCCTTCGTTGAGCGCGGGATTCACCAGGCGGTCGATACGGCGCTCCGAAATGCCGGCCAGCGCGGCCAGCGCAATGGCCAAGAAATCGAGCTGGAGGGCCACCGGCTCACCGTGAAAATTGCCGCCGGAGAGGATTTCATCGCCGAACACCAGCGGATTGTCGGTGGCCGAGTTCACCTCGATCGCGAAAACGCGGCGCGCTTCGGCCAGCGCGTCGAGCACCGCGCCGTGAACTTGCGGAACGGCGCGCAGCGAATAAGCGTCCTGCACGCGTCCGCAGCCGCGATGCGATTCGCGAATCTGGCTGCCCTCGAAGAATCGCACCAGGCGCGCCGCGCTCACCCGTTGGCCGGCCTGCGGGCGCGCCTGGTGGATGCGCGGGTCGAAGGCCCGCGGCGTTCCGCGCTGGGCGTCGAGCGTGAGCGCCGCGATAACGTCCGCGGTGTTGGCCAGCGTTTCCGCGGCCTCCAGCTCCAGACAGCCGACCGCCAGCATGGCTTGCGTGCCGTTGATGAGGCTGATGCCTTCCTTGGGGTGCAGCTCGATCGCTTCAATGCCGGCGCGCCGCAGCGCTTCGCCGCCATCGAGCACCGCGCCCTCGAATTCGGCTTCGCCCTCGCCGATCAACACCAGCGCCATGTGCGCCAGAGGCGCCAGGTCGCCCGATGCGCCCACGCTGCCCTGCGAGGGCACTACAGGGGTGACGCCGCGGCCCAACATCTCGCACAGGCGGTCGGCGATCAATGGGCGAATACCGGAGAATCCCTTGGCCAGCACGTTGGCGCGGATCAGCATCATGGCGCGGACGACTTCGCGCGCGAGCGGCTCACCCACTCCTGCCGCGTGCGAGCGCACCACATTGCGCTGCAACTGGTCCAGTTGCTCGCGCGGGATGCGCACGCCGGCCAGCAGTCCGACGCCGGTGTTGACCGCGTAGATGGGATCGTCGCCGGCGGCCAGGCGGTCGACTACGGCCCGGGATCGCTCCATGGCCGCGCGGGCGGCGGGCGCGAGGGCCACATCCGCCGTGCGCGCACGCGCCGCGGCGCAGGTTTCGGCGATGGTTAGTGAGTTTCCGTCGAGAGAGAGAGGCATGGGGATGAGTTTGTCGGGCGGGTAGGACAGACCGTCGGGTTTTGTGGTCTGTCATGCTTCACGAAATGGCGAAAGCTTGACAGACGACAAAAAAACGATCGTCTGTCCTACCGTTTCCGGAATGATGTAATCAGCTTAGCGCTTCTGGCTGCCGGCGATGAGTCCTTCGATGTTGGTCAACTCGGTCGGATAGTTGCCGGTGTAGCAGGCGTAGCAGTATTCGTGGCGTTCGTCGTCGTCGACTGCCTTGCGCAGCGACGCGATGGAAAGATATCCCAGCGTGTCCGCCTCCACGAAACGCCGGATTTCTTCCACGCAGTGGCTGGAGCCGATCAGCTCGGAGCGGTTGGGCGTATCCACACCATAAAAGCACGGCGAAATCGTGGGCGGGCAGGAGATGCGGAGGTGAACCTCGCGCGCCCCGGCCTGGCGTACCATGCGCACGATCTTGCGGCTGGTGGTGCCGCGCACGATGGAATCGTCCACCAACACCACGCGCTGGTCCTTCAGCAGATGGCGCACCGGGTTGAGCTTGAGCTTGACGCCGAAATCGCGTATGGCCTGCGATGGCTCGATGAAGGTCCGCCCGACATAATGATTGCGAATGAGAGCCTGGCGGAACGGCAGCCCCGATTCGGCCGAGTAGCCGATGGCCGCCGCCACGCCCGAGTCCGGCACCGGCACCACCAGGTCGGCGTCCGCCGGACATTCCCGCGCCAGCCGCCGCCCCAGATTCTCCCGCGATTCTTCCACCGAGCGCCCGAACACGATCGAATCCGGCCGCGAGAAGTAAACGTGCTCAAACACACACTGCGCCCGCTGCCGCTCCGGCGCATAGCGCTCCCGCGTCATCCCTTGTGGGCCCACCACCACCATTTCACCCGGTTCCACGTCGTGCAGGTAGACGGCGCCGATCAGGTCGAAGGCGCAGGTCTCGGAGGCGAACACGTAGCATTTGCGGCCGCCGGAGACTTCCATTTCGCCCACCGCCAGCGGGCGGAAGCCGTGCGGGTCGCGCGCCACGAGGATGCGGTCCTCGGCCAGCAGGACCAGCGAGAAAGCGCCTTCCACTTGCAGCAGGGCTTCGCGCAGCGCGCCGGCCAGCGTGCGCTCCGAAGAGTGCGCCACTAGGTGCAGCACCAGCTCGGTGTCGCTCGAGGCCTGGAACACCGAGCCCAGCCGGCCGAGCTCCGCGCGCAGCTCCGCCGTGTTGGTGATGTTGCCGTTGTGGGCTACCGCCAGCCGCCCCTTGTTACACGAAACCGAAAACGGCTGCGCGTTCAACAGCACCGTGTCGCCAGCCGTGGAGTAACGGGTGTGGCCGATGGCCAGCTCGCCCGGCAGCGTGGCCAGCACCGGGCTGGTGAAAATATCCGCCACGTGCCCCATTTCCTTGTGCGTGTAGATGCGGTTGCCGTCGGAAGTGCAGATGCCGGCCGATTCCTGCCCCCGGTGCTGCAACGCGTAGAGCCCCAGGTAGGCAAGCTTGGCGGCTTCGGGGTGGCCACAGATGGCGATCACGCCACATTCTTCGTGAAATTTATCGGGCATACCAACGGAGCGGCTCCGCCCGAGGCGGGCACCGCGACCTGCGTGGTTCAGACTTTCCACTTCGTCGATACCTCTATTGTAGAGCAACTTGTCCCGATCTCGATGACTCATTTTTCGCTGCGCGCGCCGCCATTACGGTTATAATCTCAGTCATAAGGGAGGATCAATGGCTAAAGATAAGAGCCCCAAGAAGGAAGTCAAGAAGCCGAAGAAGAAGAAATAATCCGGCGCGGGGTTGACCCGCCGGTAAACCGCGGGCGCCTCTGGCGGCGCCACTCAAAAGGCGCTCCAGCCGCGTCCGCGGATCTTGAGGAGCTGTCTATGCGCAGTGACTGGGTAGCCAAACGTACGAACGGCAAAATCCGCACGCAACTGTATTATGCCCGCCAGGGCACCATCACCGAAGAGATGCACTATGTCGCGGGCCGCGAAAGCCTGCCGCCCGAACTGGTGCGCTCCGAGGTGGCGCGCGGACGCATGATTGTCCCGGCCAACATCCACCACCCCAACCTCGAGCCGATGGCGATTGGGATCGCCTCCCAGTGCAAGATCAACGCCAATATCGGCAACTCGTCGGTGGTTTCGGACGTGGAGGGAGAACTGGAAAAGCTCCGCTACTCGGTGAAATACGGGGCCGATACGGTGATGGACCTTTCCACCGGCGGCGACATTCCCGCCATTCGCAAAGCTATCATCGCCGCTTCGCCGGTGCCCATCGGCACGGTGCCGATTTACGAAGCTTTGTCGCGCGTGCGTCGCGTGGAGGACCTGAGCGCGCGGGTGATGCTGGAAGTTATCGAAGAACAGGCCGAGCAGGGCGTGGACTACATGACCATCCACGCCGGCGTCCTGGTGCAGCACATTCCGCTTACCACGCGGCGCGTCACCGGAATCGTCAGCCGCGGCGGCTCCATCCTGGCCGAGTGGATGGTCAAGAACCACAAGCAGAATTTTCTGTATGAGTGCTTCGAGGACATCTGCCGGATTTTTCAAAAGCACGATGTGAGCTTTTCGCTCGGCGATGGCCTGCGCCCCGGCAGCGTGGCCGATGCGAGCGACGAGGCGCAGTTCGCGGAGTTGCAGACGCTGGGCGAACTGACTAAGAAGGCCTGGGAGTTCGATGTGCAGGTGATGATCGAGGGGCCCGGCCACATTCCGATGGACCAGATCGAGCTGCAGGTGCAGAAGGAAAACGAACTCTGCTACGAAGCGCCTTTCTACACGCTGGGGCCCCTGGTCACCGATATCGCTCCCGGCTACGATCACATCACGTCGGCCATCGGCGCCGCCATGATCGGTTGGTACGGAGCCTCCATGCTGTGCTATGTGACGCCCAAGGAACACTTGGGCCTGCCCAACCGGGAGGACGTGAAGGCCGGCATCATCGCGTACAAAATCGCCGCGCACGCCGCCGATGTGGCGCGCAAGCGCCCTGGCGTACGCGACCGCGACGACGAGCTTTCCCGCGCCCGCTACCGCTTCGACTGGAACCGCCAGTTCGAGCTTTCGGTCGACCCGGAAACCGCCCGCGCCATGCACGACGAAACGCTCCCCGAGGAGGGCTTCAAGGACGCGCACTTCTGTTCCATGTGCGGGCCCAAGTTCTGTTCGATGAACATTTCGGCCAAGGTGGAATCCTTCACCGCCGAAGACGCCGACGCGGTTCTGAACGGCCTGCCAGGGGAAAGCCTGGTAAGGATCGCCGGTGAAGATTAGGGCGATTCGCAGGTTCCTTGGAACTTTCCGTCATTTCCCCGCAATCCTCTATTGAGCGGAGGTTTCGAAGCAAGATGAGAAAAGCGGTTGTAATCGCGCTGATGGCCGGGAGTGCGCTATGGGCCCAGGGGCCGCGTGGCGGCCGGGGGGGATTTGGCGGCCTCGGATTTGGGATGGCGGGAGCGGGGAGCCTGATACACGGCGCTGCAGTGACCGGCGCGCCGTTTTCGGCCGTCCAGGTGACGACGCGCCAGCAAACCTTGGCCGACGGCAACGTGATCCAGAAGCAGGAACAAACCAACCTCTTCCGCGACAGCCAGGGACGGGTACGCGAGGAAATGACCTTCGCCGGAGCCAACGGACAGGGCAGCCGCACTGTGGTGAGGATTTCCGATCCGGTGGCACAGGTGGTGCGGACCCTGAATCCGCAGAACAAGACCATTTCCGAGATGCCGATGCGGCAACCCCCGGCCGGCGCCGCGAGCGCGCGGGTAGCCGGCGGGCGGGGCCTTCATGAGGGTTCAGCCAACGTGGTGAAGGAAGACCTGGGTACGCAGACAGTGAGCGGTGTGGTGGCTACCGGGACGCGCGTCACACACACAATACCTGCCGGAGCGATGGGCAACGCCCAGCCGATTCAGACAGTTCGGGAAACCTGGGTCTCCAGCGATCTCAAGATGCCGGTGATGGTCAAAACCAGCGATCCGCGCTTTGGCACCACGGTGACACAACTCACCAACATCACCCGCTCCGAGCCCGATGCCGCGCTGTTCCAGACTCCGGCGGGCTACACGGTGAGCCGGGGCCGCGGCATGCACATGGGCGCTCCGCAGGCGCAGTAGGGATGGAAATCGTGTGGTGGGGCATGCTTCTTAGCTTGCCCCGCACGGCTCCCGTTCTCTCGATGACTTGAGGCCAAGCACGCCGCGCCTCGATTAAACCGCTGCGCGGAGCTTGTCCAGGAAGTGGAACAGAAACACTCCGACGACGGCGTTCAGGGCGCCGAACAGGAGCCAGCTCTGGTAATCGAAGGGGGGCTGCTGGGCGAGCAGCATCCGTTGCATCACCCAATACAGTGTCTGGTGGAAAAAATAGAAGAGGAACGACAGAAACAGCCGGATGACGGTGTTGTCCACATTGAAGTGCACGCCGACCGAGGCGGCAAAATATCCTACCAGAGTCTTGCAGATGCCGAACATGCCAAGCGGGTTTTTGGAGAGCGAGTCTTGCGCCAGGCCGATCAGGGCTCCGGTAAGGAGGCCGCCGACCTGGCTCCGCTGGGTCAGGGACAGGTACACCACAACCAGCAGCGGCATCTCCAGGAAGCTGAGAATGGGAAAAAACAGCGGAACGTAGACCTGAAAGAGGATGGCCAGCAGCGGGATGACAATGAGCACCCAAGCGCGAAAACGGGAGACCGGGCCATCGCTCTGGCTGAGCAGCATGCGCCCGGAGGAGTTCGCCATTATCTCTGCGTGCTCCCAGTCGGCTCGCCGTTGGCCTGGTTGGAATGGCGGGTGGAATCGGTGGTCTTGGTGGTAGCGCCGGTGGCCGGCTTGGGGCCAGCAATGGCTGGCACGGCGGCAGCCGGCGTGGGAGTCTGAGGCAAAGGCTTAGGCAGGGTTGTGGTGATGCCGGTGAAGTTGGGCGGGCCGGACTCCCCGGAACCGAATTTGTGGCCTTGTGCTTCGCCGGAATCCTGATATTCCTGGCGCAGCTTGTCGGCTTCGGTAATGGGCGGCGACGCGCCCGCCGCAGCGGGCGGGGCGGGCTTGGATTCATCCGGGGGCGGAGGCGCGATATACACCGGCTGGTCGGCGACGGGGGTTGGCGGGATGTCCTGATGCACGCCTTGGGTAATAATCAGCACGTCCTCGAGGCCGCGCTGCAGCCCCACCGGGTCGAGCAGGATCTCCTTGAATGGCTGCGCGTCACGCACGCTCCGCACCACGCCGACCGGAAAGCCGCGGGGGAAAATGCGGTCGTCTCCGGAAGTATAAAACCATTGGCCCACCTGCACCTTTTCCTGAATCGGCACGTAATCGACTTTCAGCAACGGGGTTCCCTGCCCTTTCAAGGTGCCGCGGACACCGCCGTCCTGGGAAACCACGCCAGCGGCGAAATCCGCGTCGGTGGCGAGCAGGATCTCCGACGCGGTCGGGTAGGCGGCAATCACTTTGCCGACGATTCCGTCCGGCGTCACCACGGCCATGCCGCGCTCGACCCCACGCGTGCTCCCGGCGTCGACGTAAACCACCTTGGCGTTGGAGCCGGCACCGGTGCCGATCACGGTGGCGGCCAATGTCTTGGAAGGCGTGCGCGCCTGAAACACGCCGAGCGCCTTGGCGCGTTCGGCGGTGTTCAGTTCGTTTTTGAGAAAAATGTTTTCCAGCTTGAGCTGGCCGACCTGTTGGCGCAGCCGGCGGTTTTCGGCGTCTTCGTCGTGCAGCAGGATGTAGTTGCGGAAGAAGCCGACGCTGCCGCCGCGCAGCAACTCCACGACACGGGCGAAGGGAGTGACGGCGGTCACGGTCCAGACGCGGATGATGCGCACATCCTGATCGTTCTTCACCTGAACCGCCAGCAGCAGGAACTGCGCGAAGATCACCAGCAGGAGGATGGTGAGGTTGCGGTAACGGTTGACGAAGGACTCCATACGCGCGGGCGCCGCGCCCCTTTTAGTCTATCGAAATCTTGCGCAGCAGCCGGAAATCGCTGAGCATGCGGCCGGTACCCAGCACAACCGACGCCAGCGGGTCGTCGGCGATGGAAACCGGAAGGCCGGTTTCCTCGCGGATCCGCTTGTCCAGATTCTTGAGCATGGCGCCTCCGCCGGTGAGCACGATGCCGCGGTCGCTGATATCGGCGCTGAGCTCGGGCGGGGTCCGTTCGAGCGCCACGCGAATGGCGTTGACGATGGTGGCGACGCATTCGGATAGCGCTTCGCGAATCTCGGTGTCGTTGACGGTGATGGTGCGCGGCACACCCTCGATGAGGTTGCGTCCCTTGATTTCCATGGTCAAGGGCTTGTCCAGAGGGAAGGCCGAACCGACTTCGATCTTGATGGCCTCCGCCGTGCGTTCGCCAATCAGCAGATTGTACTTGCGTTTGAGGTACTGCATGACGGCATCGTCCATTTCGTTGCCGGCCACGCGCACCGAGCGCGAGTAAACGATGCCGGAAAGCGAAATCACGGCCACGTCGGTAGTGCCGCCGCCGATATCGACGACCATGTTGCCGGAAGGTTCGGTAATCGGCAGCCCGGCGCCGATGGCGGCCACCATGGCCTGCTCCACCAGGTGCACCTCGCTGGCCTTGGCGCGATAGGCCGAATCCATTACCGCGCGCTTTTCCACCTGGGTAATCTCGCTCGGCACCCCGATCACGATGCGGGGATGCACTAGCATTTTGCGGCCATGCGCTTTCTGAATGAAGTAATTCAGCATGCGCTCGGTGACCTTGAAATCGGCGATGACGCCATCCTTCATGGGCTTGATGGCAACGATGTTCCCCGGAGTGCGGCCCAGCATCTCCTTGGCTTCCTTGCCGACCGCCTCCACTTCGCCGGTGGACTTGTTGATGGCGACGATGGATGGCTCGTTGACAACGATGCCTTTGCCGTGGGCGTAAACCAGCGTGTTCGCCGTGCCCAGATCGATGGCGAGATCCGAAGAAAACAAGCTGAAAAGAGACCGTAAATTCATTGATAGGGTTAATTCGCGTCAGGCAGGACCGGCCTGAGACGCCGCAGCGAAGTCCTTTAGAATAGTAGCACACCCAGTGTGGCGCGGCAGATCGACGGCATTCGTACTTGTGGCGTGGGTTTCAGCCTGCCGGCGTGGCGCTATGACCGGCACCCTAACGTGGAGATAAGTCTCGACGCGGCGCGAACACATGCGTGCGCCACGGGTTACGGCGAGAGTACGAACAGGAAGCCGTCCGTAACGCCGCCGCCGTAAGCGCCTTGCACCGCGTTGCTGGTGGTGGTGAGGACGCCGCCGGTGAAGCCCGTGACATAGAGGGTGCCGTCCGGCGCCACCGCCAGCTCCTGCCCACTATTGATGCTGGCTCCGCCGAAGTAAGTGACGTAACCAAATCCACTAAAACCAGCCACGTGCGGTATCACCTTTGCCGCGACGATATCGACGCCGCCCGGATAGGTGGGCAGGGGCGCGTTCGGCGTGACCGGGAGATCGGGCGATAGCGTGTAGCCGGTGACGTAGATGTTATTTTGAGCATCGGCGCCGATGCCATAGCCGACCTCGGTTTGCGACCCACCCAGGTAAGTCGAATAGACCAAGAACTCCGAGTGCGGGTTGAACGGGTTCACCACGGTAACGAAAATATCGCCATTACCGGCGTAGGTCGGCTGCGCCGCATCCGGGGTCACCGGGAAATCGCTCGACAGCGTGACGCCGGTCAACAAAATGTTACCGCTCGCATCCACCCCCATGCCGAACACCTCATCGGTGTCCGAGCCGCCGAGGTAAGTGGCATAGATCAGCGATTCGGTTCCGAACTGGGTGGGGTCGAGCACGGCGATGATCAGATCATAATCTCCCGCCAGGTTAGGCTGATACGAATACCCGGCCATCGGGAACTCGGTCGATTCGGTGTACGCGGCCATGTAAACCAGGCCATTGGGTGCAACCGCAACGGCGGTCCCGTAATCGTCCAACTCGCCGCCGAGAAAAGTGGAATAGAGGGGCGTGGCGCTGGCGGTGGTAAACTCGATGAGAAACGTATCCTGCCCTCCCCAGAGCCCGGCCTGGTAAGCGTTGGCGGTAACCGGAAAATCGCCGGCCAGCGTAGTGCCGACCACGTAGATGTTGCCGGCCTGATCCAGATCGATGGCATTGCCGTAGGTGCTGCCCTGCGTGGCCCCGAGATACGTGCCATAGAGCAGCGAAACCTCGCCATACAGCGCGGGGTTCAATTCCAGAACGAACGCTTCCGTCAAACCAGTAAAGTTGACGACTGTGACGGTGTTGTAATACGTGGGGAAGGTGGACAGGAGGGAGTTGCCGACCATGGGAAAGTCCACCGAAGTGGTGGTCCCGGTGAGGTACACGTCACCCTGCGCATCGAGCGCCATCGCCAGCGGTATATCGACTGCGGATCCGCCGATATAACCGAAATAAGTCGGCTGAAATCCACCCGCGGCGCTGGTATCGATAATGGCCAGAAAGATATTAGTCGCCGGCGTGGTGGTCGTCGCCCCGATGACAGAGTTCGAATAGGCGCCATTAATGTAAGGCATGTTGGGGCTGTCGGTGGGCCCGGTGATATATAACAAGCCGTTGGCCGTCAGCCGTACAGCGTTCACCTGTTCATCGCCGGTCCCGCCGATGTAAGTCGAGTAAATCAGCAGCGGATCGATCACGAGCGGGCGGGTGCGATCATAACGGCCCACGCGGACCGCTGCCAGGTCGCGCGCAAGGAGGACGTATCCGCCCGCAACCGCGACGCCGCCCTGCCGCACGGCGGGGCGTTTCTCGATGAGTTTGGCACCACCAACCTGCACTTCCAGATCGCCGTCCGGCGTAATCCGGAGGCGATCGGCGCCGTGGAACCGCATGCGAATGGAACCCGCGTCGGCGCCCGGCGCCAGCAGGAAGTCATACTCCAACCGGCCACGGTTTCCGTAATAGACCGCATCGATGCCCCGGTACACCTGCGCATAACGCACGCGCGCATAGCTGGCGACGCCGGTGCGCCAGTTGGAGCGGGGGCCAACGAAGTAATCGGTGCGGGCGGCGAGCGGATCGAGGGGTTGGATGCGCGGCGGGGCCGCGCCTTCGAGCACCAAGTCCACGCGTCCGGTTCCGGGCAGGGCGATCGAGGGGCCATGATCGGTGAGCGCAACTTTCACACCGCCCGAGCGCGCCAGGTAACGCACATCCGGACTCCACTGCCCCTGATTGGACTCGAACCGCAGCGGAAGCCCTTTCAGCGCGGCGCGGGCCGCCGCCAGCGAGGGTGCGGGCGGCGCGGCATGCAGGCAGCCAACTGCCAAAGCCAGGAGCGACGGCAAACCGAGGGATCGATGCATGAAACCTCCATTAAACCACGCGCCGCCTCTCTCGGCGAGTGGGCTGCCGTTTCACAGGCGGCGCTTCGGCGCTACAGTAAGGGGATGCGGAACTCTGTGGGCATTGCGTTGATGGCGCTGGCCGGAGCATGGGCGGCGGATCTGGCCGTGATTCAGCCGAAGGAATTGGCAGGGCAACTGGCGGGCCATCGCGCCGTGATCGTGGTTCTTCAGGTCGGTCCGAACGTGCTGTACCGCAGCAGGCACATTCCCGGCGCGATCTACGCCGGTCCCGCCAACAAGCCCGAGGGATTGGAGCTGCTGAAGGCCGAAGCGGAGAAACTATCGCGCGATCGCGAGATCGTGCTCTACTGCGGCTGCTGTCCTTGGGACCACTGCCCGAATATCCGCCCCGCCGTGGAGTTGATGCGGCAGATGGGCTTTGCGCACGTGCGGGCGCTGTATGTGCCGGACAACTTCAAAGCGGATTGGATCGACCAGGGGTATCCGGTGGAAGAAGGCGCCGGCAAGAGCCCGCATTAGGCGAGCAGCTTGAACGCATGAATCCAATCGTTCCGTAGAAAGCCAGGGATACACCAGAGCATGCACAGGGGTTCAATGGCGCGTGCGGCCTCCACGCCGCCCATATCCGCCACTTCCCAACCAAACTCATCCAAAACTCCGCTGACGGACTTCTTTGCCGCTTCACTATTGCCGCAGATGAACATAGTTGGTTTGCCGCCCTTGAACTGTGGATTCACCATTGAACCGCTGCCGACGGAATTAAATGCCTTGACGAAGTGCGCGCTTGTAAACTCGCGCTGGAGCCGCTCCATGAGAGATTCGTCGAGGTTGGTAAAGAACTTCAATACACCATTGACGGGTGGCGCATCTTCAATGGGATTGGTCGCATCGATAACGGTTTTCCCCGCCAAGAGCTGCGCGCCCGCCGAGCGAAGTGCTTCCGCCGCCGCCTTGCCCTTGACCGCCAGCACGACCAGTTCGGCGAACGCCGCAGCGCCGGTGAAGCTGCCGACGCTAACCTTGGGACTTTGTGCTGCCCACTCCGCTAATTTGGCGGGCGTCCTGGTACCCATCATTACGTCGTGACCATGCTTCAGGAAGCCACCGGCCAACGCTTTCGCCACATCGCCTGAACCAAGAACTCCGACTTTCATACCTATCCTCCTGTTAGTGACGTCTGCCTGGCCGAATCGCAGCTACTGCCAAGCCGCCTTACGAGCGATTATATCGTTCGATATTCCCGCGGACGAGGGCGCTGGCATGTAAACATTTCGCATCCCGCGCTGCGAGTCTCCTCGGGGCGGATACCGCGACGTCGCTTTGCGCGGTCAAGTGCCTTGTCATTACTATGGTGTTGTACCATTAGGGTTCGCCATGAAGGCACTTTTCGAAACGCTGCGGCCGGAAGATCGCGACTGGGAACTGGCGCAGGCCATCGACCCGGCGCGTCTGCCGGAACACATCGCCATCATCATGGACGGCAACGGGCGCTGGGCCGAACGGCGGCGGCTGCCCCGCGTGGCGGGCCACAAGGCGGGCATCGGCCCGGTGCGTTCGACGGTGGAAACGTGCGCGCGGCTGGGCGTGAAGGCGCTGACGCTGTATGCCTTCTCGGTGGAGAACTGGAAGCGTCCGCGGCAGGAAGTGGAAACCCTGTGGCGGCTGCTGCGGTACTACCTGCGGCAAGAACTGCCCGAATTGCAGAAAAACGACATTCGCTTGCAAGCCATCGGGCGGTTGGAAGCGCTGCCGGCGCAGGTACACGCCGAACTGGACGCAGCGGTGGAAGCCACGGCCAACAACCGCGGCATGCTGGTGAACCTGGCGATCAACTACGGAGGCCGCGCGGAAATCGTGGATGCGGTGAACGCCGTGCTGGAGATGGCGCGCTTGGAAGGCTCGCTGGCCGCGCTCAGAATGGACGAGGACTTGATCGCCACCAACCTCTACACGGCCTCGTGCCCCGATCCCGACCTGCTGATCCGCACGTCGGGCGAAATGCGCATCAGCAATTTTCTGTTGTGGCAGATCGCCTACGCGGAACTGTACGTCACCGAGACGCTGTGGCCGGACTTCACGCGCACCGACCTGCTGGAAGCGGTGGTGGCGTTCCAGAAGCGCGAGCGCCGTTACGGCGGCCTGCGCGCCGGAGCCGCGAACCCGCCGTCCGACCAGACCCTGATTCCCGCGCTCGGCCCGTCATGAAGCGGGTTCTGACTGCGGCCCTGCTTGTTCCTTTCGTTGTCTACACGGTGCTGTGGGCCAACCCGTGGGTGTTTCTCGCGGTGGTCGTATTGGCGGCCGTGCTCAGCTACCGGGAGTACGATTGGATCGCGGCAGGCTATGGTTTCGGCGCACCGGGAGTACTCGGCTATGGAGCGGGCCTGCTCCTGCTGGTGGTTCCCTGCCAGCACGCCTGGCTGGTCGTGACCGCGGTTGCGCTGCTGGCGCTGGCGCTGGCGCTGCGCTCGGCCGATTTGGCGCACGCGCTGCCGCGCACGTCCCTGCTTGTGCTGGGCGTGGTTTACGTTTTCGGCTGCTGGCGATGCGCCATGGTCCTGCACGGCCGCGGGGCGCACTGGCTGATGTACGCGCTGCTGGTGTGCTGGACCGGCGACATCGGCGCATATTACATAGGCAAGGCGTTCGGCAGTCGTCGCCTGGCCGGTCGCGTCAGCCCCAAGAAATCCTGGGAAGGCGCGGCGGCTTCGGTAGCCACTTCGGTGCTGCTCGCCGGGGCTTACCTGTGGCATTTCGCCGGCGTCAGCATCGCTACTGCAGTGCTGTTGACCGCGTTGGCCAACGTGGCGGGCCAGTTCGGCGACCTGGTGGAATCCGCCATGAAACGCGGCGCGGGGCTGAAGGATTCCGGAGCCCTGCTGCCCGGCCACGGCGGCTTCCTGGACCGCGTGGACAGCGCGCTGTTCGTGATGCCGGTGGTAGCGGCCTGGCTGATCGTCGCCAGAGGGTAGCGCGGGGTGTGCGGTCTTCCTCACCCGCTACAATGAATTCTGTGCCTCTAACTTGCTATCTGGACGCGTTCTCGGGAATCGCCGGCGACATGCTGGTGGGCGCGCTGGTGGATTCGGGCGCCGATCCGGAAGCCATCGCCGCGGCGATCGGCTCGCTCGACGCGGGCGCGGTGGTGTCGTTTGAAAAGGTGAAGCGCGCCGGCCTGGGCGCCACCCACTACCGCGTGGCGGTGGAAGAAGCGCACGTGCACCGTCACCTGGCCCACATCGTCAAGATGATCGAGAAAGCCGAGCTGCCGCCGCGCGCGAAACAGAATGCGATTGCGGTGTTCCGGCGGCTGGGTGAAGCGGAGGCGGAAGTCCACCAGGTGCCGATCGAAAAAGTCCACTTTCACGAGGTGGGGGCCTCGGATTCGATCGCCGACATCGTGGCCGCGTGCCTGGCCTTAGATCTGCTCGACGTGGATACGGTGCTGTGCTCGCCGCTCAATGTGGGCAGCGGCACGGTGGAAACCGAGCACGGTCTGTTGCCGGTTCCGGCGCCGGCCACGGCGCGGCTGCTGGAAGGCGTTCCGATTTACGCGCGTGGCCCGGAGGTGGAACTGACCACGCCCACCGGCGCAGCGGTCGCGGTGACATTGGCCAAACGCTTCTGCGTGCTGCCGGCGATGAAAGTGGTACGCACGGGATACGGCGCGGGCAGCCGCGATTTTCCGCGGCAGGCGAACGTGTTGCGGGTGATTTTGGGCGAACCCACCGGCGCCGAAGAGGCGCTCACGGTTTGCGCAATCGAGGCCAATATCGACGATCTCAATCCGCAGGTGCTGGCCTACGCGACCGACCGGCTGTGGGATTTCGGCGCGCTGGATGTGTCGCTGGAGCCCATCATCATGAAGAAGGGCCGACCCGGCCACCTGCTGCGCGTGATCGCCAAACCGGAACATCGCGAAGCCATCGCGCAGTTGATCTTTTCGGAGACTTCGACGATCGGCCTGCGCTTTTATACCGCCGAGCGGCGGGTGCAGGCGCGCAAGCTGCAGGAAGTGGAAACACAGTATGGCAAGGTGCGCGTGAAGGTCACCAGCGAGGGCTATTTTACGCCCGAGTACGAAGACTGCCGCAAGCTGGCGCTCGCCTCCGGCGTGGCCTTGAAGCACATCATCGCGGAAGCGAATTCCGCTTACCTGAAACTGCAAAAATGAAATACTATCTCACCACCCCGATCTATTACGTCAACGCCGCGCCGCACATCGGTCACGCTTACACCACCATCGTGGCCGACCTGCTGAAGCGCTTCAAAGGCATGCAGGGCTACCAGGCCGTGCTGACCACCGGCAGCGACGAGCACGGCGTGAATGTGGAGCGCGCGGCTGAGCGTGCCGGCAAAACGCCGAAAGAGTTTTGCGATGTGATTGCGGCCGAGTTCGCGCGGCAATGGCAGATGCTCGGCCTCGGGATCGACTATTTCCAGCGCACTACCAGTCCGCAACACGCGCGGGTGGTCAACGATCTGTTCGACCGCTGCCGGAAAAACGGCTACATCTACAAGGGCTCTTATACGGGCCAATACTGCATCTTCGACAACCTGTATGTGAACGACGCCAAGCCCGGCGACCCGTGCCCGGATTGCGGCCGGCCCACCGAAACGATCACCGAGGAGAATTTTTTCTTCAAGCTGTCGGCGTTCCAGGACAGGCTGCTCGAGCTGTACGACTCGCAGCCGGATTTCATTCAACCCGAAACGCGCCGCAACGAGGTGATCTCGTTCGTCAGGAGCAGCCTGACCGACCTTTCGATCACGCGGACCAATATCAAGTGGGGTATCCCGGTGGAAGGCGAAGCGCCGCACGTGTTCTACGTTTGGTTCGACGCGCTGACCGCATACATGAGCGCGGTGGTAGAGAGATTCGTCGACGACAAACCGGTGTGGAGAACCATCGGCGGTGAACCGTTGTGGCCGGCCGATCTGCACCTGATCGGCAAGGAGATTGTGCGTTTCCACGCCGTGTATTGGCCGGCGTTCATCATGGCTGCCTACCCTAACTACAACGTGGACCGCATCTTGCCCGACTGCATCTTCGCGCACGGCTGGCTGCTGTTCGAGAACGACAAGATGTCGAAATCGCGCGGCAACATCGTGCGCTCCGAACCGATTCAGAAGGTGATGGGCGCCGACGCGCTGCGCTATTTCCTGCTGCGCGAGGTGGTCTTCGGGCAGGATGGCAGCTTCAGTTACGATGCGTTGATTGGCCGCTACAATTCGGACCTCGCCAACGGCCTGGGCAACCTGGCCAGCCGCACGCTGACCATGATTCATCAGTACCGGAAGGGCGTGGTGCCGCGTGTAGGGAGCGGCGGCATCGAGAATGCGGCCCGCGATACGATCAGCGCGGTCCGAGAAAAGTTCCATGAATTCGACCTCTCCGGGGGCTTGCAGGCTATATGGGCGCTTATATCGGCAGTCGATAAGGATATCGTCAGCGCGGCGCCGTGGAAGTTGGCGCGCGATATCAGGCCAAACATGCAAGATTATTTGGATACCACCCTCTATAGGGCCGCCGAGACGCTGCGCATCATCACCGCCCTGGTCTCCCCGGTCCTGCCGGAGTCCTCGCGAAAAATCTGGACGCAACTCGGCATGAAGGAGCCGATCGAGAGCGTTCGATTCGAAACGCTCGCCTGGGGCGGTCTCCAACCCGGCCAACAGATCGGCGAAGTCTCGCCCGTCTTTCCGCGCATCGAGGCCAAGGCGGCTATCGAGCAAATGCGCGCGCTCGAAGAGAAAGTCACCGCCGAGCAGGCCGTGATGATGGGCAAAACGGGAGCGCCAGCCGCGCCGGCATCGCCGAAAATCCCTATCGACGATTTCAGCAAGGTCGACCTGCGCGTCGGCGTGGTCCTCTCCGCCGAGCGCGTCAAAGGCGCCGACAAGCTGATGCACATGAAGGTGGACATCGGCGAAGCCGAACCGCGCAGCATCGTCGCCGGCATCGCCGAAGCCTACACGCCAGAACAACTGGTGAACCGCAAGGTGGTGATCGTCGCCAATTTGCAGCCGCGGAAGCTGCGCGGCATCGAATCGAATGGGATGATCGTGGCGGCGTCGGTGGAAGGCGGCAAGCCGGTGCTGGCCGGGTTCCACGAAGACATCCCCGTGGGAGCGCGCCTCAAGTGAGGCTGATCGATTCGCACACCCATCTGGACGACGCCCAATTCAATGGAGACCGCGCGGCCGTGATCGAACGCGCTCGCGCTGCCGGCGTGGAACGCATGCTGGCCATCGGCACCGGCAGTGGCCCGCCCGACTTGGAAGCCGGGTTGCTGCTGGCAACGGAGTATCCGTTCGTGCTGGCCACGGTTGGTGTGCATCCGCACGATTCCGCGAAAGCGACTGAAGAAACTTTCGAGCGTCTCCGCGACCTGGCCGAGCATCCAAAGGTTGTGGCCATCGGCGAAATCGGGCTCGACTATCATTACGATTTTTCGCCGCGCGACGTGCAGCGCGCGGTGTTTTCGCGGCAGTTGGGTACCGCGGCCGAAGCCAGGCTGCCGATTATCATCCACACGCGAGAGGCGTGGGACGACACGCTGGACATTCTCCGCCGTGAGTGGCGCGGCGAAGGCATCCTGCATTGTTTCACCGGAGATGCTACGCAGGCGCGGCAGGCGCTGGACGCCGGCTTCCATCTGGCGTTTGGCGGCGTGCTGACGTTTCCGAAAGCGGAGCCGGTGCGTGAGGCGGCGCGTTTCACACCGGCCGATCGCCTCCTGATTGAGACCGATTGCCCCTATTTGGCGCCGGCGCCGCACCGCGGCAAACGCAACGAGCCGGCGTTTGTGATCGAAACCGCGCGGCGGCTGGCGGAGGTGCGGGGCCAGACGGTTGAGGAGATTGCCGCACTGACCGCCGACAATTTCGAGCGGCTCTGTTTGCGGGGCGGGACTCCAAACGGTTAAACTGGGGAACCAAACATGAGTTTAGGCAAGCTGGGGCAGGCCCAGACAGCGCGGGGGATTTTCGATCTGGTTCGCAACGACCTGGACCAGGTGGAAAAGAAGATTTCCGCCGAGTCGGTGGCTTCCGTGGACGCGGTCACAGCTATCGGGCGCTATCTGCAATCGGCCGGCGGCAAGCGGCTGCGCCCCGCGCTGCTGCTAATGTCGGCCAAGCTGGTGGGTCACGGCAATGCGGGACCCAGCGCTACCCAGATGGGCGCGGTGGTGGAGTTGCTCCACGCCGCCACGCTGGTGCACGACGACGTGATCGACGCCGCCGAAACGCGCCGCGGACGCCCGTCCAGCAATGTCAAATGGGGCAACCACACTTGCGTGCTCGCGGGCGACTGGCTGTACATGCAGGCCTTCCAGATCGCGCTGCGGGAACGTAATTTCCTGATTCTCGATTTGCTGATCGGCCTCACGCAAATGATGGTGGAGGGCGAACTGCTGCAGCTCGAACGCATCGGCCGCATCGATATCACCGAAGCCGACTGCATGGAGCTGGTGGACCGCAAGACGGCGCGCCTGTTCTCGGTGTGCGCGCGGCTGGGAGCGGTGTCGGCGCACAGCGACGCGCAGGCCCAGGAAAAGCTGGGCGAATTCGCCTGGAATCTGGGGATGGCGTTCCAGTTGATCGACGACGTGCTGGATTTCGCGGCCCGCGAGAATGTGCTGGGCAAGCCGGTGGGCGGCGATTTACGCGAAGGCAAAGTCACGCTTCCGCTGGTTTACGCGCTCGAGAGCGCCACGCCCGCCGAGCGCCGGCTGGTGGAGACGGTGCTGGAACAACGAAGCTACCAGCGCGTGCCGTTCGCGCAGATCCTGGCGCTGGTGGAGCGCTACGACGGCATCGACCGGGTTCGCGAGCGCGCCCAGACGTTCACCGAGCGGGCGCGGCAGGTGATGAGCGAGTTTCCGGAATCGGCTTATCAACGGGCCTTGATGGCGGTGACCGGTCTGGTGACGGAACGCGACCACTGAGGGCGCGGCAAGTTCGCGTACTGCGCGCGATCTTGCCGGCTGATGAAAAACAGGCGATTCCCCGATGTCCTTTTTCGCAACCATTTTTCTGATCCTCGGCGCATCGCAATTGTACTGGGGATGGCGCGGCGTCCGGCTCGCGCGGCGGAAGATCGCTTCCCCCGCTCTCCGTGGGCTGGTGTGCGCGGCCATCCTCGCAGTTTTGGTGGCGACGTTGGCGTACACCGTGCACGAGTTCGGACGGCGCCCGGAGCCGGTGCACATGACCTTGCGCGATGCGCTGCTCACCGCGCCGTTCGGGTGGTGGATCGCCAGTTCGATGCTGGGATTCCTGCTGGCGATTCCGTTTGCGATGCTGACCGGGGTACGCGCGGTGGCGAGGCGGCTGCGCGGGCGCGCCGAACCTGCATCGCCGGCCCGTCGCGATTTTCTCGCACAGACCACGCGCGTGGTGACCGCCGCTCCGTTCCTGGGCGGCGCTTACGGCCTGCTCTACGGGCGACTCAATCTGGAGACGGTCGAGTGGCCCATCCGTTTCGCCAACCTGCCGCCCGCGTTTCACGGCTTTCGCATCGCACAGCTTTCCGATATCCACATCGGGCCCTTTATGACCGGGGAGCAGATTCGCAAGTTCGCCCAAATCGCCAATGCTCTGAAGCCGGATCTGATCGCGCTGACGGGCGACTACGTCACCTTCGACGCGGGCACGCAGTATGCGGTAGTGGAGGCGCTGGCCGGATTGCGCGCTCCCTTCGGCGTCTATGGCTGCCTGGGCAATCATGACGCGTGGGCGAGAGTGGAGGATTCCATTAGCAGCTTGTTCGCCGCCGCACAGGTCCGCATGCTACGTGGATCGAGCGTCGCCATCACGGTGGGCGGCGATTGGTTCAACCTGATTGGCGTCGACTTCCAAAGCCGCCGAGGCTTTGGCCCCTCTGCGCCTGTGAGGCGCCTGCTGGGAAACATCGAGAGCCTGATCGCCCGCGGCCAAGTCAACATTCTGCTCAGCCACAACCCGGATACGTTCGACCGCGCGGCCGCGTTGGGTATCGACCTCAGCATGGCGGGGCACACCCACGGCGGGCAGGCGGCGCTCGAATTCATCAGCCCGGAGATCGCCCCCACTCGCCTGGTGACGCCTTACGTGGCCGGTTTCTTCCGCAAACCGGGCGGGCAATTGTATGTGAATCGCGGCATCGGGACGATCGGCGTGCCTATCCGCATTGGCGCGCCGCCGGAGATCACGGTTTACCAACTGGAGCGCGGGTGAAGCGTGGCGCGCGCAGTTTCGCGCCACGACGCTTTACAGCCGCACGATTTTCGGCGAGGTATAGCCTCTGAGCGCGTTGCGCGTGTCCACGATCAGCGGCGCGCGCTCGACCAGGGCCCGGTAATCGAATGCGGAGTGGTCGGTGACGATGACCACGCAATCGGCGTCCGCAGCGGCGGATTCGGGTTGGGCCTCGAGGTGCAAGCCATCCAGGCGCAAGTGGGGAACGTGCGGGTCGCTGTAGCTGACGATGCCGCCGCGCCGCGCCAGCAGCAGGAGTACGTCGAGCGCGGGCGATTCGCGCATGTCGTCGATGTTGCGCTTGTAAGCCACGCCCATCACGTGAATGCGCGATCCCTTGACCGGCTTGCCCGCGTCGTTGAGCGCATTCTGCACCTTGTCCGCCACGAAATGCGGCATTTGGCCGTTGATGTACCCGGCCAGTTCGATGAAGCGCGCCTCAATGCCGGCCTGCTTGGTCTTCCAGGAAAGATAGAACGGGTCGATGGGGATACAGTGGCCGCCCAGACCGGGGCCGGGATAGAACGGCATGAAGCCGAAAGGCTTGGTGGCCGCGGCGTCGATCACTTCCCACACGTTGATACCCATGCGATCGCACATCATCGCGATTTCATTCGCCAGACCGATGTTGATCATGCGGAAAGTGTTCTCGAGCAGTTTGACCATCTCGGCTACCTGCGTGGAACTCACCGGTATCACCTGCTCCAGGGCCTGCGAATATAGCAGGCGGCCCATTTCGGTGCATGCCGGCGTGCAGCCGCCCACCACCTTGGGAATATTGGCGGTTTGGAATTTGGCGTTGCCGGGATCGACGCGCTCGGGCGAAAAGCAAAGAAAGAAATCGCGGCCCACTTCGAGGCCGGACTTCGACAGGATCGGCAGCATGACCTCGTCCGTCGTGCCGGGATAAGTGGTGGATTCGAGAATCACCAGTTGGCCGGCGTGAAAGTGGCGGGCGATCTCCTGGCATGAGCTCACGATGAAGCTCATGTCCGGGTCCTTGGTTTTCCTCAGCGGCGTCGGTACGCAGATGTTGATGGTGTCGAGCTCGAGCACGGCCGCGAAATCGCTCGTCGCGCGCAGTTTGCCGGACTTGACCAGCGGCGCCAGCGTGGCGCTGGGAATATCGCCCACGTAGGAATCGCCGGCGTTAACCCTTTTCGTTTTCTCCTCGCTGATGTCGATTCCGGTTACGGAAAAGCCGGCCTTGGCAAACTCCACCGCCAGCGGTAATCCGACATATCCGAGTCCCACGATTCCCACGCGGGCGCGCTTCTCGAGGATCTTGTGCTGGAGAATTTGCGCGGTTGGATGATCGGCTAGCAGAGCTTCAGGCATGGCACTGCTATTCTCTCACACGCAAAAGAAAAAACCCTCCGCCACCAGCACCGCCGGGCCGCGCAGGAAGACGTTTTCTTCGATGCGGATGTCGAGCGGCCCCGCAGGTGTGAGGACGCGCAGCGGCGATTGCGCCATGCCGCGCGCCACGGCGGCCACCGCGGCGCCAGTGGAACCGGTGCCCGAGCTCATCGTCTCGCCTGCGCCGCGCTCCCAGAAGCGAGCGTCGATCGAGTGGGCATCCACGGGTTTTACGAAGGAGACGTTGGTGCGGTTGGGGAAGTGCGGATGCCGCTCGATTTCGGCTCCCAGGGCGCGCCAGTTGAAATCGAAATCGGCTACCGGCACGGCGCATTGCGGATTGCCGGCGTCAAGCAGGGTAACATCGCGCGAGCCGGTCGAAAGCGGCAGAGCGAAGCGTTCTGCCAGGATCGCCACACGCCCCATATCCATTTCGAACAGGAATTCCGGGCCGGCGCGCTCCAACAGCCGCAGCGTCTTGACGCCCGCGCCGGTTCGAATGCGGACCACGTCGGCGGCGTGGCCGTGGTGAATCAGAAACGCGGCCGCGCAGCGCGTGCCGTTGCCGGAAATCTCGGGGGCACTGCCGTCGGAATTGTACAGCTCGATGGTGCCATCCGCCTGCCGGTCCTGCGGCGGATCGATCAGCATCCAGCCATCGGCGCCGATGCCGGTGTGCCGGTCGCAGATGGCGCGCGCAATGGCCGGATAGCCGCCCCCCGGCGCATCGCGCCGCCAGGTGAGCAGGAAATCGTTCTGCGCGCCGTGCGCCTTGGTGAAGGGGATGGTCATCTGCCGCGGGAATCGGCCGTAGCCCCGCCTTACGGCAGTGGCTCGACCTCGACGGCGGTGCCGTAGGCCAGCACCTCGGTGACACCCTGCATCACCTCGGTGGCATCGTAGCGAGCACCGATCACGGCATTGGCGCCCAACTGGCCGGCGTGCTCCAGCATGAGGTCGAATGCCTGGTTGCGGGTCTGCTCGCACAGATTGCTGAATATCGAAATGTTGCCGCCGACGATGGTTTGCAGGCCCGCGCCGATGGTGCCGAAAATCGATCGCGAGCGGACGATGATCCCGCGCACCACGCCGAAGTTCCGCTTGATGCGGAAGCCCGGCAGTTCAAAAGCCGTCGTTGTTCTTTCATGAGGTACCATGAATGCCTCCCGTGCGCCGGTAAATCTCGATCGCTGGCGCACCCTTTACTTGAATGGTTTTTTCCAGCCGGTAGGGGATCCCATAGCGCGCGGCGCTCTGCATCGAGCTTTCGACCTTGTCTCCGGCTATCGCCACGGCCCACTCCTGCCACAAGAACAAGTCGGGGCGTTTCACCGCGGCCAGCCAGGGCAGGCCATTATCGCCGGTGAAGGTCTCGCGCAGCGGGATTCCGGCTTCGCGATAAACTCCCGTAATATCCCCGGACGTTGTGATAATACCTGAACCTAAGACGTAATGCGAGGCCAGATATTGCGCGGCCTGGTGCGTCCAATCGCGCCGCGCCTCGGAGTTGACCAGCGACTCGCGCCACGTCACCCAGTTCTTCGGCTGTGGCTCAAGCAGCCACGGCGCGGCACATGCCAGCGCCAGCACAACCGCGCACCAGGCGCGCAGGCCGCGTGGCACGACGGCCACCAACGCACCCAAGGCGAAAGCCAGCAGCGGCACGGCGGCCAGGCCATAACGCGAGTTGTAATACGAATACGGCCACAGCGTGGGGATGAAGATGGGCGTGCGCGAACTGTGCATGCTCCAAACGTAAAACGCGCCCGGCAGTGCGAGCAGCAGCAGCGGCCACAAGACGCGCTTGGCCAGCGCAGCCACCACGCCGGCCAACCCGGCCAGCGCCAGCACGGGCCCGGCGCCGAGCTTCGCCGCTTGGCGGAAATAGTAGAGCGCCGCCCACCAATCGCCCTTGCCGGGATAGGGCGCATCTCCCTGGATGGCGAACGCCGAACCCGGGCCGCGCAAGAAATAGAGCGCGTCGCCTTGCAGCCACCAGTTGTGCCCCAGCCAGTAAAGCGGGCCGAGACTGGCCAGGACGCCGAAGACGACGCCCGCACTGAATTTGCGCCGCGCGAAATAAAGGGCCGCAAAGGGAATCAGGAACCATCCTTCGTAACGGCTGAGCGCGGCCATCGACGCCGCCAGGGCCGCTCCCAGCACGGCGCCCCAGCCACCCGTGTCGCGATAGCGGACTGTCGCGTAGAGCAACGCCATCCAGGCGGCCCAGAAGGCCGGCTCCGACATGGGAATCGACCCGAGGTAGAGCACGTTCGGATTCAACGCGAAGACCGCCGCAGCGGCGAAGGCCGGCGCATCCCCGCCAAACACACGCCGCACGGCCAGGAACAAAAACACGCCCGCGGTCACGAAACAAACGCCCGAAGGAATCGCGCCGGCCAGGCCGTTGCGCCACAGCGCGTCGTGGGTCACCAAGGGCAGCATCAAAACATGCGGCACCGGCAGCCACGGCGTGCCCAGTTGGTCGTAACCCGGCGTTTGGGAATCCATTATCCGGCGGGCGATGTTCAGGTGCGATTCGGCATCGCCATAGTAGAGCAGCCAGCCGTGAGAGTGGAAGAATGCGATGGCAACGGCGCTGGCCAGCGCGAGCAGCCCGAGGGCGGCCAGCGCGCCTTTCCATGGTCCCGATTTCAGAACTGGGTGCAGGACTGGAACTCCCGGAAGCGGGCGTCGATTTCTTCCCGCGTCAAAGAGCGGAAGCGATCGACGCCGAACCTCTCGCAGCAAAAGCTGCCCATCACGGAACCATAGATCACGGCGCGGCGCAGCGTGGCGAAGTCCGCGTCCTTGGCCGCGACGCCTTGGCCCGCCAGATAGCCGGTAAAGCCTCCGGCGAAGCTGTCCCCCGCCCCGGTAGGATCGAAAACTTCCTCCAGCAGATAACCGGGGGCGATAAAGTGATCGGCGCCATGGAAGAGCACAGCGCCATACTCGCCGCGCTTGATCACCAGCGTGCGCGGACCCGTCGCCTGGATGGCGGCCGCCGCGCGGCGCAGGTTGCGCCAGCCGGATAGCATTTGGGCTTCGCTGTCGTTGATCAGCAGGAAGTCCCACTGGGCGATGGTCGAGAGCAACTCCTCGCGATAGTCGCTGATCCAGTAATTCATTGTGTCGCCGCCGGTCAGCTTGAGTTGGTTCATCTGCGAGAGCACGCCGCGCTGCAAGGCGGGCTGGATGTTGCCGAGCAGGAGGTACGGCTCGGCGCGATACGACTCCGGCAGCTTGGGATCGAAATTGGCGAAGACGTTGAGATCGGTGCGCAAGGTGGTGCGCTCGTTCATGTCGGCCGAATACACGCCGGCCCAGAAAAACGTCTTGCCGCCCGCCACGCGTTCGAGACCGGCCAGGTCGATCTCGCGAGAGGCCAGCAGCTCGCTATCCTCCGCCGCGAAATCGTCGCCGACCACCGCCACCAGCTTCACGGAAGTGAAGTAAGCTGCGGCGAGCGCGATATAGGTGGCCGCGCCGCCCAGCATCCGGTCTACCTTTCCGTGCGGTGTTTCCACGCCGTCATATGCAACCGAACCAACCACGACAAGCGACATATCAGACAGAATTGTAACAGCCGGGAGACGCCGCCACGCGCGGGCAGGCGAGCCGGGTCGTGGTAAAATCAAGCTTCCCACCAAGTTGTTCTGTGTTAGCGGGCAAATTAAGAAACGTACAATCATGATGCAGAAGCGGGAACCGAACAGAGTCCTGGCCGCTGTGAGCGACCTGTTTTTCTCGGTAAAACTCACCGAAGCGGCCAAGCGCGCGGGCCTCGCGCTGGAGTTCGTCACAGAACCCAAGGAGTTGCTGGAAAAGGCGGTGTCGGCGCAGAAGCCATCGCTGATCGTTTTCGACCTGAACTTCGAGGCGCTGCAGCCGCTAAAGCTGATCGGCAAGCTGAAGGCGAAGGCGGAAACCAAGGGCATCAGCCTGATCGGCTACCTGTCGCACGTCCAGGTCGAGCTCAAGCAGCAGGCGCAGGAAGCAGGCTGCGACATGGTGCTGGCGCGATCGGCGTTCTCGCAGAATCTGCCGGTGATTTTCAAGAGGCATTCCAGCAGCGTCTAACGCAGCTAATTGGGATAGTATCCTTCCTTGCTGCGCACCGTGCAATCCTTATAGTCCTTGGAGCCGCTGAGCGACACCTGAATCTGGCGCCACCCATCGTCCTTTGCCTCGGGCGGCCGGTAGGCCAGCAAGTACGTATGCTGCAGCTCGGCGGAGATGTCCTGAAAGATCTGCGCGGCCTCGTCTTTCGCCGGCCCCGCGGCAATCTCCCCTTGGGCGAAATTCCTTGCCTCACCCCAAAGGTGCGACCCAGTTTAACATGCGGTTTACAGGCACGGGCCTGCATGCAGCAGTTCTTTGTCGATTGTCAGCAGGACGCAGCCTGCCTTGTCGATCTTCTCGAGCGCCAGGCCGTTCCACAGCAGGCTGGCGCCAACCCACGCTTCCGGAATGGTGACGCGCATTTCAGTGACGGTGCGGCTGATGATGAGAATCTGCCTTTGCGCCGGGTCGTATTTGCCTTGCACGCGCGCGGTGGGCACGAAATCGTGGTGGGGAACCAGGATGCGCGTCTCCACACGCGTGCGCACCTTCCCGCGCTGGACCATGACGACGGCTTGCGCCTCCTCAGTGGCCTTGGCCATCATTGCCTGGAACTCGTGCGCGTCCGCGATGGGGTGGCCGTCGAGGGCGGTGATGCGGTCGCCCAGCTTGAGCGGGCCGGAGTACCTCTCGGGCAGGTGGGAGATCAGCACGCCGGGCCCGGGATCGTCCGGCTTATAACCGAAGGCGCCCAGGTCCAGCGCGGCCGGCGCGGCGGTGGCCACCAAGGTGCGCGGCAGCACATCGTTGCTCTCGTTGACATCGAACTTGCCGGGCGTGAGCCAGAAACAACTCGCAAAAGTGGGGGAATCGGTTTCGCAATCGACATCCAGCGGAAACGGATTGCGCGTGCGCGCGGCCAGCCAGGCGAACACATCGGCGTTTTTCATGCCGCTGGCGGAGCGCCATTCCATCCACATGCCGGCGGCCTTCAGCTTCTGCGCCGTGGCCTCATCCGCATCATTGTCGCTGACCCACAGCACGGGAGAATTGCTGAAATTCACCGTGTAGATGCGTCCGGTCGAGAGCGCGGCCCGCGGCGAGCCCCCAACTGCGATCCCTGCGGCGAACATGTCGGGCAGGCGCGAGATGATGTAGAAGACGGAAGCCGCCGAATCGCCGCGGCCGGCCAGATACACGCGCGCCGGGTCAACTCCGCTGTTTTGAATGGCGCCGCGCACGGCGGCTGCCACGGCCAGGGCACGCGTATCGATGGGATCGGTGGATGCGCCGCCCGGCACGATGGTCTGCCAGCCTGCCTCTTGCGCCACCGCCTGCCAGTGCGCAGCGTCCTTGGCATCGATCACAGCCAGGGCCGGCTTTCTCGTGGGTGCCTGCGCACGGACGAGGCCGCAGGCCAGCAGGCTAATTATGCTGCATGCGAGTGCGGATCTTATGCGCCAGTTTTTCAATGTCTTCAACCTTCTTGCAGTCGGCGACGGAGAAAACGTAGCGGCCGTTCTTTTCCAGGTCGCTGCGCAATTGGCGCGCCAGCTCCACCAGTTGCGCCGCGTCCTTGACGTTTTCGGCCAGCTCCGCTTTGAGGAGCTCATCGCGCTGCAATTTGCCGCCGGCCAGCTTGGCCTCCGGCGGATGCGGAGACGGCGCCTGCGGTTCGGGTTGGTGCGGAGCCTGGGCCAGGCATAAGGCGGCGAAAGCCGCCAGCAGAGTGCATCGGCGGAAGCGGTGTTTCATGGCGAGAGCCTATTTCATTATGATAGTCCGGCAGAAGTGCCTGTTATCATAAACACAATAGGGAGGAAGTGAAGGCCGGCATTGTGGGCCTGGGCGACCTTGGCTCGGGCGCCGCTGGAACTGCTCATGGAGCCACTATGAAAAGAATTGCGTGTTTAGCATTGGCCGTGGCGGCCAGTTTGGCGGCGCAGGTCGCGCGCGAGGCCAACAGCGGCTATCAGACCGAGGAACAGCGCAAGCAGATGGCCGCCGGCCTGGGCAGTCCGCAACGCGAACAAACGCAGAAGCCGGGGCTGCTGATTCGCGAAATGGGCCTGAAGCCGGGTATGACCGTGGCGGACATCGGCACCGGCGTCGGATTCATGCTGCCTTACCTCAGTAAAGCGGTCGGGCCCGGCGGCCACGTGATCGCCGAAGACATCTTCGACGATTTCCTTTCGGCTGCCAAGCTGAAAGCCGCCCAAGCCGGCCTCGAAAACGTCGCCTTCATCAAGGGCACCGAAGCCGACCCGGGCCTGGCCGAAGGCCAGTTGGACATGGCGCTGGCGCTCGACGTCTATCATCACTTCGATTATCCGGAGAAGATGCTGGCCGCCATTCACAAGGCGCTCAAGGACGGCGGCAAGCTGATCATCGTAGAGTATTACAAGAGGGAGTCGGCAATGCCCAACGGGCGGGCCCTCACGCACATCCGCCTGGACATGCCCGACGTCATTAAGGAGGTGGAGGCCAACCACTTTCACCTGCTGGAAGAGAAGGAGCACATCCGCGACGTGCAATACATGCTGATGCTGGAGAAGAATTAGGAACGGAATGAGAAGCTTTTTGCGAATTGCGGCATGCGTCGCGCTGGCGCTGCTGTTGCCGGGCTTGCGCGCGCAGGTTGCGGCCGGCGGCGCCACCCAGGAACCGGGCATCACGCGCCAGCAGGCCGAAGAAATCCTGCAGGAACTGCGGCAGATCCGGCAGTTGCTGGAGCGGCAGCAGCAGCCCGCCGGCCCGCCGGCCAAGATCAAAATGAACCTGGAAGGCGCGCAGATGCTGGGCTCCAAGGACGCGCCGGTTACGATGGTGGAGTTCACCGACTACCAGTGCCCCTTCTGCCAGGCATTTCACACCCAGACTTTCGGCGAACTGAAAAAGAATTTTATCGACACCGGAAAGGTCCGGTTTTTCAGCCGCGATCTGCCGCTCGATTCCATGCACCCCGATGCCATGCGCGCCGCCGAAGCCGGACGCTGCGCAGCCGACCAGGGGCAGGAGCGGTTCTGGAAGCTGCGCGACATCATGAGCCATCATCCCGACAAGCTGGATCTCGACAGCCTGCTGGCCGACGCGGAGTTCCTCAAGCTGGACGTCACGGCATTCCGCGTTTGCGTGGTGAGCGAAAAGCACAAGGACGATATTCAGGCCGACATGATGGAAGCCATGCGCATCGGGAGCGATGGCACTCCCGCCTTCGTGGTCGGCAAGAGCACCGCCGAAGGCATTGAAGGCGATTTGGTGGTGGGCGCGCAGCCGTACAACGCGTTCGACCTGAAGCTGCGCTCGCTGGACACGAAGTAGGCGCCGTGCATGCCCTAATCTGATTTGAGCGGGGGGATAGCCCTGTCGAGCGCATGCTCAAAGGGGGGCGACCACGGCGCAGCATAGACAATCGGAAAAGTGAGACAATCGGAGGGAAAAAGGCGACTCGGATGGCAGCTTACATGTATCTTCTTGAGGAAATTCCACACTGCCCAGGCGAGAGCGGTCCGTGGACAAAGATCGGCTATTCAAAGAACCCACCGGAATGGCGTCTGGGAGCGAATCTCAAGCGCGGCAACCCCAGAGAGCTGAAACTTGCCGTCGTTTACGAATTCGAATCTGAGGGAGCCGCCCGCGAGGCGGAAAAAAGAGCGCATGATCAGTTTCGCCAGTTCGAGCACCAGAAGGAGTGGTTTCAGCTCGGGTGGCAACAGGTGGCCGATTGGTGCGCGAACTCGGGCTTCAGACCTCGCGATTCTTAGTTTTGCAGTTCTCGAGTCAGGACACTGCTGGGGCCGGGGTGAGCGCGCGGCGCACTACACTGGTAATGTGAATTCCACCCGACGCGCCGCGCCCCCCGGTGGTGCACTGCGGACCGTCCTACCGTTCTTTGCGCTAGCTGGGGCGCTGTCGCCGCAAGCCGCTCCCCAAATTGCTTCGACGTGCGAGAACACGCCGGCGTGGTCGCCCTGTGAACTGGTGTTGGAGCTGAGCGCCAAGGCCGCCGCTGCGCATCCCGATCCTTACGCGACCGTCGATCTGCGCGCCGAGTTCCGTTCGCCCCAGATGCGTACCTACGCCTTGCCGGCTTATTGGGATGGCGGCGGCCGCATGGTGCTGCGCTTCTCTCCGACCGAGGCCGGACACTGGGAATACCGCCTCACCAGCAATGTGGCCGAATGGGACGGGCTCACCGGCGCCTTCACCGCCGCCGCTTCCGACGCGCCCGGCTTTCTCCGCGTGGCCAACGTCCATCATTGGGCGACCACCGCCGCCAAGCAGCCGCACCTGTGGATGGGCGCCAGCGAGATGCGCTTCGCCTGGCTGGACGATGCCGACTTCCGCGCCGTGGTGGATGCGCGCGTCGCCCAGAAGTTCAATCACTTGCGCGGCCTCGTGCTGGGCGAAGGCGCGGCCTTAGGTTTCCGTAGCCCCGGTAATCCCGACCTGGCGCATTTCCAGCGCCTCGACCAGCGCATCGCTTACATCAATTCCAAGGGGCTTGTTGCCGATCTGGTGTTGGCTCCCAGCCCCGCGGCGCTCCTCCGCCTGCTGCCGGACCCTGAGGCGCGGCGCCGCTTCCTCCGCTTTCTGGTGGGCCGTTACGCGGCCAGAAACGTCACCTGGCAGGGCCTCGAGGAATTCGAAAGCCAGTCCGGCGCACGCGCGCTGCTCGCGGAAGCCGGCGCCCTGATCAAACAGTTGGACCCTTACCAGCATCCGCGCTCGACCGGCGCGCGCGTCACCTCGGCGCCGCTGCTCGATGACGGCTGGATGGACTTTGCCGGATACGGAACGGCGGACGCCGCCGTGGGTGCCATCGAACATCAGCTCTACCAGGTGCCGGGCGTGGCCCTCGAATTGGCGCGCGAGGACGCCGGCGCCGGAAAATCCGGGCCCAATGACGTGGATGCTGGCGAACTGCGTCACCGCCTCTGGACGGCCGCCATGAACGGCCAGTACCCGACCTACGCCAATACCGGCGGGGCCGCGCGTTCCGTCGATTCGCCCGGCGCCAAGGCCATGACGGTTTGGTTCAACCTGATGGCAGGCACGCGCCATTGGGACCTCGAACCCTACTTCGACGTCGATGGCGGACGCGCCCTGGCGCTTCCCGGCGTCGACTACATCGTCTATATCGATAAGCCCGGCCCGGTCGAGCTCACTGTCGAGCACCACGGCTACGACGTCTACTGGCTGGATCCGGCCGACGGCTCCATCACCGGACGCCGCAAGTGGAGCGGCCAGCACTTCACCGGCGAGCCTCCCGACCGCTATCACGATTGGGTGTTGCGCCTGGTCCGCGAAGCTACGATTGAGAGCATGAACCGCAGTTACAAATTCGAATCGCGCGAGGTGCCGGTGCAGGAAATCGTGATCGACCCGGTAAAGGTCCCTTACGAAATCGAGCAGCCCACGGGCGCGCTCATCGCCGGCCGCGCGGCGCACTTCTCGGCCAAGCTCAAGCGCACCAGCCGCGCCACTCGCGCCATGCTCTGGATGTGGACTGCCGAGGTCACCGCAGACCACCAGGGGTATCGCGTGCTCGGCACCTTGCCGCAGGGCGATTTCGCGCTGCCAGCCAACCTGGCCGTCGGCTATCCTGCCACCGCGTTGTTGCGCCTCTATGCCATCAACGGCTACGGCACCGTTTACATGGTGGCCAAAGGATACGATTTCAACCAGTGACGCCTCTCATTCTGGCGGTCGATACCACGCACGCGCACGGCAGCCTGGCGCTGGCCCGCGCGGGCGACCTGGCCGAGGAGGTCGCGCTCGAATCGCCCTCCGGCTTCGCCCACGTGATTTACTCTCACCTGGAAGCGCTGCTCGGCCGGCATCGCGTTTCGGTTGACGATGTGGATTGCTTCGCCGCGGCATCCGGCCCCGGCGCCTTCACCGGCGTGCGGGTTTGTCTGGCCTGCGTGAAGGGGCTGGCCGAAGCGGCCGGCAAACCGGCGGTCGCGGTTTCCAATCTCGCTGCCATCGCCTCTTTCGGCACGGCGCCATTGCGCGCGGCCCTGTTGGATGCCCGCCGCGGCGAAATCTACGCGGCAGTCTATGATGCCGATGGCCGCCTGGTGCGCCCGGAAACCGTTGCCCCGCCAGCGCGTTGGCTGGAGGCGCTGCCCGAAGGCGTCGAATTGGTCTCGCCGGATTTCAGTACGTTCGCCGATGCGCTCGCCGCGTCGCACTTTCACGATGCGCGCCGCACCACGGCGCCGCACGCCCTGGCCGCTGCTATCGCCCGCATCGCCTGGCGCCGCTGGCAAGCCGGCGAAGCCGCAGACCCCGCCGCCCTGGACGCCAACTACGTCCGCCGCTCCGACGCCGAGTTGTTATGGAAGGGCTGAGACCCGCTTGGTGGGGAATGCTTTAGCTTGCCAACGCCCGCTTGCGGGCGCGCTTTTCCGCTGCCGCCAGCCGCGCATCCAACTCCTCTTGCGCCATTCCTTCCGCTTCCACGATCTTGGTGCGCGCGGTCGCGCCGCTGATCACGCGCACCCGCGAGCGTGGTATGCCGGCCAACTCCGCCAGGAATCGCACGCATTCTTCGTTGGCCTTGCCTCCTGCCGGTGGCGCAGCCAGGTCGAGCTTCCACGCCGCTCCCAACCTTCCGGCGACCGCCGACCGTTTCGCGCGCGGATGCGCCTTTATCGTGATGCGCGCCATTCGATCTTCGCCCGCAAGTTGGCGACGCCGGCAGCCACGCGCGTGTCCACCACGTCGAACGCGATGGCGTCGTCCAGCCAGTCGTGGCTCGAACCATCGGCATTCTGTGTCGCGGCCGTGAGCGTGTACTGCTGCGGCGTCAGCCAGCATTCGATTCCGAAATCCACCTCCAGCAACTGGCCAGCGTCGAAGTCGCCCAGCTCCGTGTGCTCGATGCGCGTGTTGGTGCCGTAAACATCCATGCCGATGCGGGTACGGACCAGGATCCCTACCATAGGGTCGGAGACCGCACGGTGGAAACGCGCCTGCACCCGCACCGTCACCGGCTCGCCGCTTGCAATCGAGGTGGTCTCTTCGCCGCGCGCGTTCAACATCTGAATGCCCACGATCTCGCTGGTTCCGTCGCCGTGGCGGAAGCTCGAGCGCACGCGCTCCTGCCGCGTTTCCGGCGCTTGCTTTTCGAGCACCAGCCCGATGTAGCGGTTGATCACGTCGTTGGGCGCTCCGGCGGCTTCGATCCGCCCGCCCAGTAGCAGTATCGCCCGGTCGGAGAGCTGCTTCACCAGCCCCAGGTCGTGCGAGACGAATAGCACCGTTATCTTGCGTTCGCGCAGTTCCTGGAACTTGCGCACGCAGCGGTTGGCGAAGACCGCGTCGCCCACCGCCAGCGCTTCGTCGACGATCAGGATTTCCGGGTCCACGTGGATGGCCGTCGAAAACGCCAGCCGCACATACATGCCGCTCGAGTATTCTTTCACCGGCCGCTCCATGAATTCGCCGATCTCGGCGAACGATTCGATTGACGGCATCGCGCGGTCGATCTCGGCGCGGCTCAGACCCATGATTTCGCCGTTCAGATAAACGTTCTCGCGGCCGCTGAATTCCGGGTTGAAACCGGCGCCCAATTCGAGCAGCGCGGCGATCCGCCCGCGCGTCACCACCCGGCCCGTGGTCGGCTGCAGAATGCCGCTCACCATTTGCAGCAGCGTGCTTTTGCCGCACCCGTTCGGCCCCACCAGCCCCAGCGTTTCGCCGCGCTCGACTTCGAAGCTGATGTCGCGCAGCGCCCAGAAATCGCGGTGGGCCGGCGCCACGCCCGGCAGCAGCTCGCGCAGCCGGTCGGCCGGCCGCCGGTACAAACGATACAGCTTGGAAACGTTCTGAACCAGAACCAAATCCGATTCTAACGTGCGCGGCACCGGCGTCGTGGCGCGGCCTGTCGAGGCTGCTGAGCCGAGAGTCATCTCGGCTTTCCCTGCACACTAACTTTGACGCCGGTGAATCTACGGCGCTGCGCTGCGCAAGCTGGGTGGACTGGGCCGAGGTCGCTCCTGTGCAGCCAGCGATTGATAATAATCGCGCAGCACATAATATGCCTGTTTCTTCTCGCCGCGGTCGCTTAGCAGTCCTTTGCGATTATAGTAATCCTGGATGCCGGTCAGGAAGCGGCGAGGACAGCGGAAGTCCATCAGAATCCACGGAGTCATGCCTGCAAGGAATGGAATCCGCTTCAGCATGGGGATCTGGTGACGGTAGACGTTGGCCTGGTACTCCTCGGTCCAGGCGGTATCTTCGTCGCCGTGTCTGCCGAATTGCGCCGCGCCGCCCAGTTCGCTCATCACCATGGGCTTGTCGTAGACGGTTTTGAAGTTGATGCTGTCGGCCTTGGCGGGAGCGCCGTCGTACCAACCGATGTACTCGTTGCAGCCGATCACGTCCAGGTACTGCCCGAGCGGATCGTCGATCAAGATGGTTGCCGGGTCGGAGTAGTGGGTGAGCGTAGCGGCCGTAATTAGGCGGGTGGGATCGAGTTCGCGCGCCTTGGCCGCCAGCGAGGAGAGGAACTTGAGGCGGGCATCGCCGAGCGGCGTTTCATTGGCCATGGACCAGAAAATGATGGAAGCGCGGTTGTGGTCGCGAGCGATCATGTCGGTGAGTTGCCGCTCGGCATTGGCATAAGTGGCAGGGTTCTCCCACTGGACGGCCCAGTAGACGGGAATCTCGCTCCACACCAGCAGGCCCATCTGGTCGGCCAAGCGGGTCATCGCTTCGTCATGCGGGTAATGCGCCAGGCGGACGAAGTTGCAACCCAGCTCCTTGGCCCAAGTGAGCAGCACGCGGGCATCGGCTTCCGAAAAAACGCGGCCTGCCCGGAAGGGAGCTTCGCCGTGTATCGAAACACCGCGCAGGAAGATGGGCTTGCCGTTCAGCGAGATCCTCTGGCCGCCGGCTTGGATGAGACGGAAGCCGATACGGTCCTCGACGGTGTCGGTTTCGGCCTCCACGCGGACATCGTAGAGCTTCGGATTCTCCGGCGACCAGTTAGTGAGGCCGTCGGCGTTGAATGCGAAGTGCGCGAAGCCATTCTCGTCGGTATCGACGGTGGTGTAGTTGCCGGTTTCCGGGATGCGGATGGTCACCTTCTGCCGCTTGTGGGCTCCATCCATTCGCACCCATCCCCCGATGCGGTTGAGAGAGCCCCTCTCGAGTTGCACGAAGTAATCCTGAATGAACGTCTCGGGTACGTCGATCAGCTTCACATCACGAGTAAGTCCGCCGTAGTTCCACCAATCGGTCATGGCAGTGGGGATGCCATCCGCGTGGCGTTGGTCGTCCACCTTCACGACTACGGAGTTAGTGCCATCGCGGACGGCGTCGGTAACTTCGAACTGGAAGGGCGTGAAGCCGCCTTCATGCTGGCCGAGTTTCTTGCCGTTCAGGAAGACGATGGCCTGGTAATTGGCGGCGCCGAACCAGAGAAACAGGCGGCGGCCGGGCTTCTTCGCGTAGTCGAATTCGCGTTTATACCAGATCGTCCCTTCGTACCAGAGAAACTCCGGCTTCTGCGTGTTCCAATCGCCGGGCACCTGGAGCGTAGCGGCGTTCGGCAAGAAGGTGAGCTCCAGACGGTCGCTCTTGTCGGCCGGGGCGAGATTGGCGCCGAGGCCGCCGCCCGGAATCGGATGCAAATGGAAGTCGTAGTAGCCGGCTTCGTAGGGATCGACGATGATCTTCCACGGCCCGTTCAGACTGAGGTTCTGGCGGGCGGACGGGTTCTGTATCAGTCCGATCTGCTGAGGGTAACACGCGATGCCACCGGTGAGCAGCATGGCCGCCAGAGTCGTGAGCACGGTTTTTCGCATACGCTACTCATCATAGCCAAACCCCTGGCGCTCGCCAGCGTTGACCCTCGTGCGCACGCAGTCTTACGTGCTGCGCCGATTCGTGCCGGCGTGTCTTGGAGTCCCGGAGCGAAGGAATGTCGAGAAGAATCTCGACGCGGCACGCAGGAGTGCGCGCGCCACCCTTACCTTCTCGGCGCCGCGGACTCAACGATCTCAAACGGAATCGCCGGCAGTGTCCCCAGCGTCTGACGCCGGCGGGTCTGATTCGCGGCTGCCGGGTTAGGCGCCACCTCCCGGAACGCGTCCAGGATCAGGTTGCCTTTCAGCCCGGGTTTGGCCTTGTCCGCCTGCACGCGCAACACCAGGGATACGCCGTCGCGTTCCGGAGTCACACTCTGAATCGAGATCCCCTCCGGCGGCTCGTTCAACGCCAGTTGCATCCCCTTTTGAAAGCGGGGAGGAACGAAGAGATTGACCGGCGTGGCGCCCCCGGAACGCAGTTGCACAGGCCTTTCGATGGGGCGCCAGCCGACTCCGCGCGCGCCCTCGCCGATCACGCGGACCATCCACGCATCCTCCGCCACCAGGTGATGGTAGGCGAACGCCTGCTCCATGTCTTCGGCCGGGACCGCGGTGCGGGTTACTTCATGGCCGTCGATGATAGCCCGGCCGGTCAAGTGTATCGAGAGCGGCGCACCAACCGGCGCCCGCGGTGCGGTCAAGGTAACTCGCACCTTGTCCTGTCCGGCGGGCACCGCTGCGCCGCTGAGCGTGAAATCGGCCGGCGCATCCTTCAGGTTGAGCGCGATCTCGCCCACGAAGCCATCGCGGCGTATTGCGCGCACGGTTATGGGAACGGTCGCGCCCGCGCGCAGATTGAGGCTCGAAGGCACCACCCGCAATTCGAAATCCGGCCGCGGATGGCTGATACGCAGCCGGTAGCCATAATCCGGTCCGCCCTTGCCTTGAGCATCCACCAACTGGAGGAAATAGGTTCCCTTGGCCGGCAACCGGCAGGAAATCAGCGAGTCGGCCTGGTGCGTGATCAGGCCGGCGGCCGGATCTTCGAAATCGTCGTTGAAGGCAATCTGCTTTCCGGTTGCGTCGGTCAGCCGCAGCACGCTATCGAGCGGCGAGCCGAGCCTGCGCGCCGACACCTCGGCCACAATTTCGTCCCCGGCGTGGCCGTCGAAGCGGAAGAACTCCGCTTCGCCAGGCTGCGCAACGCGCCCGTTTACGATAATCGGCAGCTTCACCTTTTGCGCTTTTTCCCGGTGGCCGATCCCCGGGCGGGCCATCGTCTCCGGCAGCGAATCCAGCGCAAAAGGTACGCGATTCGAGGTCCATCCGTCTTTCCGCAAGGAAATCGGATGCTCGGCCTTAGCCTTGCCCTTGAAATTCTCGGTGACCCGCGCCGCAGGCAGATTCCAGCCCTGAGTCTCGATGGTCGTGCGCGCCCCTGCCTTCCCACCCAAGGGAAAGATGCTGGCGATCACGGGCAGTTCGCCGATGCTGATGCGGTAGACGAAATCCTCGCGCCCCCGGAAAATCGAATCGTGGATCTCCGCGATGTATTCGCCGTCGCTGGGGATCTCGTAGTCGAGCAGCGGGTCGGGATGGAACAGGAAATGATCCGCCGATGCCAGTTCCTTCCCCTGCGCGTCGCGCAGCGTCAGCGCCGCTTGAAACCATCCAGGCACGGCGTCGGAAACGTAGGGAATCAGCTCGCGTGCGCTGGCCGCGACCACCAAGTGTTGTCCCCGTTTTGCCTGGAAGCGGTATTGGTCCGCGGTGCCGGGCGTCATCTGGCCGTTCACCACGACAGGCAGCGTGATCTCGATGGGCGGCTCCGGTGGACGGGGCGCGGCGCGGTTAGCCGGAGTCGCGCCGTTGACGACATTGTAGGCGGGCGCCACGCGGACCGGCTTCCGCGAGAACTCCGGCAGCTCGCCCACGCAGAATATGATGGGGTTGGTCAGCCCGCGGGCCGTATCCAACCGCAGTTGCCGAGGGCCCGCCCCGGCGTCCGGCGCGATGGTGACCCACAGAATCGCGATTTCGGCAATCGCCGGAATCGAAGGCCTGCGCTGCACGTCCTCCAGCTTGTCGCGCAGCTCGTCCATCCGCTTCTTATCCGCATCCGTAAAGATAACTTTGGGCGCTCCGGCCGCCGCCGGCTTCCGCGAAGCCGCCCGTTCTTCGCGCAACTCCTTCATTTCGTCGCGCAGTTTCTGGGCTTCGGCTCCGCTGAGCGGCTTGACGTATTGCGTTACTGTCGCGTGGACTCCCTGGCCGGAAACATACGCCGCGCTTGCGCCATTCAAGAACTCGCCGCCGGCGCGGACTTCGATGCTCGCTCCTTGCCGGCCTCCGGCTGGATAGACGTACCCCAAGTGCGGATTCTGCGGCCTCTGCTGGGCCGCCAGTGCGGCTGCTACAGCGGCTACCGCCGCCGCAGCCGCAACTGCGTGCCTCACATGATCTCCTTCAATCGTCCGGCCAGCGGCAATCCGTCCGCCGCGGTGGGCGTCACGCGCGCCTCCAGGCCCGTGGGGTGCGGCAACTTGCCCGCCGCATCGATACCGAGCAGTTCGTACATGCTGCCGATCAGGTCGGCGGGATACACCGGCCGGTCCCTCACCTCTTCACCTTTGGCATCCGAAGACCCCACCACGTGGCCGCCCTTGAAACCGCCGCCCGCCACCAGGGCTGAGAACACGCCGCCCCAATGGTTGCGTCCGCCGTTCCACGGCGCTTCCCAATCCACCTTCGGTTTCCTGCCGAATTCCCCGTTCCACCAGACCAGCGTGGTAGCGAGCAGCCCGCGTTGCGAGAGATCGTCGAGCAGTGTTGCCAACCCCTTGTCCATCTCGGGCAGCCTGCGGCGCATCACCTGGAAATTCTGCTTGTGGGTGTCCCAACCGCCCTGATAATTGATCGTGATGTAAGGAACGCCGCGCTCCACCAGACGGCGCGCCACCAGGCACGATTGGCCAAATGTCGTCCTGCCGTAGCGGTCGCGCAAATCGTCCTTCTCCTGCGAAAGATCGAAAACTTTGCCTGCGTCGCCCAGGATCAACTCGTAGGCCATCCGCTCGGCATCGTCGTTGGCCGCCAGTTGCGGATCGCCCTGCATGGCGTGGCCCAGCGTATCGAGTTGATGGAGGTACTCACGGCGCTCCTTCTGCCGCTGGTCCGTGATGCCCTGCGCCACCACGCCTTCCACCACGAAGCGCGCCTGCGCCGGGTCGCCGCCAGTGGCGAATGGTTTGTAGCGCGACCCCAGGAAGCCCTCTTCGGCGAAACGGCCCTGCGGCTCGGTCAGCACGATATAGGGCGGAATCAGCCCTTTGTATCCGGCGTTGTAGCCCTTGAATAACGACACCACCGCGCCCACGCTCGGGTACACGTCGTGCCCGCCCGCGATGCGGCCTGTCTGTACCGTGTAGGAGGCGGTCTCATGCGCGTAAAGGCCGTGCGTCATGCCGCGGATCAGCGAGTATTTGTCCGCCTGTTTGGCCAGCAGCGGCAGCAGCTCGCAGATGCGAATGCCCCTCACGTTGGTTTCAATGGGCGAGTTCAGCGGACCGCAGTAGTTCTCGCCCGCCTCCGGCTTGGGGTCGAAAGTGTCGAGATGCGCCGGTCCTCCCCACATCCAGATTTGGATGACCGACTTCGCCTTGGCCGGAGACTGAAAAACGGCCGGGGCCGCGTTCGCGGCGCCCGCCAGCCGCCTCGCCAGCAACACACCGGCGGCGCCGAAGAATCCTTCGCGCAGGGCTTCGCGCCGGTTGATCGGCAGCAAACGGTAATTGGGTTTCATATCTCGATACCTCCTAATGCCGGTACAGAAACTCGGAGCTGTTGATCAATCCCCACTCGAGATCGACCATCGCGGCCTGTCCTTTGGGCGCGCCGGATTGCGAGTGCGCCACCATCGCTTTCCACTCCTCGTCAGTTGGGTAGCGCGAAAGAATCGTCAGATAGATTTGCGTCACCAGTTCCCGCGGATTCTTAATGTCGTGCATCAGGGCCGTTAGCTTCGGCGACTGCTGAATCTTGCGCTGCACGTGGGTCGAATTCAGCATGTGCAGCCGCTGCGCATCGCTCGACCGGTTATTGCGTTCCGATTCTAATCCGGTGTCGCGCGCCGGCCGCCCGAACAGGTCGAGGAAGGAACTGCCGATGCTGCCATCCGGCAAGCTGACGGCGCGCTGGAAATCCGGCATGAACGTATACGGTTCGGGAATCGCGCTCGAATAGGCTTCGCTCGTCCCGGTGATCTGGTCGAGGGCGTCGATGAGCACTTCCGCATCCAGCCGCCGCAGCGGATAGGCCGCGAAGTGGGCCGCCGCGGCCATCCGTTCCGCCCGCGGTATCGGCGAAAGCTGGTACGTGCTCGAGTTGAGGATCAGCCGGAAAACATGCTTCAGATCATAATGCGAAGCTACCAGTTCGCGCTCCAGCCATGGCAACAACTGCGGATTCTCCGGCGGATTGTCGGCGCGAATGTCGTCCGGTTCCTGGACGATCCCGCGGCCGAGTAGCCAGTACCAGATGCGGTTGACGATGTTACTCGAGAACCACGGATTGCCCGGAGCCAGCAGCCAGTCGGCAAACGCTTCCCGCGGATCCTGGTCCGGCCGGAGCCGGGCCGGCGTTCCATCAGGGAAGGTCAGCGCGCCTGCCGGCGTTTTGCCACGATCGAAGAAGACAATCTCCTCTTTCCATTCGTCCGTGTGTTTGTATCCGACCGCCGAGAAGAACGCGGCCATTTGCTCGAGGCGCGCCGCCGGCCACTTCTCGGTCCGCACTCCCATGAAAGTCAAGGCCACCGCTTGCGCAATCCCCGCCGGCTGGCGGTTCTGCATGGCGCGATAGAAGTTCACCGGCGGGTCACGGAAGTTGCTGCCGCTCGAAGTCAGCATCTCCCTGACAAATTGGTCGTAGGGCTTGTTCTCGCGCAGGGAATCGTGAATCCAGTGGTAATACGCCTGGGCGGCGTTGGGCCACAGCTCGATCGGAAACTCGGCCTTGACACGCAGCAGGTCGCTCCACTTCATCGCCCAGTAATCGGCGAACTCCGCGCGCTCCAAGAGTTGATCGATCAGGACGGCCCGCTTGCTGGGGTCATTGCTCGCCAGAAACTCGGTGGCCTGCTGCGCCGTGGGCAACGTTCCGGTCGCATCCAGCCATGCCCGCCGCAGGAACACGCTATCGGAGCACAGGTTCGCCGGTTGTATGCCCAGTTCCTTCCAGCGGGTGAGAACCAGCTCGTCGATCCCGTTCCGCGGGGTGAACTCGCCCGCGGTTTCGAACGGAGCGGTGAACACTGGCCGCGCATCGGCGCCGAACGCCGCCGCCGGGGCGAAGCAGGCGGCGACGAGAAGCAAGCCGGCCGTCGGGTGACAATTGCGCACGCGACCCCTTAAAACCTATTGTCTCGCAGTATCGGGCCTGCGTACTGTTCTAAACCCGCAGCAAGGCAAAAAGTTGTTGCAGGCAGGGTTCGACAGCGTAGACGTGCCGGCGGCTGGTCAAATCAGAGGTATCGGTTTATGTCGCCTGTCGAGTCTCGTGTTTCGGCGAGACAGACCACGGACGGCGATGGTCTGTCCTACCTGCCAGCCCGCTACGCGACGCGTTGGTCGCGTCCAGCGGCGGCGCCTTCGCGATCCAAGTCCTCGGAGAGAATGATAGCTTCGGCCAGCTCCCGCATGGGACGGCGCAAACGGCGGCTCTGATTGCGCAGCCGGAAATAGGCATCCTCCTCGCTGATGCCGAACTTCTGCTGCAGCAATCCCTTCGCGCGCTCCACGATCTTGCGCGTTTCCAGCTCGCGCTTCATTTCCGCGGTCTGTTCCATCAACCGCGCGTTCTCTTGTTCCAGCAGCGACTTGGAAATGGTGACGCCGAGCTGCTCGCCAATGAACTTCATCACGGCGATCTCCTCGCGCGTGTGCTCGTGCGGCAGGCGATGATGCACGTTGATCACGCCGATCAAGTCGCCGGCGCTGACCAGCGGCACCGAAAGGAACGCTTCATACGTGTCCTCGATCAGCGTCTGGAAACGCTTGAACCGCGGATCGGCGAAGGCGTTTTTCGCGAGCGCCACCGCCGACTTGTGCTCCGCTACCCAGCCGGTCACGCCCTCGCCTACTTTAATCCGCAGTTTCCCCAGATCCGCCGCGTGCGGCACTTGCGATGCGTGCAGCACCATTTCGTTCAATTGTTGATCGAAGAGATAGATCAGGCACGCGTCGCAAGCCGTGGCCTGCGCCGCAAGGCTGAGCACCTCGCCCAAAATTTCATCGACTGACAACTCCGAGCTGACGATGTTGCTGATCCTGTGCAACAAGCCAACCTCAGCATCCGCTATGGCCATCCTCATTGCAGTTCCCATATCTCAAACTAAACCGTGGGAGCGGGCGCGTCCAATTGAAAATTTCTATGCGGGCTATCGTTATCAATGGCTTACAGCCCCTTCCGGCATGATACGAAACAGCTTAATCCCGGCGCTGCGCGGCGGGTACCAGTACGCTTGCCTCGCGGCCACACTGATTTGGGTGCAGGCGCTATCGCCAGGCGCTGCCGCCTGCCAGCCGGGCTTCAGCCCAACCGTTCTTCTGGCCGCCCGCCCCCCGCTACAATGAAGGCATGCCGCAATCATTCACCATCGCGGGCCGCGAGTTTCGCTCTCGCCTCATCGTGGGCACCGGTAAGTATCGCAGCTTCCAGGAAATGCAGCGCTGCCACGAGGCCACCGGAGCCGGCATGGTTACCGTCGCCGTGCGCCGCGTCAACCTCACCGATCGCTCCAAGGAATCGCTGCTCGATTACATCGACCGCTCGAAAATCTTTATCCTTCCCAACACCGCCGCGTGCTACACCGCCGACGACGCCATCCGCACCGCCATGCTGGCGCGCGAAGTGGGCCTCTCCCACTGGATCAAGCTGGAAGTGATCGGCGACGAAAAGACGCTGTTCCCGGATAACGCCGGCTTGCTGGAGGCCACCCGCGCGTTGGTCAAAGAGGGCTTCGTGGTACTGCCCTATACCAACGATGATGTGGTGAACGCGCGCCGCCTGATCGATGCGGGAGCCGCCGCTGTGATGCCGCTGGCCGCGCCCATCGGCTCCGGCCTGGGCGTGCAAAACGCAACTAATCTGCGGATCTTGCGTGAGATGATCACGGAGGTCCCGCTGATTGTCGATGCCGGCGTGGGCACCGCCTCGGATGCCGCCATCGCCATGGAGCTGGGCGCCGATGGCGTCCTCATGAATACCGCCATCGCCCTCGCTGACGACGCTGAGAAAATGGCCCGCGCCATGAAGCTGGCCGTCGAAGCCGGCCGTCTCGCCTTCGAAGCCGGCCGCATGGCGAAGAAACTCTACGCCTCCGCCAGCAGCCCCTTGGCCGGCGTGGTAGGTTCCTAATTCTGATTCGCGCTCGAGTTGAGACTAACTATCCGCGGTCAGGCGGTCAAAAACCCCGGCATCCCGCGCTCCCGTGACAAACTTGGGTTAGCGGCGGCCAGTACCGCTTGTGGCGAACATGCCGCGTTCTGCTTGACAAGTATCCGGAATTCACCTAGCCTTAAGTTAGTGACTGGGCACTTCCGCCCAATCTACAGTTGATCTGAACTAAGTCAGCTCACCTGGGTCCCTTTCTTAGCCCAACCATTTCGGGAAGGGTAACCGTGTTTTCCAGTTTCATTGCCACTCATTCGACGGGCGCGATGCCTCTGTGCGCCCTGATGGTTTGCATTGCCGCATTGGCCAGCCTCTGGACAGACTGGAAATCCCGTCCGCTACGGGCCGAGCTCCAGAATCCGGGCCGCGAGTCGGCGGAAGACTTCTACTACTGAAGGAAAGCCGGATATGGCGGTTCTGACGTCTCAAGCGGGCGAATCGTGGCCGCGTCGAATCCTCTCTTGGATTTACCCGGCCCGCGAGTGGGCGAGTGAGCAGCGGGTTGACGAACAGGAAAGCGGAGGCGATCTTGCAGGCACAACCAAGCCCACCGCACGGAAACCCGTAGTTCTTCACGCCGGAGAAGCGAAATAGTGCCTTTCGAAAATCATGGGAACCGGCCTTTTACGGCGACCTCGGTCGATAAGAATGCGCCGGCGGCATCGGGCGTGTACGGGCTCTCGAATGCGCGCCAATGGATCTTTGTGGGCGAGACCGCCAACATACAAGCCGAGTTGCGCAAACATCTCCAACATCCGAATGAAGTACTGCGGGAGCATACTGCGTCCGGCTATACATACGAGCTAAGCCCCGCGGAAGACCGGGTCGAACGCCAAAACCGGCTCATCTCCGAACTTGCGCCTGTAGGGAACCGGTTGCATGGGCAAGCCGTGCGGGCCCGGTCGTGATCGGGCGCCGGTTGCGGAGCCACTAGCGCCTGCCAGCGGCCTTGGCCAAAGCCACCACAACTCGGTACCCGGGTGGACGACGCAAACGTGGATCCCACCATTTTCATGTAGCGTACCCTCGGTACTCTGCCGGCTGACGGTCGCCGCCGCAGGTCTGCTACGATAAAAAATTCTGGCATCGATGTTGCGATTTGAAACCGCCGGCGAGTCCCACGGCGAATGGCTGGTGGCCACGCTGACCGGACTTCCGGCGGGCATCCCTATTTCCCTCGGCGCGGTCAATCGCGAGCTTTGGCGCCGGCAGCAGGGCTACGGCCGCGGCGGGCGCATGAAGATCGAGACCGACCGCGCCGAAATCGTCGCCGGTGTGCGGCATTCGCGCAGCATCGGCTCCCCCATCGCCATTCTGATTCGCAATCGGGATTGGGAAAACTGGGCGCACGCGCTTCCGGTGGAAGATGTCGCCGGCGCGGAAGACCGGCGCAAACCCGTCACCCGTCCGCGTCCCGGCCACGCCGACCTGGCCGGCGCCGTCAAGTACAACTTCCACGATGCGCGCTACATCCTGGAGCGCGCCAGCGCCCGCGAAACCGCCGCCCGCGTGGCGGTGGGCGCCATCGCCAAGGCGCTGCTCGGCGAATTCGGCATCACCGTGCTCAGCCACGTCATCGCCGTCGGCCGCGTGCGTCTCGAACGCGCCGTCGAATTCGGCGAACTGGTCGAACTGAGCCGCCGCGACAGCGTACTGCTCGGCTGCGTCGACCCCGCCGTCGAGGCCCGCATGAAGGAAGAAGTCGATGAAGCCTACCGCACCGGCGATACGGTGGGCGGCGTCTTCGAAGTTGTGGCCCGCGGCGTCCCGATGGGCTTGGGCTCGCACGTCACTTGGGATGCGCGCCTGGACGGCCGCCTTGCTCAGGCCATCGTTTCCATCCAGGCCGTTAAGGGCGTTGAAATCGGATTTGCCGCCGCCGGCGCGTCCAGCTTCGGCTCTCAGGTGCAGGACACCATTCACTATGACCGTGCGGGCCGCGTGTTCACCCGCGGCGCCAACCGCGCAGGCGGCCTGGAAGGCGGCATCACCAACGGCCAGGACGTGCTGGTGCGCGGCCTGCTGAAGCCAATTTCTACGCTGCGCCGGCCGCTGGAATCGGTGGACTTGGCGACCCGCGAGCCCGCCCTGGCAGCTTATGAGCGCTCCGACGTGGCCGTGGTGCCGGCCGCCGGCGTGATCGGCGAGGCCATGGTGGCGCTGGTTTTGGCGCAGGCGTTTCTCGAGAAGTTTGGCGGCGACTCGCTCGACGAAACCCGCCGCAATTTTCTGGGCTATCTCGAGCAGGTGCGAAACTACTAATCGAAATATGGTCTACCCGATAGTCAAATTCGGCAATCCCGTGCTCGAACGCGAAGCGGAAACCGTGACCGAGTTCGATACGCCGGACCTCAATCAATTTCTGGCGGATATGTTCGAGTCGATGTACGCGGCCAAGGGCGTAGGACTGGCCGCGCCGCAGATCGGCTTTTCCCGGAAGATCTCCGTCATCGATGTTTCGAACGGCGAGCGGCCGGAAGACAAGCTCGTCCTCATCAACCCCGCCATCGTCAAGCTCGAAGGCAAGCAGGTGGGTGAAGAAGGCTGCCTCAGCGTTCCCGGTTTTCGCGAGCAGGTGCGCCGCGCCAAGCGCGTCACCATCCGCGCGCAGAATTCGAAGGGCGAGCCGTTTGAAAAGACCGGCGAGGACCTGCTGGCGCGCGCCTTCCAGCACGAGACCGATCACTTGTACGGCCGCCTCTACATCACTCATATCAGCGCGCTGAAGCGCGATCTTCTCAAGCGCAAGATCCGCAAGCTGCAGCGCGCCGGCGAGTGGGACTGAGCCCCCGCCATGCGCCTGGCTTTCCTCGGCACGCCCGCGTTCGCCGTGCCCACCCTCGAACGGCTGGTTGACCGCGGCCACCAGGTGCTCACGGCAGTCACTCAACCCGACCGGCCCAAGGGACGCGGCCAGGCGCTTGCCGCCCCGCCAGTGAAAGAAGCCGCCCTGCGCCTCGGCGTGCCCGTGTTTCAGCCGGAACGGGTCAAGCGGCCGGAATCCGTGGACTACCTGCGCTCGCTCGCGCCGGAAGCCATGGTGGTGGTGGGCTACGGCCAGATCATTCCGCAATCCATCATCGATATTCCGCCGCTCGGCATTCTCAACGTACACGCCTCGCTGCTGCCGAAATACCGCGGCGCCGGTCCCGTTCAATGGGCCGTCGTCAACGGGGAAACCGTCACCGGCGTTACCATCATGCGCATCGATGCCGGTCTCGACACCGGCCCGCTGCTGCTCAAAGCGGAAACCGCCATCGGCGCCGATGAGACCGCGCTCGACCTGGGCCGCCGCCTGTCCCTGATGGGCGCGGACCTGCTGGTGGAGGCCCTTGACGCGCTTGCGGCCGGCCGCGTGGTTCCGCAACCCCAGGACAACTCGCAAGCCACTTACGCGCCCATGCTGAAAAAGGAAGACGGCTGCATCGATTGGAGCCGTTCCGCCCTTCGGATTCACAACCAGGTGCGCGGTATGCAGCCCTGGCCGGGCGCTTACTCGAGCTTTCGCGGTACCTCGCTGCACGTGTGGCGCGCGCGCCCGGCCGAAGTTGGCGCCGGCTATCCGGCGGGCGCTCTCATTCGCATTAAGCCCCTGCTGGTTGCCTGCGGCGTAGGGGCGCTGGAACTGATCGAGGTGCAGATGGAAGGCCGCAAGCGAATGCCCGCCGCGGATTTCGCGAATGGGCAGCGATTAGTCGAAAATGAAATCTTAGGAGAGGTGCCCGTTTGAACCTGCCGCTGGGATACGCTTATTCGGCCGTCTATGCCGGTATACGGCAAGCCGAGCGCGACGATCTGGCGCTGATCGTCACCGGTCTGGACGCCAGTGCCGCCGCCGTGTTCACCCGTAACCGCGTGCAGGCAGCGCCGGTCAGGCTGTGCCGCCGCCATTTGGCGCTGTCGAAAGGGCGGGTCGGCGCCATCCTCATTAACGCCGGCAACGCCAACTGCGCCACCCGCACCGGCGACGCCGTGGCGCTGGCCACCGCGCGCGCCGCCGCTAAAATCCTGAAGCTGCCGGTGGCCCAGGTGCTCACCGCATCCACCGGCGTGATCGGCGTGGAAATGGACGACGGCAAAATCATTGCAGCCCTGCCGCGGCTTGTTGACGGCCTCTCGCCCGCGCGCTTCGAAGAAGCCGCCCGCGCCATCATGACCACCGACCTGGTCTCGAAAACCGCCTTCGCCGAAGCCCACCTGCGGCGCGGCGCCGTGCGCGTGGCCGGCATGACCAAAGGCTCCGGCATGATTCAGCCGAACATGGCCACCACGCTCGGCTTCGTGATGACCGACGCCCTGCTTCCCGCGGCCGCGTTGCGCGCCATCCTGAAGCGCGCCGCCGAAGCCAGCTACCATCGGCTCTCGGTGGATGGCGACACCTCCACCAACGATACCCTCGTGCTGCTGGCCAACGGCGCTTCCGGCGTCCGTCCGGAATCGAGTGAACTCGCCCGCGTGGAAGAGAAGATCACCAGCGTCATGCAGCACCTGGCGCAGGCCATCGCACGCGATGGCGAGGGCGCCAAGAAGCTCGTCACCATTGAAGTCACGGGCGCGCCCAGTGACGATGCCGCCGCGCGGCTGGCTCGCGCCATCGCCAACTCGCCGCTGGTCAAAACCGCCATCGCCGGCTCCGACCCGAATTGGGGCCGCGTCCTTTCGGCCGCCGGTAACGCCGGAGTGCCCTTCGATCCCGGCAAAGCCGATATCTGGATGCAGGGCGTCGCTGTTTGCCGCGGCGGCCTGGCCGCGCCAATTTCAGAGGCCGAACTGAAACAGAAGTTGGATGCGCCGGAATGTCACATTCGCTTTTCGCTGCGCGGCAAGGCCAAAGGCGCGGCCCGCTTCTGGACCTGCGACCTCACCCACGGCTATATCCACATCAATGCCAGTTACAGGACGTGACATGGGGAACACGCGGCGCGCTCTTTTGCTGATCGCATTGGCATGGCCGGCCGCCGCGCAGAGCGGTCCGAATGATCGGCAGCAAGCCGCGCGCGACCTGGTTTCGAAAGCCGCGCAAGCGCTGGCCGAACGGCGCGCCGCCGGCTTCCTGGAAGCCTTAGACCGGCCGCTGGCCGAACACTTACGCAAGCCCGTCGAAGCCATGGTGCGCGCTTACGACATTCAGCCGGCGCTGGATTTCCTCTCCGCCACCGCCGGCGATCGCGGTGTCGCACTCACCATCGACTGGAAACTGGACCTGGCAGCACGCGAAGGCCTGCGCAGCATCACCCATCGCCAGAAGCGAGTGACATGCCACGTGGAATCGCGCGATGGCGCGCTGCGCATCGTGTCTCTCGATGGCGCTCTCGATACTCCCGGTATTTTCTCGCCGCCCGACATCGATGGCGCCTGGGACCTCTTGCAATCCGCCGCCCGCGCGCTCAGCCAGGCGGGCACTCCGGCCACCGGCTTCCTGTCCTCATTCGATCCCAAATTCCCCGGTTACGAGTCGCTACGCACCGGCGTCGAGGCGCTCGCCGCCCAGGGCGAAGTCGACTCGACCATCGGTCTCACTACCGATGAAGGCACCGACACCGCACGCGCGCTCGAAGTCGATTGGACCCTCGAAGTCGTCAACGCCGATACCGGCATGCGCATCCTCCAGCGCGAATCGCAGCTCACCTGCAAAGTAGAGCGTAGAGGCAAGCGCTGGCTGATCGTCTCGATCACGCCGCTGGATTTTTTTACGAAGTAGAGGCGCGAGGGAAGTCCGAACCAATCACGCAGCTCGGGCCGTCCCTGTCTGCTCCCCGGGAGTCGCTACAGAACCAGGAAAGCCTGAAAAGTATGTATATACTTCCAGGTCACCTGACCGCCCAAAGATAGCCCGGAAGCTGAGAATGAGGTGATTTCAGAGGGATCCGGGTCGACTTCGACGCTAATCACAATCGGGGCCCCCGGCCCCGTCCCGCACTGGTCCCCTGGCATACTCAGGGGCGGCATGGTCAGGGTGCCGTTCGACGCGCGAGTCTGGCCAGCGAAATTGACGCCCTGGAAGCCGCCAGCCCAAGCCGGCTCACTTTGCACGAGGCTGACGGTGACCCAGGAGTTCGGATCGCCGCCGGTCCAATTGACCGTGAAAGGCGTACAGCCGGCCCACACATCCATTCCCACAAGGCCGTTCTGGATCTGAATATCGGCCCCGATTTGGATAGCGGCCTGAAATGCGGCCACCTCCGCGCCGCCGCTCGCCGTCGCCGTGTACGTGCCAGCCTGGACCGCCGCGCCGTTCGGAAGCGCGGCCTGGTATGCCGTAAGGCCCCCCAATTGGCCCTGCTGGAACGGCGCGACCGGGACTTGTGTCGGGCTGAAGCCCGGGCCCTGCATCGTGACCGTTCCGGCTCCCAGGCTCCGGTAACCCGAAACAGGACACGAAGGACCGAAGAGCGTTAGAGAACTGGGCAGGCTCCCTTCACTGTAGACCGGGGCGGCCAGCGCTTGCATCCCAGGCGAGGACTGCAAGGACACGGTCACCGTGTCGGTCTCGGAGGTGAAGTATGGCTGGCTCGAGACGTCGGACACGGTTTCGCTGACGGTTTCTTGCCAGGTGATCTGCCCATAACCGGCCGCCGGCGGATCCACGCAGGGCCCACCGCCCTGCCGGATGGCGAGGGTGACCGGCTGGCTCATCGCCCGCGAATTGTCGTCATACGCAATCTGAATCGGGACCGCGCAACCCTCCCGCACCGAAGCCGGAATCCGGACATTGGTCTGATCCAGTCCCACGGAGCCGGGCGCGAGGCCCGCCCACGCCGCCGACGGCGCTTGCAGCAGGTCCTGAAAATCGAACACGACTTGGCCTATAGGGTCGCTTTCGATCAGCGGCGTCAGCGGGGTTGGGGCGCCGTCCGGCGGGTATTGCGAGGTCAGGAACGTGAGGCCGGTTCCATAGATCGATATCCAGCCGCCCGGGGAAGCGCTGTTGGCCGGAGAGTTGACCGAGACACCACCATCGTCTGCCGCATTGAGCACCGCGCCCTGGCCGCACCCGCTGGCGTCCATGGAAAAGATACCGGCTACTTCCCATGCATTCGCCCCTGGGCTGTACGGAGCGCTGTTGCCCGCCGCAGTGGACACCACCACACCGGCGGCGACGACCACGCCTGGGGTTTCATCGTTCGGGGACGGAACCTGAAAATTGATCTGCGTCGGAGAAACATAGAACAGCGGCGCGGCGACTCCGTTCCACGTAACCGTTGTCCCGCCAAGCTGCCGCGGCAATGGAAACCCTTGCGTGGTTGCGGTCGCCGCGGCCAGATTCGTTCCAAAGATGGAAACGATGGCGCCGGGTGAGCCGAGTGTCGCCGCATAACTGGCCGAATCCACCACGCTGGAGACCACCGGCGTCTGGCACCACGCCGCGGCCGGTATGGCCGCCAGCCCGATCAGCGCGCGCCAGGCTCGGTTCCCGGTCTTCCGCTCATTGCACATTGCTTGCGGGGCCTGTAACGGTGAATGTGAAGGCTTGATTCTGGCCGGGCGAGGCCTGGAACGGGACTCCTCCGGCCGGCGCGGCAACCGCGGCGCCGCTCGCGTCCGCTAGCGCAACGTCGGTGCTGTACAGCCACAGAGAGAACGGGTTGCCTGCGGGAACGATCAACCGATAGTTCCGGCCGGCCGAATCGACGGCCGTGTTCTGTGCCCCCTGGTACGCGCCGGTTCCATACACAACACCGACCAGCAGCTTGCGCGGTGTCCACGGACCGTCGACCACTTGGGGGAGGAGCCCCATCGGATCGTTCACCCTCACGTTTAAGTATACTCCCTCTGTCAGGACCAAGGTCTGGTTGGCCGTCGCACCAGCCGAGACTGTCACCCCAGCCGGCTGCCCCCAGATGCACGGATCCAGGTACGGGGCCGAGGGAACGCTGGCGCAAAGCATTTGCCACGCGGCCGGCAAGGCCGCCACCGCGAACCTGCCGTTGGCGTCGGTGATGACCGACCCGCTCACGACGTTCGCTACCGGAGAGAGCGCGGACCCAATCCGGGCAGTCACCGGCGGCAGGACGGATTGGTAACGCACTACAGCGCCGGCGAGCGGCAAACCCTGCGGGTCGGTGACCGAGCCCTGCAGCGACCCCGTCGCTCCCGAGGACTGCGCCAGCGCGAAACAGAAAGGCAATAGCGTGCCAAGAGACAAGGCCTTCATAGTCGACATAATTGGGACCCTCCTTTACGGGTTAGTCGGGGTATACGGACCCTGGCCGTTGTAGTTGATGGCCTGGTAATTGCCGGACGTTCCGGGACCCGAGCCATATGCGAAGCACTGGCCGGACGACATCTCCAGATTAATCCAGGGCCTAAAGGTAGAAAAAGGACAGACGCATTTTCACGCTGCTCCGCGGGGTTTCAGAACTGCCGGACTGTCAGGCCCGGAATCATCTGAAAGTGCCGCATATTGGCCGTTGCGACAGGACGGCCGAGCTCGAGGGCGGTAACGCCGATCGGCGACTCACGGATACCAGGCCTCCTCGAGGTTCACACAAACAACGCGGCGAATGAGCGCGCGGAGACGATTCGCGTGCCTCTGTGGCGCTCAAGCGCAAGCAACCCGCTCTTGTCGCCGGTCACCAGGTAATCGGCCTTGCCCGCTTCGGATAAGGCCAGCAGAAAATCGTCGGTGGGATCGGGAGAGCGGCGGACGTGCGGCAACGCGTCCACGGTTTCCGCAAGTTCTCTCATCTCGTTCACCAAAGCGCCGGCCTTGTAGGGCTTGATGCGCTCGGCGAGTGCGGGCTTGCGCAGCGTGGCGCGCAGTTCGTCGAGTTGCTCCGCGCAAGTCAGGAGGGTGAAGCGTCCCTCCTGCCAGGCGCGATAGATGGCGGCCGGGCGGCCCAGTTGAATCATGAGGGCGGAAATCAGGACATTGGTATCGAGCACCACGCGCATCAGGCTCGATCGGCCTTCCCGTTGGCATAGCGTTCGGTGCGGACCTCGCTCACGGTTTCGTCGATGATGCGCTGCAGCTCGTCCGGGTCGGCATCGGCGTTGCGCTCCCGGATATCCTGCACCGTGCGATGGAACACGCGCCAGCGGACGGCCTCCTCGATGAATTTCGAGAGGTCGCCCTTCCTGGCGCCCTGGGCGCCCAGAAAGGTGCGCAGGGTGAGATCGGTCTCTTTCGAAACTTTGATGTTCCAGCGAACGGCTTCTTCCATGGGCCACCTATGCAGTTAGGTAGATAAACATCTATACATCCATTGTAACCTGGAACGGGCCGGAACGGGCAAACAGGAAGCCGAGACCTTTTCCCTCCCTTTCCTACGTCATACGTCACAATCGCCAGCGGGCGCACGGGGGAGCCGGTGGCCGCCGGGGATTCTCAGCAGCGGGGCGGTCACCAGCAAAAACGTCCACTGCCCCGCGGCGGCCAGCTCTTCCAGGTTCAGGCACTCGAGGGTGTGGCTAGAGACCGCGGTGAGAACAAGGATGGGCGGACGGCTAAATCCCGAGGTGGAACGCGCTGTGGGCCCGATCCCCTGTGATAAGTCCGCGCGGGATTCTGGGTAACCCGGCCAGCGGGAACGAGACTCCGCGGAGCGCCTGCAACAGCCTCAGTTGTATCCGATCGTCGTCAGCGCGCCGATGCTGTAGATCAAGATGCCCTGATCGATATACCCGCCCGCGGTCAGCGGCGCGGTGAACATCCCCTGGCCCGTGCTCGGATCCGGCACTGCGAACAGGGCGAGGGTTCCAATGGAAGGGCTGGTGGTGTCGCCCGACGCCGCCGGCAATTGTTCCAGTATGTTCGCCGGCACGGTGAAGTTGCCCGCCGAGGCCGGCGCAACGCAGTCGAATGCCATCGCGGAGTAGATCGGACTCGCGGCCGTTCCGCCCGCTGGTACCGACGAGGTTCCGATAATGGTGACCAGTCCCGTTCCGCCGCCCGTCCACGTGACGTTGAGCGGCGAGGCGCGCGGGATCGGGTTCGCGATGGCGTTCTCATTGGTCCAGGTGAAGCCGCTGGGAAGGCTCACCGCCGCCGAGAAACTGCCAATGTCGGCCCCGCCCGTGCCGGACACCGTGTACGTGCCCTCGACCAGGGTGGGGCTGCCGCTCTTGGGGACGACTGAGCCCAGCCCGCTCGAGTAGAGAATTGCGCTGTAGCTGTCGTCGGATTGACGCGGGATCGCTATGTTCGAAGCGTTGGGTCCATTCAACGCCAACTGTGCGCCGGCGTCGAGCGATTGTGGCGCAAGGCCGAAGCCGATCTGGTCGAGCGTGCCGGTGCGCTCGATGAGGAAACAGGCGCCCGATTGAATCAGAGCGAAATTCGCGTTGGCCACCGTGTCGACAGCGTACGTGCCGAACCAGCCGGTGGCGCTCTCGCTCTGCTCGTTGTAGGTGTGCCCGGAGTCCGTGAGCGTCGTCGAGGTCTTACCGAGATGGAAACTCCCGATGGTGAGGGTTCCGCCCTGGTCGAGCGTCGCCAACTGAGCCTGCGTCAGCGCCGGGCTGTAGCACGCGGTCTGGCCCGCCGCCGCCACCGCGATTGATCCCAGGTTGGAAAGCCGGCCGCCGGCTGTCACCTGAAGGCTGACGAAACAGCTGGGCGTAACATTCAGCGGGACCGTAAAATTGATTTGATCCAGCCCCGGCGAATTGGGCGATCTTCCCGCGTATCCCGGGGTCACTGCGATTCCCGCCACGATCACCTGTACCTGGCCCGCGGCAGTCTGATCGCCGGAGCTGCCGCCAGTGATGTCCGAAAGCGGGTCGGGCCCGAGCCCCGTTCCCCAGAGCACCATCTCGTCGCCGGGATTGGCCGGGCGCAGGCTCCACGCGCCGAGCGTGCCGGTGGTGAACCGGTTGAGATCCCACCCCCCATAAGTGGCCTGAGCGGGGCCCAGGCCGTTTTCGGCCTCGGTGGCAAACCCGAAATTGCGCGCCACCACATTGACACGGTAAGGGGCGCTGGTCTGCTCGTTGTAAGTCACAGTGACGTTGTAGGTGCCGACCGGAGTGCTGGACGGCAGCAGACCCGCTAGCTGGATCGAGAGCGTGTACCACATCAGCGCGCTGACGGGCGTACCGCCGGAGGCAGGCGTGAACGTGATGCTGGTTCCGGAAAGCTGGGTCGGGTACGGCGCTGAATTCTGGACGGAAATCGTGGCCGGACCGAGTCCCGTGCCACAGACGATTAACCAGGATCCCTGGGCCACGTCAGGGAGTCCGGAGCTCGCGTTCAGGACGCCGTTGCTGGCCCGGATTGCGGGCTGCGCCTGGGCGAGAGTCGATGCCAGCAGTAGCAGTGCCAGACAGAACAGAATCGTCGTTTTCATAAGTTCCAGATCGGGCCCGAGCGTTGCGGCCAAGCCCGCATAGTCCTTTCCAAGAGGTCTTGGCTGGGCACGCAAACCCCAGCGCAGCCAGGCTCTGTGACCGGAATTTCCATTTCGGACTTCCATGTCCCATTCACTATAAGCAAGATTTCCATCCTTGCCGTCCTGGCCCAATGTCGAGTATACATCCAACGGGCTTTTTAAGAGTTGTTTGTCATTTTCCCCATCCCGAACGACTCCAGCGCCCCACGCAGGGCCAGCTCAGCGAGCGGGGCATGCTCCCTCCACATGCGGAACAATTGCCAGTGGGCGCACGGGGGAGCCGGTGGCGCCGCGGATTTTCAGCGGGGCGGCCACCAGCACAAACGTCCACTGCCCCGCGGCGGCCAGCTCCTCCAGGTTCAGACACTCGATGATGTGGATGCCGCTTTCCACCAACAGGTGGACATGCACCGGCATTGCGGCGTCCGGCACTTTCTCGAAGGCCAGCGTGTCCGATCCGGCGGCGAAGACCCCGCGCCGGCTCAACCACTCCGCGCCCGCTTTTCCGGGGCCCGGACCGCGCACTTCGGACACGAATTTCGCCGCGTCTCCGAAATAGCGCGCCCAACCGGTGCGCAGCAGCACCACGTCGCCACGCTCGACGGCGATCCCTTGCGCGCGCACGATCTGATCGAGACGCTCGGGCGTGATTTCGAAATCCGCCGGCAGCGCATCCACTCCCTCGTGCCCGGCGACATCCAGCAGGACGCCGCGGCGCACGATCGGGGCTACCGTGTCGATTGCGTGGGCGCTCAAGCCCTGCTGATGGGACTGTGCGGACACCGCCTCGACGCCGCCGAACAGCTTGCCGCCGCGGGAATAATGGGACAGGGCGTCGATGTGGGTGCCCACGTGGCTTCCCAGCGCGAACGCGTCCGCGGCGGAACTGTTTCCTGCCGGGCCCACATAATCGCCGTGCTGCTTCACCAGTCCGAAAAGGAATGGAGGATGCGAGGGGTGATGCGGCATGCCGGGAAAGTAGGGCTGGGCCAGATCGAAAATCCGCGCGCCAGCGATGGTTTCATACAGTGGCTGCATCTTCAGCAAACTGTACCACGCTACGAGGCGGCCGGCCTGATGAAGCCGGTACCACTCCAAAAGGGTAAGGGCTTTTCGGCGCCGGATTGGGGGAAACTTCACGAGTATCTTGGGATGCGCTGCATGACTGACAACACTATCCTATCTGGTAGGACCATGACTAACGAAGATACACTTGTGCACGTGGATGGTGGCAAGTCGTTCTTTGTTGGCAGCCCGGACTGGGTGGAAGTTGAGTTCAGGGAGTTTCAAGCCATCTCTGACCGCGCAAATCGGCTGCTAAGTCGAGAGGGGGACTTCGATGTAGCTTTCAAGAAATCCATCTCCGGGTTGGAGAGCGACGATTTTGTTAGCTTTGCCAATTCGAAGAAGGGCGGAGCTATCCTGATTGGCGTTGACCCGGCGAAACATGGAAAGGGCAGACGGAGGGCCTCGTTAGTCGGCTGTCCGGTTGGAGATAGAGAGAGGCTGAAGATTCTGGCTAAATCGAGCCAGTGTGTGCCACCCGTGACAGTTTCGATCTTTGTGGAGAACTGCGGCGAAAAGCCGTTTTATCGAATCGAGATCCCCTCCGGCCCGCACAAGCCCTATTGCACATTGGGAGGGACCTATAAGACCAGAGGCGATGGACGAAACGAAGTCTTATACCCGGCCCAACTGCTCGCTCTATTTCTGGAGACGGAAGGCCAGGAGTTTGTTCGGTGGTTCCAGCAATCGACAACCAGCCTTGGCTCCGCCGTGCAGGAGACCAAACAGCGGATCGCTACGCAACGGAAACACCGGGACCAGTCCGTGTGGGATACGCAGAGTAGAATCACGGATTCGTTGGAAGCGCTGTCTGAAGCCGCTTCCCACGCGGAGGGTAACACTGAGGATGCCGGCGCCTTCGCGCAGCGGGCGGGGGAGTGCGACGTCCGCTTGAGCAGCCAGGATTTATGTGGGTTTTTGATGCGACTGCCATGACCAAGGCCGGGATCGGCTCGATACATGCGGACCGGATATTTAGGATCCAAACACATGCACAACCTAAAGGAGTGGAGCATACATACCGATATACAGAGGGAATAGGTTATGCAGGAATGCAAAGTTCTGTTTCTTGAAGATTGTCTCGACGACGCCCGATTGGTGCAGGAGATGCTGGCGGAAGCCGCAAACAGTTTGTTTCGGGTTCATACTGCCGACTGCCTGGTAGCGGCCCTAAACGCGCTGGCGCAGCGTAGATTTGACGTGGCGCTGGTCGATCTCGGCTTGGCGGACTCCCATGGGCTGGAGACGTTGTTGACCATCCAACGGCACGCGCCCGGGCTACCCATCGTGGCGCTCACGGGGCTTGACAGCGAATCGACGGCGCTCGCCGCCGTGGAGCGGGGCGCCCAGGACTGCCTGGTGAAGGGCAAGCTGACGGCCGAAGCGCTGGCTCGTGCCCTGCAATACGCCACGTTGAGGCGGCACAATGCCTCCGGGCCGGCACAGGCTCCGATGGCAACCGTGGTGGGCGTCCTCGGCGCCAAGGGCGGCGTAGGCGCGACCACCATCGCGTGCCATTGGGCCCTCGAGCTGCGGCGACAAACCCAAAAGAAGGTGTTGCTGGTGGACTTGGACGTCAGCTCCGCATCGGCGTCGTTCCTGATGGACGTGCACTCCGAGTACACGGCCGCCGAGGCGTCGATGAACTTGCACCGCCTGGATGCGTCCTTTTGGAACAGCCTGGTGTGCGGTACATCGCATGGGGTTGACGTCCTGCAGGCGCCTGGCGCGATGCGCTTTCACGAGCCGCTCAATGGCGAGCGCGTGCGTCACGTCCTCAGGTTTACGCGGGCGCTTTACGGCTACATCGTGGTGGATCTCGGACGGCTCAACGAGGTTTCCCTCAACCTGACCGAAGAGGTGAGTGAGCTGTTTGTCGTCACCACGCCCGAAATTCCATCGCTGTATGAGGCCGGCCGTGTCTTGAGCAAGCTTCTCGAGCCGGGGATAACCGGCGGACGGATTCAGTTGATTCTCAACCGGTTGGCGAAGGGAGTAACGCGTTCCACCAGTGATTTGGAGTGCGTCCTGGGCCGCCCGGTTTGCGCGACGCTTGGAGATTACTCGAGCGAGTTGCACGAGGCGTATGGAAACGGCCAATTTCTCGATGAGCGGCTGCCGCTATCGAAGCAAACGCGCCAGATGGTTGCCGGCTTCCTCGGCATCGCCGAAGAACCCAAGGCGCCGGCGCGAACCGGCCTGGGACTGTTCCGGTTTGCAGGAGCCGGACAGTTCCCACACTGGTGAGACCGAACGGCAGAATATCAACACCAAATAGAAATGTCCTCGCCGGACGGCAGAATTGACAGAGGCGGCGCCTCTGGCTACAATTAGTAACGATTACTTTATCGTTAATCCGCAGGCGCCGGGATTTGCTGCTTGCCGTGAGCCGCTGATTGCGGCCCTGCTCTGCCGTTCGACAAAAAACCATCTGTCATGAAAGAAAACTCCGAAGTACGAATCGACCGCAAGATCGGCCGCGACGATCTGATCGTCGTCGCGGGAGCTGGGGGCTTCATCGCGGGCGCGCTCACGCGATACTTTCACGATCTGGGCTACACACGGATCCGCGCCATCGACCGCAAGCCCCTGCCGGAATGGTATCAGCGGGTGCCCGGCGTGGAATCGCTCTCGATGGACCTGAGCGAGAAAAAGAATGCCATTCGGGCCGTCGAAGGCGCCGCCGAGGTGTACAACCTGGCCGCCGACATGGGTGGCATGGGCTTCATCGAGCGCTTTCGCGTCGAGTGCCTGCGCAGCGTTTTGATCAACACCCATCTGATTGAAGCGGCCTGGCGCGCCGGCGCCCAGCGCTATTTCTTTTCTTCGTCGGCCTGCGCGTACAACACGGACCTGCAGCAGGATCCGAACGTCCGCGCACTCAAGGAGTCGGACGCGTATCCGGCCATGGCGGAAAGAGGTTACGGCTGGGAGAAACTGATTTCGGAGATGTTCTGCCAGGAGTATTGGGCGGAACGGGGCCTGGAAACTCACATCGCCCGCTTTCACAACATCTACGGACCCCACGGCACCTGGTTCGGAGGCCGCGAGAAGGCGCCCGCCGCGCTCAGCCGCAAGGTGATCGAAGCCCTGGACCGCGGTGAAACCACCATCGACATCTGGGGCGACGGTTCACAAACGCGCAGTTTCTGTTTCATCGAAGACTGCGTGCTCGGCATCGACCAGATCATGCACTGCGACCGGTTGATCGCGACGCCCGTCAACCTCGGTTCGAGCGAGCTGATTTCGATCGGCGATCTGGCCAAAATGGTCGAAGAAATCGCCCAAGTGAAACTCCGGCACACTTACGATCTGAATGCTCCCAAAGGCGTCGCCGGGCGGAACAGCGACAATACGTTCATCAGAAGCGTGCTCGATTGGGAACCCCACACGCCGCTCCGTACCGGCATGGAAAAGACCTACGCGTGGATAGCGCAACAGTACGCGGACCGCAAGGCCGGCAAACGCGTCGTGAAAGACTAGCCGTGGAGCCTCCCACCACCATGGCGGCGGTTTCGCCCGGACCGCTCCCGGATAGCGGGAGCCAGACCGAGGACATCGCCTTCATCACCAGCAGAATCCCGCATCGAATGGCATTGGCGGGCGGGTGGATTGACCAGCCGCTCCTATCGAGGCACAATCCGGACCCTCCCGGCTCCATGGTCGTGGTGGCATTGGAGCCGGCGTGCTGGTTCATGGACCGCTGTGGCATGGCCAGCAGCACGCGCCGGATTGCCACCAGCCTGTGGAACGGCGCCCTGCCCGACCGGCCCCGGGCGGAGCTCGTCCGCGAATTGTACTGGGCGGAGAATGCCGGGAAGGCCGAACCGTCAGGCTCGCAAGACATGATCGGGCTGCTCTATCCCGGTGTCAGCCGGCTCGATTACGATGCCGGCGTCGACGAGGGAAGGTTTCCGGCGCATGTCGAATCCAACTGCGACCCGGAGATCGCGCGCTGGGTGGAAAGAGTGTTCTCTCTGGTCCCCATCAATCAGCGTCCCGCCGGCTACAGTCCCTTGGGCATCCAGAACCTCGATCCCGCGTGGATCGCGCAGTTGGGCCGCACCGGCAAGGACTGTTTCGACGCCATTCTGAACACCGACATCCGCCGTCTTGGCGCCGCCATGAACCATTGCATGCGCTGCTGGGAAGCGATTCTGCCGCAGACCGTGAAGCATCCGGCGATTCCTCTCGATTTGAAAGCGATTCTCTGCTGGTTTCAATCCCGGTACCCTGGCGCAATGTACTCCGGGTGCGGCGGCGGATACATGATCGTGGTTTCCGAAGACCCCGTGCCCGGTTCGTTGCGCGTGAGAGTCAGGCTGGGTTAACCTGTGCGATTCCGTGCGGAGGAGTGCTCCCGCTTATGCTGAAAACTGGAATTCTGAATCCGGCGATTAACTCCCTCATCAGCCGCGTCCGCCATACCAATACGCTGGTGATCGCGGATCGCGGTTTTCCGTTCTGGCCGCGGTTAGAAACGGTTGATATCTCCCTGGTCGACGACATACCCACAGTGCTCGACGTGATGCGGGCGATCCGTGCCAACTTCGTGGCCGGCCGGGCCTTCATGGCAGAGGAGTTTCTCGCCGCAAACGGCAACGATGTACGATTAGAATTCGAACAGGCGCTTTCCGGCGTGCCGCTTGTCTTTGAACCGCACGTTCAATTCAAGCAGCGTGTCCCCGATGCAATCGGCCTGATCCGAACGGGAGACACCATTCAGTACGCGAATTTGATCGTGGAATCCGCATGAGCGCGCGCAGCGGGTGGTGCGGCGGTGCGCAGGGGTGGAGCGTTTGGCTCCCCGCCGCACAAGCGAGCCGCAACCTGCTCGGTGCCGCGGGGAAGGAAGGATAGGCCATGTCGTACGGAGTGAATCATGGGATTTGGCGCCGCCTCGTGAGGTCCGCTGCACCGCTCGCCGCCGCGCTCGCCGCTGCCGCGCTCGCCGCAGCGCAGGCACCGCCCGAAGCGCGCATCAAGATCGACACCGAACGCGTCATCGGACAGGTGGACCCTCATTTGTTCGGCAACTTCGCCGAACACCTCGGCCGCTGCATCTACGGCGGCATCTATGACGAGGGAGGCCCTCTGGCCGATGCCGACGGCTTCCGCAAGGACGTGATCGAAGCCGCCAAGGGCCTCAACGTCTCGCTGCTCCGCTGGCCGGGAGGCAACTTCGTCTCCGGCTATCATTGGGAGGACGGCATTGGCCCCAGGGAGAAGCGTCCGGTGCGGCGCGATGACGCCTGGGGCGCCCTCGAATCGAACCGCTTCGGCACCGACGATTTCCTGCGCTATTGCGAACGAATCGGCGCCGAGCCCTACGTCTGCATCAACGCCGGTCTCGGTACCATCGACGAAGCCCGGCACTGGGTCGAGTACTGCAACGAGCCCGATCACACGTACTATGCCGACCTGCGCCGCGCCAACGGCCGCGATAAGCCGTGGAACGTCAAAATCTGGGGCCTCGGCAACGAAATTGACGGGCCATGGCAATTGGGACACCGCAACGCCGAAGATTATGCCAAGTTTGCGCTCGAGGCCGCCAAAGCCATGCGCCGCGCCGACGATTCCATCAAGCTGATCGCCAGCGGCAGCTCCAACTTCTCGCCCGGCAACGACTGGATCGGCTGGAATCGCACGGTCCTCGAGTATTTGAAAAACGATATCGACTATCTTTCCCTGCACACTTACATCGGCAACCGGGACAATAACTTCGAGAAGTTTTTGGCCGCCGGCTCCGACATCGACCGGCGCATCGCCATCGTGGACGGCTTAATCAAGGCTGCCCGCGAAGGGCAGACCACTCGCCGCCCCATCTACATCGCGTTCGACGAATGGAATGTCTGGTATCGGACCTCCGGCGGAACCGAGTTCTCTACCGGCCGCAAAGGCCTCGAGGAGCGCTACAACGCCGAAGACGCGCTCGCCATGGGCATGTTTCTCAACTCCTTCATCCGCCGCGCCGACGTGGTGAAAGTAGCCAACCTGGCGCAGTTGGTGAATGTGATTGCGCCGATTGTGACCAACAAGAACGGCCTCTTTCTGCAGACCATTTATTGGCCGCTCGTCGAGTACGGCAAGCAGCGCGGCAACCAGTCGCTTGACGCGCTGGTGACGACTCCTTCCTACGACTACAACGGCCGGCAAGTCGGCTACCTGGACGTCTCTGCCACTTGGGACGAGAAAGGCCGGCGCGCTTTCCTCAATGTTCTCAACCGTAGCTCCAAGCTGGACATCGCCGCGCGCATCGACAGCGCCGGGGAACGGGTTCCCGCCGAGATCGGCGTGTGGGAGATGAACCACCCCGACCTGAAAGCCGTCAACACGTTCGAGGACGACAAGAAAGTCCGTCCCACGACTCGCACCATCGCCGTCAGCGCAACCGGAAACGGTTTCGTTTACAAGTTCCCCGCCCACTCGCTGACCATATTGACCCTGAAATTGGAATAGTCCTTTTTTGACGGCGGAACCGGGTGGGTCGCGGCCGGCCAGCAATGCCTGTCAAGCCATTTAACGATGTAACTGAAAACGGTCTCGGTTCAGCCAAATGAAAATGTAACTCAGGGGCGCGATAAGCACCCGAACAACGTGTATATCTCGGCCCCGACCAACGGGGGGGTACGATGCCCCCGTGAGCACGTCGCTGCTAAAGCGGCTAGCTAAGAACCCCCAATATACACAGATGGTTGCGCAGGGTCAGGCCGTGCTTGAATACCGTTGGAGCCATACGCAGGAAGCAGGGAAAGGCGGTACGTACCCCTCAGTGAGACGAATTGCCGAGGATTCCGGTGAGGGCACGCCATACAACATGGCAAGTGACAAACATGGCAAGTGACAGGCTACCAAACTCCCAATTGTAGCTGAGGCCTCCGCCCGCGCCTATGGCTGCACCGGGTATACTGGTATCGGAGGGCCCTAATGACCACTCCCGACTCCATTCAGCAGAAGCAGCAGGCACACATCATGCTGGAACTTCTCGCCCCGGAGAAGCTCTCCGCTGTAGTTGGTCTGCTCGAAGTGATGCTCGACCCGGTTGCCCGCGCCATCGCCAATGCTCCTATCGATGACGAGCCGGTCACCGAGGAGGAAGCAAAGGCGCTCGAGGAAGCCCGCGAGTGGCTCAAGCACAACAAAGGCATTCCGCACGAGCAGGTGTTGGCCGAACTCGGTGTCACGCAGGAGGAGATCGATAGCTACCGGGAACCGGCGTGAAGCGCATCGAATGGACTGACCAGGCCAAGGCCGACGTCCGTCAGTTGGATAAGCCAACAGCCATGCGCGTCCTCCACGCCCTGCACCGCTTCGCCGAGTCCGGCGAAGGAGACCTCAAAGCGCTCCAGGGCGGCGTGGAAGAGCTGCGGCTCCGCATCGGCGGCTACCGGATCTTCCTCGTCCACACCAAAGACGAAGCTATCGAGGTCCGCCGCGTCCGCCACCGCCGCGAAGCCTACCGTTAAGGAAGAAAGCAAAACGCCCGCAGGAGCGACGCAGATCAGGCTGTCCCCGTCCCGCGCCCCCGTCCCGCGCCTCACCCGTCCCGCGCCTCAAACGTTTCCGCTTCTTGCCGGGCATCTAAGAGAACATAGCGTTCGCGCCCGAACCTGAGATTCCCACCGCCCGCCCCTCTACCGCCCCTCCTGAATCGCCGCCATCACCGCGCTGACCCGCTCCGCGGAGCCTTTGAAGATTCCCAGCGGCATCTCCCGGTAACTCAGCATGCGGCGATATATGAAGTCTTCGAGCAGCGAATTGATGCCCCAGCCGCCCAGGTATTGCAGGCGAAGATCGCGGTCCCGGTTCAGCTCCGCGCCCGCGGTCCAGCGGCCCAGATCCGATCTTTGTCCGGCATAAGTGCCAAATAAGTCGGCCGCGGAATATACGCCGACCCCGCCGAGCGATTCAGTCACCGGCCGGTAGTCGTCGCGTTTCAAACGCGCTTCCACTTCGTCCAGATCGATGGAGAGCGGGCCGGCCTGTCCCAGAAACACCATGTCGTAGCCGCGCCCATCCACCGTGTTGGCCCACACCGTGCCGTATGGGAACGACGCGAAGAAGGTCGCCAGCTCGCTCCGCACCGTGCGCTCGTCGCTCTCGTAGAGCGGCACGTAGAGCGAGAAAAAGCCGCCGGGATTGAGGCGCTCCTTGATGGCGTCGAAGTACTCTTTGGTGTAGAGCGCGGCGGTGCCTTTGACGAACACATCCAGCGGATCCGACGCGATGATGTCGAACTTCTCTGGCGTGGTCAGCACGTAGTGGCGCGCATCGTCGAAGATGATACGCGTGCGCGGATTGTGCAGCACGTCGTAATCCTGCTTGGCGAAGTAGCGCGAGGAAGTGGGCGGAATCACCGGCTCGATCTCGCACACGGCGATCTTCTCGATGCTCGGATAGCGGGTGAATGTTCCGGCCGAAACTCCGGCGCCGAAGCCGATTCCCAGCACAGTGCGCGGATTCGGATGCAGCAGCGCAGGCAGATGGCCGACCATGCGCTGCAGCTTCATGTCATAGGGCTCGGTGGTGGCCTCCACGTGGCCGTTGACGTCGACCTCGATGTTGCCATCGTTCCAGCGCGTGATGGCGACCGAGGAATTGATACCTTCGGCCGTGTAAAGCAGCGTAGAGGAGTGAAGATTCACCGCCGTGCGGCGGCCATAGGCGACCACTTTTCCGGGAAGCGGATCGACGGTCGCGGCCAGCCACACTGCTGCCAGCAGCGCCGCCGCCAGCGCAACGGCGAGCGGGACAGAGCGGCTCCGGCGCACGCACGGCGCCAGCGCGAAGACTGCCCCCGCCGCGGAAATCCCGAGCAACGCCCGCTCGGTCTGCTGCGTGCCGATGGCGGGTACCAGCACCAGGCTTACCAGCAGCGCGCCGAGAATCGCGCCCAGCGTATTGGCGGCGTAGATACCGCCCACCACGCGGCCCGAATCTTCATCCGCTTCCGCCACGGCGGCGCAAGCCAGCGGAAAACTCGCGCCCCAAAGCAGCGCCGGCGGCAGAATCGCCCACAGGCAGCGCGCCATATCCAATTGAAAGATGAGCCAGGGACTGGACGCCAGCAGAGGGTCGATCGGCCAATATGGCAGCGAATCGGCGATCATGTAGGCTGTCCAGGCGATAGCGCCGGCCAGCAACGCCTGGCACCAGCCCAGCGCCAATTGCGGCCGCACACTGCGCACGAGCGCCGAACCGATGCCGCTGCCGATGGCGAGGCCGATCAGGAAAACCGCCAGGATAATAGAAAAGACGTAGACCGTGGAGCCGAGCAGCATCGCTACCAGACGCGTCCACACCACTTCGGCGCCCAGCGCGGCGGCGCCTGAAAGCGCGATGGTGACATACACAGGCCAGTGCCGGGCCCACAAGCCGGATCGCCGTGGCGCGATTGGGGCGGCGTCGATCCGGATCGGTGCCGGCGATCGTTTCGAGAGCATGAAGCTGACCGCCGCAACGGCCAAGTTGACCACGACCGCGAACCACGTGGCTAGGCCCGTGTTGTAAAGCCGCAGCAGATAGAAGCCCGCTAACAGGCAGCCCAGCACCGCCCCGGCGGTGTTGGCCGCATAGAGCACGCCCCACCAGGACGCCGCGCGCGGCGTGGATTCCACCCAGCGCGCCAACGCCGGCAGTGACGCGCCCATCAGCACCGTGGGTGGCAGCAAACAAATGGCCGCTACGCCTGCGCGCAGCAGAAAGCCCGGCATGCCGTGCTCCGCGCCGGCGATGTAGAGGTGGTCTACCAGCGGGATGCCGGCCAGCGCCAGTGCGGCGAACGCCGCTATGCCAAGCTCCAGCGCTGCGTAAATCCGCAGCGGATGCCGCTTCGGCGCCACCCGCGGCAACGCCAGGCTGCCGGCGCACAGGCCGCCCATGTAAGCCGCCAGCAGAAACCCAAGCGAAATGGCCGTCGACCCGATGGCAAGCTGCAGCAGTTGATACCAGACGATTTCGTAGATCAACGCCGAACAGCCGCTGGCGGCAAACAGCACCAGCAGCAACGGCAACCACCTTGAGGCCCGCGGCGGCCCAGACTCATCCAGCATGGAACGTCAATCATACCAGCGCGCACCCACAGCGGCGCCCAGCACCTCTCCGGACACTTCGCGATACATTCGAAATGGCACGCGAGCAGGGGCCCTTAGCTCAGCGGTCAAAGCAGCGGACTCATAATCCGTTTTTGGCCTCTTGACGGCAGTTGCCTGGGTTCTTTCAAGCTCCATTGATACTGCTTGATATCTGCTCCTGTCAGATTGGATATTCAGCTACTTACCGAATATCAACTGCGCAGGATTTCCAAAGGTTAGGGTCACCGAGAACACCCTCTACAAGCCCATCCATGCGTGTCGTGGGCATAGGAACCACCGCCTGCTATCGAAGTCCGCTGCTCGACTTCCCGTGCCCGCTCGGCTGCCCCGGAGCGTTCGGAGCCGCGCGAAGCCGGTCGCGCCGCCGCGGCGATCGAGTGGCGCAATCGCGTGTTTCGATTCCGTGGATCACGCCCACCATCCCGCTGCGGCTGCGCCCGTTGCAAACTGAAGGGTATGCCAGTGTTTCAGAAGAGCGTGCATGTTTCCACGAAGGGCCGCTGCGACGTGCTCGATATAACCCCGTCCGTGGCCCGAATCGTGGCTGAAAGCGGAATCGAGTCAGGCATTGTGAACGTCTCGGGCGTGGGCTCGACTTTGGGCGTCACCACTCTTGAGTTCGAGCCTGGCTGCGTGGCCGACCTACAACGTGCGCTCGACAAGATCGCCCCCGCTAATTCCGGCTATGCCCACAACGCCCGATGGGGTGATGACAACGGATACTCCCACCTGCGCAGCGCGCTGGTGGGCACCGCCAAGAGCTTTCCTGTGGCCGGGACGCGAGTCGCCATCGGCACGTGGCAGCAGATCGTGTTGTGCGATTTCGACGACCGTCCGCGGGACCGCCAAGTGATCGTCACCGTGGTGGGCTAGCCGTGAAGACGTACGGCCGGTATGTGAACATTTAGCTCCGTGCCGAAGGCTTCCCGGTGCAAGCGGCAGGTGTCGTCGGACGGAATTGGTCGATGATGTTTCTGCGGCCGCGGCAGTCGCCAAATTCGGTGGCCAGCACTAATCGCCTTGGGGCCGCTCCGGCGGGGCGTTCGAGGAAGTGAAAGATGCGACAACGATGGACTGCCGTCCAGTTGCCAAGCTTCCTCCCAGCGGACTTCTCGACAACGCGCCCGTTACGAGCTTCCGAGTGCACCTCTCCGAGCTAAACCGTCACGTCCTCGCTCCGCCATGATTGCATTCCACCGCGCTCTTGCATAAGCTGTGGTTTCCCGTGAGCGGCCCCCCACCGCCGCGGCAGACCTGGAGCTACCCATGCGTTACACCCGTCGCCGCTTCCTCCGCCATTCCACTTTCGCCGCACCCGCACTGCTCGCTGCGGCCAGCTCCGCGCGCTCGTCGGCGCCCCTCGATCTCAAGCCTTACCTCACCGGCGAACGCATGGCACCCACCCCCGCCACGGCGTATCGCGCGTACCGCTCCAAACCGGTCACTGACCCCACCCTCTACACCTGGGTCCAGGTCGATCTCGGCTCGAGCCTTCCCATCGACGCTGTCGTCCTGTACCCCGCCTCCGAGCGCCTGTACCCAGGGCGCGACGAGTATTACGGCGGCGAGGGCTTCCCACTGCGCTTCCGAGTGGACGCATCCGACGCCGCCGCCTTCGCCCAGTCCCGCTCCATCGGTGACTTCACCGCCCAGGACTTCCCCGATCCCGGCGACCAAATCACGCGCTACGCCGCCCCTGCCGGGCTGCGCGCCCGCTACGTCCGCCTCACCGCCACGCTTCTTCGCCCGGTCAGGACGGCGTCCCAAGCGAGCGCGCCGGCCAACCGAGCCGACTTCACACTCACCCTCGCCAAGTTTGCCGTCCTCTCCTCCGGCCGCGATGCCGCTGTCCTCTGTCCCGTCACCGCTGATCCCAGCCACGGCAATCCCGAGCTCCTCGCCCAGCTCACCCGACGCCCACGCCTGGACGGCGAGGCGATCCGCATCGACCATCCCGCGCTCGTCACCAATCCGGCGCGGTGGCGCCGCCCGCCGCTGGCCGCGCACCCGCCGCGCTCCGGCGTCACCCTCGCCGGCGGCCTGTTCGAGCAGGCCATGCGCCGCAACATCGAATACCTGCTCACCTCCTTCTCCACCGACGACCTGCTGCGCCAGTTCTACGAGCGCACCGGCCACATTAAGGACTTCAAGCCCACCGGTTCGCAGGTCTTTTGGGAAGAGGATCTCGCCGGCTCCAACGCCGGACGCTTCCTCATGGGCGCCGCGAACACCATCCGCTGGATCGACCACCCCGAGCTCCGCGCTCGCGTCACCGCCGTCGTCGACGGCATCGCCGATTGCCGCCGTGACGATGGCTACATGATGGCCTATCCACCCGAGTCCATCTTCTACTCCGAGCGCGCTGCCTATACCCGCGCGTGGCTCACCCACGGCCTATTGGAGGCCGGCTATTCTGGCAATCCCAAGGCCTTGCCGATGGTGCGCGGCTACTACGATTGGTTCAACCGCCAGGACTTCCTCCCGCTGATGGAGCGCGGCGCCACCCAAGGCGGCCAGGGCATGATCGCCAACACCCGCGTCGCCCTTAGCCCAGTCGGACGCCCCGCCGACGCCCAGGTCATCCAGCGCTACTACCAGGAGGAGGCCTTCCTCGCCGGCCTCGCTCGCCATGAGCCGGAGCAGATTTGGCAGTATCCCTACGACCGCCCCCACTGCTACCTGCTCACCAACCTTGAGGCTTACCTCGACCTCTACCTTCTCACCGGCGACCGCCGCTACTATGACGCCGTCCTCGGCGGCTGGGAGCTTTACCGCGCCCATTGGGAGCAGGCCGGCGGCTCCATCTCCATCATCGAGTTCGAGCGCAATCCGCCCGATTCCAACTACCTCCGTCAAAAGCTCGGCGAGCTCTGCGGTAGCGCATTTTGGGTCTTCCTCTCCCAGCGCTTCCAGATGCTCCATCCCGAGGACGAGCGCTTCGCCGCCGAAATCGAAAAATCGATTTACAACATCGGCATCGCCAACCAGGATGGCACCCTCGGCCTGCGTTACCACACCATCCTCGAAGGCCGCAAAGAAAAGGGTTCCCGCGTGAACACCTGCTGCGAGGGCCAAGGCACGCGCCTGCTCGGCTCGCTCCCGGAGCACATTTACTCGCTTGCCGCCGATGGCCTCTATCTCCACCTTTACGAGCCTTCCACCATCCGCTGGCACCAGGACGGTGCCGCCCTGGCCCTTACCGTTGCCACCCGCTTCCCCTTCGATACCGCCGTCACCGCCACCTTCCAAACGGCCTCGCCGGTCCGCTCGCGCATTCGCGTGCGGGTGCCCCTCTGGGCCGCCGGCCCCTTCGAGCTGCGCGTCAATGGCACGCCCGCCGGCTCCGGCGCGCCGTCCAGCTACGTCACGCTCGACCGCGTCTGGTCTGATGGCGACCGCATCGAGTTCACCCTCGCCCCGGCCCTCCTTGCCCGCCGTTACACCGGCGCCGATCAGCTCCCCGGCAAGGCACGCTTCTCGGTCGAGTACGGCCCCATCCTCCTGGCCGCTATCGGAGCTTCAAAAGTCGACCTCCAGCTCGAGCCCGGCGCCGCCCCCGAATCCCTCGCCCGCCTGCTCGAGCCCGTCCCTGGCTCTCCGCTCCATTTCAACGTCCGCGGCAACCCCGCCGCTCGACTCATGCCTTACTGGCAGATCGAAACTGAGGAGTTCACTTGCTACCCCGCCGTCGTCCTGCGTGCCTGACCGCGCCTCGATGGTGCCCAGGCAATGCGCTGGCCCTTCGCTCGCGTTGACCTGGGCCCTGATCTCCGTCCGGTTCTGAACCCGATGCAGCGCGGCCAAACGCCTGAAATCACCCCAGGCTTTCGCGAAAAAGCTGATGGAATACCATGCTCGGCAGTTGCATCGCTCTTGTGCGGGAACCCATGGGCGGTCCCGGGAGGCAGAGGGCCAAAGCCTCCTTTCGCAATCATACGCCGAGCTACCCAAGTCGACTTGCCGGATCTCAGTGCCGCAACGCCTCCGCGATCGGGCCGAGCGCCAAGGCGGGCAGGAAGCACAACGCACCCAACAGCAGGATCGTCCCAAGGACCAAGGCGCCGAACGCGGCGGAATCGATGGGCAGCGATGCCGCGGTCGTTGGCCGGCGTCCCTGGGCCGCGAATCGTCCTGCCAGCGCCAGCGCCAGCGCAGCCAAGCCGAAACGTCCAGCCAGCATGGCGATGGCAGTGGTCGCATTGTAAAACACACTGCTAGCGTTGAGGCCGGCCATCGTCTGTCCATTGTTGGCCATGCACGAGGCGTAGGCGAAGACCACTTCGGTGAAGCCTCGGGTGCCACCGTTGGTCACCATTCCATCCAGGCCGGCATGGGTCGCGATCGCCACCGCGGTCAACACCAGCACCAGCAGACGCGCCGAGGCATTCAGCCACATCGACCGCGGCGCTCCGATACACCGCGCCAGGCGCTGCGGACCGTCTCGAAGGGACTTATCCCGCGTCGCCCGAGTGATTCAGGCACGGCAGGTGCCAAGGGGGAGCCCCTCCGTCGGGCTAAGCTGAAATGTGCTCGGAAGCCTGAGGGCTATGGATGCCTGTGAGACTGATGTGTGCCGCAGCCGGGCGCGGTTTGGTTCGTGTCAGGGCACGGCTTCGAAGCCGTGCCGACCTCGCGCGGGAAGAGCGGTCAGAGGTGCTCATCCGCTATTTGCCCGTCTTGAGTGAGTCGATCAGCAATCCGTCCACATCCTGGGTAGTGAGATCAACCGTCGTCTGTACGACGTAAGCCATGCTAAGGGTATACTTTCCAGGCAGCAAGCCGCCCTGGTAGAAGGTGCCATCCTCCCGCACCTGGATCGGGCTAGCTTCAACGGTGCCGGACGGCCATCTGAATTCTGCTAGCAGATATTGTCCGCCTGCAAATCCGACAATTCTTCCGGAAACGTGGCGCAGACCAACCCTCTGCATCGTGATCACGACGTCGTTGATTTCGTGGCCGGCTTTCAACACGATAGCGGCAGCGCCTTTTATGTCCGAAGAGTTCGGATAGTAGGTCTCAATTTCGCGTTCCCCGATCGGCTGACCGTGTCCGTCCCGAAACCCGGCCCAAATATGTGTGTCGAGGCCGGGGATTGCCATCAGGTGATACGTGCCTGCGCCCAAATCGTAAAACCGAAACGCACCGTGGTCGTCGGTATGCGCGATCGTGCCTGGGTATCGCCCATCCGGACCACTGGCATCGACCTCCGCGCCCGCGATGGGATCGCCATCGGCATCGAGCACTCTCCCAGTCAAGATGGACCGCGGCGTCAGCTCGATCGTCATCGGAAACTGCCCGCTGTCCGAACCGACACTGAGCATCGAATAGATCATGGGCTCGGGATAGGCCCGGTAGCCTGTGGATCGGGCGAGTAGATGATAGGAGCCCGGATCGAGGCGCGCAAAGCAGAAAGTGCCCCGCTCGTCCGTGGTGGCCCGGATTGCGGGCGACAGCCTGTCCTGTGTGACGAACAGGCGAACTTTAGGGATTGGCCGGCCGGTCGATTGGTCGACCACGCGGCCTTCCAGCGCACACCGCTGACCGAAGGCGGCTGGTGCAAGACACAGCAATACGAGGACGTACTTCATAACGATTCTCAGTTCCTCATCTGCGCCATGGCTCGCTCCACCGCGGCTGGGGGAAGCAGCGCGGGGCTTATCCGTATTGCCGAGTTGTCCTTGGCGCCCTCCGGTACTTCGACCAACAAGCCTCGATCGGAAACCAGCCGGAAGAAGTCGCGATTCTCCCACAGTCCTTCGTCGAAGTCGGTCACCACGAAGCTGCGATAGCGGCCGGGAGAGACCGACCAGAAAGTGAATTCGCCGCTTTGGTCGATATCCGCCTGGTGCACGATTGTGAAGCCGCCGGGCCGGGGTTTCTCGGGGACCAGGATGGCGCGCACGCCGATGGGCCGCGGGTCTGGCCATGCGAACGTTCCACAGATCGTGCGGGTACCCTTGGCAAGCACAATCTCCAATTGATCCGCGGCGCCGTCAAGCTGGAAATCCGCGCTCGTGACCTCCTTCCCGTGCACAAGCAGTTGTTTGACGTGAGCGTTCTCGTCCGGGGAAACCTCAAGGATGTAGCGGCCTGGCGAGACATTCGAAATAACGCCGGGATGATTCGGCCAAGTCGACAGCGTCGCTCCTATCCGGTCGGTGGGCACGAGGTGCGCGAACACTCTCGATAGATCGTGGGAGGCATCTCCTTCGAAACGCACCTGAATTCCTACGTCAAAACGAGTCGAGGAAAGCCGGACACCGTTGACATCGCCGGAATTCACGCTGGTGCGAACCTGGTCACTCAAAGCCTCACTCCCTTGCATCTCCCGGACCACGTAGTTTCCCGCGGGCACACCTGCTATGTCGAAGGAACCGTCCTCGCCGAATTGCCCGAAGAACTCGGCCCAGTCTTTCACGCCGCCATCATCGTGGCTTGCCGCCACATAAGGAGCCCTGTTCGTGATCGTGTCAGTCGGCGCCGGATTCGCGGAGCCGCGAATATGAAAGGTCCGTACTATGGGCAAACGCAGATCGATTCCGGAGATCTCCTGTCCGGCGCCAACGCGAACCGGTGTTGCACCGGCGATCGTGACCGCGCGTGGATAGAACATCGGAATCGTCGCCATCTCCGGCTGTCCGGGTCCGTCTGAAACGGTCTCGATGTTGAACCAGCCGGGAAGTGTTTGGGCTCGAACGAAGTACTCACCCGGTTCCAGGCTATCCAACCGATAGCGGCCGAGGTCGTCCGTCAGCACTAACTGCTCAAAAAACCTTCTAGGCACCTGCACCAGGCTCACCACCCGCCGCCCGTGCGACCATTTCGAGCGGATCAGTTGCACTTCGGCCCCAACTAAGGGCTCGCCTTCGGCGTCGAGGATGGTTCCGGAGATGGCGCCCAACGGCACCGCCGTCAACTCCAGGCCTGCAATCTTCTGTCCGGGGCTGAGGTGTGTGAGCGCTCCCGCCTGGTTGCCCGGCTCGGACCGGTAACCGGCGTTTTGCAGCTCGATCCGGTAGTTGCCCGGCTCGACAGAATCGAATGAGAAGGCTCCGGCTGAGTCAGTAGCCGTCATATACGTGGTTCGTCCGCCGGCGGGAAGCAGAACTACCTTCGTCCGCAATGGCGCACCAGTGAGCGAATCGCGGACCGATCCCGCCAGTGAGCATGTATCTACCTCCGCGGCGGTGACCCGGACCGGACAGAAATTCGCAGCGGAGAAGCAGGCCAGCAGCAGGCAGAAACATGATCGAGTTCCGCCTGGTCCCAAACGAGTCGAGGGCATGACAAGGCTTCGGCTACAGGTTCGAAGTATCTCCTATTATCTTAATCTCGTGCTCTCCTGGCGGTGAAATGGTGTGCGAGCCGGAAAATGGTCGTTTTGACATCAACCGACGGAGCCCCAGAGCTGTTGCGAACAGCCCACCCGCCACCAACCGGGTCGCCCCCGGCAAACGCGGCTGCGCCCGTGATTCGCCTTCCACGTGAGCGTAAAGTCGCCTGCGCTGCTTCTCTGCGCGGCGGCGCCGGAACCGACGGTGTTATCGCGCCTTATCGGAAGCTGTCTTGTCCGGTGATCGCTCTCCTCACGCAGCCGCTTGTACTCTCTTCAAACAGCAGTTCGCAGCGCGCTATTCGTAGTGCAATACTCCCAGCAGCGTGGCGCACAGCTCTGGAATCAGCAGCGACTTGTTCGCGTGCTCGTTCATGGTCTCGGTGTTGAACACCGCCAGACTGGGATCGAGCGCGCGAAGCTGCTCGCGCACGGCAGCAGATCCGAGGTGCGCGGCCCTTTCGATGGCCTCACCGCCCCGTGAAGTGAACGGTGAAGGTGGTTTGCCACCAAGTAGGCTTGCCGCCGCATTGGGCCGGAACGTATGTCCACTTGGATACAATCTGAATCGCTTCCTCGTTCAAATTGGGGTAAGTGGTTTCGATGGGCCTTAGCCCGCCGACAATACCGTTTTGGTCAATGTAGCCGTAGAGCCGGATGTCCGTGACTTCGGTAGAGCCGCCAGGTTCAGGCTGCGGCGTGTGGATCTCGAATGCGCGGCGGAAATCCGGACACAGGAAAGCAGGTGAGTCGGCCGGGACATCGAAGTACTCGGGAGGATAGTCACTCTTCAGCGTGACTGTCTCATCCACCGACATAAGGAGTCGATTCCCGCGCCAGCGTTCGATGTGGCCGGGCAAGGACGATTGTCCGAACGGGAAGAAACTCGCATTCTTCGTCACGACGTCTCCGCCGCGGACGGAGATCAGCCAGCCGTTCTTCTCGTCCACACAAATCTCGTTAGACTGGGTCCGCTCGCCGGTGACTGTGTCGAACTGGATACAGCGAATACCGTCGATGGGAGCGCCGATGGCCCGGACAATATCCTGGTTATCGAAGCGCACGAGATAAATCGGCGCCATCTCTTTCAAGACCTGCAGGACCGCGGGCATTGCCACAGTTCCCTGGTTGAGCTTCAAACGCTGACCGTTTCGAACCTGGGTGTAGTGGAAGTCGCCGTAACTCCACACCTGGCGGCGCAGGCCAGTGCCGCCGACGCTGCTGACATACTCGCCGTCCGCCGGGAATCCGGACGGCGGGTCGCCGACATGGAAGTGCAGAACCATTTCATTCGGCGGCCAAATTCCGGGCGTGCTCACCAGGTTGGCGCGTTCGACCAGGCGCACCGCCTCGGCCCTCAGTGCGGGATCCTCCGGCGGATACGGGCCCGTCCGCAGCGAGGCGGTCTGAGCGGCGGCCGAATATAGACAGCACGCCGTGAAAACCACGGCGGCTATTGCGGAGCGGTGCACGGTGTGCCTCCTAAGGTAGAGAATACACCCGAAACCGGCGGGCGGTTCTTTCTCCTTGGGGACTGCGTCAAGCTGCTGCGATCCTCCGGTCGCGGTCCTTTCGAAGCATCGCAGCCGAAAAATGCTCCATATAGCTGCAGCGCCTTTCAACTTCTCTCTGTTACGCTTTTTATACTATGGAAATGCCAACGACCATCTTCCGCCCAATCGCGCCGTCTGCGCGCAGGCACAATCGGCGTCCCACCTCGGCGGCAATCGTGTGCGCGGGCCTGCTGGCCTCCGCCTTGCCGGGTGGCCGCGCGAAGGCATCCGAGCCGGCCAGCGATACCCGGCCGCCGGCGGTAGTCCAGGTTCCCCCGATGGGTTGGAACTCCTGGAACAGCTTCGCCGATACCATCGATTCGCGTCTGATCGTTCAGCAGGCCCAGGCGATCGCGACCAACGGAATGAAGGACGCCGGCTACGAGTACATCGTCCTCGACGAGGGCTGGTGGAAAGGCGCCCGCGACAGCAGCGGCAACATCGTGGTCGATCCGGAGCAGTGGCCCGCGTTGCGGCCTGGGCAGAAGGCCGGCGACATGGCCAACATCGCGGCGTTCATCCACGGTCTCGGATTGAAGGCCGGCATCTACACCGACGCCGGCCAGTCCGGCTGCGGTTTCTTCGGACCGGACGTCGGTCCACCGCGGCCGGGCACGGGCAGCGAGGACAATTACGAACGCGACTTCCTGCAGTTTGCTAAGTGGGGCTTCGACTACGTGAAGGTCGACTGGTGCGGCGGCAACCACGAAAAGCTCGTGGGCCCGGTTCAGTACGCCGCGGTCGCGCGCGCGATCCGGAAGGCGGAAGTGGCCACCGGACATCAGCTCTACTTCTCGATCTGCGAATGGGGTTCGCAGAAGCCGTGGACATGGGCGGCGGGAGTCGGCGGCAGCGTGTCCAACATCTGGCGCACCGGCGGCGATATCGTCGCCCCTGTCGTCGAGCAGGTTCAGGACGAGAAGCATCTCAAACGGATCGTGACGTTGAAGAATATCCTCGACTCCTTCGATGCGGGCATTCACCCGGAGGGCCAGCACACCGGCTATTACAACGACCTCGACATGATGGTGATCGGCATGCGGGGCATGACGGAGAACTGGGAGCGGATCCACATGGGCCTGTGGGCGCTGTCCAGCGCGCCCCTGCTGGTCGGCGCCGACATCACCCGGCTGAAGAGCTCCAGTGTCGCGCTCCTGACCAACCGGAGCTTGCTCGAGATCCATAACGACCCGCTCGGCTTGCAGGCCATCAAGGTCGCTGAACCGCAGCCGGGCTTGCAGGTCTGGGCCAAGCCGCTCGCTGGCTCGGGCCAGCGCGCGGTCGCGCTGCTCAACCGGACCAAAGGCCCGGCACGAATCGAAGTCGATTGGACGAAGTTCGGCCTCGCGGCCGCACCAGTAAGTGTTCGGGACGCGATCGCGGAGCGGGACCTAGGAACGCAGGCATCACCCTACGGTGTCAACGTGCCGAGCGAGGATGTGGTCGTGCTGACCATCGCTGGGCGCGATCAGCCCGCGAAGCTCTATCCTGCGTCTTCGGCCGGGAATGAACGCATCGGCCAAGCGGCGGCTGAGCCGTGCGCCGGTTGCGCCGGTGGGGCCCTCGTGGCCATCGGTGGCAACCGGGCGTTGTCGTTCCACAACCTCCGCTCCGCGACGGCCGGCCGGCTCGTGCGCGTGAACTACCGCAACCGCTCGGCCGCCACCGTGGTGGCCCGTCTGACCGTGAATGGCGTACAGAGCACCGGCGTGGCCTTCCCGTCCACCGGAGACCAGATCCGCAGCGTGACGTTGCGGCTGGTGCTGCACGATGCCAACCAGCCGAACGCGCTGGAACTCGGCGCTCCCTGCGGCGAGGAGATCTGGCTGGAAGGCGTAGACTTGCTCTCCTGGTAGGCCAGCATCGATCTTGGGCCGATCCCTTCGCGACACGCAATCTGGCCGGGGGCAACTGGCTGTGCAGGACGACGGAGCCCGGATCGGGCGTGTTGGAGACCCGCCGATCGGTCAAACTCAACGGCCCGGAAGTATTATAGGTCAAGGAGTAGGGAGCCTTGACCACGCGTCAACACAAGGTTCACACTCAACTCGGCCGAGCCCGGGTCGCGAAGTATTTCTCTATCCGATCGCCACGTCTCCAGTTGACGGGGCTCGCCCGCTTCGGGGGCATCCTGCAACGACACTTAAGGATGGCGGGTGGGCATATACTACTCATGAAGCTGGTAGCCAAAATGGAAATTCCCGTTCACGGGGGTTGCTCTTCTTTCATGGGATTGACCACGAAGCGGATGCTGAGCGTTCACAGGAATGGATTTCACGTCACGATCTCCCAGTCCGCAAACTGGGTTCGCAGCAGGCTTTGCCTTCCGGGTTCGGCCGCGCTCTTCGCCTTTCTCGCCATAGCGCAAGGTGCGACGCCACCGCCCGTCGCGGCGGGAGCCAATCCCAACGTCTGCGACGTTCGTGCCTTCGGGGCGAAAGGAGACGGTGAGCATCTCGATACCGTCGCGATTCAAAGCGCAGTCCGCTATTGCGCCGATCAGGGCGGCGGAACGGTCCGCTTCGGACCCGGCACTTACTTGTCCGGCTCGATCCGGCTCGAGAGCAATATCACGCTGGACCTCGGGCATGGTTCACGCCTCCTCGGCAGCAGCGATGTGGTTCAGTACGCGCCCATCGGCCGCTCATCCGAGGACCGTTCCACCTCCCTGATCTGGGCCATCGGCGCCCGCAACATCGGCATCACCGGTCCGGGTGTTATCGATGGAAACGGTCGTGCTTTCATCGACAGAGTCAACCCGCACAAGCCTACGTGGTATGACTTTCGCTCCACCCGCCAGGGCGTCGACGTTTTCACCCGCTACTCGCAAAACCGCGAAGGGCCGGTCCGGATGCTGCCGCGCCCCGGCGTGCTGGTGCTCTTCATCGAATGCGAAAATATTGAGCTCCATCAGATTCATGTAGTCGATGCGCCCAACTGGTGCATCCACCTCGCTTGCTGCCGGCATGCGGTCCTAACCGGTCTGGATGTGCGCAACAGTCTTCTCGTGCCCAACGCCGATGCCATCGATGTCGCGAATTGCCAGGACGTGCGCATTTCCGATGTTTACCTCGAAGCGGGAGACGACGGGATCGCACTCAGTCCTTGCGCCGACGGCTATTGCCTCCAGACCGCGGAGAATATCACGGTGTCGAATGCGGTCATCGTCAGCCGCTCGGCGGGGATTCGCCTGGGTTGGTCGACCAAAGATATCCGGAATCTCGTTTTCAATAACATCATCATTCGCGACAGCAACCGGGGCATCGGGATCTTTGTTCGAGGAAACGAGAAGATAGCGAACGTTCTCATTTCTAACTCCATTATCGAGACTCGCCTGATCGATGGCGACTGGTGGGGGATGGGTGAGCCTGTCCATGTTTCGGTGGCCCCTTGGAAGCTGAAGGGCGAAGCAGGTTCGGTGTCCAATCTCCGCCTGGTCAACGTCACTGCTGACAGCCAGGCTCCGGTACTCCTCTACTCCGACCGCCCCGGCCGGATACGCGACGTGCTCTTCGACGATTTCGATCTCAGTATTTCGGCCGGTCCTCTGACGCCGCTCTATGGAGGCAACCTTGACCTGCGGCCGGTCGATCCAATGGAGCACGGGATTGTGCGCTATGACGTCGCCGGCTGCAAAGCGGAGAACGTCGATGGCCTGACCATGCGCAATTTCCGTCTGCGCTGGGGCACCGCAGTGCCTGACTTTTTCCGTGCGGGCGTCGAAGTCACGGGATTCCGGGGTGTGACCATCGATGGGTTTACCGGCTCCGGGCCGGGCAACCTCACGCCGGCCATCTGGCTTCGTAATGGAATTGGGGCGACGGTCATCAACTCGCGCGCGACCCATGGCAGGCTGCTCGCGCAAGAGGGCGTCACCGGACTCGCGACTAGACCCCGATAATGAAACTGGTTCGCCGCCCCTGAGTATTGGCCCAAGCAACTGGTTTAATCTAAAATGAGAATTCCGGTTAGATGCAGGACAAACCGATCTTGCATATTCAGGGCACTGACAGCTCGAATCTTTCCTGCCGCGGGCCTTTTTGCAATGTGGAATCCTGTAGCCGTGATCGATGATCAGTTGACGCCGAGGAAGACAAATGAAACGCCGTGAGTTTATCAGCGCTGGCGCCGCCGGGTTGGGGCTCTCCGCTAGAGCCTTTGCGGAACAACTCTTGGATCAGAAGCCGAAACGCGTCGGCGTTATCGGTCCCGGCTGGTATGGCAAGTGCGACGTGTTGCGCCTCATCCAGGTGGCCCCGGTCGAGGTGGTCTCTATGTGCGACGTCGACAAGCAGATGCTTTCCGAAGCTGCCGGCATAGTGGCTTCCCGGCAGGCATCGAAAAAAACGCCGCGCACTTACGGCGACTACCGGGAGATGCTCAAGGAAAGAGATTTGGACATCTGCCTGATCGATACTCCGGACCACTGGCACGCGCTGCCGATGATCGCCGCCGTCGAAGCCGGCGCCGACGTTTATGTGCAGAAGCCAATTAGCGTGGATGTGGTGGAAGGGCAATCCATGCTCGCCGCCGCCCGCAAATACGGCCGGGTTGTGCAAGTGGGTACGCAGCGGCGCAGTACGCCTCACCTAGCGGAAGCCCGCGATACCATCGTCCAAGACGGCAAACTGGGTAAGGTCGGACTAGTTGAGATCTACTCTTACGGCCGCGGAGGTGGCCAGGACCCTCCGGATATGGATCCGCCCGCCTATCTGGACTACGATATGTGGACCGGACCTGCGCCGATGCGGCCCTTCATCCGCGGCAAGCATCCCATCGGCTGGCGCAACTACATGGAATACGGCAATGGAACCCTGGGCGATATGGGGATCCACATGTTCGACATGACCCGATGGTTCCTCAATCTGGGGTGGCCAAGGCGCATCAGTTCTTCGGGTGGCATCCTGATCCACAAGGGAAGGAAATCGAACATCCCGGACACCCAGACCGTGGTCTTCGATTACGACGATCTCAAAGTGGTATGGCAGCATCGCAACTGGGGGCAACCGCCGGATCCGAAATACACCTGGGGTGCGACTCTCTACGGTGAGAGGGGAACGCTTAAGGCGAGCGTCTACAGCTACGACTTCACCCCACTCGGCCAAGGACCGGCGATACACAAAGACGTGGCCTACGAGTTGGACAAGTACCCTGAAGACAACACCGAACCTCGCCTGGAAAAACACTGCGCTCCTGCCATACGGGCACACATGCAGGATTTTCTCCGTGCAATCGCCACGCGGGGAAAGCCGGTGGCCGATATCGAGGAGGGCCACATCTCCACGTCGTCCTGCATCCTCGGCAATATCGCGCTCACTTTGGGGCGGACGCTGGCTTGGGACTCCGCCGCGGGCCGGGTCGCGCGGGACGACGAAGCCAACGCCATGCTGCGACGTTTGTATCGCCAACCCTGGGTCCATCCCGAACCAAATCGGGTATGACGGCCGCCGTTCCTAGCCTTTGAGCGCATGATTGAGGGCTTCCGGGGAACCGCTTGCTAACCGTAGAGTGCTATGAAAGAGCTTCAAGAAACGCCAGCGGAAGATCACTGTGGGCGGGGGTATCTGCGTCGCCTCACACGGTGTAGGGCCCACGGGGCGGGCAGTTACCGGCTGGCGGCTTGGGCGTGGAGGCTCTCGATTCCGGCGTTGACTTGCCGCATACGTTTGGTGAGCGCTTCCCAAGGCGTGAAATCGATTTTCACCACACCATAATTACTATTTTCGCCGTCGAGGCGGCGGCCCTCCTTGGGCTCGTCGCGATACTCGAACCAGTGGAAACCCACGCAGCCAGGCAGCGCGGCCAAGGCCTCCACGTATGCCTGGAACCCGGCGGCGCGGTCTTCTTGCGTGGCAACTGGCCTGGCCGCCCCCTTGGTGTTGGGGAGCCCGCTGTCCATGGCTTTGAAGCTGAACTCTGTGATCATGGTTGGCTTCCCGGTCAGCCTGGTAATCAACTCCAGACGGCCGGAAGGCGGCAGGGGATTGTAGCTGTGGAATGAGATGACATCGAAGTACTCGCCCACCGCCTGAATCACCGAGTCTCCGGGATAACCGGCGAAACGGCAGCCGAGAACCATGTGGTTGGGGTCCTGGCGGCGGATCGCATCGTGCGTGACGCGGGCGTACTCCCGGGCGGCCATTCCAAGAAACTGGTCCTTGTCGTCCTCGGTCAGGTCGCCCGGCGAATGGCCACGAGCCTTGATGAACTCCGACGCCTTCAGGAATCCCGCAGACGTTTGCGCCATTTTCAGGTAGCCTTCCAGGAGGCTTTCCTGCGACCGCCAGTCGCGGCCCCAGCGCAGCTCATTGTCGGTGAAGTAACCGATCAGCCAGGGGTCCTTGGCGTGGCGTGCGCAGAGCCTTTGGGCCACGCGGTCCGCGGCATCGTGAAACTCGGGGCTGAAGTAATCGACCACGCCGCCCTTCAGCCAGACATCGCGCCCGGCGGAAGACGCGATGTTGACCACCGGAGCGTAGGCGATTCCGGCGGTGTAGAGTTGACTGGCCGACCATGCCCCCGCGGTGTTGAAATTCCAGCCGCGTAGTTGGCGAGTGGCCATGGCGACCCATGCGGCGAGGTCGTCGGGGGCTTTGGGCGAAGAATCCGATTCCGGCGCGTAGCTCACGTTATCGACGCCCTTAGAAAAGAAGACGTTGCCATCGGGGGTGACCAGCCACCAGCGGCCTTCGATCCGCTGGGTGTGGAAGAAGCCGGTCTTTTCCCCTTTCAACTTCTGCCAGCCTCCGTAGGCGTCGTAGCCGTCCACGTAGGGCGCCGCCAGCGCGGGGAAGGGGGCGAGGGCCAGGAGAATGATTGCAAGGTGTCGCATATCTTATCCGGAATTTCGATTTTGGACTTTTGGGTCACAGCCAGTCTAAACCAAATCGCCATCCTTTGGTACCGCGAGTTGCACTTTCCCTCCGCGAGCCGTTTTGGCCTACCCAAGTCGGAGTTGTGGCCCTGACGGAAAGGCGCCGTGTCGATGAAGTTGACGCCGGCGTCCAGCGAAGCGTGAATGGAGCGAATCGACCTCTGCACGTCACCCCCGCGGAACCGAGCGTGGGATTGCGCCGCGCGTGCGCCGCGGCGGCACGACGGCGGGTGTTGGCCGTTCGCGCCGGCGGCGCGGGACGGTGCCGACTTGTCGTTCCGGCTGACACTTCCTCGACGCCGTTACTGGCCAGTGTCCGAGTCCCTGACCATTCGCCCCGCCACGTCCCAGAACGCCGTCCGGGGAGTCTGCGATGGCCGGGAGTTCCAGGTACGGCAATTTGTGTTTCGGCGTGTGATCTGGGTTAGTTACCATGAGAACAAAAGGCGCTGACGGTTGCGAACAGAATCCATGGATGTTCTGAAACAGCTTTTTGAGCGGCATTTTCGCCTTCCGGTGGAGCGAGTGCAGCCCTTGCAGGGCGGTCTGGGAGGGTCAGGGCGCAATATTCTTCGGCTCGCCCATCAGGATCTGAGCGCGGTGGGTATCCTGTATGACGTGCGCGAGGAGAACGTCGCTCTTCTGGACTTCTCGCGGCACTTCCGCAGCCATGGCCTGCCTGTGCCGGAGATCTACGGAACGGAACTGGATGCGGGCGCTTACCTGGAAGAAGACCTGGGCGACGTCACACTGTTTCAATTTCTCTCGAAAAACAGGGTAGGAGACAACTTCGCACCCGTGGTGGTGGAGGCTTACCGTAAGGTGGTGGCGCAACTGCCGCGCTTCCAGATCGAAGCTTCGCGGGACCTGAACTACAAAGTGTGTTATCCACGCTCCAGCTTTGACGGCCAGTCGATTGCGTGGGACTTGAATTACTTTAAGTATTACTTTCTCAAGCTGGCGGGAATTCCCTTCAATGAGCAGGAGCTGGAAAATGATTTTAGCCGCCTGGCCAGGTTTCTGCTGACCGCCAGCCGCGACTATTTTCTTTATCGCGACTTCCAGTCGCGCAACGTGATGCTGCGCGACGGCCAGCCATTCTTCTTGGACTATCAGGGTGGGCGCAAAGGCGCGTTGCACTACGATATTGCTTCACTGCTTTATGACGCCAAGGCCGACCTGCCTCCCGCGCTGCGCCAGCATCTGCTGGAGCACTACTTAGCGGCTCTCGGGCAGTTCGTCGAACTGACGCAGGAAGAGTTCATGCGCCATTACTACGCTTTTGTCCATGTACGCATTATGCAGGCGCTGGGGGCGTATGGGTTCCGCGGCTTTTATGAGCGAAAGCCGCATTTCCTGCAGAGTGTACCCTTTGCGCTGAAGAACCTGCGCTGGCTGCTCGAGCACATAAAGCTGCCCATCGCACTGCCCACGCTGCTGGGCGCGTTTGAGCACATGATCGCGTCGGAGAAGCTGCAGCGCTTGATCACGCCGGCGGAAGCCGCCGGCAAGCAAGAAGTTGCGAAATCTGTTCCGGCGCCCGCTTCGCGGGGCGCCAACCTGGCATTGAAGATTTTCAGTTTTTCATTTCACCAGAGCGTCCCGCCGAAGGACGAGAGCGGACATGGCGGCGGTTTCATTTTTGACGCCCGCGGGCTGCCGAATCCCGGCCGCGAAGAGCGCTTCAAGTCTCTCACCGGCAAGGACGCGACGGTAATCGATTATCTGAGCGGGCAGGCAAGCGTATGCGAGTTTCTGGCCAGCGCCACGTCGATGGTGGAAGCGAGCGTGAAGAACTACCAGGAGCGCGGCTTCCATAGCTTGATGGTGGGGTTTGGCTGCACCGGTGGCCAGCACCGCTCAGTGTACCTGGCGGAGGCCCTGGCCCGGCATTTCCGCGGCCGGCAGGGCCTGGACGTGGTTGTGCGCCACGTTGAAATGGAGAAGCTGGGTAAATGAAAGCAATGATTCTGGCCGCCGGGCTGGGCACGCGGTTGCGTCCGCTAACCAATGATCGGCCCAAGGCGCTGGTTGAGGTGGCCGGACGCACGCTGCTGGAGATCACCATCGCACGCCTGCGGGAATTTGGAGTGCGTGAAGTCATCGTCAATGTGCACCATTTTGCCGCAATGATCGCTGAATATCTGCGCAAGAGGAACAACTTCGGAATGCGGATCGAGATATCCGAAGAGGGCAGCTTGCTGGATACGGGCGGCGGCTTGAAAAAGGCGGCGTGGTTCTTTCGCGAAGAGGGTCCGTCGGCGGCGCCGTTCATCCTGCACAATGTTGACGTGATCAGCACCATCGATCTGCGGCGAATGCTCGACTTCCACGTGCAAAACCAGGCGCTGGCTACACTGGCAGTGCAGCAGCGTCGGACTTCCCGATATCTATTGTTCGACGAGCAAATGCGGCTTTGCGGGCGGCGGCTGGTCAAAGAGCGGAATACTGAACTGGTGAGGCCGTCACCGCAGCTCGAGGAGCTGGCGTTCTCTGGAATTCACGTGATCTCGCCACGCCTCCTGGAGATGATGAGCGAAGTAGGGGCGTTCTCCATTGTCCAGTCTTATCTGCGGCTGGCAGGTGAAGGAGAGAGGATTGTAGCTTATCGCGCTGACGGCGATTACTGGCGCGACCTGGGCAAGCCGGAAAGCGTTGCACGTGTCGCCGAAGATTTGAAGAAACAGGCCATGCTTCGGGGAGGGGATACCCATTAAACGGTGAATCTCTCAGAGCGGCCGGATATACAATCGAGGCCGGTGCCAGAGCCGAAACGGATTTTTCGGTCATGAAAGCAACTCAGACTGTTTCGATTCGAATCGCGTTATCGGCCGGATTCCTGGCGATTGCGGGAATTTCGACGGCAAAAAAGCCAGGCGCGGTGCAGATTTCCACCGGCTGGCTGATGCAGGATGCGGCGCATGTGACGCAATCGGGCGAGGCAATATCGAAAGTCGGATTCGCGCCGCGCACCTACGTTGTCAAGCCGTACACACCACCCCCGACCGCCGGCGCCAATCCGCCTACCGCGTCAAAAGTGCCCGACGAAGTGCGCTATCACAACGCTCCACGGGTGGAGGGGATCGTATCGTGGCCGGTGGATCCGGAGAAGAACCGGCCAAGCCACTCGTCCCAATGGCAGCAGGCGCCCGGCCCCTCATCGCCCGACTGGTACCGCGCCACCGTTCCCGGAACGGTCCTGACCACGCTGGTGAGCAACAACATCTACCCGGAACCAACCTACGGGGAGAACAACCGGCCTAATATCATCCCCGAAAGCCTCGCGCGCACTTCCTATTGGTATCGAACCGAGTTCATCGTGCCCGTGGAGTATGCGGGCCGGCAGATCTGGCTGAACTTCGAGGGCATCAACTACATCGCCGACGTATGGGTCAACGGGAACAAAGTGGGAACCATCAAAGGGGCGTTCATCCGGGGAAATTTCGATGTTACGGCCTTGGTGAAGCCCGGGAAAAAGGCGGCGCTGGCGGTGCTGATCGCGCCGCCGCCGCATCCTGGCGATCCGTGGGAAAAGACCGTCGCCAACCAGCGCGGCCCCAACGGCGGCGGGCCGGGCGGACCGTTGGGACAGGACGGGCCGACTTTCGTCGCCTCCATCGGCTGGGACTGGGTTGCAGGCGTCCGCGATCGCCAGATCGGCATCTGGCAAAAGGTCACGCTCTCCGCTACCGGCCCTGTGATTCTTCAAAATCCTCGCATCACTACCGGCCTGCCGCTGCCACGCACGGACTCGGCTGACGTCTCCATAGAAGTGACGGTCAACAACACGGGCAACACTCCTCAAACGGGCAAGTTATCCGGAAAGTTGGGCGATATCGCGTTCCAATCATCCTCTCTCACGCTCGCACCTAACTCCTCGCAGCTTGTCACACTGAATCCTCAGAATACGCCGCCGCTGCGTCTTGCCAATCCAAAGCTCTGGTGGCCAAACGGTTTCGGCGAGCCGAATCTGTACCCCCTGCGCCTGAGTTTCGCGTTCAACAAGTTCGAATCGGACACGCTGGAGCTGAACGTTGGAATTCGCAAGGTGGCATATTTCGTGGACGGATCGCGCAATCTCACACTTTCCGTTAACGGCGTGCCCATCTTCGCTAAGGGCGGCAACTGGGGCATGGACGAGGTCCTGAAACGCATCCCGCGCGCGCGGCTGGAAGCGCAAATCAAGCTGCACAAATTCGCCAACTACACCATCCTGCGAAACTGGGTCGGCCAGAGTACCACGGAAGACCTCTACGATCTGTGCGACCGCTACGGAATCATGGTGTGGGACGAGTTTTTCCAGGCCAACCCGGCGAACGGTTTAGACCCGCTGGATGCGCCCTTGTACCTCTCGAATGTCCGCGACAAGGTGTTGCGGTTCCGGAACCATCCATCTATCGTGATCTGGTGCGGGCGCAACGAAGGCGCGCCGCCGCCTGAGATCGATCGCGGAATCGCCGCGATGGTCAAGCAACTGGACCCGGACCGCTATTACCAATCCAGCTCGACGGCGGGCAACGGCGTGGTGTCGGGCGTCAGCTATAGTTGGCGCGAGCCGCGGCTGTTTTATGGAAACTACCCGGCATTCAATACCGAAATCGGCAGCGCCTCGATTCCCACGCTGGAAGCGATCCAGGCATGGATGCCTCAGAAAGATCTTTTCGATCTCAATTTCCCCAATGACGATTGGGCCGGGCACTTTCTGGTCAGCGGCAACGGCAACCCGGTCGACAAACCATTCCAGGCGGTCCTCGCCAAACGCTACGGCCCTTACAACACGCTGGCCGACTTCGTGCGCAAAGCGCAGTTAGCCGATTATGAGGCGTTCCGCGCGATGTACGAAGCCCGTATGTCGCGCCTCTTCAACCCCACCACGGCCATCATCGCGTGGATGAGTAATCCCGCCTGTCCCAGCCTGGTCTGGCAGATCTACGACTATTCGCTGGAGCCGTTCGCATCGTATTTCGCCGTCCAAAAAGCGGACGAGCAGGTTCACATCATGATGACGCAAGACGATTTCAAGATCATGCTCATCAACCATACCGCCGTGCCGTTGAAGGACATGACGTACCGTCTGCGGATTCTCAATCTCAATGGCAGCGTCAAATTCGACGAGACCGCAGCGATTCCGGCGGCGCCCGCGTCCGGCGCCCTGGAGCTGAGAACTCTGCCGCACCCCGCCGGTTTGTCTGCGGTTCACTTCGTGAAGCTGCAGTTGATGGATTCGAATGGCAAGGCTGTGTCCGACAATTTCTATTGGAAGGAAACGGTGCAGGACGATCTCCGCGGGCTGGATGCCCTCCCGGATGTGGAGTTGGACGGGCGCGTGGCCCGCCGCGACGCCGGCGGCAACTGCCGGCTGGAGCTGAAGCTATCCAATCCCACGCACAACATCGGGGTGATGGCGCATGTGCAGCTTCGGAACCAGCGAACCAATCAGCGCGTGCTGCCCGTTTACTACTCCGAGAACTATGTTTCCTTGCTACCTGGAGAGAGGCGGACCATCACGATCGAGGCAGGTTTGCGCGCTCTGGGGGGCGCGCGGCCTCTGGTGGTCGTGGATGGCTGGAACGTCACCGTCAAGGCGATGGATTTCCCGAACGCAGGCGGCGCTCGCATCGCTACCAATGACAATGCTCGCGTGTTGCGTCCGGAGGCGGGAAACTGATCGGTTCCTGCTGGGAACCAGGGCGAGGGTGAAAAGGCTGCGTCTCTCTCGGACCATCGCCCACCGGACAGGGGGGACGTTCCACAGCCTGGGTAGGGAACGACAAGTCGTTAGAATGGAGAATCTGGCTGATGGGGTCGTGCGTAATGGCTAGACGAGAGAAGATCCAAGTGACCCGGCGGGAGTTGCTGGGCACCGCGGGCGCGTTGGCGGCGCCGGTAGAGGCGGCGGCTGGGGCTGAAGGGAGCCGGGATACGAATCCGGCGGTTGACTTCCGCTACGCGCCACTCCAGTGGCAGACGGCGTACTGCTTTCCGGACGATCCGCACAAGAGCTTAGTGGACTCGCAGGGCCGATTGCTGTACGGCCATCCCGGGCGGGGGCCGCTCGATTACTTCAAGACCGTGGTCGAGTTCTCGCTGGCTGGGATGGAGGGCGACCAGGTCGAGCGGCAGACACTCGAATCTCCTGGAGTGCCGATCATCCACACGTTGCTAACGCGGCCCGAGGCGCACTTTGAGCTGATCAGCTTCGCGACCAACCGCACTGGAGAAGGACGCGTCGACAACGTGCTGCTGCGGATTACGAACCGGGACGTGCAGCGCCGCCGCGCCGTGCCGGTGGTGCGAATCCGGACGCGCAGCCTGCTCGTCGGAAGCGGGCGCAGCATAACGTTCGACGACGCCAACCAGACGCAACTACTCGCGGCGAGTCACGACCTGCGGATCACCGATCTGGGTTCGCAGTGGCACCTGGGGCTGGAGGCATTGGAACTGCCGGCGGAGGTTCTGTTCCGTTTTCCGCAAGAAGGGCAGACGGTGGACGCGCTGAACGGCGGCGCGCTGCTCGAAGAGGCACGCGGCTATTGGAAGAGCTGGCATCCGTTCGGTGGCGCTGTGGAGTGGGAACTTCCGCAGCCTTACGGCGATTTCTTGATCTCCTGCGCGCGGAATATCCTGCAGGCGCGGGAGGTGCGCAACGGGAGGTTGACCTTCCAGGTGGGGCCGACGTGCTATCGCGGCTTGTGGGTGGTGGACGGGAACTTCATACTCGAAGCGGCCCGCTACCTGGGCTACGACAAAGAGGCGCGCGAAGGGCTCCAGACGACGTGGACCTACCAGCGTCCTGACGGTGCCCTGGACGCCGGCGGCGGGCCGGAGCACTTCAAGGATGCGGCGATCGCGATGTTCTCCACCGTGCGCCAGTGTGAACTAGGCCAGGATTGGACCGACTACCGCGAACTGAAGCCGAAGATCGCGCATGCGGCGGACTTTCTGGAATCGATGCGCGACAAGGGGCGCGCGGAGGGCTCGCTGGCGGGCCGGTACGGGTTGCTCGCGCTCGGCTTCTCGGATGGCGGATTCAGCAAGGGTAATGAGTTCACCAATCCGCTGTGGTCGCTGGCTGGATTGAAGGCGGCGACCGAGGCCGCGGGTGGACCGGCCCGCAACGGTCTAGAGCGCGCCGCGAAGTTCTATGCCGAACTCCGCGCGGCCTTCGAAGCGGCGGCCAGGCAGGAGATGGTGCGCCATCCGGCGGGATTCGACTACCTGCCGATGGTAATGCGGGGGGATCCGGCGTGGCGGCGCAGCGAATGGGACCGGCCACGGCCGCAGACGGCCCAGTGGGCGCTGGCACAGGCGATCTACCCCGGGCTGGTCTTCGACCGCAACCATCCGGTCGTGCGCGGGCACAACGCGCTGATGCAGTGGTGCACCTTGGAAGACGTGCCGGTGGAGACGGGATGGCTCGCTCACGGAGGTCTGTGGACTTATAACGCGCCCTTCGCGGCGCATGCCTACCTCTGGTCGGGCGAGGCGGCTTGGGCGAGGCGGACGTTCCACGGGTTCCTGAATCATTCGTCGCCGCTGTACTGCTGGCGGGAGGAGCAGCCGCTGCGCGGCTCGACGGTAGCGGGTTACGTAGGCGACATGCCGCACAACTGGGCGAGTGCGGAGTGCGTGCTGTACCTGCGCCACATGCTGGCGTTGGAGGATGGCGCGACGCTGCGTCTGCTGGAAGGCATCGGCGCCCCGGAGCTGGCACTCAAGCAGCCGTTTCGTGTGCAGCAGACGCCGACGCGTTTCGGCCGCATCAACCTGGAGCTCACTCCGGAAGCCGGGGGCTGGCGGTTGCGTTTCGAGCGCGGCAACGGACCCGCGCCGGGAGCGGTGAAGCTGCCGGCGAAGCTCGGCGGGCTGATGCTGAAGGGAATCAAGGGTTCGGCGAGCCAGGCTGGTCCGGCGGGCGTGGACGTTGACCCCGGTGCGGGCGCGTGGACGGCACAGTGGGGCGCGTGAAGCCGCTCCAGTTCATGGATGCTTCACTCCCCGCCGCGCTGTCTTAGAATCGTTGCATGTTCATCTCCCGGCGCACACTGGTGTCATCCGCATCGGCTGCTGTACCGTTGGCGGCCGTCTTTTCCCAATCCATAACCGGCCATCCTCAGGGCCGCCTGAAGATCGTGGTCGCTGGCGGTCACCCGGGTGATCCGGAGTGCGGCTGCGGCGGCGTCATTGCCCGCTACGCACAGGCCGGACACGAAGTCGTTCTGCTGTACCTGAATCGGGGCGAGGCATTCTGCAAGGGCGCGGACCTGCGGCAGTGCGGCGCCGTGCGCACCGCCGAAGCCGAGAATGCGTGCCGCATCCTCAAGGCTCGCGCCTCCTTCGCGGGACAGTACGACGGCCGCTCGATCGTTGATAACCCGCATTACGACGAGTTCCGGCGCGCGCTTGATTCCGAAAAGCCCGACGTCGTTTTCACTCACTGGCCGATCGACAAACACCGGGACCACCGTGCGCTCTCGACGCTTGTCCTGGATGCCTGGCTCGCAGGCGGCAAGCGGTCCGCCCTCTTTTTCTATGAAGTCGCCGAAGACGCCATGATGTTCTCTCCTACCGAGTTCGTGGACATCTCGGGCGTCGAATCGCAGCGGCGCGCCGCCTGTTATGCCCACGCATCCCAGCAGCCGGACAAGTGGTACCCTGTGCAGGCGGAACTCACGCGGTTTAGGGGAATCGCGGCTGGCTTTCCGCAGGCGGAAGCTTTCGTTCGCCATTGGGAGAGCAGGCGAGACGTCGGGTTACCTTGAACCCGCCCGGCATGCGAAGATCCGAAATCTCTGCGCGGTCCGCGATAATTCGGCCCTGCCGCTCAGCCGAAGATCGTTTGTTCCGCGGCTGCTCTACGCCACCGCCCACCTTTCAACCGCATCGCCCAACGTGTGGATCCAGGAGAGCTGCCAGCGATTCTACGAGCACGATTGGCCGGCCATGCTGGAGAACCCCATCGCCCCGGAGGGCGGATTCATCCGCGTCCCCGAAGAGAGCGGCTTCGGCATGCGGATCAAAACCGGAAACCTGGAATCACCCAGCGGCCGTGCGGCAGGCGAGCGGGCGTGACTGGCGTGGGTGCTTGTCCGCCGGCTAGCGTGCGGCTTCGGCACAGACGAAGCTGGCGGCATCGTTGGGGTCTCCCGCGCCCTTATACTTGGCGACCTGCGGGTAGGGGCAGAGCGGGCGGGTGAGGGTTTCGGTGCGGTTGCCGCCGCGGACGCCGCTGGCGACGATCTTCTCGGGCGCGATTCCTTTTTCGACCCATTGCTCGATCGCGCTCATAATGTTGGTCTCGGGACCGCCGGGCGAGCCGCTGCTGTTGCCAAAGCGGTTGGGTCCGGCGCCGCCGCCGCAGTGCCCCATGCCGGGGATCATGAAGAGGCGGTAGAAATCGTGAATGGGGCGCGAGGCATCGCCTTGTGCGTCTGGGAAGCGGGCGAGAAAGGCACCCACGCTTTCGTAATATTCGATGGAGCTGAGCGGCGCGATAGCGGCGTCGCCCCAGCCGTGATACTGGATCAGCTTGCCACCGTGGGCGCGGAAAGGGCGGAGGTCGGGGTTGGTGGAGTTGAGAATCGGGCCGGCCTTGCGATCGGCAAAGGCGACGTCGGCATCGAAATGGAGGGTGCGCCAGTCCCAGTTGGGTTGTTCGAAGACGGCCTGGCCGTAAAAGCTGTTGGCGAAGCTGAACTGAATGGCGTGCTCCGGCGGCGCCGCAGTGATCCAGGCTGCCCAGCCGTCGGCGCCGGCTTCGGTTCCTGGCGGATAGCCGGGGAAGATCTGCGCGCCGCTGTGGGGATCCCTGGGACCGGCGTAGACCTTGCGGAGCGCCTCGAGTTGGGGCGCGGTGAGGCAATCGGGCGCGTCGCCGGACTGGCAGGCGAGGACGGAAGGATCGAAACGGCAAATGCGCGGGTCTTCGATGAGCCCGTCCCGGACGCCGTCAAGCGCATCGCAGGCGGCGAGAGCGGCAGCCTGGATTACAGGCAGCTTGGCGGGCGGGATGGCGCTGGCGGGGTCCTTGAGCAGTGCCTGCTCGTTCCAGAGGAACCCGGCGAACAGGTGCGACCAGTTGTTGGCTGGGGCGCCGGCGACGATGCCGTCGAAATCCTCGGGATAACGCTGCGCTTCCATGAGCGCTTCGCGTCCGCCATCGGAGCAGCCGAAGAAGTAGCTGCGCGAGGCCTCCTTGCCATAGAAGGCCTGGATGATGGCTTTGGCCTGTGCGCTGGTCTCGTGAACGGCGCGGTAGCCGAAATCGATGAGCTTCTCGGGGTGGCCGATGGCCCACTCGGCTCCGTTTCCGCCGGCGTGACCATCGTCGGTGCCGGCAGCGGCGTAGCCAAGCTTCACCGGATCGACCAGTGAGCCGGCGGGAACCGAGCCTGCCCATCCACCGTTGCCGATCTGACGATACTTGCCGTTCCAACGGGCGGGCAGCCAGACCTCGAACTTGATTTCGGAATCGGCGCTGGGGCGCGCGATCCCTTTCACTACGCAGCGCTCGGGCGCGTTGGGAGGCGGCGTATGGGGGCTCCCCAGTCCGGTGGCCGGTCCCGCGGGAAACGCGGTTGCAGAGGTGACGGTGGCGCGTTGGAGCTTGAGGCCAGTGAGGCTTTCGCAAGGCTGCTGAGCGCGCAGAGCGTGAGCCGGCAGCAAGAGTAAGGCGGCGAGGACGAGGTTCCGCATCGAAGACTCTGGTTCAGTATACACGTTGCCGGCGAGGGCGTTTCAGTGGGCTTGCCGCTTGTTGTAATCTGGTGCGCCAGGTGTCAGTCGCCGGCGATTTCACAGCCCCAGAGCTTGTAGCGGATCGGGCGGTCCGCTCGACCACCAGCATGCGAAAGTGCGGGAACTCCTGAAGATGCCGGAAGACTCCGTGGTACATTCATTACGACATACCAGTTGACCAGGCTCGGTTTGCTCGGCGTGGACGCCTTCACGAACATGAAGATTGCCGGCCATAACAGCATCACGATTTCACGAAGTTACGTGCATCCTTCGCCCGAGCCGGTCGAGAGTGCTTTCGAGAAGCTGGAAATGTCCAATCAGCCCGTTCCGAGGAAAGAAGTGGGCATAGAATTGGGCACAGGCCAAAATGCAGTTCGACGAAATCACCGTAATACAATGAAATAGAAAGGCTAGGGCCCTTAGCTCAGCGGTTAGAGCAGCGGACTCATAATCCGTCGGTCGAAGGTTCAAATCCTTCAGGGCCCACCAGAGTTCCAGCCGCTTCCACGCCCGCTCCGGGCGTGATACGCTCGGCATTGTGAATATGCGCTCTTTGCCCGTTGTCTGCCTCCTCTTTGCGCCGCTCCTCGCTGCGCAAGACCGGCCCCTCACTTCCCTGCCTTACACGCCGAGCCTGGAGCTGAAGTTTCTCGATCGCTCGGTCGACCCTTGCATCGATTTCTACCGCTTCTCCTGCGGCAGTTGGAACAAGCTGAACCCGATTCCGCCCGACCAGGCGCGCTGGAACGTCTACAGCAAACTGGCCACCGAGAACATGCAGTACCTGTGGGGACTGCTAGAGGAGTATGCCAAGCCGGCGCCGGGCCGCTCGCCCAACCAGCAGAAGATCGGCGACTACTTCGCCGCCTGCATGGATGAGGCGGGCATCGAAAAGGCCGGCACGAGGCCGCTCGAAACAAGCTTGGGCGAGATCGCGGCCCTCGAGAGCGCCGCCGGTCTAGCGCCGCTGCTGGCGCGGCTGCACCTTGCTTCCAGCTCGGCTCTTTTCGGCTTCGGATCCAACCAGGATTTCGCCGACTCCGAACAAGTGATCGCTTTCGCCGGCGCCGGCGGCTTGGGCCTGCCCGATCGCGATTACTACGTCAAGACCGATGACAAATCGAAAGAGACGCGCGAACGCTATCTCGATCACGTGACTCGCATGTTCGGCCTGCTGGGCGATGCGCCAGCGGCCGCGCGCGCGGAAGCCGCTACCGTGATGGCGATCGAAACCGAGCTGGCCAAAGCGTCGCTTACCCGCGTCGAGCTGCGCGATCCTTACAACCTGTTTCACAAGTTGTCATCGGCCGATCTCGAGAAGCTCACGCCGCACTTCGACTGGCCGCAATATTGGCAGACCATCGGCCTCGCCGCGCCCGCGGTGGTCAACGTCACCGAACCCAAGTTCTTCGGTGAAGTCGAAACCCTGATCGAATCGCGCCCCATCGGCGATTGGAAGACGTATCTGCGGTGGCACCTGGTGAACGACCGCGCAGCCTATTTGGGCAAAGCGTTCGTCACCGAGGATTTCGATTTCTACAGCAAGTACCTGCGCGGCGTGAAAGAGATGGAACCGCGCTGGAAGCGCTGCGTGCGCCGCGTGGACCGGAACCTCGGCGAAGCCCTCGGCCAGGTGTTCGTGGAAAAAACCTTCACCCCCGGCACTAAAGCCAGCGCCGTCGCCATGACGCGCGAGATCGAAAAGGCGATGGAGGCGGATCTTCGCCAGCTCGCCTGGATGGGCGAAGCGACCAAGCAGAAGGCGCTCGAAAAACTGCATGCGGTGGTCAATAAGATCGGCTACCCGAACCAATGGCGCGACTACAGTTCCGTCGTCATCACACCCGACGACTATGCGGGCGACGCCGCGCGTTGCGATCTCTTCGAGAACCGGCGGGAGCTTGCCAAGATCGGCAAGCCGGTGGATCGCAACGAGTGGGGGATGACGCCGCCCACGGTCAACGCATACTACGACCCGCAGATGAACGACATCAACTTTCCGGCCGGCGTGCTAGAGCCGCCGCTCTACGATCCGAAGATGGACGACGCGCCCAACTACGGCAACACCGGCGCCACCATCGGCCACGAGCTGACGCACGGCTTCGACGACGAAGGCCGCCAGTTCGACGCCAAGGGCAACCTCAAGGATTGGTGGACCAAGCAGGATGCCGACGCCTTCGTCGCGCGCGCCGCCTGCGTTTCCACGCAGTATTCGCAATACACCGTGATCGACGACATCAAGATCAACGGCAAGCTGACGCTGGGCGAAGACGTGGCCGACCTGGGCGGCACGATGCTGGCCTACATGGCGTGGAAAGACGCGACCAAGGACATGAAGCTCGCGCCCATCGATGGCTTCACTCCCGACCAGCGGTACTTCATCGGCATGGCGCAGTGGGCCTGCGGCGACGAACGCCCAGCCAACAAACGCCTGCACGCGCTCACCGATCCGCATTCGCCCGACGAATATCGCATCAACGGCGTGGTCTCTAACATGCCCGAGTTCGCCAGAGCTTTCTCGTGCAAGCCGGGCCAGCCGATGGTGCGCGCCAACGCCTGCCGCGTTTGGTGAGCTGAAACCGGCGGACCCCATTGCGGGGAGGGTCATGGGCCCCGCTTCACATCAGCCGATCCCGGAAAGCAGGGTGCGGTGGAACTCCACTTTCGCGTACCGCCCCACCCAAGGCGTATGGCCGCGCCGCGCCAGCACGACTACGCGAACATTCCGGGAGCGCGGCGGACAGTGGCTCCGCCACGCCCGCGGCCGCGGGGAACCCGCATCCCCATGGATATTGTGTCCGTCACCGGGCGCGCCCGCTTGGGCTGCGGAGCTACATCGCCAACCCGGTCAGCGCGATGGCGATCCCCGCCACGCCGGCGATCAGACCAATCCAGGGGAACATCATCTTGCGCGAAATGAAGTAAATCGAACTCAGCACCAGCGCGATCTCGAGCAGCCCCTCGCCCAGGTCATACCGCAGTGCGCGGTGTTCGGCCGCTTCCGAAGCCGCCACATGGCCCTTGGCTTCCTGCTCGATTTTCTTGCCCTCGTTTTCGTACTTCGTCAGCTTCGCTTCGTTGTCGGCTTTCATTTTTTCCGCGGCTTCGCCCTTGGCGCCGAGCACCAGCAGCAGGTTCGACCCCAGTTCGACGTTGTGAGTCTTGATGCGGGTCGCCTGGTACTCCGACCAGGCGTCATTGGCCTCGGACTTGCTGATGATGGCCTCCGTATGCGTGCGGTGCGACATGATGGAGACGATTGCCAGCGCAACCGCCAGTACGGCCGCCAGGACGCCAACCCTCTGGCCCTTGCCATCGGACTCGTGTCCTTCGTGGTGAATCTCGAGTTCTGCCATATTGGTCTTCGTATTATATGCCAGAACACAGGCGTTTTTGGGCGCACCGCGGGCGAGAGGGGCGGGTAAGAAGGAATGAGACGTTGCGGGTGGCCGGGCTAAAGCGGACTTATCGCCGTGCGTATCGGCCACCCGATGATTCGAGTAGAAACTTCGATGATTGAGGCCCGCTGGATGGCGGGCGCATCCTTGCCGATTCGTTCCTTACTCTCTGGTATCCGGCGGGCGGCAATAGCAGCTATCCGTATTCCGCCGGCGGTCATGAATCCCGAGATCCAAAGTCTTCCGTCGAGAGTCCAGCCCGAGGGGGACCCCGCATGCCTTTAAGGGGCGCCGGAAGTTCAGTACCAACGCAAGTGCAACGTTCCCTGGCCAGGGACAAGGACTAGCAGCGGAGCCTGGCGCCACAGTCCCAATTCAAGGATAAGGCGCGCGTCAAGGGGTTTGGCGGCTAAGTGATTGGGAAAGTTGAAGAGATCGGTTGTGATTGAGAGTTGCGGGAGACACGTAAGCGGGCCGGGCTGTACCCGGCCCCGACGGGGACTAACATAAAGAGCGGACGGACTCGCGGCCTGGCTGCGCCGGTTAAGAAGCGGCCCTTTACGGCATCTTGAATGAATCGTCAAATGTTGCCGTGATCTCCGCGGTCTTCCCGGATTCGATCTTTATTGGCTCGGGTGTTCCGGGAGTCTTGGCGTACACGCCCATCGAGGCGCCGGATGGCGGCGGGCCGGATTGGCCATCGTACGCGCCCGTAGGGTCATAGCAAACGGCAACGTAGACCGGAGAAACGGACAGGTCCGCAACCGTCACAGTTCCGTCCTTGGCCGACGTCGAGCCGAAACCAACCGGCATAGATCCGCCTTGCATGAAATCCGGGCTGTCGAACACAAACAGAAAAATCTTGTGCTTCTCGTCCACCGTGCCGGCCCCGGTGTAATTCATCTTGGCTTTCAGAGTGCGGCTCGCAGCCGGTTTTTCTTCGGGCTTCGATGGCTGGGCCGTCGCAACCATCGAGGTGAGGCCGAGCACGCTGGCGGCGAACAGCACGCGTTTCCTTATAAGAGTCATTCAGCGATTCCTTCCGTATGGCTACAGTCTAGCCGTTCCTGGATCAGATACGCGGAAACTTGTGGTTGAGTTCCCAAAAACACTCGGTTCCGGGCAAGCTAAAGCATGCCCCACCTACTGCTTCGGAACGGTGGTGCGCTTCTTGGGCGCGGGGTGCGCGGCTGGCGCCGGGCAACGGTAGCCCAGGTCGGTCAGCCTGGGGCATGCCCGGGCCGCCTCCTTGGGAAAATGCAGGATGAGATCCCGGTATTCTTTCTGCGCGTCGGTCCGGCGGTCCATCTTCACCAGCGTATCGCCCTTGTACAACCACGCGTCCGCAGTCTTGTTGTTATCCGAGTATTTCTCCAGCACCGCGTCGAAATCCTGGAGCGCGGTGGGATAGTCGGCTTGCGCGAAATGAATGGTGCCGATGTAGTACTGGGCGTTCGGAGCGAGATCGGTCGAGCCGAAACAACGCAGATAGTCGCCGAATTCCTGCAATGCGATATCGATTTTGCCGCCCTGCCGGTCGCGATAGGCGTTGTCGTAGAGGTCCTTGGAGGAGCTGGGGCAGGGATTTGCGGCCGCAGCGGGCGGTGCGCCGGCGGTGGGCGGCGGAGCGGGCGGCGGCGCCTGCATCACCTTCACCGCGTTATTCAGATCGGTCATCTGCGCCTGGAGTTTCACCACCAGGCTGGTGAGATCGGAGACCGATTGCTGCAGCGTAGCGAAATTATTCGACAGGTTGTCCATGCGGGTGGAAAGCCCGACCACCGGCGCCACCACCTTGCTTTCCTGTTGGGCAACATTCTGCTGAAAACTGCTCTGAATGACGGCGACCGCGGTATTGGCGCGATTGGCGGCATCGACGGCCTGCTGCACCAGCACGGTGATGGCGGCGAGTTGCTTGTCCTGCGACTGCTGAAGCTGCCGGACCTGCTCCTGCAGCAGCGCCACATCGCGTTGCAATTCCTGCATTTCCTTGCTGGCGGCGGCGAACGCCACCGCGGGCGCAGCCGCAAGGATCAAAACACACAGACGTCGAAACATAGAACTCCTCTTCGAGAACGGAAGGAGGCGGACGCGCGCCCCCTTCCGGTGTTGCCGTCGCCGGCCGAGCGGTTACTGGCCGGTTGAGAAATGAACGCGCCGGTTCTTCTGCCAGCAGGACTCATTCTGCTCGGTGCACTGCGGCCGCTCCTTGCCGTAGCTGATGGTCTTCAGCTTGTCGGCGGGAACGCCCAGTTGCACCAGGAAGTCCTTGGCGGCGCTGGCGCGCCGGTCGCCCAACGCCTGATTGTATTCGGCCGAACCGCGCTCGTCGCAATGCCCTTCGAGCGTCAAAACGGCGCTGGGAAAGTCCGCGATGACGGTCTTGAGCGTGGCCGCATCCTGCGTCAGCGCGGTCTGCGCATCGGCGCGGATGTCGCTCTTATCGTAGTCGAAGTACCCATCCTGCAGTTCCGCGACCCAATCCGTCAACGTCTTGGCCGGCGGAGGTGGTGGCGGCGGGGGTGGCGGCGGCGGCGGAGCCGAGACATTTACGGTCGCGCTGGCAGTGCTGGGGCCGCCCGGTCCGGTCGCGGTCAAAGTGTAGGTGGTCGAATCATCCGGCGATACGCGACGGCTGCCGGTGTTTTGCACAGCTCCGATCCCCTGATTGATAGAGACGCTGGTTACGTTGCCGGAGACCCTCCAACTGAGCACCGACGACTGGCCGCGCACGATGGAACTCGGGTCCGCGCCAAACTGGGTCACCGACGGCGCGGGTGGTGGCGGCGGCGGCGCCGGCGTCACGACTGGCGGTGGCGGTGGCGGTGGCGCCGGGGCCTTCTTCTTGCACCCGCCGGCGAAGATCGCCAGTGATAGTGCCAAACCGATGAAAGTGATCTGTCGTTTGCTGAACATGAACTCGCCTCCTGATTTTATTTCCTCTACATTCCCCACGCGGGGCTGTAATTGAGCCCATCGCGGGTAAGCTGCTGCTGCGCGGTGCCATCCGCCAGCATCCTCCAAATCTGCGATCCCCCGGTGCGGTTCGACATGAACGCCAGATGCGTGCCATCGGGCGCCCAACTGGGATTTTCGTTCCGGCCCTGATCGTGTGTCAACTGCAGGTACTGGCGCGAAGCCACGTCCATGGTGAAGATGTTGAACTTGCCCTCGGCATACCCGCGCGTCCAGGCGTAGGCGATCAATTGCCCGCTGGGATGCCAGGAGGGGTTCGACGCCTCGCCGGTGCCATCGGTGAGCCGCTCGATGTCCGCGCCATCCATATCCATCATGTAAATCTGCTCGGGACCCGAGCGGCCGGAGGAAAACACGATCGTGCCGCCCGTTTTCGGGTTCACCTTGGGCTCGGTATCGATAAAGCCGCCCGACGTTATCGGCCGAAAACTCCGGCCATCCACGCCTGCAATGAAAATCCGGCAGCAGCGCCCGGCCGAGGAAGAGTACACAATCTGCTTACCATCGGGCGTGAACGACGGCTGCCCGTTCATCGAAGCAACCTGGTTATAGAATCGCAAATCCCGAACCGGATCCACTGAAAACACAAATATAGCAGGTGAGCCCTTGGCGTAGCTAGTGAAAGCTATCTTGGTTCCGTCCGGCGCCACCGAAGGCTCAATGGAAAGCGAGTTGAAGCGGGTGACGAAATGCTGGTTCTGGCCGTCAAAATCCATCACCCAGATTTCCTTGGGAGCTCTGAAGCCGGTCTGATGGACGTAATAGATGTGGGTGCCGACGAGGCTTTTTCCACCGAACAGGGCGAGGATGTCGGCGGCGAATTCGTGCGCCATCTGCCGGGCACCCTTCTCATCGTCGGTCGAGGCCAGATACCGTTTGCCGATCATCTGCGCGTTGGCAGGCGTGTCGCGGCTCAAATCGAACAGGTTGCCGTACAGCATCAGCACGCCGTTCTGCTCGGCCGAGTAGCCGAAAGCCACGTAATTGGCGGCGGCCGGCGGATTGGACCAGTCGCTCATCCAGAACCCGCCGCCATTGGGCGCCGCAACCAGCTCGCCCTGCCGCGAGCGGGGCGCAACGGCGTTTGGCGGGGGCTGGCGAAAATCCGCCGGCTGCTGCGGAACTCCCTGGGGGTACAGGGTCTTCGGCGCCAACTTGATCACGCCGGAACCCGACAGGTCGTCCCACAGAGTCTGGTTGAAGGCCGCCATGAAACTTTGCGCCGAACCCGCGCCGCGCAGATCCGGAACCGCAATGACCGGGACCCCGGCGCCCTTGGTGACGTGCAAGGTCATGTCCGGCCCCTGCTGGGCCTCCACCATCATCAGCGCCGCGGCCGATGCCGCCGCGATCCACCCGAGTCTGTTCATCGTCTTCCTCACTTTAAGCTGAACAGCAGTTCCACTTCCGCATCGTTTCGCGGGAATTCGGGCGGCAGCGCGGGAAAAGGCGAGGCGTCAAAAATCGCGCGCTGCGCCGAAAAATCGAGCGTCACGTTGCCGCTGGGTTGCGTGATGTGGACGTGGCTCACCGAACCGTCCCGCCTCACGAGGAAGGTCACCGCCGCCGTCTGCGTGACATTCCGCAGATCGCTGGTGCGCCAGGCGCGGCCCACCTTATCTACAATCAGCTTGGCATACCACCCAAACTGGGTCCCGAAGGGCGACGACTCTCCCACCCCGACACCGCCTCCACCCTGGAGGCCGTACATCGGCGAACTCACCCGCTGGCCCGCGTCGCTATAAAGCTGGTTGGGCCGGTCCTGCTGCTGCTCGCGAAACTTGTTGGGCGCGGAGGATTCCAGTGTGCGCTGCTGCGCGTTGCGTGCCCGGATCGGAATAGCGTCCGGCTCCGGTTCGAAGACGCGCGCTTTGTGGTGCAGCTTGGGCGGCGGCGTGGGCACCTGCGATTCGGTTTGGTTGGCCACGGGATTCTCGGGAGACTGGCGCGCGGGCAAAGGAATGCGCGCCACCGGGTTCACCGCCACGGCGCCCATGCCGCCGCCAGTGGGACTGCCCCACTGCTCCACCTTGTGACGGAACAAAGCGCCGTAAAACAGCAATACGAAGACCAACAGGACGTGAAACCCGAGCGAGCCTGCGAACCAGCGGGCCAGGCGATCCGGTTGATCGAGGATGTCGACGTGCTGAACCATCACCTTCTGCCTGCGGCGGAGCTATCCTCCGGTTGCGTCACCATGTTGACCTGGAAACCGCCCGCGCCCAGCTCCGCCGTCACCTGGGCGATCACGTCCCAGATGGCTTCCTTGTCGGCGCTCACGTACACACCCTTGGCTCTGCCAAAGCGCCGGTGAATGGCCGCGCCCAGATCGTTGATGTTGGTCGGCTTGCCGTTCAGATACGAGGTGCCATCCTTGGTGATGCTCACCACCGGCATTTCCTGCGCCGTATCCTTCACGTACTTGGTGTGCGGCACGTCCACTTCCAGGCCGAACTGCATCACGTGAGCGGTAAGCATGAAAATGATCAGCAGCACCAGCAGCACGTCGACAAACGGCGTGATGTTGATCTCCGCCAGACCGGAGCCGCCGCGGCGCCGCGAAATGTGACCATTGCCGCCGTTGGAAGAGAATGCCATGGCTATTCGCTGAAGCTGCGCTCCGCCAGGTTGAGAAACTCGAGCGCGAAATCGTCCAGGCGCGCGCCCATCTCGCGGATGCGGTTGCCGAACAGGTTATAGAACAGGGCCGCGGGGATGGCGGCAAACAGGCCCAAAGCGGTGGCGATCAAGGCTTCGGAAATGCCGGGACCCACGGCGGCCAGGCTGGTGGCGCCCTGTTGGCCCAGCGCATTGAAGGTGCGAATGATGCCCAGCACGGTGCCGAGCAAGCCGACGAATGGCGAAACCGAAGCCGTGATCGCCAGCCAGTGCATGTTGCGCTCCATCTTGGCGATTTCCTCGCTGACGCCCAACTGCAGTGCGCGTTCGAGCGCGGTGCGGTTGTTCAGCCGGCCGCGCGCCTTCACCTGGCGCTCCACTTCCTCGTAACCGAAATCGAACACGGAAACCAGCGGGGATGGCCGGTACTGCTCGCTGGCAAGCATCACCGCGTCCAGCGCAGCGGCCTTGCGGAATGCCCGCAGAAAGCGCCAGTTGGTTCTGCGGGCGCCGCCGAGCGCGCTCAGCTTGGAGAAAATCACGGTCCAGGAAAAAATCGAAAAAACGATCAGGATGCTCAGGACCACCCAACCGGCGGGGCCGGTTTCCCGAACCATCTGAACAAGATCAGTTTGCAGAAGGAAGGCAGCGGGAGCTTCGAAGATCAATGGTTCTCCTCTCTAAAATCTATCACATAGACGCCCGGCGCCGCAGAAAACCCCCACTTTCCCGTAACGGAAATGTACACGCAGACGGGAAACCGCCCATCATCCAAAACAAAAGGCCGGAGCGATGTTTTGGGCCGAATTTGCCCGCGCCGGTGCGCCCGGACGGGCGTGGTAGCGTGGTAGGGATCGGGAGGGCTTATATGCGCAGGCAATGGATGTTGACCTTGTTCGTCGCGGCGACCGCGCTGGCCGCCGAACGGGGAGAGGAGATTCGGCTCTGGCCCAACGGCGCGCCGGGGTCGGAAGGGGAAACGGCGGCGGAAGTGTTCCAAGGGGACGCCAGGCTACCGAGCAATTTCACGGTAGTCCACTACCCATCGATCTACGTGTTTCTGCCGCCCAAGGACAAGGCCAGCGGGATGGCGGTGGTGGTGGCGCCAGGCGGCGGGCATTCGCAACTGGTGATCGACAAGGAAGGCTGGGAGATCGCCGATTTTCTGAACCGCAACGGGATCGCGGCGTTCGTGCTGAAGTACCGGCTGGCGCGCGCGCCGGGCTCCCATTACACGGTGGAAGGCAATGCCTTGCCGGACGCGGCGCGGGCCATGCGGACGGTACGCAGCCGGGCCGCCGAGTGGGGCGTGGATCCGGCGCGGATCGGGATCATGGGATTCTCGGCGGGCGGCGAAGTGGCGGCGCTGATGGAGACGCGCTTCGACGCGGGCAACGCGAATGCGGCCGATCCAATCGATCAGGCCAGCTCGCGCCCCGATTTCGCGGTGGTCGTGTATCCCGGCTACCGGCCGGGAACCATCACGGTGCCCAAGGACGCGCCGCCGACGTTTCTGGTTTGCGCCGATGACGACCGCTCGCACGTAGTAACCACGGTCAACCTGTACCTGGATCTCGAGAAGCAGCAAGTGCCGGCGGAAATGCACATCTACGGGAGCGGCGGCCATGGCTTCGGCCTGCGGTCAAAACTGCCGGTTGGCAATTGGCCGGACCGATTGCTCGATTGGATGCGCGACCGCAAGCTGCTGCAGCCGTGAGCACCCACCACATCCTGTCTGCGTGGGGCGCGGGCTCACTGGCCGGCGGCATGGAGACGCCCCACCCAGCGCGCCAGGTAGGATTCGCTTGCCAGGTTCTCCAGTTCCTTGTCGCGAGCCAGGCGCCACTCCTCGAAGCGGCGCTGCTTGAGGCGCTCCAGCAGGCGAAAGCGGCGGCGCGCCTCCAGCATGGCGCTGCGGCCGGCTGCCAGGCGTCCGGCGCACTCTGCACGCCGCGCGGACAGTTCCGCGTTCTTCTTCCGCACGTGAAGGCGGAAACTGCCCAACGCGGCCAAGTCGCGGCCACACACGGGGCTCCAGTCGCGCACCAGGATCTCCGCCCGGATACCGGCCGTCTCCAGTTCCGCGAGCGCCTGGTCGACCGCCGCCACGGCGGCCGTCAACTGCTGGAACTTGAGTTCGGCCAGATCGAGCTCGCTGCGGCGCCAGTCGAGCACTTTTTGGAGGGGAAAGCGAAATGCATTCATAGCGGGCCGCCGTTGAGAAAAAAGAGCGGGACGACAGGCATCGGCCTAGGATTTCGCCGGCTGCGCGACCACCATTCGCTCGCCGGCTTCCAGGCCACGGGCCAGTTCTTCCATCCGTGAGAGGGTCTCTTCAATCGGCGCGCTTACGCCGTGGTTCTGCCGCAGAAAGTCGATCAGCTCGGGCCGCAGCCGTATGCTAGCGTCGAGCTGGGGATTGGAACCCGCCACGTAGGCGCCGAGCTGAATCAGATCCTCCGCGTCACGGTACGCGGCCAGCGCCTGGCGCAACTTCCGCGCCGAGGTCAGTTGCGCCGGAGTGGAGAGCGCCGGCGACAGCCGGCTGACCGAGTGCAGGATGTCGATGGCCGGGTAGTGTCCCTGGCCGGCCAGTTGGCGCGACAGAATGAAGTGGCCGTCCAGGATGCCGCGGGCCGCGTCGCAAATCGGCTCGTTGAAATCGTCGCCTTCCACCAGCACGGTGAAGAAGCCGGTGATGGAGCCGCGGCGGAAGTTTCCCGCCCTTTCCAGCACCTTGGGCAGCAGGTTGAAAACGGAAGGCGTGTATCCTTTCTGGCTGGGCGGTTCGCCGGCCGCCAAGCCGATTTCCCGTTGCGCCATGGCCAGCCGGGTAATCGAGTCCATTACCAGCAGGACATTGGCTCCCTGGTCGCGAAAGTATTCGGCCACGGCCAACGCGACAAAGCAGGCGCGCACGCGCAGCGGCGCCGGCCGTTCCGACGTGGCGCACACCACGACCGCCCGTTGGCGCCCCTTTTGCCCCATCTCATTCTCGAGGAACGCGCGCACCTCGCGGTTGCGTTCGCCGATCAAGCCGATCACGGTCACGTCGGCCGAACTGTCGCGCGCCATCGCGCCGAGCAGAGTGCTTTTCCCCACGCCGCTGCCGCCGAAGATCCCGATGCGCTGGCCCTTGCCGCATGGCAGGAGCCCGTCGATGGCGCGCACGCCCGTCACCAGCGGCTGGGTGATGTGCTCGCGCTCGAGTGGATTGACGGGTGCGCCATAGAGGCTGTACTGCGCCTGCTCTTGGATGGGGAGGCCGCCATCCATCGGCAGCCCGAAACCATCGATGACCCGCCCCAGCAATCCCGGCGAGACCGGAACCCGCGCTTCCTGGCTGCGCGCCACCACCAGATCGCCCAATTGGAGCCCGTCGATCTCCTCGAGCGGCATGGAGAGCACGCGGCCGTTGCGGAAGCCGATCACCTGGGCGCGGATCCGCCGGCCGTCGGCGGTTTCCAGCTCGCAGAAATCGCCGACTGCCACGTTGGGCCCGTGCGACTCGACCAGCAGCCCCACCAGTTGGGTAACTCTCCCCGTCCAGCGCATCGGGGACACGCGATCGAGTTCCGCGAAGTAGGGCGCCAGAGAGAGGGAATCCATCAAGCGCGCCTCCGCAGGCAATCCGCCAGCCCGCGCTCAATCTCGCCGAGCTGCGCATCCACCGATGCGTCCAGATTGCCGCGTTCGCTTTCAAAGATCACGGCACCCGGCGCCTGCGACGCATCCGCGACCACCTCCACCGGCTGGCCCGCCCCGCTCTTGCGCAGCAAATCGCTCACCAGCGGGGCATGCGACGGATGCACCTTGACGCGGGAAATCTCCTGCCCCTCGAGCTTTTCGAGCGCCGCCCGCACCAGCCCGCGAAGGGCATCCGGATCCACCGCCATCTCGCGCCGCAAGACGCGGCGGGCAATCTCGAGCGCCAGCCGCAGCGTGTCGGCTTCGGCCTCGCGCCGCATCCCGCCGCGCAAACCCGCCATCTCGCCGATGGAGCGAGTCAGACGCTCGAGCACCGGCTCCAGCTCCACGGCGGCACGCTGCTTCCCGGCCGCCTCACCCTCGCGAAACCCGGCGGCGTGCGCCTCCCGCGCCCGCTGCTCGGCCTGGCGCTCCAGACGCGCGGTGGCTTCGGCCGGGTCCGGCCCTCGTCCTGCGGGCCCTTTTGCGGCGCCGGACTCCGGCCGGGGCACTTGCTTCCAGGCGAAGCGAACCGCGCCGGCGGCATCGTCCGGCGGCAGCACCTTAGACGACATACTGCTCCCCGACCGTGCCCTTGAGGCTGATCACGCCCTCCGATTCGAGTTGCCGCACGACGGCGATGATCGACTGCTGGGCCGTCTCCACTTCCTTGATTTTGACCGGGCCCAGCGCTTCCATGTCCTCCTTCAGCATCTCGGCGCCGCGTTGCGACATGCATCCCAGGATCTGCGCCCGCAGTTGTTCGCTGGTGCCCTTGAGCGCCACCGTCAACAGCTTGCGATCCACCTTGGCCAGCACCTCCTTGAGCCCCATGGGATCGATCAACAGCAGGTCCTCGAACACGAACATCAGATGGCGGATGGTCTGCGCCAGGTTGGTATCCGCCTGTTCGATATGGTTGAGGATCTCCCGGCTCGAGCTGGAGTCCAGGCGGTTCAGTACCTCGGCCACGGCGCGCACGCCGCCGTACGACTCGCGGCTGAATTCCCCGAGCGCCTGCAGCTTCTGGCCGATGACGTTGGCGATCTTGAGGATGATTTCCGGGGAGATCTGGTCCAGGCTCGCCATCCGCTGGGCCACGTCGGAGCGCATCCCGGCCGGCAACGAGTTCAACAGAGCCGCGGCCTGGGAGGCATTGAGGTGGGACAGGACCAGCGCAATGGTCTGCGGATGTTCGTTGTGGATGAATTTCGCGAGCTGCTGCGGGTCGGCTTTTTGCAGCGCATCGAAGGAGGCCGCATCCGCGCCCAAGGCCTTGGCCAGGCGATCCAGCATGCGCTTGGCGGTGTCCGGACTGAAAGCCCGCATCAACAGTTTGCGCGCGAAGTCGATGCCACCGCGCGCCACGTAGTCGCCCGCCACCGCCATGTGGTGGAACTCGTTGAGGATGCTTTCGGCCTGTTCGGTCGAAATGGAGGTGATGCGGGCCACCTCGCGGCTGACCTTCTGGACATCATCTTCCGATAACTGTTGCAATAGCTCCGCTGCCGTTTGTTCGCCCAGCACAATCAGCAGCATGGCCGCTTTACGCAGCGGCGTCAGCGTCTCGACTTCCGGTTTCGCGTTGACGATCATCGCCTACCCACGCGCCCCCGGTGTCACATATCCTCCTCGCGGATCCACGTCCGCAGGACCTGCGCCGGCGTCTCCGGCTCCGACTTGATCTTTTCCCGCAAGTGCTTGGCGAGCACTTCGGCGGTCTTGGTGATGACCGGCGCCAGGTTCAAAGCGTTCAGCGCCTGCGCCTCCATCCTTTGCTGGATGGCGTCGCGCTCGGCCAGCTTGGATTCGATTTGTTGCTCCACGTTGGAGCCGGGGGATGCCAGGCCGTGCGGCGCCTGGGCTCCCTCCGGCCCGGCGGGCAAAGCCTGCTGCAGGGCCACTTTCCCGCGCGGCGCACGGCCCTTTCCGCGCAGCAGCATGGCGGCGGCGAAGCCGAGGACCACCAGGCCCAGCGCCGATCCCACCGCCACCGGCAGAGTCTTGCGGTCAGTGGGCATGCCGAAGGGCCCGGCCGGTCTGGCCGGCGGCGCCGGGGCCTGCGGCTGCGGAGGCTCCAAGGTCAGCGTAGTCTCGAACGGCAGCGACTCGATGGTAATCTGATCGCCCCGCTCGGCGTTGAACCCGGTGACTCCCGTCACCAAATCGCGGACCACCTTCAGCTTGTCCGCGCTCGGAGGCACCAGCACCCGCTGGTAGCCGCTCTTGTCCTTTTGCCAGCTCAACTCATGGTCCAACAGAACCGCCAGCGACATTTTACGCACGGTTCCCGCCGGAAGACGGGTCTTTTTCACCGTGCGGCTGGCTTGATAGGTGATGTTTTCCGTCACGCGCGTGTTGCGGCCCGCTCCGTTGGCCGGGCGAGAAGTGGGCCTAGGCAGATTGGACGGAGTTCCCGGCACGCCGGCCGCGAACGCGGAGCCGGAGCTGTCTTCGCTGCGTTGCGACGTCAACATCACCGAGCGCGCCGGGTCGTACAGTTCTTCGCTTTGTTCGCCGGCGGCGAAGTCGCAGTCGACGGAAACTCCCGCGCGGTACTTCCCTGCGCCCAGCAGGGGCTCGAGCGTGGAAGCGATCTTGGCCAGCAGGTCCGCCTCGACTTTGTGCCGGTATTCGAGCGCGGCTTCGGAGGAGTCGGGACCCTCCAGACCGCCCGCCACCCTGGGCCGGCCCAACAGGTTGCCGTTCATGTCCAAAACCGACACCGCGTCCGGCGCGAGCCCCTCCACCGCGCTGGCCACGAGGTGGTCGATGGCTTGCACGTTCTCGGCCGCCAGATGCGCGCCGGGCCGGATCTTGACGAGCACGCTGGCCTTGGCCGGCTCCTGCGAATCCAGAAACACCGAGTCTTTGGGGAAGGTGATGTGGACGCGGGCTTGTTCCACTTCCGCCAGACAAACAACCGACCGTTCGAGTTCCCCTTCGAGCGCACGCCGGTAGTTGACGTGTTCGGTGAATTCGGTGGCGCCCAGGTTCGCCTTGTCGAACAGCTCGAAGCCGATGCGGCCCGATCTCGGCAGGCCCGCCGCAGCCATGGTTAAGCGCAATTCCGCCAGCCGGGCCGAGGGAACCATCACCGCCCCGCCCAACTCGGGGAGGCGGTAGTCCACGCCGCTCTCCTTCAGCTTTTGCACGATCGCGCCGGCGTCTTCCGGGGCCAGGCCGGTATACAGCGGCTTGAAGTCCGCCTCCTTTTGCCAATGGACCAGGGCGTACAGGCTGCCGGCGACGGCCAGCACGATCAGGCCGATAGTGACGCGCTGGCGCAAGGTGAGGTTGGCAAGGACGCTTTTCATGCGGATTGCTCCGGCGCACTGCCGGTCTGTTTCTCAGATCGGTGGTACGGGCCCAAAACCTGAGGCTGAATCGGCACGACAGTTCGGAAAGAAGATGGGGGCGCCGGGGGACGCGAAGGCACACCGGAAAAGGCCGGGCGGCGCCGTCCCGGCGAAGGGCCCTGCCTACGCGTCCGGCAGCGGGACGAGGGCGTCATCCCGGGAAGGGACTCCAAGTCCAAGGGATCGCCCCACCGTCCGGGCTCGACGCGTGCCGTCCCGGCAGGCCAATTCCGCTCGGTCAAATCAAGGCCTCCCTCCTGGGGGCGAACATCCAAGTCTCGCCGTGCGCGGCTAGAGTTGCATGCGCATGATTTCCTGATACGCGCTGACCACTTTGTTGCGCGTCTGGAGGAACATATCGAAGGCCATCTCGGCCCTGGTGACAGCCAGCGCCGCGGTGTGCAGGTCCTCACCCTCGCCGGTGAGGAAGCGCTCGACGGACGCCTGCGCCTCCTGGCCCGCGCCCTCCACCGAGCGGATGGCGCTCGAAAACACCTGGCTGAAATCACTGCCGCCCGTCCCACCCCCGGCCTGCAACGGCTCGACCAGGGCCGGGGCCGCAACGGGAAGAACGGGAGACGCCATGGTTCAGCCTCACTTCAACAGGTCGATGGAGCGCTGGATCATGTCCTTGACCGCGCCGATGGCCGCCACGTTGGCTTCGTAGCCGCGCGCCGCGCCCATCAGATCCACCATATCTTCGGCCGGGTTCACGCGCGGGAAGGCCACGTACCCGTTGGCATCGGCATCGGGATGCCCCGGCAGGTAGCGCTTCTCGGGGTCGCGCGTATCGGTTACCACCGCGGCCACGCTGACGCCGTTGGCGGCTTCCATTTCCTGGCCGAATACGGAGGAAAATGGCGAACCGATGGGCGTGCTTTCGAACACCGCGTCCTTGCGCCGGTACGGCCCTCCCTCGGGAGTGCGCGTGGTTTCGGCGTTAGCCAGATTCTCCACCAGCAGTTCGGCGCGCGCGCGCTGCGCCGCCATGCCGGATGCGCCCACCGAGAGCGCGGAGAACAGGCTCATGAGCTTTGTCCTTCTTTGATCGCCTCGCGCAGTTGCTGAATCCCGGAATGCAGCAGGGTGGAAGCCGCCTGAAAGCGCAGGGCGTTCTCCGCCAGCAGGCGCGACTCGCGGTCGATGCTGACGTTGTTGCCGTCATTCTTGTTGGGTAAGCCAGCCACGGCGACCGCTTGCGGCGCGCCCAGCGCATTTTGGAATTCGCTTTGAAAGTCGATGTCCTGCGTCTGGTAACCGGGCGTATCCGCGTTGGCGATGTTGGAAGCCACCAGCTTCTGCCGGGCGCTGAGCAGATCCATGTAGCGTTCCAATTCACCGGCGAGTGGACCTAGCGTCACACCCGGTGCCGGGCATGTGGGGTGCCAGACGGCAAGTCTTTTGGCGCCATCGCGCGGTGCGTTTCAGGGGCGGCATTTTTCTGCCGGGCGGCAAGATCGTGGCGCTGGTTTGGCCACGAAGGAACACGCGAGGACATAAATAAGTCGTGTACTTTGATGAACTGCCTATGTCACAAACCGACGGCTCCGACCCAGCCAAATCAGCGGTGTTTGATCTCCGATATTCCTGAAATGCGCCGCTGTCTGTCCGGTTCTGAGACAAACCGCGCGCGTCTGAGCGCATAGACGCTGAAACGCTGCTGATTTCATTGGGCCAAGGCTGGCCTCTGAATTGCCTCACCTCGATTTCAGAGAACCGAACATGATGCGAGCATCCGCTATTGCCAGCCTTGGCGTTCTGTTGTCCGGCGCGATTTTCGGCCAGACAGCCACCAGCGCGCCGGCTTTTGAAGTGGCGTCGGTCAAGGTGAACACTTCCGGGGAGTCCAGGTCTACGGAGAACGTTGACAACGGGAGGTTCATGTTTCACAACTACCCGATGCTGGGGATCATTGCCTTTGCCTACTCAATAAGCTTCGACAGGGTCGCGGGTCCGCACTGGCTCGATACCGAGCGCTACGACATAGATGCCACGTTCGCGCCCGGCACAACCCTAACCCGTGACGATCTGATGCTGATGGTGCAAAAGCTGCTGGCCGAACGATTCCACCTGACCCTCCACCACGACCAGAAGCCGGTACCGGTTTGGGCGTTGGTGCTGGGAAAGAAGGGGCCGAAGCTCCAGCCGTCCGCCACCGAGAGCGAGTTCAAGACGACGTGCGGCCGACAGGGTGCGCAAATCGCCTGCCAGTGCAAGAAAACGACCATGGCACAACTGGCGGAACAGCTTCCCCACTGGGTGTCGCGTCCTCTTTTCGACGCGCCGGTTGTGGATCAGACCGGCCTCTCGGGTTTCTACGATTTCAGCCTTAGCTGGACTCCAACGGACAGCCCCGACCAGTCCGTCGAGCCTCCTGCCATGTCGCTTTTCGATGCCATCCAGGACCAGCTCGGATTAAAGCTGGAACTGCGGAAGGCGCCGGTGGACCGCATCATCATCGACCACATCGATCGGGTTCCAACTGAGAACTGAGCCCCCGGCGCGGAGTAACGTCGCTAGCGCCGGCAAACCACCTTTTCCCAGAAGCGGACAGCCCGCTCAAATTCCAGCCAATAAAAAGCTGGAACGCCGTTGATTTTATTGGGCCAAGGCTGGCCTCTGAATTGCAGTTAATTCCTGCGTATGTCACCCACCGAATGGATCCGCGACCTGCGGCTGGCTCTTCGCCTGCTCGCGAAGAATCCTGGCGCCACGGCGTTGGCCGTGCTTTCGATTGCGCTGGGGATCGGCTTGACCACCGGTCTGTTTGCCGTGGGCGATGCCGCCCTGTTGCGGCCCTTACCCGTCGAGAAGCCGCAGGAGATGTGGCGGGTGAATTCGCGCGGCGACGACGGCAACTGGATCAATTACGGCTGGCCGGACTACCTGGATATGGCCAAGGCACTGGAAGGCCGGGCGCAGCTTGTGGCCACGCAGCGCCGCAGCGTCCTGGTGGGCGAGGGCGAAAACAGCCAGCAAGTGATCATCCAACCCGCCTCGCCCAACTATTTTCAAGTGGTAGGAGTGAAGCCCGCGTTGGGGCGCGCGTCGATCGGTGAAGTCGAAGGCAGGCCGGAGACCGTGTTGGGCTACCGGCTATGGCAAACCCATTTTTCGAGCGACCCGCACATCGTCGGCAAGACCGTGTCACTGAATCACAGACCATTCCTGGTGGCCGGCGTGATGCCGGAAGCGTTCACCGGCCTTCAGCGTGGTATTCTGGTCGGCGTCTGGGTGAGCGCGGATGCCTGGTTCCACACGCTGGGGGCCGGCGAGGAAGAGCAATCGCGCGATGGCCAGTTCGAAATCGCGGCCCGATTCCGCGCTCCGCTGACCGCGGCGCGCGCCGAGGCGGAACTCGACGCCGCCATCCGCGGTCCTGGTAAGCACAAACCCGCTCCGCGCGGCGCCGCGGGAACGACGATCGAGTGCTACGTGAACTGGAAGGCCGATGTGATATTCGGCGGCGGGATGATGGCCGTGTTCGGGTTGGTTCTGTTCGTGGCTTGCGCCAACGTGGCCCAATTGCGGCTGGCACAGGGCGAAGCGCGCCGCAAGGAACTGGGCGTGCGGATCGCCCTGGGTGGAGGCGGCTGGCGGGTGGCGCGCCAACTGCTGTTGGAAACCGTTCTGCTCAGCCTGGCCGGCGCCGGGTTGGGCCTGCTGCTGGCGCAGATTCTCACGGAGAAGGTCACCGAGTTCGCTAGCGCGATGAGCCCGTACATCGATTTCGGCATCCGGCTGGATTACCGCGTGCTCGCATTTTCGGCTGGCGCGCTCCTCCTCGCCGTCCTGGTCGCCGGTGCTTGGCCCGCGCTCCACGCGGTCCGGCTTAACATCTCCGACGTGCTGAAACAGACTCAGGGCGTGACCACGCGGCGGCGCGGCTGGCAGCAGAGAGCGCTCGTCATATCGCAGATCGCGGTGAGCGTGGCGCTGTTCGGCGTCGCGCTGTTGTTCCTGACCAGCCTTCACCACGCTACCGAAATCCGGCCCGGTTTGGATCCGCACAAGAAAGTGCTGGCACTGATGGTGGCTCCGGCGCTCCCTATCCCGCGCGCTGCCTGGTGCGACCAGGCGGTCGAGCGGCTGGCCGCGCTGCCAGGAGCACGCGGAGCTACTTACGCGATGCGGCTTCCGCTGAGCGGCTCCGGCGGCGGCTCCACGGCGCGGGTCGAGATCCCGGGGATGGCGCCGATGGGCGTGCATTTGAACAAGGTCGGCGGCAACTATTTTCGCCTGATGGGCACCCGCCTGGTGGCCGGCCGTGGCATCGATAGCCGCGACGGCGCGGGCGCGCCGCTGGCGGTGGTGGTGTCGCAAACGTTTGCCCGCACCGTGTTGGGCAACCCCGCGCCCATCGGCAACTGGGTTCGCGTCGATGGCCAACTGCGCCAGGTGGTCGGGGTGGCCGAAGATGGTCCTTCGAATGACTTGCACGATCAGCCGGAGCCATTTGTCTTTTTCCCATTCGCTCAGGCGGTCGGAGGCGATATCACTTTGCTGGTGGAAACCGCGGGCGAGCCGGGGGCGCTCGACCGCGCAGCCCGTGCCGCGATCCATGGTCTCGATCCTGGAGCATGGGTATACGAATCGACCACCCTGCGGAAGACTCTCGACACCGCTCTTTCGCCTGACCGCTTTGCCGCCACCGCCATCAGTGCGCTGGGCGTCAGCGTGATTTTGCTGACCGCGTCCGGGCTGTTCGGAGTGCTGCTTTATGCCGTCAACCGCCGCACGCGCGAATTTGGGCTGCGCGTGGCGCTGGGTGCGCGGCCGCGCCAGATCGAGCGCCTGGTCTTGGGCGAATCGCTGCGCCTGGCCGCGATCGGAGTGCCCATCGGGCTCGCCGGCCTGGCAGTGGCGGCACAGCTCGCCGGCTCGATGCTGCTGGGCGTAACGCCGCTCGATCCGCTTTCGTACGGGCTCAGCGCCGTTGCCGTGGTGGGGCTGGCGCTGGCCGCCGCATGGCTCCCCGCACGCCGCGCCACCCGCGTCGATCCCATGGAAGCGCTGCGGGCGGAGTAATCTCCACGAGTGGTCCGGCTTGCCTAGACTGGAGGTGTATGCTGTCCAGAGAGCCGAGCCGGACGGCCCGAGCGGCAGCCTTCCATCGCGCCGCCCATCAGGTGCTGGAACACGGTCGCATCTTTGCCGATCCGCTGGCCCTGCGTATCCTCGGCGAAGACGCTGCCGCCGTCGCTCGGGAAGCTGAACAGCGCCCATCCGGACGAGGGATGCGAATCTTCATCGCGGCGAGAACGCGCTTCGCGGAGGATACCTTGGCCGCCGCGGTTGAGCGCGGTGTCCGCCAGCTTGTGGTCCTGGGCGCGGGGCTGGACACTTATGCGTATCGCAGCCCATGGCGCGACCGCTTGCGCGTTTTCGAGGTCGATCATCCAGCCACGCAGGCGTGGAAACGAGGGCGGCTCGCCGAGGCTGCCATCCCTTTACCGGAGTGGCTGACCTTTGTACCGATCGACTTCGAACGGGAGACTTTGGCAGAGGGCCTACGGACTGCGGACTTTGATGCAGAGCAGCAGACCTTCTTCACCTGGCTTGGAGTCGTTCCTTACCTGACTGAGGAAGCCGTGTGGGCGACCGCCGGCTTCGTCGCGAGCCTTCCAAATGGCGCGCACGCAGTGTTCGACTACGGCGACGCTCCGGCTTCGTTGTCTCCGGAAATGCGAGCCAGTCACGAGCGGCGCGCGGCGCAGGTAACCGCGCTGGGCGAGCCCTTTATGAGCTACTTTGAACCCCTCGAACTCCGCGCCAAACTGATCAGCCTCGGGTTCTCTGAGGTCGAAGACCTGGGGCCGCGGCAGATCGCCTCACGTTACTTTCCCAGCCACGCCGATACCGCTCCCGAGAGGGGTGGACACATCCTGCGCGCGACCACGATCGCAGGACCCGCCAAGGGCTGTGGACCGCTGCCGGCCGCACGGCTTTCCGAAGATTATTCCTGAGAACCACCGCGCGGCCGCGGCACTAGCTTTACATCCAATGGTACGAACGCTGGCAGTGGCGCTGGCCGCACTGGGATTGCCGCTGGCGCTGACGGCCGCCGAGCCGGGTTTCAAGGCTGAACTGGTGGGCGGAACGCCGGGCGAGTTCCCCACCAAGGGAAGCGTTCGCCTGGACCTCTCCGACACCGAGACGATGCTGTTGCGTGCGGGCAACAGCGAGCTGCGCGTGTCCTATCAGAAAGTCAATACGCTCGAATACGGCCAGACCGTCAGCCGGCGCTACGCGGCAGCCGTGCTGATTTCACCGGTGCTGCTGTTGAGCAAGGCGCGCAAGCATTTCGTCACGCTGGGATTTACCGACGCGGAGGGCAAGCAACAGGCGCTGGTGCTGCGCGTGGATAAGGGCGACATACGCAGCGTGCTGGCCGGCCTGGAGGCGCGCACCGGCCGGCGCGTCGAGTTCCTCGACGACGAAGCGCGCAAGGCGGGTAAAGGATGAAACCACTACTGCTGTTGGTGGCGTTGGCCGCGCCTTTTGTGAGTGCCGCCGGGGATGCCGCAACGGCCGCCATTGAAGCCGGCAATCTGCGGCAGTTACTCGCGGTGCACCGCATTTACGTGGACCGGCTCACCGGCGGCGACACCGCCGCGCAAATGCGCGACATCCTCATCAGCAGCCTGGCTGGCTCCAAGTTGTTCGTCCTCACCGAAAAGGAGGAGCGCGCCGACGCCGTCCTGCGCGGCGCGGCCGAGGACCTAGTCTTCACCGAAACGCACAACTCATCCGATGGCATCAACGCGCATCTCAACCTCAGCACGCGCGCGGGCACCGGATATTACGCCAAGGGCAACGCAGCCGGCCTGGGAATCGGCGAAAACGAATCCGATCACTCGGCCGAGCGGCGCCACGAGGCACTGGCGGCCGTCCGCCTGGTCAACAAGGATGGCGATGTCATCTGGTCCACCACGCAGGAAAGCCTTGGCGCCAGATTCCACGGCGCCAGCGCCGACGTGGCGGAGAAGATCACCTCGCAGTTGAAGGAAGACTTCGACCGCGCCGGCAAGGCCCGCTAGGCGCAGCGCCGAACGTCGCGGCTTGTAGGGGCCGGGCATGCCCGGCCCTGCCTCGAGGCGAGTGTCGAGGATGGTCCCGGAACGGGTATCCGAACTCGCGAAATGCCATGACGGGCCGTTCGCCTCCCGAACATGTCAGGTACCATGGAGGAGGACCGGTGGCCAGCGGCCGACCGGGCCAGGCATGCCCGGCCCCTACACGGAGAACACCTACTGCGCTCGGACTGGATGATAACCCGCTGCTTCGAGCGCAGCCTTCGCCTTGGCGAGCGAAGCCTCATCAGGATACGGTCCCACCAGCACATGTCTGCTGCCTGAAGTTACCTGAATCCCCATCGGCGGCGCCCCGGTGATTCGACGATAAGCTTCTTTGCCGTCATCGAGCGACCATGCGAGCGCAGGAAAACCCTTGGCCCTGAGGGATTGGACAACGGCTTGCGCTGCCTCAGGGGAGACGACCATTAGCTGCCAATAGGACCCGTGCGACGCCGGCGCTGCAGTCATATGGAAGTCTCCGGTGCTGCCTGGATCGGCGAACTCTATCACGACGCCAACTCCAAGTCCCTCGATGTGGTGGTAAAGCCAGGCCTGGCGCGGGGGAGTCTCCGACCGCTGGTCCTCAATCTCATCCGGCGGTCCGTACACGATATACATGCGGCCGCGATCGGTCTTCCACCCAGGAACGCTCGATGCAAAATGTCCGTTCGCATAAGCGATGCGCCGGTAGTATTCCTGCTTGAACGCGTTCGGCCAGTGGCCAAGCGCCGGATCGCGCCGTTGCCAGAACTTCTCGATGAACTGCTCGCGCTCCACGCCGGTCTTCAAAGCCACGAAATCGCGCCGCTCCCGATCGGTGACGATGTACGCCACATCTTCGTCCAGCCATTTCTGGTAGGCGGACCCGGATTCAGTTGTGGCCTGTGGCCGCGGCATTTCCGGCGGCTGCGCCTGCGCGCGCAAGCTGTCGTGCGCCTGGCCCCACGACTCCGATAATCGTTCGAGGTCTTTCTGTGTCTGCTGCAATTGCTTCTCGAGTTCCTCGAGCGACTTATCGCCATTCGCAGCCCGCGCCTGCTGTAGGGCCAGGTCTGCCCGTGCGAGCTGCTGCTGTTGCTGTCGGAACGCTTCATCAAACTTTCCGTTGCTGAGATCCTGCAACTGCTTCGCAGCTTGCTGGAGCGCCCGCTCCTGCTGCTGGAGGAGTTCCTGCGATTTTGCCGCCTGCTGCGCCGCCAGTTGCCTGAGGACCGTCGCCCGCCTCTGCTGATCGAGGAGCTTCTGCGATTCTTCCGCCTGCGCCGCCTCCAGTTGCTTGAGCGCCGCCTCCGCCTGCCGCAATTGCTCCTGCGCTTGCGCGAGCTCACGAGGATGCCTGCCGGCGCTCTGGACCGCGCGGTCGATCTCCGCAGCATTGCGCCGGAGTAGCTCCTGCGCTTTCTCGACGGTTTGCTCCGCCTCTTGGAGTTCCTTCTGCTTATCGGCCAGCCGTTTCTCCTCTTCGATGTTCCGGCGCGCCGGCTCAATTCCGTTAGCCGGTTCCTGCTTGCCCGCGGCCGGTGCGGCGGCCGCGGGTTCCTGCGCCAAACTCCTGGCGGGCGGCCACACCCCCAGGGCTATGGCCACGGCAGCCAACAACACCAACGCACCCGCCAGAGCTGAAGCTCGGGTACTGGGAACCCGCGCCGGCGCGGGTTCACGCAACAGTCTGCGTATGCGTCTCACCAGGTTTCCTCCATTGGCCGCCGTGGCCGGCTGGATTGCCGGCCACCGGCTCTGCTCCAATTTGGTCAACGCCGCGGCGTAGGCGCGCGCGTCGGGCCGCAACGCCACCACTACATCGTCACAAGCGTACTCGCGCTCGGCGCGCACCAGCGCGCTAATCCACCACACTGCCGGGTGGAAAAAGAACAAGCCTTCGATCAAACTCTGCGCCAGGCTGACCAGGTAATCCGCGCGACGGATGTGGGCCAATTCGTGGATCAGGATAGCCTCCACCTGTTCCGCACTCAGACCGGCGAGCGCTCCCAACGGCATCAGAATCACCGGACGCCAGTAGCCGATCGCCAGCGGCACGCCGGCCAGACAGGATTCGAGCAACACGACCGGCTGCGAAATGCGCACTGCCGCCGCCAGTGTGCGGAGGCGCTGTTGCCACTCGGGCGGAGCAGCGCACACACCGCGCCGGCGCATGCGGTCGACGCGGACCCATCCCGCCAAGCGGAAGGCATAAAACAGGATCACCCCGCCCATCCATAACTGTGCAAGCCACGCCAGCCGGTCGACCGGTACCGCGGGCGCGCCCTGGGCGATCACCGGATTGAAGACCATCCGCGGCGCCGCCGGCGGCAGCACGGCGCCCGCATGACCAGCCTCGAGCGACAGCGCCACCGTTACACCGAACACGAGCGGCAGAACGAGCAAGCAAGCCGTGGCCGCCTGGTGGCGCCAGCGCGAGCTTCGCTGCGCACCCAGAAACAGCGCCGCCCGCAGCACTGCAGCCAGCAACGCGCCTTGCCACAGGAAATGCGCCAGTGCCCGTCCCAGCGCATGCGCCAGCGGCGCAGCCAGCCAGAGATCGAGTCTCATCGCTTCTCCTCCTCATATTCTTTAAGCAGCTTGCGCAGCTCGGCCAGTTCGGCCGCCGACGCCTTCCGCGCCGCCAATGCTCCCACCAGCAAGCTGCTGGCGGAGCCGGCGAAGGCCCGCTCGAGCAGGTCGCCGGCCAGTTGCCGCTGCGTCCATTCGCGCGGCCGGCTGGCGGAATAAATGTGCGCCCGCTGCTTTTCGTCGCGCTTCACCAGACCCTTGTCGGCCATGATCTGCATCAGCTTCAAAACGGTGGTGTAGTGCGCCGGGCGGCGGCGGGAAATGGTGGAGTGAACGTCGCGGACGGTAGCCGGTCCGCGGCTCCATAGCACCGTCAGGATTTCCAATTCGGCATCGGTAGGCCGCGGCAGATCGGTTGATTTTGCCATCTACGAAGACATTACTACGAAAGTGTTCGTTGGTCAAGAGGGGATCTTGGTGGGGCATGTTTTAGCCTGCCGTTTCTTTCTTTCGGGCAAGCTGAAGCATGCCCCACCTTATAATCGAAGCATGTCTCTCGCCCGCGGGGCGCTCGCCGCCCTGCGTATCCTGCTGTTGGCCTGGATCGTCATCCTCTGGGCGCCGTTAGCCACCGAAAACTCCAGCCGGGATAACACCGGTAACCTGGCCGCCAATCCTTCCTTTGAAATCCTCAAGGAGCGGGACGCGGCCGGCCAAGTGTTCGCGGACTGGGACTCCTCGAAATCCGAGGGCGGCTGCTCGTTCGCGGTCGGGCTGGTGGCGCACAGCGGCAGGACCTCGGCGCTGCTCGATTGCGCGGCGGCCGGCGAAATCCGCCTCGGCCAGCAACGGGACCTGGCGCCAGGCCGGTATTCGATCGGCGCTTACCTGCGCGGGCTCGACATTGCAAACGGCGACTCGGATCGCGCCATTGAGTTCACCTTCAACGGCCGGCGCATCGACCTCGCGAAGACCGGCACTTTCGGCTGGACGCGGTTTACCTACGTCGCCGAACTCAAGAAACGCACCAGGACCAGGCTGTCATTCGCGCTGTGTGCGCCTGGACTGCTGTGGATCGACGACGTCTCTATCAAGCGCGTGGACCGCAATGTCCGGTTGACCGGCACCATGCAGTGGGGCAACCAGGAATCGCCCATCGCGCCGCCGGGCCCGATCAGCCGCGGCGAAGTCCGGTGTCCCAAATGCCGCTACCGGAACATGCCTGAGTGGAAGAGGTGCTACGCCTGCGGCACCGCTCTTGTGGACAAGCCTGCGGAAACCAGCGGGCCGGCGGAGAGGCTCCTCACTTCTTTCGAAGAAAGCAATCCCTTCACCGGCGGCGCGGTGGTCGAGGAACACGCGACGGACGGCCGCAAGGCGCTACGAATCGACAAGCACTACGTCGCAATGCGGCAGCCGCAGGACTGGTCCGGTTACGACCTTTTCAAAATGGACCTGTACACGGACGCACCCGAGCCGCTGCCGCTGATACTCGAATTTTGGGACCGGAACACGACGGGCTACTGGAGCAGGGTCAACTACAACGCCGTCGCGCCGCCGGGCCAGAGCACGCTGACCGTTCCCTTGCAGGAGTTGGCCGTCGGCGAGCGGAACCGCCCCGGCCGCAACCTGATGCTCAGCGCCATTACTCGCGTGGTGGTGGCCCTCGGCGACACGCCCGCAGCGCCACTCTTTATCGACAATCTGCGCCTCGTTCGCGACGTGGCCGGCCAGCAGGCCCAGTTCGACGGGCTGTTGGCGTTCGTCTTGGGCATGGGACCGGCGATGAATGGATTCACCGCTATCACGCCCGCCGCGCTCTACAATCCGGGCCGCGGATACGGGCTGAAGGATGCACACATCTGGCGGGCGGTGGACTCTCTCGATCAGGATCCGCTCTACCGCCGCTCTCTCGCGATCGAATCGGGCGGCCTGGCGGTGGATCTGCCGAACGGAAGATACCGCGTCTTCGTCAACCTGGACAGCCCGGCGGGATTCTGGGGCGAATACCAGATCTATCGCGACCGCTCGATCCGCGCGCAGGGGAAAGTGGTGGTTTCCGAACACCAGGATTTCGCGTCGTTCCGGAAGAAATATTTTCAATTCTGGGACCAGGACGATTTGCCGTCCGACAACACCTTCGATAAGTACGACCGCGCGCACTTTCACGAGAAGGTGTTCGACGTGGCGGTGAACAACGGCCAACTCTACTTGGAATTCACGGGCGAGAAGTGGGCGTGCAGCGTTTCCGCGATTGTCGTCTTTCCCGTGGCCAAAGCTGCCCAGGGCGCGCGTTTCCTCGACTTTGTGCGGGAGAAGCGGCGCTTCTATTTCGACAACGCCTACAAACGCGTGCTGCACAGGCCGGCCGGCGACGCGCTCCAGCCAACCGCGGAGGACGCCGCGCGCGGGTATGTCGTGTTCCATCGCGATTTCATGAAGGACGTGTACTATAACGACACTCCCTTCCGCGGCGAATTGGTGAATGCGCTCGCCGCGGAAGCTTTCGCCGGACAGGACGCGCCGGTGACGATGTCGATCCTGCCACTCAAGGACCTGGGCCGAAGCGCCGTCGCGGTGAGCGCATTGAGCGGGCCGCGAGGCACCATTCCAGCCGCCGCGATCGACGCAGGGTACGTCTCTTACCGGCTCAGCCGTGTGACGGTGGATGGCGCCGTTTACACGATTACGCCGCGGCTCATCCTCCGGCGAAACACCGTCGACATGCCGCGGTCGGTTGTGCGGACGTTCTGGCTGACCGTCCGCACGCCGTCCACCGCCGGCCCGGGCGATTATACCGGGCAGGTGACCTTCACGCCGCAGAAGGGCGCGCCGTTGCGGATCCCGCTGCAGTTTACCGTCCACAAAGGTACGCTGGATGCCGCGGACATTCCGGTGGGTCCCTGGGGCGGCAGCATCGGCATACCCTGGTTCGCCGACGATCCGGCCACCGTCGCCTTCGGCTCGGAAATGACCGCCAAGAGCCTGCGCTGCCTGCGCGCACACGGTTTCACGATGTTCTCCGGCATTCCGCATGTTGCATACCGTGGCTTCGCGCACGGCGAACCGGCGCTCGATTTCGATGTTGCGGATCGCGAGATGCAGGACGCGAAGGGTTACGGGTTCCTGGCCGTGAATTCCTATGGCGGCGGCGTGGCCGGCTTGGACCCCTATCATCGGGACACCGCGAAAATGACCGAAGCCGGCTTCAAAGATTACAGCGACTTTATCAGGACGGTTTATACCGCCGTCGAGCGCCACGCACGCGAGAACGGCTGGCTTCCCGTGTACTGGAACCTGGGCGACGAGCCGGCCGGCGATGGGATTCTTCAATCGATCGACAATGCCAAGGCTTACCGCCGCGGGTTTCCCGAGGGACCTCCTTTCTTCACCGCGGCTTTGAGCCTGACGGGACGCGGCGAAAGCGACCCGGATTTCATTCTCGCGCGGACGCTCGGCGTTCCCGCCCTGGCTTCATACAGCGAGCGGGAAATCCGGCTGCTGCGGCAGCGCGGCGGCCAGTGGGCGTTTTACAACGATGGCAATCGCTGGACCTACGGCGTGCATCTCTACAAAGCCGCCAAGGAATTCGGCTTGCAGTTCCGCCTGGCTTGGCACTGGAGCGCGGTGGCGGGCGATCCCTATTACGCGCTGGATTGCCGCGAGGACGATTATGCCTGGGCCAACGCATCGCCGGACGGCCAGCTCGTGCCATCGGTGGAATTCGCCCGCATTGCCGCCGGTCTCGACGATTACCGGTCGCTCGTTACCTTAGCGCGGCTGGCCGAGGCCAGGTCCGGCACACCGGCAGCGAAGGCTGCCCGGCATCTGATCGCCACGCGGATGGCGGATTTTCATCTGGACGACCGCGATCATAACCGCCTGTTCGGAGTGGACGATTGGGCGGCATTTCGCCGGCAACTCGTGAATGCGATTGAGGAACTGCAATAGCTGCCGCACCGCTACGATGAAAGGACTCGATTCTTCAAACCCATGACCAACGCGCCTGTGGAGGAACCGCGGCCCCCGCTCTGGGAACGCTATGCGGACCAGTTTCCGGTTCGCCGGAATCTCATCTATCTCAACCATGCCGCTGTGGCGCCGCTGGCTGGTCCGGCCGCGGAGGCGATGCGGAACCTGGCCGACGACTGCGCCCGCTTCGGCAGCTTGCATTACGACCAGTGGATGAGTGCCTACGAAGGTCTGCGCCTTGCGGCCGCGCGGCTGATCAACGCCGGCCGTTCGGAAATCGCGCTGGTGAAGAACACGTCGGAGGGAATCGCAACCGTGGCGCTGGGCCTGGATTGGAAACCGGGCGACCGCATGGTCGGCTTTCGCGAGGAGTTCCCCGCCAACATCTACCCATGGAAGCGATTGGAAGCCAAGGGAGTGACCGTCACCTGGCTGAGCGTCACCGACCCGCTCGAGCGGATTGAGGCAGCCTGCCGCGGCGCTCGCCTGCTGGCCATCAGTTTTGTGCAGTTTCTCACAGGGTATCGGGCACCGCTCGAAGCCATCGGTGAGATTTGCCGGCGCAACGACTGTATCTTCTTGGTGGACGCCATTCAAGGCCTGGGCGCGTTTCCGATCGATGTCCGGGCCAGCCATATCGATGCCCTGGCCGCGGATGGACACAAATGGCTGTTGGGCCCGGAGGGTTGCGGCATTCTCTATATTCGGCAGGAACTCCAGGAACGGATCGAGCCAGTGGAATTCGGCTGGACCAACGTCGCCGGCTATGCCGATTACGCGTCCCGCGACATGACCTTGCGCAAGGATGCTGGCCGGTACGAATGCGGTACGTTAAATACTGTTGGATGCTTTGGTTTACGGGCGGCAATTGAGTTTTTGCTTGAGGTCGGCCTCGGAGAAATAGCCCCGGTTGTCCAAAATCTCGGCGACCGCATCGCCGCCGGCGTCGAGGCGCTCGGCTACCAGGTCCTGGGCGAACGAACGCCCGCAAGTGGTTCTGGTATCGTCAGTTTCCGCAAACCCGGCCTGGAAGCTCAGAGCATCGTGCGCCGCCTGCGCGAGGCCGGAATCTCCTGCGCTCCGCGCGCCGGCTGGGTGCGCACCTCCCCTCATTTCTACATCAGCCCAGCCGATATCGACCGCATGCTGGGGGAGTTGCCATAAGGAAGGCTGCGCTTTTGGCCGATAAGGAGAATTGAGGTGCTGCGTGAGCCTGAACTGTTGGGAGTTCAAGAAGTGCGGCCGGCAACCCGGGGGTAGCCGCGCTGCGGAGTTGGGGGTCTGCCCGTCTGCAGTCGACAGCGGGGTTGATGGGATGAATGGAGGGCTCAATGGCGGGCGAATCTGCTGGGCCCTGACCGGCACGCTGTGCGGCGGAAAAGTGCAAGGAACTTTCGCGGAGAAACTTGGCAATTGTTCGGTGTGCGATTTCTATCTATTGGTCTACAAGGAGCAAGGGAAGGACGTGGAGTCTTTCCAGGCGGTGCAGCAACGACGCTGAATCGGCATGAAGATGGCGTTCGAGACTGGGCGGAGCGGACTTGGCGCGTTGTTTCACCGCCAGGCCGGCCTGTCCGGTCTCCGCTCCTACATCAATGCCTGCTCGAGGTCGGCGATGATGTCTTCAGCGTCTTCGATGCCCACGGAAAGCCGCACGAGGTTGTCGCGGATGCCGACGCGCTCGCGGTGCTTGGGGGCGAGGTCGCGGTGCGAGCTCATGGCCGGGTAAAGGATCATGCTGTGCACGTCGCCGAGCGAAGTGGCGCGCACCACCAGTTGCAGCCGGTCCAGGAAACGGAAGATTTCAGGCCGGCCGGCATCGCGAATTTCGAAGCTGACTATCGCACCGAACAGACTGGCGGCGAATAAGCGGCGGATGGCGGGAGCGTCGGGATGCGCGGGGCTGCCAGGGAAGTGGACCCGGTCGACGCTGGGGTGGCTGCCCAGCCAGGACGCCACGCGGCAGGCGTTAGCGCACTGCCGCTCCATGCGCAGCGGAAAGGTCTTGATGCCGCGCATGGAAAGGTAGCTTTCGAACGGCCCAAGCACGGGGCCGACAATGCGGGCCAGCGCGCGCAGGGCATCGAAATGGGCGGCGTCGCTGACCACCACCCCGCCCAGCACGTCGCCGTGTCCGGCCAAATATTTGGTAAGGCTATGCACGGCAAAATTGGCGCCCAGTTCGAGCGGCCGCACGATCAGGGGCGTGGCGAATGTGTTATCGACCACCAGGGCGGCGCCGGCGGCGCGCGCGATTTCGGCGATCTTGTCGATCTCGCCCACGCGCAGCAACGGATTCGAGATGGTCTCCATGAGGATACATCCCGGCTTGGCGTGGCTGACCGCCGCGCCGACCGCGTCCAGGTTGCAGATATCGGCGAAACGCACCTCCACGCCGCGCGGCTCCAGCACATTCAGCAGCAGCTTGGTGGACGCACCGTAGAGCGCGTCGGCAGCCACGATGGACGGGCGCCGGTCGGCGAGCGCGGTCTCGACCGCCATTTGCACCGCCGCCATTCCCGAAGCGCAGGCCAGCGCGCCGCGGCCGCCTTCGAGCGCCGCCACCAGCTCTTCCAGCGCCGCCGCCGTGGGATTGTCGTAGCGGGCGTAACAGTAGCCGGCCTGCTCCATACCGAATACGCGGTCCAATTCTTCGGTAGTCTCATAAAAGAAGCTCGACGCGGTGTAAATGGGTGTTGTCACGGGAACCGCGCCGGGAGCCTTGCGCCGGTCGCCCGCGTGAACAGCTTGCGTGTGGATCTTCAATGCTATTTCCTTTTCCAGCGCACGCCGGATTTGGTGTCTTCCAGAATGATGCCTTGCTCAAGCAACTGGTCGCGAATCCGGTCGGCCCGCGCGAAGTCGCGCGATTTCCTGGCGGCTTCCCGTTCCGCCACCAGCATCTTGATCTGGGGGTCCTCTGCGCCGGCGCTTGCTGCGCTAGGTTTGAGCACGTCGAACACGGCGTCGAACCGTTCGAACAACCGCTCCGCCGCCGCCCGGTTACCGGCGCCGAACTGGCCCGCATCCATCGCGCTGTTAGTGTCGCGCGCGTATTCAAATACGGCCGCCAGCGCTTCGGCGGTGTTCAGATCGTCGTCCAGGCTGCTGATAAAGGTCTGCTCGGCGGCCTCGGTGCGCGCCGCCACCCGGTCGCTGGCGCCTTCCGGAAGCTTCTCCGTGTCCAGCCGCAGTTTGAAGTTGCGCAGCCGCTCGATGGCCATCTGCGCCGCCTGCAGGCCGTCGAAAGTAAAGTTCAACGATTTGCGGTAGGGCACCGAAGCCAACAGGTAGCGAATGGCCTCCGGCCGGTAGCCGCGCCCGATGAGATCGCGGAGGGTGAAATAATTGCCCAGCGACTTGGCCATCTTCTGCCCTTCCACCATCAGGAACTCGGCATGCAGCCAGAAGCGCGAGAACGGCTTGCCGGTCAGCGACTCCGACTGGGCAATCTCGTTTTCATGATGCGGAAAAATCAGGTCGACTCCGCCGGCGTGTATATCCAGCGTCTCGCCCAGGTACTTGATGGCCATTACCGAGCACTCGATGTGCCAGCCCGGGCGTCCCACGCCGATCGCGGTATCCCAACTGGTTTCGCCGTCCTTGGGCGCCTTCCACAGCGCGAAGTCGCGCGCGTCGGCCTTTTCGTATTCATCCACGTCGACGCGCGCGCCGGCCAGGTTGCCGCTGAAATCGTTGTGCGAAAGCTTGCCGTAGCCAGGAAACGTGGCGATGCGGAAGTAAATCGAGCCGTCGCTCGAGTACGTGTGCTGGCCGGCCGTGAGGCGCGCAATCGCCTCCGCCATGTCGCCGATGTGGTCGGTGGCTTTCACCAGGTGCTCGGCCAGCTCCAGCCGCAGCGTGGCGCAGTCGTCCAGAAACGCCCGGGTGTAGACGGCGGTGTATTCGTCCAGGCTCTTTTTTTCAGCCGCCGCGTTGCGGATGATTTTGTCGTCCACGTCGGTGATATTCATCACGTGATCCAGGCGGTAACCGCTGGCCCGCAGCCACCGCCGCAGGATGTCGACGAAGGTGAAGGTGCGGAAGTTGCCGATGTGGGCGTAACTGTAGACCGTGGGACCACAGGTGTATAAGCGCACCGTGTTGTCGCGCGCCGGATGGAACTCCTCGACGCGTTGCGAGAGGGTGTTATAAAAACGCAGCGCCATAATGGCAGGGAAACCTCATCGTAGCAGAGGTCACGGCCGTCCCTTAGTGGAGAGGAAAGTCGACGAACCTGGATGCTCCTGTGGGTAGTTGGTTCCATCAAATGATGCTCTGCCCGAGAATCGTCTGCGCGCGACCGTCGATCACGCCGTCACCCATCATCCCTGCGTCAGGGACGCCATCGCGGTTGATTCGCGCCTGGACGGTACTCCCTCTAAAGTTAAGTGCATCAACTGCCGATAAGACAGGTGAATGCGGGATCATCGTCGGGAAGCTCGGATGATGTGCGCGGATATGGTGGAGGTGCGTTGGGAAGACGAAAAAAAACGGCCGCAGCGGGCCCTGGCGCTGCTTGAGGATATCTCGCCTTCCGGCGCCTGCCTGCAACTGGAAAATGGAATCCCGCTGGGCACCGAAGTTCACTGGGATTGCCCCAAACAGAGCTTCGCCGGCTGTGTGCGTTACTGCGTTTACCGGGAAATCGGCTTCTTCGTGGGAGTTGAATTCTCGGACGCGTGCCGGTGGTCGAAGAAGGCCTTTAAGCCACTGCATTTGTTGGATTTGGAAAGGCTGGTGGCAAAGACGAAGAAATAGCTCGGGCGCCACTGTTCCCTCAGTCCGCAGGCTGGGTTGCAAGGCAGGTTGGCGGCGGGTGCGGACTCGCACCCGGCGGTGGAGGGTGAGACCCACTTCTGTGTCTATGTCGTGCACCCATCACTTCGCGGCTTTTCTGGCTTTCTTGTGCCGGCCATGCTGGAGCGGGTTGGTGGGAGTGTAGCCGAGTTCCTTGGAGAGAATCTCGACCAGGCGGGCGAGCACCCGGGTGCGGGCCCAATATTTATCGTTGCCTTCCACCAGGCTCCAGGGAGCGGTGCGCGTGCTGGTTTTCACCAGCATCTCTTCGACGGCTTCCTCGTAGACGCTCCATTTCTGGCGGTTGCGCCAGTCCTCATCGGTGAGCTTCCAGGCTTTGTATCCGATGGTCTTGCGCTCCTCGAAGCGGCGGAGTTGCTCTTCGCGGGAGATGTGGATCCAGAACTTGGCGAGGATGGTGCCGAAATCTTTCACCTGGCGTTCGAAGGAGTTGATCTCCTTGTAGGCGCGTTGCCAGGCCTCTTCGGGAGCGAAGCCTTCCACGCGCTCCACCAGTACGCGGCCGTACCAGGAGCGATCGAAGATGGCGATCTGGCCGCGCTCGGGAAGGCGGCGCCAGAACCGATAGAGGTAATGGCGCGTTTTGTCTTCGCCCTGCGGCGCGGCGATGGGGTAGACGACGTAGCCGCGCGGGTCCAGCTTTTCGGTGATCCGCTTGATGGCGCCGCCCTTGCCGGCGGCGTCCCATCCCTCAAACAAAATGATGACCGGACGTTTTTGCAGGTAGACCTGGTAGCCCAATTCGCGGAGCTGAATCTGGCGGCGTGTCACCTCGCGGACGTAGGCTTCGCGGGTGAGGGTGCGGGTGAGATCGAGCGTCTCGAGCATTAGGGTCTCCCTTCCGCGAGCGAATCCATGGCTTCGCGCAATTCCGCGTCCTTGGCAGCCAACTCCGGGATTTCGACGGAGGGCGGCGGCGCGTTGGCGCCCAGGCGCTTTTCGAGGGCTGCCACGATGGTGTCGAAGATGCGCTTGCGCGCGAACCATTTCGAAGTGGCTTCGACGATGGTCCAGGGCGCGAATTCGGACTCGGTCAGTTCCAGCATCTCCTCGATTGCGGCCAGGTACTCGCCGTATTTCTTCTGACGCGCCCAGTCGGCGTCGCTGACCCTCCAGGCTTCCAGCGGATCGGCCTTGATGGCGCGGAACCGCTCGCGCTGCTCCTTCTTCGAGATATGGAGGAAGAACTTGAGAATGACGGCGCCGTCGTCGGCCAGCACGCGCTCAAAATCGACGATGTCGCGGTAGGCCGGTCGCCACGCCTTCTCCGGGATGGTGCGCTCCACGCGCTCGTCCAGCACGCGAAAGTACCAGCTTCGATCGAAGATCACCATCTCGCCGCGGTTCGGCACCTTCAGCCAGAAGCGCCACAGCCAGGGACGCTGCTGCTCATACGTGCGCGGCGCGGTGATGGGATAGAGCTTGAACCCGCGCGGGTCCAGGCGCTGAGTCAAAGCGGCGATTGCGGTGCCCTTGCCGGAGGCGTCCCAGCCTTCGAAGAGGATCACCGTCGGTACGCCATGGTCCCAGCAGGCCTTTTCCAGATCGTAGAGACGATGCTGGACGGCAGGAAGCGCCCGCTTGTACTCCTCACGCGAGAGCTTCCTCTTAAGATTGATGTTTTCGAGCATGGCTCCTGATTCATGTTAGTGCATCGGCGGGGGAGTTACTCGCGAAAAGCTCCGGTGGGAGCAGCGAAACAGGAGCGCGGCGCGGCGTGTCCGGCAGAGTCACGCACCTTGATGCGGGACGATAATCCGGCTTCGATCGGCTTTGGGAATGGCTCGCCGCCACTGCTTCTTTGCGATCATCTCGCTAAGCGGCGCATCGGGATACTTGTTCCAGACCCGCGGGGCTCGACGGCTAATATCAGATTCGATCGCGTCCTCCCCGTCTGCGTCGAGGCCGACCGGTCCCGGGGGGAGTTGAGATTCCTGACGGTGACGGTTAGCCCTGTTGCGAAGCCTCTTCCGGCGAGAGGAGCGCTCTTACGCGCCGCGTGCGGAGACCCGCCATACGCATTCCGGCGATCCTTTAGGCCGTTCGGGACAGGCCACCCAATTCCGAAGTGCATCACCATCGAAAGCAGGGCGCGGCTCAATGGGAACTGCGGGGCTGGCCGTGGAACGAAACCGCATACCCGCCGACGATCAGGTATTTAACGCCGTGGGCGTGGAAGGCGGACAACAGGTCCTTGAAGTCTTGGTACATCCGGAGCCATGCCTTTCAGCGCGTACGCAGCGGTGCTGAGTTCGGAAACCGCGTCCATCCGTTCGTGCACCGGGCGGCTCTGCCAGTACCGATATTCGTCGGCTTTCATTTCCTTGTAGCTGGTGTATTCACGGATGGTCTTGTCCATACGTTTTGTTTGTAGCACGCCCCGCGCTGCCATTCAATGTGCCGCCGCTCCGCCCGCCGCGCGGTACTTGTGCTGTAATACCACTGTGAAAACCATTTTTTCGTTGTTGCTAATGACCGCGGCTGCGGCGCAGGGCGCGGAGCTGCTCGTCCTTTCGGGATCGAATCCGGGCGGCGGCGCCAAGGGCATTTACGCTTATCGCTTCGATACCACGTCCGGCGAGCTGAAACCGGCGGGGCTGGCGGTGGAAACCACCAACCCCTCGTTCCTGGCGGTGGATGAGAGCGGCCACTTCCTGTACGCGGTGAACGAGGCCGGGGGGAAGGGAATGGTCAGCGCCTTCTCGATCGACCGGGCGGCGGCGCGGCTGACGCTGATCAACCAGGTGTCTTCCAAGGGCGGCGGTCCCTGCCATCTGGCGCTCGATGCCACGGGCCGGTGGCTGGCGGTAGCCAATTACGGAACCGGCAGTGTGGCCGTGCTACCGGTGGGCGCCGGCGGCAGGCTGGGCGAGGCTACCGGGTTCGACCAGCACCATGGCTCCAGCGTCAACCGCGCGCGGCAGGAAGGGCCGCATGCGCACGAAGCGGTCTTCTCGCCCGACAACCGGTACCTGCTGGTGCCGGACCTCGGCCTCGACCAGGTACTGGTCTACCGTTTCGACGCCGGCAAGGGGACGATCTCCCCGAACGACCCGCCATTCGCGGTGCTCGCTCCGGGGTCGGGCCCGCGGCACCTGGCCTTTCATCCGAACGGCAAAGTGGTGTACGTGATCAATGAGCTGGCCTCCACCGTTACCGCGTTTCGTTACGACGCGGCGAAGGGCGCGCTTCAGGATTTCCAGACACTGAGCACGCTGCCCGCCCATTTCACGCAAGTGAGCACTGCCGCGGAAATCGCCGTCAACGCCGCGGGCAGCGCGGTGTACGCTTCCAACCGTGGGCACGACAGCATCGCGCTGTTCGAGATCCAGCCTGTGCTATTCAAGCTGGCGGAGCCAGAGCACACGCCCACGCTGGGCAAAACGCCGCGCCACTTCACGCTGGACCCGGACGGCAGATTCCTGCTGGTCTCGAATCAGGATTCGGACAACATCGTGGTCTTCCATGTCCACCCGCGGACCGGAGAGCTGACGCCAACCAAGCATAAACCGGTGGAGCAGCCGAGGCCGGTGTGCCTGGTATTCGTCAAGTAACCAGGCGCCCGCTTAGAGCAGCCGGAAATTCACCTCCACCTCGGCGCTGCACGGAACGGGCTTGCCGTTGCGGTAGGCTGGGCGGAAGCGCCAGCGGCTGACGGCTTCGACGGCGCGCTCCTCCAGGCCGAAGCCGAGCGGCCGGCGGACACGGATGTCGCGCGGGCGGCCGTTCGAGTCGATTTCGATGAGCAGAATCACGGTGCCCTGGACCTTACCCTTGCGCGCCTCTTCGGAATAGGCCGGCTCGGTTTTGACCAGCAGCACCGGCGCGGTGAAGACGCCGCGGCCGGCTTCGATATCGGGTCCGCCGATGCCGCCGTTGCTGCCCGGGCCTGCGCCAGGCCCATGGCCCGGACCATCGCCACCGCTGGTGCCGGTGCCAATACCGCCGTTTGTTCCGGGGCCGCCGGATCGGGTCCCGAAGATGCCGGCCGGGTCGCCCCACTGCTCGACATTGACCATCGGCATGACCACATCGGAGGGCGCCAGGATGGTGGGCTCGATGGGCAGCTTGGGATCCACGTTGCGGATTTCGACCACCGGCGGCGTGAAGACCCGCGGGGCCGGACGCGGCAAAGGGCCAAGCTGCGGCGGAGCAAGTTGGTTCTGGCCGCCGCCTCCACCGCGATCCGGGGCGGGCGGTAAGAAGACCAGGTCGCGCGCCGCCAGCAGCATCGGGCGCATCACAGCGATGGGCGGATTAGCGCCCGTGGTGGCAAACAGAATGAGCGCGATGGCGGCGATATGAAGCAGCACCGAGTAGAACGTGGAACGTATGGGTGAACCAGTCATGACTGTGCACCTGCCATGGCGGCCGGTGCAGATGCGTGGCCATTGCGCAGGTGCTTTGTTACGAACGAAGCCGCGGACTCCGTGCGTGGAGCGGCGAGAAACACTGTGCAAGCCAGGGGACGGTGAAGCGAAGACGCGTGCGAATGATGCCACAGGTGGGAGTCTTACACTGCAACGAACGTCCGCGGACCGCTGACAAAGGGGTTGCCTCGCAGAAGGAAACGCAAGGGGCGCTCGGCGCAGATGCGGATGCCGATCCGCGGCGTCACCTCAATCTCCAGTGGGCGCGGTTCGGCGGGCTCGCGCACCACCAGGCTGCCGCGGGTGACGTCAACGCCGTAATGGGCGCGGGTGATGGCCATCGCCAGGGTGAGCCGGCCGGGACCGCGGGCAAGGTCTTCCAGCTTGCCGGCGGCGGGGCGCCGCTGCCGCATGAGCTCGATGCCCGCCACCGGTTGCAGGGCGCGAATCAGCACGCAGCCCGGTGTGCCCGCCGGTTCGGTCACCAGGTTGAGGCATTCATACATGCCGTAGATCAAATAGACGTAGGCGTGGCCGGCGTCGCCGAAGATGACGCGGGTGCGGCCCGTGATGCCGCGCGCGGAATGGGACGCCAGGTCGTCGCGGCCCGGGTACGCTTCGGTCTCGACGATGATCCCGGCGGCTGGCGAATGCACGAGCACCTTGCCGAGCAGGGCGCGCGCCACCTCCGCCGCCGGCCGCTCGTAAAAGGGCCGCTTGAGAATTGGACCCAACCGCATCATCGCCGAACCATCTTCGCCCATCCGCCGTTACAATGGAAAGCGCCCATGCGATTGTTCACCGCCCTGGACCTGGCGCCCGGCGTGGCCGCCAACCTGGAACGGCTGCTGGCGCAGCTTCGGCCCACCGCGCGCATCCAATGGAGCCCGCCCGCCAACCTGCACATCACCACCAAGTTCATTGGCGAATGGCCGGACGAGCGGCTGGCGGAACTGAGGGCCGCCCTCGCCGCGCTCCCGGCGCGAGCGGCCATCCCGGTGCGTATCCACCACCTTGGCTTCTTCCCCAATCCGCACGCGCCGCGGGTGTTCTGGTGCGGCATCGAGGCGCCCGGCTTGGCCGAACTCGCGGGCGAAACGGACCGCGCCACCGCAGCGCTGGGCGTCGAACCGGAAACCCGCGCCTTCTCGCCGCATCTCACCCTGGCGAGAATCAAGGAGCGCCTCAACCTGCAACCGCTGCGGGAGGCCATCGCCGGACTGCCGGAGCTCGAATTCGGGAACTTCCTCGCCGCGGGTTTCTGTCTGTACCGGAGTCAATTGCGGCCGGGCGGGAGCGTTTACACTAAGCTTGCGGAGTTCCCATTCCAGCCATGATGCCGCTCGCCGCTTGCCTGCTCGCCTACTTCCTGGGCGCCATTCCGTTCGGATATATTTTGGTGAAATGGAAAACCGGCGGCGACGTGCGCGGCGCGGGCAGCGGCAACATCGGCGCCACCAACGTGCTGCGAACCACCGGCCGGACGGCGGGCGTGATTACGCTGCTGCTCGATATCGCCAAGGGGTACGTGGCGGTGTGGGCGGCGGGCAAGTTGACCGGCGGCGATTCGCGGTGGATGGCGGCCGCCGCGGTGGTGGTGATGCTGGGCCACGCTTACCCGGTGTTCCTCGCATTCAAAGGCGGCAAGGCGGTCGCCAGTTTCGTCGGCGCTTTTTTGTGTTTGACACCGCTTGCTCTGACGACTGTGCTGGCGGTGTTCGTCGGGGTGGTGGCGTGGACGCACCACATCTCGATGGGCTCGATCGTGGCGGCCGCGGTTTTTCCGCTGGCGGTCTGGCTGATTGCGGTACCAGTCTGGCCTGTGGAGGCAGCATCGGTGATCGCGGCCGGGCTTATTATCTATAAACATAGCAGTAATATTCAACGGCTGCGGGCTGGAACGGAGAGCAAGTTCATCTTTGGAGCCAAGAAACCGTGAAGCGGCTGGCCATAATCGGCGGTGGGGCTTGGGGAACGGCGCTGGCCATCGTGCTGGCCCGACGTTTCGAGCGTGTGCGCCTCTGGGTTTATGAAAGCGACGTCGCTCAACGGCTACAGGCCGAGCGGGAGAACGATGCTTATCTTCCTGGTTTTCAAATACCTGAAAATGTTTCGGTCACCAGTGACTTAGCGGTTGCCGTAGAGCGTGCCGAGGTGGTGCTGAGCGTGATGCCTTCCCATCATGTGCGGAGCGTATATGCGCAGATGCTGCCCGCGCTCACCGAATCCATGATTTTCGTCAGCGCTACGAAGGGGCTCGAAGTCGGCACAATTCTACGAATGTCGGAATTGATTGGATCGTCCGGCAGCCGGTTCCCTTTGCAAGTGGCTGCGCTTTCCGGACCGACCTTCGCAAAAGAGGTTGCGCGTGGTGAACCAACGGCATTGGTAGTAGCTTCGCCGGACGACGACCTGAACCGGTGCATCCAGTCGGCCTTCTCCGGGCCCACCTTCCGGATATACACCTCGTCAGATCCGATAGGTGTAGAAATTGGTGGCTCGATCAAAAACGTGATTGCCATTGGCTCCGGCGTGATTCATGGAATGGGGTTTGGGCACAACGTGACTGCCGCGCTGATCACGCGCGGGCTGGCCGAGATGACGCGGCTGGCGGTGGCCATGGGCGGGAGGGCGCAGACTCTGGCAGGCCTCGCCGGCTTGGGGGATCTGGTCCTCACCTGCACCGGCGAGCTAAGCCGTAACCGCATGGTGGGAATCGAGTTGGCGCGCGGGCGGAAACTCGGCGAGATCGTCGGCTCGATGAGGATGGTGGCAGAAGGGATCAAGACCACCAACGCGGCTGTCGAACTGGCCCGGCGCTTCGGGGTGGAGATGCCGATCACCGAGCATATGTACCAAATGCTGTACCACGGGCTATCTCCCCGGGAAGCCATCCAGCGGCTGATGGAACGTTCGCTCAAAGGGGAGTAGGCGGTTTTCGCAGACTTGCCGCAACCTCCGATGCCGAAATGGGTTAATACGAACATGGGAGGAGCCACGGCGGCTCTGGACTATGATGCGGAACTGATGCTCCGCGTGAAGGACGGTGACGGGGAAAGCTTCGCCGCTTTGTTGGAGAAGCACCGTTCGCCGGTAGTCCACTTTTTGTACAGGATGGTGCAGCAGCAGGCCGTGGCTGAGGAATTGGCGCAGGAGGTGTTCCTGCGGGTATACCGTTCGCGCGGCACGTATGAGCCCACGGCGAAGTTCACCACGTGGCTCTTTCGGATTGCCACGCATTTGGCCTTGAATTCGCTTCGCGACGGCAGGAACGAGCGGAGCCAGGAGCGGCTGGACGAGCGCTCCGAAGGTGTGCCGGCGCTACAAGTGGAAGACCGCCGGCCGTCGGTGGAGCAGTCGATGGTGCGCCAGGCGATGCTGGACGATGTCAGGCGAGCGATCGCGGCGCTGCCTGGCAAGCAACGGGCAGCGGTCCTGATGCATAAGTACAGGGAGATGGAATACACGCAGATTGCCAACGTGCTGAACTGTTCCGAATCTGCGGTAAAGTCATTACTGTTCCGGGCATACGAAACACTGCGTGCCCGCTTGGCCCACATGGCATAGGGAAGGACGTTATGAAGTGTCCACTGGAAACTCGGGAAGACGCGGAAATCCTGGTGGCTTACAGTTCCCGCGTGCTGAACGGGGGCGATACGGAGTTGCTGGAAGCGCATCTGCAGTGCTGCTCGGCGTGCCGGGAGTTTGTGAGCGGGCAGCGGGCCGTGTGGGAAGCGCTGGACGGCTGGGAAGCGGCGCCGGTATCGGCGGACTTCAACCGCCGCTTGTATGCGCGCATGGCGCGCGAAGTTTCGTGGTGGCAACGAATGCGGGGCCGGATGGGACTCCTGTTGGTCTATCGCGCGCTGCCGGTAGCGGCAGTGGCGGCGTTGGTGGCGGTGGGAGTGCTGCTGGAACGGCCTGCACCGCCCAGAGTGCCGCCGCAGCCGGTGACGGCGCAGGTGGAAGGGTTGCAGCCGGACCAGGTGGTACACGCGCTGGACGAGATGGAAGTTCTCGACCAGTTTAATCACCTGATGAAGCCGGGCAGTTCCACGCCACGGATGTAAGATGCGTAGGCTCTATTTCATTGCGGGTTTGGCTTGCCTGATGGCCGCGGGCGGGCGGGCGGATGAGAGTACCGCCAAACCGCCCAAGGCAGTCCCGGCGCCACGTCCCCGTGCGGCGCCCGCAGCCGCCCGTCCCAAGGGTGCTCTCAGGGCCGCGGGAGGCCACAAGCTAAACAACCCGCTGAACCCGGGGCAGCGGTTCCTGCAGATGACCCCGGAAGAGCAGGAGCGTGTGATGGAGCGCGCCAACCCGCAGCAACAGGAGCGGATGCGGGCCGCGCTGGAGCGCTATAACAGTCTGCCCCCGGCAGCGCGCGAGCGGCTTTTCCGGCAATACCAGTTGCTCAAGGACCTGCCGCTGGGGCAACAGGCGCTGGTCAGCCGCCAGTTTCAGGGATTTAACCAATTGCCGGACGACCGCCGCTGGCCGGTGGGGCAAGAACTGATCCGGCTGCACAGAATGCCGCCGGAGGAGCGTGCCGCGCGGCTGGAGAGTGAAGACTTCGTGGCCCGGTATTCCCCGGCCGAGCGGCAGATCCTGAGAGATCTTTCGCTAAATCTGCCGCCCGAGTACCCGTTGCCTGGCAAATAAGCGGAGCCGAGGCCAACTTTGGAGAACGGTTGTCCGTTGTCCAAATACGGCACAACCATTACTAACCAAGTCGTTGGTTGATTTTCTATCGAGAATTCTGCTACCTTGCGTTGACCTTATGAATTGTTGTGATGAATTCACAACTGCGAGGGCGCGATGAAGCAACCAGCGGCGGCCGGTAACGGGAATTACCGGGAGATGCTGCTGACCAAGCGGCACGATGTGCTGGCGGGGCTCGGCATCAAGTTCGATACCCTGGCGCGGATGGGCCGCGTCGCGGAAGAAGACCAGGCGCAGATCACCCACGACGAGTTCGTGTCGCTGCGCCTGAACAGGCTCGACTACCTGCAACTGCGGATGATCGAAGAGGCGCTGGACCGCTTGAACTCCGGCGATTTTGGCATTTGCCTGGCCTGCGAGGAGCCGATCCCGGCCAAGCGTCTGAAGGCCTTGCCTTGGGCGCGCTACTGCGTCGACTGCCAGGAATCGATTGGCGCCGATACGGAAGATCATGACGGGGAGCCGGCGTCGCGGCTGGCGGTACGCTTGGCGGGCTGAGGTGGTAGCGCCGGCGGTCTTGCCGCCGGTGTTTTGTTCGTACTCCGCCGCGGCCACTCTTCGCAACAGACCGGGCTATCCTCACCGTGCCAACGCCCTGAAAGAGCACCGGCAGCAAAAGACCGCCGGCGCTGCGGCAGCCTTGAAGTCCCAGGTTCGCAGGCTGGCCTGCGCCACCGGCACAGGTGTGCCCAGGTTTCACGGGATTGACCGGGTGAGAAGCGGGTTCTACAATAGAATCGAGCTCAAATTACTCCTGTCCCGGTGCGGGTGTGGCATGGACCGAATACGTCTTTCCATCGTTGGCGTCTCGATCTCGATTGTGGTCTGTCTGATTGCGGCGGGCCAGCAGACCGACTCCCAAGATTCCCAAAAGGACAAGGACAAGGCCCAGACGTTGCGCGAGACCGTCTCCAAGCCGCTGACGGAGAAGCAGAAGAAGAAGAAGGAAGCGCAGCTCAAGCGGGAGCTGGAGTCGCCCTACCGCAAGTGGCTGAATGAAGACGTCACTTACATCATCACCGATGAAGAGCGGGCTGCGTTCAAGCGCCTGCAGACCGACGAAGAGCGCGAGCAGTTCATCGAGAATTTCTGGTTGCGGCGCGATCCGACGCCGGACACGGTCGAGAACGAATTCAAGGAAGAGCATTACCGCCGGATCGCTTACGCCAACGAGAATTTCGCTTCGGGAATCCCGGGGTGGATGACGGACCGCGGCCGCATCTACATCGAGTACGGGCCGCCGGATGAAATCGAAGACCACTCGTCGGGCGGGTTCTATAACCGGCCCATGGAAGAGGGCGGCGGCGAAACCTCCACCTATCCGTTCGTGCAGTGGCGCTACCGATACATTGAAGGCATGGGCAACAACGTGGTTCTCGAGTTCGTGGACCCCAGCATGTCGGGCGAATTCCACTTGACCATGGACCCGTCGGAAAAAGACGCCCTGCTGTACGTACCCGGCGCCGGCCTCACCATCATGGAAGAGATGGGCCTGAGCAGCAAGAACCAGCGCTTCAACAATACCGACGGCACGCACCTGGCAGCGCCGTTCGGCGGCCAGCCCGAGAACGTGCACGAATTCGACCGCCTGGAAAACTGGGCCGCGATAAACAAGCCCCCGAAAGGCCAGTTCCCGGACCTGGAGGCCCAGGTCAATTCCAAGATCAGTTACAACATTTTGCCGTGCAAGGTGCGCACCGATTTCTTCCCGGTGACCGACGCCTCGGTGCTGACGTACGTCACGGTGCAGTTTGAGAACAAGGATCTGCAATTCGCGTCGAAGGAAGGCTTGCAGCGCGCCACGGTGAACATTTTCGGCCGCATCACCACCATGACGCGCCGCATCGTGACGACCTTTGAAGACACGGTCACGGTCAATGCCATTCCGGCGTCGCTGCAGGCGACCCAGGCGCAGAAGTCGATTTATCAGAAGACGATGCCGCTGCTGCCGGGCACCTACCGGCTGAACGTGGTGTCCAAAGACCTGACCGCGGGGAACATGAACAACTACGAGGCTGCCATCACGGTGCCCCGCCTGGATCCGGACAAGGCTAGTACCAGCACCATGATGCTGGCGGACATAATCGAGAAAGTGCCGATGAAGAGCATCGGCGCCGGACAGTTCATTATCGGCGATTCCAAAGTGCGGCCGCGCATGGACGATGTGTTCAAGCACGATGAAAAGATGGGTATCTATTTAAAAGTCTATAACTTGGGGGCCGACCAGGCGACCCACAAGCCGGTTGGCACAGTGGAGTATGAGCTGGTGCGGTCCGGCTCCAACGAGAAGATTTTCGACTTCACCGAAGACTTGAACGAGATCCCGGACGCCTCGGCATCCCAGTTGACGATTGAGAAATTCCTGCCCCTGAAGAGCCTGCTTCCGGGCCAATACACGTTGCGGATGAAAATAACCGACAAGAACCGTAACCAGACCCTCACACCCTCGGCCCCGTTTACGGTAACCTAGTAGGGTTCCGGTGAGCGTCCGTCAAGGGCGGGCGAGCGTCGCGATGGTGACGAACAAGGCGCATAACACGGCGGCCTGCATGCTGGCGGGGGTTTTGTGCATGCTTACGCCCGGCGCCGCGGACGCCGTTGAGGCCGTCAAACTGTCCGGGTCGATCGCAGGCGTGGTCAACGATTCGCACGGCGTGCCGCAAATGGGCGCCACGGTGACCGTATACAACCGCCAGGACCGGCAGGTGGGCAAGGTTCTGAGCGATCAGAACGGCCAGTTCCGCGTGGCCGGTCTTATCCCGTCGCTGTACTCGCTACGCGTGACGCTGGCCAGTTTCGTGCCTGCCGTCCGCAAGGACATTGCAGTCGAGGCGGGCCGGCTCAGGCTTTTGCACGTCAGTTTGAACACGCTGTTCAGCTCGATCCAGTTGGACTATCCGAACATCGAAAACGGCAGTTTCATCTCCGACGACTGGAAGTGGGTGTTGCGAAGCGCTCCCGATGTGCGCCCGGTGATGCGCTTCCGGGAAGACCCGGCCGGGGCTGGCCAGGACCCGCCGGTAACGCTGTTTGCCGACACGCGCGGAATTCTACGCTTCTCGGCCGGCGACGGGGTGGTGGCCGACGCAGCCAGCGAGGCGGATCTCGGAACGGCCTTTGCGCTGGAAACCTCGCTTTATGGCAACAGCCTGCTTCAGTTGAGTGGTAATTTTGGATACGGTTCACAGACTGGCGTACCGGTGGCGGCGTTTCGTACCAGCTACAGCCGCGAACTCGCCGGGGGCAGGCCGGTGGTTTCCGTCACCATGCGGCAATTGTATCTGCCGGAACGTATGGGGCCGGTGATGGCGGGCACCGATGCGGGGATACCCATTTTGCGGACGCTTTCGACAAGCGTGGATAACCGCACTCAGGTTGCCGACAACGTCTCGGTGCAATACGGGAGCCAGGTCGACACGGTTTCGTTCGTGGACCATCTCACATATTTGAGTCCGTATGCGCGGCTTTCGTGGGCGGTGGACAATGCGACCGATGTGGAGGTCGCTTACTCCTCCGGCAACGCCCGGCCCGAGATGGGGGACACAGGCGCGGATGACGCCGAGTTGCGCCAGAACCTGAGCACGCTAGGAATGTTCCCGCGGCTTTCACTCGCCGACGACCACACCCGGTTGCAGCGCGGCGAGGAGTGCGAGGTTGCCGTGGCGCGCAAAATGAGATCGCGCGCGGTCCGGCTGTCGGCATACCGCGAGGTGCTCAGCGACGCCGCCATCGCGATGGTGACGCCGCTGGGATTTTACATGGCCGGCAACATTGTTCCCGACTTGTTCTCGAACAGTTCGGTTTTCAATGCCGGGAACTTCGACATGACCGGATTGGATGCCGCGTTCACCCAGAATCTGGGACAGCACGTGAACGCTAGCGTGTCCTACGGCAATGAGGGCGCCTTAACCGCCTGGCCTGGGGAACTGGAGAGCAACAGCCCGGACGAATTGCGCTCGATGCTCCATGCCGGGCGCCGCCAGGCCGTTACCGCGCGGCTTGCGGCGACGGTTCCGCACACCGGTACGCACCTGATCGCGAGTTACCAGATCGCCCTCGGCGATGCGCGCTGGGTTATGGCTGGCAACCCGTATAGCATGCAGCCGCTGCGGTCGCTCCCGGGGATGAATCTCGGCCTGCGGCAGCCGATTCCCGGTCTGGGGAAACGCGTCGAGGCGACCGCCGAGTTGCGCAACATTCTGGCGCAAGGGTACCTGGGGATCAACACGTCGAGCGGCCGGTTGTTGCTGGTGGACAACCCGCGCAGCGTGCGGGGCGGCCTCGCTTTCATCTTCTGATTGCGCGCGGCGTGGCACACACAGGAGTGCGTGCGCGACGGTTTTCAGTGCATCACCCGGCCGATCACGCGCCGCGAAACGGCTCCGATTCCCGCCGAATCGGACCCAGGCACCTCCTGTACTGAAGACGATACATGTCTCAAAATTCCGGCGATGCTGGCCTGAATCGTAAGACCTCCATTTCCAAGCCGCATACCCGGATGAGCTCTCTCCACCGCGCCCATTCCGGCCACCTTGTAGAATGGAAGACACGCATGTCCCAGCCGCTTGTGGGGATGGACCTCGCCGATCTGCGCGAGGCTCTCGGCTCCGATCAACCCGGTTACCGCGCCACTCAGGTTTACGAGGCCATCTATCGGGGCCGCGCCACCGGCCTGGTTGGCATCAGCGCTCTGCCCACAGCTCTGCGCCAGAGCCTGGCCAAGCGGCTCACCATCGGGCTCCCGGAAATCGCCCGCCGCTTCGAGTCGGTGGATGGGACGCGGCGCTACCTGCTGCGCCTGGAGGATGGCCGCACGGTGGAAGCCGTGTTGATGCCGGAAGGCGAGCGCGACACCATGTGTATTTCGAGCCAGGCCGGTTGCCCGGTGGATTGCAAATTCTGCATGACTGCGCTGCTGGGCCTGGAACGCAACCTGACGGCGGGCGAAATCGTGGGCCAGGTGTTGACGCTCGTGCACGACAACGGCCTCGACCGCGCGCGCGATCCGCGCCGCCTCAACATCGTCATGATGGGCCAGGGCGAGCCGCTGCTCAATCTCGACAACGTCATCAAAGCGACTCGCCTCCTGCTCGATCCCGCCGGCTTCGGGCTCTCGCCGCGCCGCATCACGGTCTCCACCGCAGGCATCGTGCCCAAGATCGCCGAGATGGGACGCGAACCGGTGCGGCCGAAGCTGGCGGTTTCGCTCAACGCCTCCACCGAAGAGGCGCGCCGCGAGCTGATGCCCATCACCCGCAAGTATCATTTAAAGGACCTGATCGAAGCCTGCCAGACTTATCCGCTGCGGCCGTGGGAGAAGCTGACGTTCGAATACGTGCTGCTCAAGAGCGTCAACGATACCGACGCCGATGCGCGCCGGGTGGCGAAGCTGCTCGCGAACCTCAACGCCAAGCTCAATCTGATCGCGCTGAACTCAGGACCGGAGATTCCTTATCAGACGCCGGACCCCGAGCGGACGGCAAGTTTTCAAGCAATTGTGCGCCGCTCTCTCCCCTGTTTCATCCGTAAGCCACGTGGTTTGGATATCTTCGCAGCGTGCGGGCAGTTGAAATCGAGCGCGGTGTAAGAGCGCGGGCTCGGCCTCATGCGCCGGAAGTGGTGATGGTGATGCTGCCTGACTGGAGGCCGGGCGAAGTCGCGGTCATCTGAATCCGACCGGGCTTGGCGGCCGATTGCACGATGGCCAGGCACAGACCGTTGAACGCCTTCCTGCGATCGCCCTTGAAATCCTCGTGACTAACCGGATTTCCGTTGTCTAGCCCGATGATCTTGCCGGCTCCTTGAATCCGGAAGGTCACCTCGTTAGCTGCATCTGGCACTACTCTGCCTTGGGCGTCGAGTATCTGAACCGTGACATGAGCGACGTCCCTGCGATCGGCGAAGATAGCGCTCCTGTCGACCGAGAGACCGATTGCAGCCGGTTCTCCCACGGTCGTGATTTCGACTTCGGAAACGACCTTCCCGTCCTTGACACCTACAGCCTTCAGCGTGCCCGGCTGATAGGGTACCGTCCACGTCAGATGCAGATCCGCCGTGGTGCGCGCCGCTCCAGCCCGCGCCGGGAAGTTGCCGTACTTATTCTCCATCCCGGAAAGCGGGAACCAATAGCCCTGAACTCCCAGGGACTTACCATTGAGAAATAACTCTACGGTGTCGCAGTTTGTATAGCAGAGTACCGGTATGAATTCGCCTTCCTTGCCCTTCCAGTTCCAATGAGGGAACAAGTGAATCATCGGCTTGGTCGTCCACTGGCTCTGGTAGAAGTAATAACCGTCCTTCTCGAAGCCGCAGGTATCCAGCACTCCCGCGGACGAACTCTTGGCAGGCCACCCGGACTCGCCCAGGTAATCGATACCGGTCCACATGTGGTCGCCGGACACGTAATCGTAGGTCCTCACGAAACTCCACAACCGCTCGACATCCACGCCGCGGTTTCCGCCCATCCCGCGCATGCCGCTCTGGGCGGTCTGCGGGAAAGCCCACCGGTAATCGCCACGGACGCCACCCATGGATGGGCTCTCTGTTCCGATAACCTTTCTGTGGGGGAACGCGTGCCGGTCGATGCTGTAATACTTTTGCGCCCGGTCGCGCCAGCGGTCCACATAGTTGTAGCCGACCACGTCGAGGAGTTCGAGAAACTCGTTCGAGACAGCCTCAGGTTCGGCGACGATCCTGTCGCAACCGACCGTCACCAAGCGGGTAGGATCCTCCCGATGAAAGATCGCGAGCAGTCTTCGGAGAGTCTCGACGCCCGCGGGGACAACCTGGTCAACCACCTCATTGCCGGCGCTCCACAGCGCGACGGAAGGGTGGTTGCGGTCGCGATGGATGAAGCTGGTTACGTCGCGCTCCGACCACTCATCGAAGTAGATTCTGTAACCGTAGTCGGGCGTCTGCGGCTTGGCGACCTTCCACTCGTCGAATGCCTCACTCATCACCAGGAAGCCCATACGGTCGCACAGGTCCAGGAATTCCGGCGCGTAGGGATTATGCGAGGTACGTATGGAGTTACAGCCCATCGCCTTCAGCAGCTCGAGGCGCCGTTCCCAGACACGTTCCGGAACCGCCGCTCCCACCGATCCGGCTTCGTGATGCAGACAGACGCCATTGAGTTTCACCGGCTTCCCGTTGAGCAGGCATCCTTTGTCCGCATCGAACTCGATGCTCCGAATCCCAAACGGTGTATCGTACTCGTCCACGACGCGGTCCTGATCCTTCAGCTTGCTGCGCACCTTATAGAGATAGGGATTGCCGATGGACCACAGGTTGGGCCTTTCGACGCGGATCTGCTGTACGAACTCATACCCGGCATTCGCCGCGATAGACTGGCTCGCGTCCGCAGTCCGGATCACCTTCCCATCCCGGTCCAGAACGGTGGTGGAGAGCGTGCAAGTCACGGCGCTCTTACCTTCATTCTGAACCATGGTCTTGACCTGAACGATGGAGGCAGCCTCCGCCACCTCGGGCGTGGTGACGAACGTGCCCCAGTGAGCCACATGGGCCGGGTTCGTAACCAGCAGCCAGGTGTGCCTGTAAATCCCCGACCCCGAGTACCAGCGGCAATTCGGCTGGTGGGAGTTATCCACCTTGACCGCAATCACGTTCTCGCCGCCCATGTTCAGGTAAGGAGTCAAATCGTAGTGAAAACTAATGTATCCGTACGGGCGTTTGCCAAGATATTGACCGTTGATCCATACCTCGCTGTTCTGGTATACGCCGTCGAAGTCGATCGTGCCTTTCCTGTTCCGAAACGAACCCGGCATACTGAAGTGTTTGCGGTACCAACCGATGCCGGTGGGCAAATGGGCAAAGGTCGCCGAACCGGGCTGCTCGCTGAACGGACCCTCAATGCTCCAGTCATGAGGCAGGTCCAGGTTTCGCCAGTTGCTGTCATCGAAGCCCGGTTGCTCTGCGCCTGGCGCGTCCGCCTTGAGGAACTTCCAGCCAAAATCGAAGCTTTCCCTCACGCGGGCCCGGCCGTCGCCGGCGAGCGGCGTTTGCGCGTTGGCTGGGCGCGCGGACTGAAGCGCGGACACAATGCCGGCCGCTCCGATCGCCTGCCCGAGCAGACTTCGCCGGCTCAGAGAGTCGTGTGGTCCATTTTCGCTTTCCATGATGCCTCCAGGATCACCGAGCATTCCGCGGCGATCCATCTAGAAGAAGACCTTCCATTCCACATCTTTGCCCGTAGACGACGTGTAGTCCACGGTCAACAGGCTGCCGCTGGCCGCCATTTTCGGCGCCAACCCCTCGGACAATTCCACTCGTTTGGCGGTGAAGCCGTCGGGAACGTAGATGCGCAATTGATAAGGATCGCCAGCAACCGCGCGGGAGACGCCACGCAGCATCCGTTGCTGGCCGTCGTAGGCGAGGTCCTTGATGTCAAACGCCATTTGCCGGATATGCCTGCTGGTGGAGATCAGCACCGGCTGGTTCTGCTTCTCGACGATGCTGTATATGTCGCAGTCATAGGGACTCAGCGGTCGCGTAACGAACTTACCTTTGAACGTCCCGATGAGTTGCCTGGTCCAGAATTCGTAAACGATGTATTCCTTGTCCGGGTCGAGGCGTAGGTCCTTCGCCGCGTCGAGCGTCGCAGTGAACTTGCGATCGGCTTTCCCGGTGAAATTGAAAACCGCCAGAATGGACCACTTTCCAAATGGGCGTTCAACCGGCATGTTCCAGATATGAGCCGGCTTGCGAACGAATAAGTCCACCGGATAGGACACATCCATGGTCGGCGGGCTGATTCGTTTCAACAGCTCAATCCGGTCGGCCGGATAGGGCACACTGAAGGCTTCCGATACGAACAGAGTGCTTCCGGCTATGGCGTGGAAGTTCGCATCGACTTTGGCTTCCTGAGCGGTGAAGTCCTTTCCATCGGAGGCGTTGTACTTATAGATATGGAAACCATCGCAGTCATTCCAGAACACGCGGCCGTTATAAAAGAACCGGTTCGCCGATCCAAGCACCGTTTCGGTGAATAAGCCGGTGAATTCGGTTTGCGCCAAGGTCGAATCTCCCGTCTCGTAACCATGGTCGGCATCCTCTGAAATCCGGCAGATATCGACAATCCCGTAGGAATGATCGACGGGCTGCATGTTGGAGCGGATGACCATTCGCGGGGCCCTCTGGTCGATCGCCTCGCGCCATGGGAGTCCCGCGGCACGATAAGTCTCCAGCGCGCTCATAAAGGGATCGTACTGGCCCGGCCACTTGTCCCACCAATCCGCGAAATCCATCTCCGCACGGCCGGTGTCCTTCTCATGGCCAGTTACCCACTGGAGAATACGCTCGCGCTCGAGCTTGACGGTCAGAGGGTTGGAGAAATCGATCACCCTTTCCCCGCCGTATTTGACGGTATGAATAGGAAGAAAGCATTCAGCCGGATAATTGACACGGGAGGGGCGACCTTGGGTGCCTCCACCCGAACCATATATCCCAAAGCTCCCCTGCGGGCCGGGTCCTCCCAGTCCCCAGTAGAAATCGACCAAGCCATTATCCTTGAAGAATCTGGCCGCATTGGCGTTGTTGCCGCCGGACATCCATCCGTGAAATCGGCTGTAATTATTCGCGACCAGTTCCCGATCGTCCAGGTTGATCGGCCGCCGCTGTTTGAGACGTATGTCATGCGCGATGGCGATCAGGTCCGCCTGATGTTCCATCGCACGAAGGGCGTCCTGATTGAAGTCGATGAGGAGTTTCTCTCCTGGGAAGCTCATTCCCGGGGGCATGGTAACCTTGTAACTGCAATATCCCCGGATCTGCATGCGGTCGGGAACCTTCCCCTGCCAGCCCGACGCCACTTCGAACCTGGACGCTCCCTTGAGAGCCGTCACATGTCCCATGAGCAGGCTGTTGCCCGTGTCACTGTCTCTCACGACATGGTTTACTGCGTAGGTTTTGGGCGTGATCAAATTGATCACTGACCACAGTTCGTAATAATCGCGGTTGCGAGACTGAGTTCCCAGCGTAATCCATTTGTCGGTGGTGCCTCCCAGACGCGCATCGCTGGACACAAAGTAATCCATGTCTCCTATGTCGGCCGGCTTGCCGGTCTGGTTCGAGCGGCCCAAGCTGACCAAGATGTCGTTGCCGGTCTTGCTGACGGATATCCGATACTCGAAATCGAGCTGTCCGGATTTCTTCCCACGCAGCGTCACGGTGGCAAACGATCCGAGGTTGTTGGAGTCATTGTTATTGACGGAAGACGTCACCGTCCAACCTGTGGGGTCGTCACCGGGAAGAAAGTGGACCTCGTTTAGCCGCATCGGCGTTCCTTTGACTTCGGCCGACCAGCGGCAGGCGTCCGCGTCGATTGTTAGCAGAAGGTTCGTGGTGTCGATTCTGATTGGTGTTGCCGCAATTGCCGGCAGGCATTGCAGCAGAACGATGGTGGCGAAGTTGCCCACGGCGCTTACAGTAGTCTTTCCGTGCATGATTCCGGTCCTCACTAAGCCGGAGTTATCGATGCGGCCATCTCAACTCCTATCGCGGCGTGATCAGGCCGCCCAGCTTATCTTGTTCGCTGGCCGTGGTCCGCGGAAAGCGGGGCGACCAGGCTTCGGGGTACTTGAGGCCGGAGCCGGTGTTATAAAGAACGATGCGGTCGGCCGGTTTCAGGAATCCACTCGTGAGCAGTTTGCGCAGCGCGGCCACGCAGGCGGCGCCTTCCGGCGCGGCGAAAATGCCCTCGCTCGAAGCCAGCTCGGCTCCAGCATCGAGCATTTCTTCATCGCTCACCGCGATCGCCGTGCCGCCCGAGGAGCGCACGGCGCCGAGCACCAGGAAATCGCCCAGCGGCTTGGGCACGCGCAAACCGGCGGCCAGCGTGTGTGCGCCATCGAAGAAACGGCTGCGCGGCTCGTTTTCCTCGAAGGCGCGGACCACCGGCGCGCAACCTTCCGCCTGCACCGCGATCATTTTCGGCCGCCGGCTGCCGATCCAGCCCAGCTTCTCCATTTCGTCGAACGCCTTCCACATGCCGATCATGCCGACGCCGCCGCCGGTGGGATAGAGGATGGCGTCGGGCGGTTCCCAATCCATCTGCTCGGCCACTTCGTAGCCCATGGTCTTCTTGCCTTCGATGCGATAGGGCTCTTGGAGCGAGCTCAAGTCGAACCAGCCTTCCTGGGGACCGCGCTCGGCGACGATGCGGGCGCAATCGCCGATCAAGCCGTCCACCAGGGTGACGTCGGCGCCATAGGCTTTGCACTCCAGGTAATTCGCCTGCGGAACGTCGCGCGGCATGAAGATGTAGGATTCGATGCCGGCCGCCGCCGCGTAGGCCGCCAGGGCGCTGGCCGCATTGCCGGCCGAAGGAATCGCCACTTTGCGGATGCCCAGTTCTACGCACATCGAGATGGCGCAGGCCAAGCCACGTGCCTTAAAGGACGCGGTGGGATTCAATCCCTCGTCTTTGACCCAGAGCGCTTCGGCGCCCAGCCGCGCGCCCAGCCGCGTGGTGCGCAGGAGCGGCGTCCAGCCCTCGCCCAAACTCACGATGGAAGCTTCCGAGGGCGGCAATACCGGGGCATATCGCCACATGCTGGAAGGTCCGCCGGCGACTTCCCGCCGCGGCCAGCGATGCCGAATGGTATCGAGGTCGTACCGCACCAGCAGGGGACCGCCGCAGGAACAGAGGTTCGCCGGCGCGCCTGCATCCAGCCTGGAGCCGCACTGGCTGCATTCCAAATGGGTTGCTCTCGCCATGAATCATCAAGTCTAGCATTCGGCGAAACCGGAGCCGCTGGTGCGAGCGGCCCCGCAACACGGACGCGGATTGCCCGCGATCACTGGCCTTCCCGTAACGGAATCGCCGCCGCGGGCCGTTCCCTTCGAGCGCCTACTCTGATATAAAGAATAGTTTGGGACTCCGATGCTGCACTCTTGCGGACACACACACTTCCACCGCCATTACCGGGATCAGGACGCGCCAGGCGGGGGCGGCGCCGACCGCCAAGCCGGCCTAGCACCGGCGAAGAGCGCGCCGCTCCCGCCTTCGCACGACGAGATCGCGGCGTTAGCTTATTCCTATTGGGAAGCCCGTGGCAGGCAGGGCGACTCGCAGTGGGAGGATTGGTTCCGCGCGGAACGAGAGTTTCGCCGAAAGGCGTGAGCGATTGTGCGCGAATACACCCACAGCGCAATCCGCTGCCTGGCAACCCGGTGCGCGAAACTCTATCTCGACTTAGCGTGAGGCAGCTTGGCTGAACGTGCGGCGCATCCGCCGGATCTTCCACGAAAACAAGCACTCGAGAGCGGCGAAGAGCAGCAACGAGAACGTAATGTTTTGCACTAGCGGCATGGGAGCATTCTCCGTCTGTTTTCTTATATAGCAGAACTGGTGCTCAAATCCTAGACCTGTCAGTACCTACATCGGGTACTGTAGGACCAGCAACAGGTAAATTCCCGAGGCAGGTTAGTATTAACTTTCCGCTGACATGGCACGCCCGCCTGCCCGGAACCGGTGTCATACAATTGAAGATGGGATGTCGGCACGGACAGGACGCAAACTCGCGATTTTGGAACCGATAGCGGTTTTCGGCTTGATCCTGGCCTACATCTGGAGTTTGCGCTACCATCACCCGGCGGCGTGGGCGCCGATTCTGGCGCTGCCGCTGGTTTCCCACTGGTGGCGTGGAGAAGGAGCGGCAGCGCTTGGCTTCCGCATGCAGAACCTGGCTGAGTGCGTGAGGCGCTTTGCTCCGGCGTTCGGGTTTCTGGCGCTGACGCTGCTGGCGTCGGGGCTGCTGTTGGATACGCTTCGCCCCATCGCGGTCGACAGCGCCGTCATGACCTGGGCAATCTACTTGCCGTGGGGCCTCTTCCAGCAGTACCTCCTGAACGGCTATTGCCTGACCCGCCTGCAATTTGTGCTGCCGGGCCGGGGCGCCGCGCTGGCTGCCGCGACGCTGTTCTCCGCCGTGCATGCGCCGAACTGGTTCCTGATGCTGGTGACGCTGGTGGCGGGTTACGCTGCGGCGCGCCTGTATAGCAGCTACCGCAACCTCTACTTCCTCGGCTTGGCCCACGGCACGCTGGGCGTGCTGCTGTTTCTGGTGGTGCCGGATTCCATCAGCCATCACCTGGTGGTCGGGCCCGGGTGGTACGGGCATTAGATATTGAAGGGGAGGAATCTTTCGTCCCAACCCGGCACAAGCCGTCCCAGAAGCGGACAGTCCAGGTTGCGGCCCAACCAGGAAGCGCCTTTGAACGTCATATGTTAGCCTATGCGCGGTGTGGCAGAAGCCGTGCCTTTTCCAATTGGGAACGGTAATGGATATCCAACGCAAAAACGTGGGCAGGAACAAGGCCATCCGCTGGACCATCAGCGGAGTCGTAATCGCGGGGTTGGTGGCCGGCCTTTTCTTCTGGGTTAAGGGCCTGAAGCCCGCCGCGCCGCCGGCGGAGATGTCGGCGTTGTGGCCGGACACGGTGAAGCGCGGCCCCATGGTGCGGGAAGTGCACGGCAACGGCACGCTGGTCCCGGAAGACACCATGCTGATCACGGCCAACACGGACGCCCGCATCGAGCGCATTCTGATCAAGCCCGGCACGCCCGTCAAGGCCGATTCGTTGGTGATGGTGATGACCAGCCCGGAGCTGCAGACGGCGTTGCTCGACGCGCAATACCAGCTCAAAGCGGCGCAGGCCGATTACGAAAACCTCAAGGTCACACTGGAAAAGGCGCTGCTCGATATGCAGTCGGCTGAAGCCCAGACCAAGGGCGATATGGATAACGCCAAGTTACAAGCCGACCGCGACCAGACGCTGGGCAAGGACGGACTCGTTTCGGAGATCGACGCCAAGATCTCCGCCACCAAAGCGCAACAGCTTGCCGAACAATACCAGCTTCAGCAGCAACGCCTGAAGATCAACTCCAAGGCGGACGAGGCGCAGCTTGCCGCCGCCAAGGTAAAAGTGGATCAGTTGCAGGCCCAATACGATCTGAAAAAAAGTCAGGTGGACCAGTTGAACGTGCGCGCCGGCTTTGACGGAATGCTGGAAGCCCTGCCGGCCCCGCTCACCCAGGTCGAGGAAGGGCAGAAGGTGCTAGCGGGCACGCCGCTGGGCAAGGTGGCACAGCCATCGCATCTGAAGGCGGAACTGAAAATCGCCGAGACGCAGGTCAAGGACATCACCATCGGCCAGCCGGCGGTGATCGACACGCGCCTGGCCGGGGGTGGTTCCAACGGCCTGATCGAGGGCCGGGTTTCGCGCATCGACCCTTCCATTCTGAATGGCACGGTGACGGTGGATGTGGCGCTCAAGGGCCAATTACCGCAGGGCGCCAGGCCGGATTTGAGCGTGGATGGCACCATTCAACTCGAGAAGCTGGACGACGTGGTGTACGTGGGCCGGCCGGTTTACGGCCAGGAAAACAGCTCCGTGCAATTATTCAAGATCGAGCCGGACGGGAAGTACGCCAACAAGGTGAGAGTCGCCTTCGGCCGCAGCTCGGTCAACACCATCGAGATCAAGAGCGGACTGAGCGTCGGGGATCGCGTGATACTCTCCGACATGTCGAATTTCGATCAATACGACCGGATTAAGTTGAACTAGTTCTTCGCCAATATCGTCTTTGAGGTAAGAGCAAACATGGAAGACGGCTCGCAAGCGCTGATTCGCCTGGAACAGGTGAGCAAGGTTTTCATCACCGATGAAGTGGAGACGCACGCCCTCGCCAGCATCCACTTCGAAGTGAAGAAAGGAGAGTACCTGTCGATTGCCGGCCCGTCCGGCTGCGGCAAATCAACGCTGCTGGCGATTCTGGGGCTGCTCGATACCCCCAGCGACGGCACCTATTACCTGAATGGCAAGCCGGTTACCGGGCTCAAGCTGAGCGAGCGGGCGCGCATCCGCAACCGCGAGATCGGCTTCATCTTTCAGGCGTTCAACCTGATCGGCGATCTGACGGTTTACGAGAACGTGGAGTTGCCGCTCACCTATCGCGGCATGCCCGGCTCGGAGCGCAAGCGCCGCGTGCAAGAGGCGCTGGAGCGCGTCGGCATGTCGCACCGCATGAAGCATTACCCGTCGCAGCTTTCCGGCGGCCAGCAGCAGCGCGTGGCGGTGGCCCGCGCCCTGGGCGGCGACCCCCTGATTCTGCTCGCCGACGAGCCTACCGGCAACCTGGATTCGGCCAATGGCGAGGCGGTCATGCTCCTGCTGAAGGAACTGCACTCAGCCGGCTCGACTGTCTGCATGGTGACGCACGACCCGCGCTACGCCGAGTTCGCCGACCGCACGATCCGCCTGTTCGACGGCCGCATCGTGGAGGAACAGGTGGAGTCGGCGGGCAAGCGCTAAGCGCGCCCGGCTGCGCCGCCCGGCGCGGTTTGTTAACCTCACTTCATGCACCCGCTGGTGGGGGATTTGCGGCGCGGGGTACGCCTATGGTGGAAGTCGCGTGTTCTGGCCGCGCTGGCGCTGGTGGCTCTGGCGCTCGGAATTGGCGCCACGACCGCCATTTTCAGCGTGGTGAATGCGGTGCTGCTCCAGCCGCTGCCGTTTCGCCAAGCCGACCAATTGCTGGTGATCGTCGAGAAGAACATTCCTCAACAGAAGAACGACTTGTACGTGGCGGGCATCAACATTGACGAATGGCGCCGGCGCAGCCGCACGGTGCAGGGCGTGGCCGCCATCTTCGACGGAAACCCGCTGATTCTGACCGGCGGCCCCGGCGGCCGCATGGAAGCCGAAGAGGTGAAGTCCGAGCGGGTATCGGCAAACCTGTTCCCGCTATTGGGTGTGCAGCCGGCGTTAGGCCGCGGCTTCCTGGCCTCCGAAGACGCTCCGGGGCCATCCAGTGTGGCCGTGCTGAGCTACGAGTTATGGCAGCGCCGGTTCGGCGCCGATCCCTCGATCCCCGGCAAGTCGATCCGCCTGCGCGGGTCGAATTATACGGTGGTGGGCGTGTTGCCGGCCGGTTTTTCCGTGATCGAACCAGGCGTGGACGTGTGGACTCCGCTCAACTTCGACATAAGCGATCCGCGCGTTGCGTCCGGCCGCAGCCTAACGGCAATCGCGCGCCTGCGTCGGGGCGCGACCTTCGAGCAGGCGGTGAGCGAGTTCGATAGCATGGGCGCCGGCCTCGAGGCCGCCTATCCGGCGATCGACAGCGGATACCGCGCCGTGGTCCGGCCGCTGGCCGAGCAGATCGTGGGTAAGACCCGCCAATCGCTGCTGGTGCTGCTGGCGGCGGTGGGCTTGCTGCTGGCGATCGCGTGCGCCAACGTAGCCAATCTGCTGCTGGCGCGCGGCGCCACGCGCCGCAAGGAGATCGCCGTCCGCGCCGCGCTAGGGGCCAGCCGCCTTCGCATCACCGTGCAGTTGCTGGCCGAAAGTGTGCTGCTGGCGCTGGCCGGCGGAGCGCTGGGGGCAGTCCTGGCCAGCGCCGCTGTTACCCTGGTAGCGCGGCTGGGGCGGGCCAACTTGCCGCGTCTGGCGCAGATCCACGCCGATTGGCGGCTGCTGCTGTTCGCGGTGATCATCTCCTTCGTCACTGGCGTCCTGTTCGGCATGGCGCCCGCTCTGCAGATTTCCTCCGGCAACTTGAACGCAGCCCTGGTGGAAAGCGGACGCGGCGGCACGGTGGGCCGCTCCGGCCGCGCGCTGCGCAGCGGTTTAGTAGTGCTCGAAATCGCGCTGGCGCTGGTAATGCTGATCGGCGCCACCCTGCTGGCACGAAGCTTCAACCGGCTGCGCTCGGTCAAACTGGGCTTCGAAGCCTCCAACCTGCTCACCGTGCGGCTGCCGTTTTCCGGCGGCACAAACGCCGCTCCGCCACGCCGGGTGGCCTTCCTGCACGCCGTCATGCCGCGGCTGGCGGCGCTTCCCGGCGTGCGTAGCGTGGGAGCTTGCAGTGCGCTTCCGCTGACCGGCCTCGAAGCGGGCGTCATGTTCACGATCGCCGATCGTCCCGCGCCGCCACCCGACCAGCGGCCCATGGCGCTGACTCGCTCGGTAGCCCCGGACTATTTCCGTGCGATGGGCATCCCGCTGGTGGCCGGGCGCGAGTTCACGGATGCCGACACCAACCAGTCGCCCGCGGTGGCCGTCATCGATCAGGCGCTGGCACGACGTTTCTTCCCCGGCGCCAGTCCGCTGGGTGGCCGCTTGGCCCTGGATTGGTCGCCGCCCGTGGTCGCTCAGGTGGTGGGCGTGGTGGGCAGCGTGAGGCCGGAGACCGTGCAGGGCGAAGACTGGGCTACGATCTATAGCCCGTACGACCAGCGGCCCAGCCTGGCCACCAATATCGTAATTAGGACCGCCGGCGAGCCGCTGGCGCTAGCGGCGAGCGTGCGAGGCGAGGTGCGACGCCTGGACCCCGAACAGCCGATGGGCCAGATGCGGACGGGCGAGGCAATCGTCGCCCAAGCCGTCTCTGGCGCGCGTTTGAGCACCCTGCTGCTGGGCCTGTTCGGCGTGATCGCGTTCGTGCTGGCGGCGGTGGGCATCTACGGTGTGGTTTCGTACGACGTCGGCGAACGCGTGCAGGAACTAGGAATTCGCATGGCGCTGGGCGCGCAGAAAAGCGACGTGCTCAGCCTGATCCTGGGACACGCCGCGCGTCTGGCGGCCTTGGGCATCGCCCTGGGGTTGGCCGGAGCTCTGGCGCTGACGCGTCTGATGGCCTCCATGCTGTTTGGCATTCACCCGCGCGATTTCGGCAGTTATGCGGCAGCCGCCGTGGGACTGGCGGTGGTGGCGCTGACCGCCAGCTACCTGCCGGCGCGCCGCGCCATGGCCCTCGATCCGGTCAGGGCGCTGCGTCATGAATAGGACATCATGATTACTCTTCGCAACGTGGAGAAGTTTTACGAAGGCGGATACGGGCGCACCTACGTGCTCCGCCGCATCAATCTGGAAATCCGCGAAGGCGAGTTTGTCACCATCATGGGCCCTTCCGGCGCCGGCAAGTCGACGCTGCTCAGCATCCTCGGCATGCTCGACGCGGCGTGGACCGGCGAGTTCGAATTCGTCAACCACCAGGTTCACCGCATGAAGCCCAGGGACCGCGTGGAGCTCAATAAGAAGTACATCGGCTTCGTCTTTCAGAGCTATCATCTGATCGACAACTTGACGGTGTACGAGAACCTGGATATTCCGCTCTCGTACCGCAACGTGAAAAGCTCCGAGCGGGCGGCCATCGTCTGCGATTCACTGGACCGCTTTCACATCGTGGGCAAGCGCGACCTGTATCCGAGCCAGCTCTCCGGCGGGCAGCAGCAACTGGTGGCCGTAGCCCGCGCCGTGATCGCCAGCCCCAAGCTGATCCTGGCCGACGAGCCCACCGGCAACCTCCACTCCAGCCAGGGCAAGGAGATCATGGAGCTGTTCAAGAAGCTGAACGAGGAAGGGACGACGATCGTGCAGGTGACGCACTCGGAAGCCAACGCCGCGTACAGCCACCGCGTGGTCAATCTGGCCGATGGCTGGATTGTGTAATTCTTGTGGCATGCACGGTCGAGTTGGAGGTAGGACAGACGATCGGTTTTTGTCGTCTGTCAAGGCGTCGTGCTTTAGCCGGGCTTGACAGACAGCCAAAGGCGATGGTCTGTCCTACCGGTGAGACATGACCGCCGCGCAGCGCTTCTCCGCCATCTCGCGCCACTTCCGCCGCCGGCGGATGGTGCGGTTCGCCGCTGAAGTGGGCCTCACCTCGGATACTCGCGTGCTCGATATCGGGGGCACGCCGGATAACTGGCAACTGCTCGCCGCGCCGCCGCGGCTGGTGCTGCTCAACACGCCGCGCGCCGCCGAGGACCTGGCGGGCGCCCCCGCCTGGGTGGCGGGCGACGGCCGGGCGCTGCCATTCCGCGACGCCGCCTTTGACGTGGTGTTCAGCAACTCGGTGATCGAACACGTAGGCGACTTGGCCAGCCAGCGCCAATTCGCGCGCGAGGTGGCGCGTGTCGGCCGTGCGTATTGGGTGGAAACTCCCAACCGGTGGTTTCCGGTGGAGCAGCACCTGCTCACCCCGTTTATTCATTGGCTGCCGCGACCGTGGCAGCGCGCGTTGGTTCCCCGTTTCAACTGGTGGCGCGTGCTAGTTCCGCTTCCGGCGGACCGGCGGGATTTCTACATCGATCATTACCTGCGCGACGTGCGCCTACTCGGGCCAGGGGAGTTGCGCGCGCTCTTTCCCGAAGCGCGCATTCTGCGCGAGCGCGTGCTGGGAGTCGCCAAATCGCTGGTAGCTTTGCGGCGAGGTTTGTAACCCATACGGGCAAGCTAAAGCATGCCCCACCCGGTGCGGTTTTCGGGTTGTCCCGTGCTATCGTGATAGCAGTGTCATCGCCGCTGGATCTCCACCTGGAACATTACGAAGGGCCGCTCGATTTGCTGCTGGACCTGATTCGCAAGCAGCAGATCGAGATCAAGGACATTCCCATCGCCACCATCACTTTGCAGTACCTGGAGTACATGGAGAAAGCGCGCGAAATGGATATCGACCTGGGGGCGGAGTTCGTCTACATGGCGGCCACGCTGATCCACATCAAGTCGAAAATGTTATTGCCGCGCGATCCGGCGCTGGGCGAGGACGTTGACCAGACGGAGGACCCGCGGCAGGAGCTGGTGGAGCGGCTGCTGGAGCACGAGCGATTCAAGAACGCCGCCGAAATGCTGCAGCAGAAACGGATGATCGAGGAGAACGTCTGGTCGAACCCTCAGATCAAAGCATTTTCGAGCGACGAGGACGATCCCGGCCTGGCGGTCACTCTGTTCGACCTGGTGAAAGCGTTCGGCGAAGTGCTGGACCGTGCCAAGCTGCGCCCGGTGTATGAGGTGGAATCGGCCGACGTGACGGTGCCGGAGATGATGCGCAACCTGCGCGACCGGTTTCTGGCGGTGGCGCCGGACCAGCCGCTCTTCATCCTGCGCGTGCTCGAGGAGCAGCGCTCGCGGCGCGCCATGATCGCGCTGTTTCTGGCCGTGCTCGAAATGGTCCGGATGCAGGCGGTGGAAGTGACGCAGAAAGATTTGTTCGGCGAAATCGCGCTGCGGCGGCACCGGAATTTCGATGCGGTATTCGCCGACGAGCAGCCCATCGCCACAATTGAAAAAGACGACCTTTGACGGGAATGGAAGAACTGGAAACAAACGCCGGGGCGGCCTCGCCGGAAGCCGAGCAGCCGCAACCCGAGGAAACTCGAGATCCGCAGCAGCCGGTTTCGATGGACGACCTGCTGGCCTCGCCGGCGGCGGACGATGCGCCGGTTTCGCTGGCCGACGCGCAGTTGCGCGCGGTGGTGGAGGCGATCGTTTACGTCGCCGAGGAACCTTCGACGGCGGCGCAGATTGGCGCGGCCCTGCTGCAACCGGTGGAGCGCGTTCAGGAAGCGCTGACTTGGCTGATCGAGGAATTCGACAAGCCCGAGCACGGCGTGGCGATTCGCGAAGTGGCCGGTGGCTACAAGATGGCCACCAAGGCCGAGCATCATGACGCGGTGCGAACGTTCGTCAAAAGCCTCAAGCCGCCGCTCAAGCTCTCGCTGCCGGCTCTGGAAACGCTGGCTGTGGTCGCCTACAAGCAGCCCGCCACGGCGCCGGAGATCATGGAAATCCGCGGCGTGCAAGGCGCGGGCGTGCTGAAGACGCTGCTCGACCGTAAGCTGATCGCGGCGGCCGGGCGCAAGAACGTCATCGGCAAGCCGATCCTCTATAAGACCACCAAGGAATTCCTGATTCAGTTCGGCTTGAAGGACCTGAGCGAGCTGCCCTCGCTCAAGGAATTCGAAGAGATTCGCCGCATGGCCTTCGCCGACAGCGAACCGGCGGCAGAGGGCGCATCGGCCGATGCCGCCGCCGCCGAACCCGTAGGGGCTGGGCATGCCCAGCCCGAGCTCGCAGCAATCGAGCCGGCGGCGTCCGAACCCGCCGCGGCCTTGGAAACCGAAGCTCCGGCCGCGGGCGAAGTGCCGCCTTCCGGGGATAATTGATGGCCGAAGAGCGGCTGCAGAAGATTCTCTCGCACGCCGGCGTGGCCTCGCGCCGCCACGCGGAGCAAATGATAACCGAGGGCCGCGTCTGGGTCAACGGCGCCGCAGTCACTGAGCTGGGCTCCAAAGCCGACCTGGAACGCGACCACATCAAAGTGGATGGCAAGCTGTTGCGCGCACCCAAGCGGCTGGTCTACCTTGCGTTATACAAGCCGGACAACACCGTCACCACGGTGAGCGACCCACAGCAGCGCGCCACGGTGATGGACCTGCTGCACGGAGTGAGGGAGCGGGTCTACCCAGTGGGACGGCTGGATTATCACAGCGAGGGGCTGCTGCTGCTCACCAACGATGGCGAGATGGCCAATGCCATCATGTCCGCCACTACGCATCTGCCCAAGACCTATGTGGCGAAAGTGAATGGGACGCTGACCGCCGACCAGGAGGAACAGTTCCGCCGCGGTGTTCCGCTTTCCGGCAAGCGCACGCTGCCGGCCGGGCTGAAGCTGATCCACGCGGCGCAGAACCCCTGGTACGAGGTGCGTCTTTTCGAAGGCAGAAATCATCAAATCCGATTGATGTTCCGCCACTTCGACTTGCTGGTGGAAAAACTGCGGCGGGTGCGCATCGGGCCCGTCGAACTGGGACCGCTCAAGCCCGGCCAGTTCCGCCACCTGACGGAAGACGAGGTGGGCAAGCTGCGGCGCGCGCTGCGCTCGAAGCCGGTGGCGGCCCAGCATGAGGGCGCATGAACCGGATTGCGGACATTCTCGGCTCTGCCCGAACCATCGCGATAGTTGGCCTTTCAGCCAAACGCTTCCGGCCCAGCCATGGGGTGGCGGAGTACCTGCAGCGGGCGGGCTACCGCATCATTCCGGTCAACCCGAACATAACCGAAGTGCTGGGTGAGAAATCGTATCCGTCGCTGGATGCGGTTCCCGAGCCGGTCGATATTGTCGACATCTTCCGCCGTTCGGAGCACGTGCCGGAGATCGTCGAAGCCGCCATTCGCAAGGGCGCGAAGACGATCTGGATGCAGGAAGGCGTAGTGCATGAAGATGCCGCGCGCCGCGCCGAATCCGCCGGCCTGGCAGTCATCATGGACCGCTGCATCCTGAAGGAGCACAGGCGGCTGGGCCCGAAGTAGGAAGAAGTCAGAAGTCAGGAAATCAACTTATGGCCTCGTCGAAACCAGCGGCACGCCTGCTGAGCGCCTACACCGCCATTCTGACTTCCGTCTCCTGACTCCTGTCTTCTGGTCTGTCTCTTCTGGAGCCCTTTGCTCGCTTACACGTGCGAATCGAGCATTTTCTGGACTTCGGACTTGCCGACGGCGCCTACCCGCTGCTCCACCACCTGGCCGCCCTTGAACAGCAGCAGGGTGGGAATGCCGCGGATGTTGTAGCGCATGGCCGTCTTGTCGTTCGAGTCCACGTCCAGCTTGCCGATCTTGGCTTTGCCCAAGTACTCGGTGGCCATCACGTCGATAGTAGGGCCCATCATCTTGCAAGGGCCGCACCACTCGGCCCAAAAGTCCACCAAAACCGGAACTTCCGCCCGGAGGACGTCCTGGTCAAACGACGAGTCGGTAAAGGTTAAGGTGTTCTGACCTGCCATCTTATCTCCTGTTTATATTAGAATCGGAGCCGGAAAAAAGGATTCACGCGCGCCCCGATAATCGCCGGTACAATGCCGCATACTCTTGCGCGGATGCCTTCCAGGAAAAGTCCATTTGCATCCCGCGGAGCATCATGGCGCGCCACTCATCCGGGCGAGAAAAAGCCTCAATGGCGGCGCGAACGGCGTCCAGCAGAGCTGCCCCGGAACACTCCCGGAACTTGAATCCGGTGCTCTCATCGATGGTATCATCCAGGCCGCCGGTCGCGCGGACCACAGGCACGGTTCCATACCGCAGGCTGTAGATCTGGCTCAGGCCGCACGGTTCGTAGCGGCTGGGCATGAGAAACATGTCGGCGCCGGCTTCGATCAGGTGAGACAGCCGGTTGTCGAAACCGATGCGCACCGCAATGCGCCCGGGAAATAGCTCGGCTAAGGCTCGGAAGGACTCCTCGTACGCGGGCTCGCCGGCGCCGAGCGCCACCAGGTAGACATCTTCGGCGACAATATCGGCGGCCACTTCGGCCAGAATATCGACGCCCTTTTGCGGCGTGAAGCGGGAAACGATGCCCAGCAGCGGCCGGTCGATGGCTTCCGCCGGAAGGCCAAGTTCCGCCAGGAGCCGCTGCTTGGCGGCGCGCTTGCCGCTCAAGTCCTGCGCCGAATAGGGCACGGGAATCAGCCCGTCGTTCTCCGGGCTCCATTCGCCGTAATCCGCGCCGTTGAGGATACCGGTCAGCACCGCGGCGCGCGCGCGCATGGCGCCATCCAGACCGCAGCCGTACTCCGGCGTCTGGATCTCACGCGCGTACGTGGGGCTGACGGTGGAAAGAGCGTCGGCGAACGAAATGCCGCCTTTGATGTAACTGACCTGGCCGAAGAATTCGAGGCCCGCGGGGTTGAAAATAGCCGCGTCCAGGGCCGCTTCAGCGAACGCGGCGGCGGGGAACAGGCCCTGGTAACCGAGGTTGTGAATGGTGAACAGTGTCTTCACGCCCATGAACGTGGGATCGCCGGCGAAGGTGGTGTGCAGGTATGCGGGCACCAGGGCCGCCTGCCAGTCGTGGCAATGCAATATGCCGGGCTGGAACAGATAGCGCGCTACGCCCAGGGCCGCGCGCGCGAATACGGCGAATCGAATATGGTTATCCGGGTAGTCGACGCCCGCTTCGCCGTATAGCCCCGGCCGCTCAAACAGCCGCGGACACTCCACCAGGTACAGCGGATATTCGGCCGGTGCCTGGTAGATGGCGACATCGAAGCCGGCCTTCCCGAGGTAGACCGGAAGATGGTCGTACACGCGCCGCGCGCCCTGGAGAGGGATCGACTCGTAGCGGGGTATTACCACCGCGGTCTCGCACCCGAACTCGCGCAGGGCGGTGGGCAATGCCCCAACCACATCCCCCAGCCCGCCGGTTTTGGCGAGTGGCGCAGCCTCGGGTGAGATCATCAGGACGCGGGCCACACCGGAATTGTACCAGGGGCCCGGGGCGGATTGGATTTCCCCGCGCGCTTTTGGCACCATGATAGGCATGGCTACCGCTATCTTGACCGAGTTCCGCAATGAACCGTACGCCGATTTCGCCCAGCCCGCTAACCGGAGCGCCATGGAGGAAGCCCTGCGGCAAGTTCGCTCCCAGTTCGGACGCGAATATCAGCTCCGCATCGGGAACGAGTACATCTCGACAGGCGACAAGCTCGAATCGGTGAATCCGTCCAACCCCAGCGAAATCGTGGGCGTGCACCACCGGGCGGACGCCGTGGTGGCGGCGCGCGCCATCGAGGCCGCCTGGCAATATTTTCCGGAATGGAGCCGCGTGCCGGCAGCGGACCGCATCGGCATGACGTTCGACGCCGCGCGCATCCTGCGGCGGCGCAAGCTCGAGTTCGACGCCTGGCTGGTCTATGAAGCCGGCAAGACCTGGATCGAGGCCGAAGCCGATGTGTCCGAGGCCATCGACTTCTGCGAATACTACGCGCGCGAAATGACGCGCCTCGCCGGGCCGCAGCCGGTGGTGCAGTTGCCCGGTGAGCACGACGAGATGATCTACATTCCGCTCGGCGTGGGCGTTGTGATACCGCCGTGGAACTTTCCGGCGGCCATCCTGGTGGGGATGACCGTGGCCTCGCTGGTGGCGGGCAACACGGTGGTACTGAAGCCATCCAGCGAAACTCCGACGATTGGCGCCAAGTTCGCCGAAGTGCTGCTGGAGGCGGGTTTTCCCGAGCGGGCGTTCACCCTGCTCACCGGCAGCGGCGCGGCGGTGGGCGATGTGCTAGTGGGGCACCCCAGGACGCGCTTTATCTCGTTCACCGGCTCGCGCGACGTGGGCTTGCGCATCAACGAGCTGGCGGCCCGGACGCAGCCCGGACAGATCTGGATCAAGCGCGTGGTGGCGGAAATGGGCGGCAAGGACCCGATCGTCGTGGATGGCGATGTGGACATGGACAAAGCCGTGGACGGCGTGCTGGCATCGGCGTTCGGCTACCAGGGCCAGAAGTGCTCGGCCTGCTCGCGGGCCATCGTCGACGCCAAGGTGTATGACGCTTTCCTGGAAAAGCTCGCCGCGAAGACGCGCAACATCAAGGTCGGCCCCGCCGACGATCCGGCGAACTATATGGGACCGGTGATCAGCCGGAGCGCGCGCAAGACCATCCAGGCGTACATCGAGGTGGGCAGGAAAGAAGGCCGCGTGGTGGTTGGAGACCAGCCGGTGGCGGGTGACGGCTATTTCATTCCGCCCACGATCATCGCGGACGTCGATCGCCGCGCGCGGATTTTTCAGGAGGAGATTTTCGGACCGGTGCTGGCCGTGACCAAGGCGAAGGACTTCGCACACGCGCTCGAACTGGCCAACGACTCCGAGTACGGGCTCACCGGCGCCGTGTTTTCGAACGATGCCGAACACCTGCGCCAGGCCTCCGAGCGCTTCCACGTCGGCAACTTGTATTTCAACCGCAAATGCACCGGCGCCATGGTGGGTGCGCATCCCTTCGGCGGGTTCAACATGTCGGGTACGGATTCCAAGGCCGGCGGCCCGGACTACCTGCTGCTGTTCCTGCAGGCGAAATCCATCGCGCAGCGACTCTGAGTGGGGCGTCACACGACCAGCAGGCGGTGGTCGGCGCAGTCGAGCTGAATCGAATCGTAGATCCGGTCGATCAATTCGAAACCGTGTTTGGCGACGAACGGCAGGATGGAGTACAGGCGCTCCTGGAGATGCCGTTCCGGGTAGATCAGGCCGTACAGCGAAGCGGCGTCGCGGCTGGCGCGCTCGTCGCGGCGCATCGCCTCACGGCCGGTTTTGGCCTGGATCTTGGCGGCCTGGTGGCGGATCTTGCGGGCGCTGGTGGCCAGGGCTTTCTCGAGCGTGGGATCGAAAACCAGCAGACGGGCGCGCAGCCGTTCCACGGCGGCGTCCACATCCACCAGGGTGTCGTGCAAGCGAATCGTCAGATCGGGCGGGATCAGCGCGGCGGCCAGGCGTTCGCGGAAAGCCTCTTTGCCATGGAAGAAATCGGCTAGCGAAACGCCATAACGTTCGATGCGTTTCTGGCTGAGGCTATCGAGGATGGTGAAGCCGGCGCGCGGCACGGCCACCGGCATACGTTCCAGTATCCGGCTGTAGAGAACTTCCGACTGCGCGATGTACGCGGCTTCGGCCGGGCCGAGAATACTGGCCACGGTAGGAAGGATCGAATCCTGCACTACCGGCCGCAACAGGGCGTTGGGCGAAAGCTCGGCCGCGCGGTCGGCCAACTCCGCGGACGTAAAGCGGCGGCCGTTGAGCTGATAATCGCCGTTGTGACGGCGCAGCGCGAGGCGCTTGCCGTTCTCCAGCAGGAAGAAGAGGGCGTTTTGCGGCTCGACATGGACCTGCGCGTGGTAGCCGGCTTCCGCCAGTTCGCGGTTGCGCTCGAGCACGGCGGCGGTCAGCTCCGGAGCCCGCTCGACGGCGCTGCGCAGAACCGGCGCGGCGAGCTGACGGAACGCGGGCAGCATGGGATCCACGTGCGGGATATCGAAGCGCTCGAGCAGGCGCCGCAGCAGATCGCCGAAGGCCTGGCCCATGGTCCGGCCCGTCACGTAGGTTTCGGCCACCAGGGCTTGCGTCTCGGCGGCGAATGGCAAGCCTGCCAGCGCCGCGCGCAGCTCGTCAACCGGAGGCGCAGCCAGTTCGATCCCGCCCACCGGCTGCGCGCCGGTCTGACGGCGCATCTCCAGCTTCGCCGGCTGGTGTTGGGCGTTGAAGACCCACGCGTGGTTGACCTCGGCGAAGTCGTGGTCTTCGGTGGCCAACCAGAATACCGGCACGGCCGGCAGACCTTGTGCGCTGAGCCATTCCGCCAGGCGGGCGGCATGCAGCGCTTTGTAAATCGTGTACGCGGGGCCGGAGAAAAGCCCGACCTGCTGGCCCGCGGCGACGGCCAGAGTGCCGGGCTGCGCCAGGCGCTCGAGGGCCGGGCTCGGCGGATTCTGCACCCGCAGGGCTTCCACCAGCGCGGCGCGCCGCTCGGGCGCCAGATCCACTGCGCGAGCCGCCGCCTGGAACGCTTGCCAGTCGCGCCGCGGGTGATGGTAGAAACGCGCCGTGCGATCCGGGTGGTACGAAACGTCGGTGGACAGCCGCGTGACACCGGGCAGTTCAGTCTGGCGGACGCAGCTACAGGGCATGACGGGAGCCATTTACCTGATGACGCCACCAAGCTTCCGGATGCAGGCCATTCTTGTCAGCCCCGCGCGTACCGGGAAATATCGTTGAAGATGGCGAATGCCAGCAACATCATGATGAAGACGAAGCCGACCTTAAACACGGCTTCTTTCACGTTCAGGCTCAGATCGCGCTGCATGACCATCTCGATGAGCAGCATGAGGATGGTGCCGCCATCCATGATGGGGATGGGCAGCAGGTTGAAGATGGCCAGTTGCAGACTGATCATGGCCATAAAGCCGAGAAACTCCGCGGCGCCTTCCCGCGCCGCCGCGCCGGACATTTGGGCGATGCCGATGGGGCTCGAAAGGTTCTTCGGCGACATCCGCCGCTCGATCATCCCCTGGATCACTTTGACCAGCAGAAAAGCGCCCTTGCCATTCTCCTCGAGCGATGCCTGCAGAGCTTTGGAGAAAGGCAGCCGGGTGGTGGTGAAATGAAGTTTCTGCTGCGGCCCCACGCCGATCATCCAGTGCTTAGGGCCATCCAGTTCGGCCAGCACCGGTTGCACGGAGATGCGATACGTTTGGCCGTCCCGCTGGTATTCGATTTCGATGGGTTTGCCACCGCTATTCCGCGTTGCCTCCTGAAACCGGGTCGGTGAGTGAATCGGCTGGCCGTTGACGGAAAGGATGAGGTCGCCTTTCTTGAGACCGGCCTTTTCCGCCGGGTAGCCGGACTCCACGAAACTGAGCTGCAGTTCGCCACGCTCGTCCCAGCCGGCGTAACCCACACCGAGGCGCTCGCTGAGCGTCGGCGTCACGATGCAGTCCAACTCCTGGCCGTTCCGCTCGATGGTGAGGTACAGGGGCCGGTATGCGCCGGTGACCTCTTTCTCGCCGATATCCTCCCAGGTGGGGTTCCGCTTGCCGTCGAGCTTGACGATGCGGTCGCCATCCTTGATCCCGGCCTGAGCGGCGGGCGAACCGGCGGCCACATGGTCGATCACCGCGTACAGGTCCTCGTCGGAGACCTTCTGATACTTGAACATGTACAGGCCGGTCAGGATGGCGATGGCCAGCACCACGTTCATGACAGGCCCGGCGCCGGCGATGATGACGCGCTGCCAGCGCGGTTTGGCAAGCAGGCTGCGCGAGTCGTCGGCCGCGCTGGCGGCTGCCGGTAGCGTGAGCGCCGGCTTGCCTCCGCTGTCGACCGTGGCCGCCTCCAGCGCAACTGCGTCACCGGCCATCTTCACGTAACCGCCGATCAGAATGGCGGAGACCCGGTAGTCGGTTTCGCCGCGGCGGAAACCGAACAGCCGGGGACCAAAACCCAGGCTGAAGGCTTCCACTTTGACATCGAAATAGCGCGCCGCCCAGAAATGGCCCAGTTCGTGGATCATGATCATGACCCCGATCACGACCAGCAGCCAAAGAATGTTTTCCAGAATTGCAACCATGGTGTTCCTAAACCGGCACTGCGCGGTGAGTGGTCAATTCGCGCGCCACGCGCCGCGACTCCGCGTCAATCTCCAGCACTTCCTCCACCGACCGGGGCCAACGGACGGGCATTTTCGAAAGACACTCGCTGACCACTTCGTGGATCCCCAGGAAGCCGATTTTCTCCTGCAAGAAGGCTTCCACCGCGATCTCGTCCGCCGCGTTCAACGTGCAAGCGGCCGAACCGCCGGCCTGCTGGCATTCATACGCCAACCGCAACAGAGGAAATTTCTGCAAATCGGGCGGGAAGAATTCCCAGCGCCGCGCCTGGTTCCAATCGATCTTCGGCACCGGCGCCTCGGCCCGCTCCGGATAGGTCAAAGCATACTGGATGGGCATGCGCATGTCGGTAGCGGCAATTTGGGCCAGCACGCTGCCATCGGTGTATTCGATCATGGCGTGCACGGTGGATTGCGGATGGATCACCACGCTCACCTGGGAGGGTGTGAAATCGAACAGCCAGCAGGCTTCGATCACCTCGAGACCTTTGTTCATCATGGTGGCGGAATCGATGGTGATGCGGTTGCCCATGCGCCAGGTGGGATGGTTGAGAGCTTGTGCCGGAGTCACTTGGGCGAGGGCCTCGGCGGGGGTCTCGCGGAACGGTCCGCCGGAAGCGGTGAGGATCAGCCGCGCCACTTGACCGCGGTTGCCGGCGCGCAGGCACTGGTGGGCGCCGTTGTGCTCGCTATCCACGGGAACCAGTTCGGCGCCGGAAGCCCGCACGGCTTCCATCACCAGCTTGCCCGAACACACCAGAACCTCTTTGCTCGCCAGGCCGACTCGCTTCCCGCGGCAGATCGCTTCGTAAGTGGCCGCCAGTCCGGCAACTCCGACGATGGCGGAAATCACGGTATCGACCTCTGCGGCAATCGAAACCTGGATGCGCGCGGCAGCACCGGCCAGCAGTTCCGGCCATTCCGCGCGCGGCAATCCCGAAGCCGCCAGCAGTTCGGTGAGGCGGACGAGCGCTTCCGGCGTCGCCACCGCCGCAACCCGGGGGCGAAACTCGACGATCTGTTTCGACAGCGCCTCCGCGTTTCGCCCGGCCACCAGACCATACACCCGATACAGTGGGCGGTTGCGCCGGACCACATCAAGGGTATTGGTGCCGATGGACCCCGTCGAGCCCAGTATGGTTAACGTTCTCATTCCACAGCCTGCGGGGACGTAATTGTCATGATATCACAGGCATTCGGGAGACCCGGGAATTTGCACGATGGCCGTCAGGAACGCTTGCACCCGGTGTACCAACAGGAAGGGTTCGCGTTGCGCGCCGGCCAGAACATGACAGCCTGCGGTTTCTGTGGTTTTTGGAAGAACCTCTTGAGACTTTCGGGCGCCGGGGAGGTTGCTTCAGGGGTCTATATTAGAGGTTAGTCTCGCTTTGGTGGGAGTTGCCTCCCCGGCTTACTTCCAATAATAGTAGATTCTGATTTTGGAAGCAATAGAAATCTGTATTTTTTTCTTCAGGACTTGACCTCAACTCCGGCTATTCTCTCTAACACCTTGATAGTAGAGCAGAAATCTTCATCGCCAAAACCGGAGGAAATGGCCATTTGGAAAACCTGCTGGGTAAGGGAGGTCATCGGTAATGGTACTCCTAGTTCTTTTCCGGAGTCGAGCATGAGGCCGATGTCCTTGTGCATCCATTTAGTCGCGAAGTTGGCATGGAAGTCGCGGCGGAAGACGAATGGGGTCTTGTAGGAGACCAGCCCCGATTTGGCAGCCGAGGCATCCAGCACTTCGAACATCAGTTGGGGATCGACGCCGCCCTTGGCGGCCAACACCATGCCCTCGTTGAATGCCATCATGAGGTTCGCAAGAATCAGGTTCTGCGTCAGCTTGGCTTGCAGACCCATGCCAGCGCTGCCGCAATAGAACAGGCGCTTGCCCATCGGCTCAAAATAGGGCCGTACGCTCTCGAAGACGGCTGCGTCTCCGCCGACCATGAAGGTCAGGTTTCCGCTCTCGGCGCCGGGCGTGGAGCCGGTGCAAGGCGCATCGAGCATCTCGATGCCTTTTCGCTTGAGGATCTCTCCGATCTTGCGGCTTTCGCTGGGGCTGATGGTGCTCGCATCGGCGACCACGGTGCCGGCCCGCGCGCCAGAGCTGATGCCGTCCGGGCCGAGGATGACCGCGCGCGACATTTGCGTATCTCCCACGCAGAGGAAGATGCAATCCGCGTTCTCCGCCACTTCTTTCGGCGTGGCGCAGCAGCGGCCTTTTTCGGCGTCCGCCAATCTGCGAGCCTTTTCCCCCTGGTTGGACCAGAGTGCGACTTCATGCCCGGCGCGGAGCAGGTTGCGCGCCATGGGGTAGCCCATCATGCCGAGTCCGAGGAATCCAAGTTTTGCCATAGAGAGGATTGTACCGCTTGTGCGGCGCCTGGCTACGCGAAGAACGCCCGCCAGGTGGTCACCACCAGCGCGTGCGTCACCACGCTCGAGCGAATGCTGCCGGCCTGGTTTCGTGCGCGGCCGCACAGCCAGCCGAGCACGGTGACCACGGGCACCCAGCGCCAGTTGGGGAAGCCGCGAAACCAGAGGTGGGCGAGGCCGAAGACGATCGAGGCGAGCAGCAATGCGGCGTGCGCATTGCCGGTCCAATCTTCCATCCATTGCTGCAACACGCCGCGGAAGAGGAATTCCTCCGCCAGTGAGCTCACCCAGAGAGAGCCGAAGAATGTGCCGATGACGATCCACAGCGGAGCCGGGATGGCCGCCAGGCGCGCGGTACCGAGGGCCAGCGCCAGCGGTCCGCCCACCAGAAGGAAGAAGAAATAATGCCGCACCCCGATGATCCATTCGCGCTGGTTTGGCCAGAAGCCAAAACCGGTTTCCGCGATCGGGCGCTGCAGCATCAAGGTCAACGCCACGACATGCAGCAGGCCGACAGCACCCAAAATCTCCAGGTGCTGGCCAAAGAAGCGCGGGTAGATGCCGTCGAAGTAATGGCCCAGGGTGACCCAGCCGATCAGCGCCAGGAACGCCGCATCGGGCAGCATGGCCGCCGGCAGAATCACATACCACAAGCTGATCGCCAGCCCCAGCGCCGCCAGGCGCACCAACGCAAGCGAGTCTAAACGGATGGCGCCCATCGAGCACAGCAGATAAGGGAGCAACAGGGAGCCGGTGAGAATGGCGGGCAGCGCGGACGAAGCCCGACCCGGGTGCACGACGTAAAGCCCGGCCAGGCGCTGGCGCGCCGCCGGGAAACCGGCCAGCAGATAGAATGGATATTCCGCCAGGAAAGCGGCGATCACCGGCAGCGCCGCAGCGAATGGAATGCCCTTGGCCCGCGCGAATCCTAACCCAGCCACGCCCAGCACCGTCCAGCCGGCCAGCAGAGCCGCCCGGAAGCCGCCGAACGTTTTGGCCATCGGCCTCATTCTAGCATCGCTGCTCTGCCTGCCTGGCGCGCGCGCGCAGGAGGCCCCGCCCAATCTGGCCAAACTGGTGGCGCATCGCGAGAGTGAGACCGAAGCCGAGCGCAACCAGTACATGTACCGGCAGACACTCGCCGTGGAGCAGTTAGACGAGCGCGGCATCCTGCGCGGCCAATACCGCGAGGTGCGGGACATTATCTTCTCGCCGGCGCAGGAGCGCACCGAGGAACTGATTGGCAAGCCGAAGAACGGGCTCACGAATCTGAAGCTGACGCCGGAGGACTTTCGCGACTTTCGCGACATTCAGCCGCTGGTGCTGACCGAAGACCGCTTGTGGAACTATGAGACGAAGTCCCGCGGCGATGAGACGATGGATGGCGTGGACTGCTGGGTGTTGCAGGTGCGGCCGCGGCAGATTCTGGAAGGGCAACGATTCTTCGACGGGTTGATCTGGGCGGAGAAGAAAGAGTTCAACCTCGTGCGCATCGAAGGCCGCGCCGTGCCGCAGATCCGCTCGACCAAAAGCGAAAACCTGTTTCCCCGCTTCACCACCGTGCGCAAGCCGGTTGACGGCAAATATTGGTTCCCGGCTTTGACGGTGGCCGACGATACACTGCAGTTCCGCACCGGACCACAGCGCGAGCGCCTGCGCATCGCTTACAGCAACTACAAACGGTTCACGGTGGATTCGACGTTTACGCCGCGGTGAAGGCGCGCGTGGCGCACGCGCTCGCGACGAACCCCTGCGTGCGCCACATCGCCAAGGTTCACTGGTTTTCCGGCACAATCTCGAGGTAATCGAGCGCGGCGGGCTCTCCGCCGTCGGGGCGGCCTTCGATGCGGATCTCGTCGCCGGGGCGTAACGCTACGCCGCGGATGACGCGCCGGGTGGAGGAAGTCGAATCGAGCTTGGTGGTGGGCAATAGCAGATCAGCCGGCCACTCATCGATCACTTGACCGGCCACGCGCAGCCGGTAATGCGAGATGCCATTCGCCTGGTCGAAATACTGTACGCGCAGCGTGTACCATCCGGCAGCGCCATCGAAGCGGAGCGAGGCGCTACACTCGGCAGCAACGCAGGCGACGACTCTCCCGCCCGATGCATCTTCGGCGGGCACGATGTCGCGGACCTGGTAGCCATCGAGGTGCATCGCTTCGGCTTCGAAGCGGCCGGGATAATGGCCCACGCGGCCGCGCACGTCGGCGATGCCGGATGCGCGCCGGAACCATTCAGTTACCGCGTCGCGCCACACCACGGCCTGTCCGGCCTGGTATTCGAGCTGTGCCAGCACTTCGCGGTAGCGACGATCGTCCACTAGCCCGGCCAGCGTTTTCCATTGGTGCACATAGCCGGCGACCGCCTCCGCACCCGCGTAATGGGAATCGTAGAGATATTGAATGACCGTCTTGCCATTGTGCAGCACGTGAGTGTACGGAACGTGATGGAAGAAGAGCAGCAGATCGTCCGGGCAGCCGGCCAGCGACTCCCACGCGCGTGCCACCGCGGGCGGGTATTGGCCGATGTAGCCAGTGCCGGTGGCGACGGTGCGGTCCATGCCAACGCCTTTTTCATCGGCGCGATGCCACTGGCCCCAGCCGTTGCGCTCGCTGGCCTCGACGTTCACGCCATAGTGATTGCCGGTAATGTCGGTAAGCGTCTGCAGGCCCAGCGGGCCAGTGTAATTCTCGTAGGTGCGCCATGAGCTGAGCTGAAGAGCCTCGACCGTCTGGTCGACTTTCGGATCGCCGCCGAAAGTGAGGCGTGTCCACTCTTGGATGATCTGCCGCGAGTTCAGATCGGGTTTCCAGGCGAGGCGGCCGAAGCCGTACAGGTTGGCCTGCGACAGGTGATTGCCGCACCAGTTTTCGTCGAGTCCCACGTTAGCCACGCCCGCGAAGCCGCCCGCCGGGCGATGAAAGGTCTTGCCGCCGGCGAGCGCTTGGACCGGGGTCGAAGCGCCGTGCGCGCGCAGGTCGAAATCGAGCGTCTCTTTCCACATCGGCACCAGAAACACGGTGTGCCGCGCCTGGCCCGTATACTCCTGGGTGATTTGCAACTCGATGGCCTGGTTGGTTTTCTCGAGCGCGGCGAAAAGCGGCGAGGCGGGTTCGCGCACCTGAAAATCGATCGGTCCGTTTTTGATCTGGATCACCACGTTGGCGTCGAACTGGCCATCCAGGTTGTGGAAGTTGTCATAGGCCGCGCGGGCGCGGTCGTTCTTCGGGTTGCGCCAGTCCATGTGATGGTCGTAGACAAAGCCTCGGTAGAACAGCAGGCCGCCGTGCGGCGCCAGCGCGCGGGCCACCACATTGGCTGCGTCGGCGTGGGTGCGGCCGTAGGTGGAGGGGCCGGCGCGGCCCTCCGAATCGGCCTTCAGGACGAAGCCGGCGAGATCGGGCACGGCCCGATACAATTCATCCGCTTTTTGCTTCCACCAGGCGGCGACGCCGGCATCGAGCGGGTCAAACGTGTCCAGGCCGCCGAGAGTCTTGGGGCTCGCGAAATCGACCGCAAGCGCCACCCGCACGCCCCAGGGACGGAACGCGGCGGCGATGCGCGCGATTTCCGGGATCATCTCCGTGGCCAGCATGCGCGGATTGGCGTTGACGTTATTGATGGAGCAGCCGTTGATGCCGATGGAGGCGAGCAGCCGCCCGTAATCCCCGACGCGAGTCAGGTCCGCGCGCGCATGCTGGTTGTCCCAGAAGATGGAGTGGCCGCCGTAGCCGCGCTCGATGGAACCATCCAGATTGTCCCACTGATTCACCCAGCGGATCGGCGCGTAGGGAACGGCGCGTTCATCGAGCGAATCGACGGGCGCGCCGAGAGCGATCTTGCGCAGCAGGGCGAACGCGCCGTACAGCACGCCGCGGGGATTGGACGCCGTGACGACGGTGTAGCGGACGCCCCGGTCCACCACGGTCTTCAGCCAGTAACCGTCCTCGGTAAGCTGGGCATCGAGGTTCCATTGCGGCGCGGCGCGGCCCAGCTCATCCAGCGTTCCCAGCACGATAGCGCTTTCGCGGGGAATCCGCGCTTCGGCGCGCAACGTTCTTCCCACTAACCCGCGCAGGCCGCGGATCAGCTCGCCGCGCGCGGCAGCCTCCGGACCGGCGCCGCCGAGAGATGCGGTCACTGCCGGGAGCGTGGCGCGAACGCGAGCCAGCGCGGCGCCTTCGATGGGCCGATAGCGCAGCCAGGCATCGTAGCCGGTTTCGGCGTGAAGGAAGGCGATGGCCAGAGCGGCGGCGAGGATGGATTTGAGCGGCATGGCAGCTTCTCCATTATGAATTGACGCCGGAAGCCAGGTATCCTCCATCGACCGCGATGCACTGCCCGGTGAGAAAGCTCGCCGCCTCCGACGCCAGCAGGACAGCCGCGCCCACCAGTTCTTCGGGCCGGCCGAACCGCCGCATCGGCGTGCGTATCAGCAGCTCGCGGCCGCGAGCGGTGCCGCTCACCAGGTCCTCGTTCATTTCCGTGGGGAAGATCCCAGGCGCAATGGCGTTCACCGAAATCCCTTCCTGCGCCCACTCGCAAGCCAGGCTGCGCGTGAGCGAAAGCAGTCCGCTTTTGGCAGCGCAGTAAGCGGCGACCTGGTGGAAGGCGGCAAACGAACCGAGCGACGCAATGTTGATGATGCGCCCACGGCCGCTGTGTGCCAGCGCGTCATGGAAGGACTGACAGGCGCGCAGCACGCCCGTCAGGTTGGTATCCATCAGCTTTTCCCACTCCGGCTCGCCAACCGTCGCGGCGGGTTCGCGAAAGGTGTGACCGGCGGCGTTGACCAGGATGTCCACGCGCCCGAAGCGCTCGAGCACGGCATCGCGCAGCGCGTCGATGGACTTCCGGTTGGTCACATCGCAGGACATCACGAGGGTTTTCCGCCCGGCCGCTTCGATCTCGCGCGCGGTGGATTCAACCCTCTCGATCCGCCTGCCGGTGGCCACAACATCCGCGCCGTGCCGGGCCATCCCCACGGCTAACGCGCGGCCCAGACCGGAGGTGCCACCGATAACCACAGCGACGCGGTCCCGAATATTGAGGCACTTGTCGATCATGGCTGGCAGGGCACTCGCTCAGACCGGAATTGCAACGGCGCGATCGTCATCGGGGTCGGCCCAGCGGTCGTTGGGAACCGTCGGCGCCCAACCGGGGCGCGCCGGGTCCTGGTCATATGGGTAGCCTCCCAGCCGCCGGTACAGTTCGGCGTACTCGCCCAGTTTCTCGCGGTTGAGGCGAACACCCAGGCCGGGGCCATCGGGTACGCGGATGGCGCCGTCTTCGTAACGCATCAGGCCACCTTCGATGATGTCGCCGGTCAGATGATGATAGTGCGCGTCGGCGGCGAAGGTGAGGTTGGGCAGCACCGCGCCCAGATGCAACATGGTGGCAAGCTGAATTCCCAGTTCGCCCGAGGAATGCACGGCGACTCCCAACTGAAACGTGTCGCACACAGCGGCGGCCTTCACGCACGCGCGGATTCCACCCCAGAAAGTGGTGTCCAGCAGAATCACGTCCACCGCGGTATCGAGCGCGTTGACGGCCAGTTGTTCGAAATTGACAACTACGGTGTTGGTGGCCAGCGGCACGCGCACCATCTGCCGCGTGCGGCGCATGCCGTTCAAGCCGAAGACGGGGTCTTCCAGATAGTCGTTGCGCAGGCCCTCGATGGCTTGGCCAAAGCGGATGGCCTGTTCCACGCTCCACACGCCGTTGGGGTCGAAGCGCAAGGAGTCGCCGGGAAATGCGGCGGCGAGCGCGCGATAAACTTCCAGCTCATAATCCGGCGGAAACACACCGCCCTTCAGCTTGTGAGTGGAGAAACCGAACCGCCGCTTCCATTCGCCCGTCTGGCGAATCACCTGGTCAATGGTGCGGACCTCGCCCGCGCCCGTGCGCGGATCCGGGTAGCGAGAGAAAACGTAGGCGGCGAAACGGACGCGGTCGCGCAGGCGGCCACCGAGAATCTCCGAGACCGGCACGCCCCATGCCTGGCCCAGGATGTCGAGGCAGGCGAATTCGAGGGCGGCCAGCACTTGCGTCCGGTTGTTGTACAGCGACGCCGTGGGATTGGCGATGCGAAACCGCATTTCCTCCAGGCGCGCCGGATCGTGCCCCACCAGGCTGGTCTTCAGCGCGCGGAACATGTCTTCGGCGGATTCGCCGCCGCCACCCATTTCACCCAGGCCGATCAGCCCGTTATCGGTCTCCACCTCGACGATGGTCCGCACGAAGCGGCCCCAGTGGCAGCCATTGGCATGCCGGAGCGGCGCTTCCAGCGGAACCGTCACCGTGGTGGCCCGAATGTCGCGAATTTGCATGGGCGCCACGTCTACAACTTTACTGTACCTATATAGTTTGATGCTGCAACGGAATCCGATCCGGTGCTGGGGTACCATTTTCGGAACCGCCTCTCGGACCTGCTAGAGTTGGCTAATGGCTTCGTTTCTCGCCAAAACCGATCCGGAAACCTATTCGCTCGACCACCTGGAGCGCGACAGGCGCACCGTGTGGGACGGCGTCACCAATCCACAGGCAGTGCGCGCCATCCGCGAGATGCGGCCGGGCGACCGGGTCTTCATCTATCACAGCGGCGGCCATTCCGCGGTCGTGGGTCTGGCCACGGTGTGCGGCCAGCCGCGACCCGATCCGAAGAATCCAAAATCCGCGGTGGTGGAACTGGAGTTCACGGCGCGCCTGGAGCCGCCCACCACGCTCCAGGAAATCAAACAATCCGGTAAGTTCGACGATTGGGCGCTGGTGCGGCAAGGCCGGCTTTCCACCATGGCCGCGCCGGAAAAGTTCGTGCACTGGATGGCGGCCCGCTACCCGGGCGTCAAAATCTGACCTAGGCACCGCCTAAGGCGCGTGGGCCGGCTGAGTGCATAGCCACAGGAAAGCCTCGAGAATCCGCGCGCGCTGCGCATCGTTGACCGAGAGTATGTGGTGTTGGCCGCCGTCCTCTGGCGTGAAGGCGGTCTTGCCTTGCGCATCCACCGTGACGCGGCCCGGCGCGGAGACGGTGAAGTAGCCATCGGCGGGCCGCACGGCGTAGAGAGCGGCAGTCAGGTCCCAGGTCTCGCGATCGTAGGGCATGGCGAGGTAGTTGCGATAGGCGTCGGCCACCGGGTTCGCGCCCGGCGGCCCGAAGTCGCGCTCGATGCTGCGCGCCGGGTATTTGATGGTGCGGCCCACCTCAAACCCGCTCCAATAGACCGGGCCGGGCCACTCGCCAGCAAGTTTCTGGGCGGAGGGGATATCGGTCTTGACGTTGTATTCGGGTCCATTACCGGCGAAGTCCCCGGCCATCACAACCAGGCGGCTCACTTTTCGGGCAGCCAGCGCGCGGCCTCCGGGAAAATCGAGCAGCCGCGCCAGGTTGGTCGAGAAGCCCACCTGGACGATCACCACGCTCGAATCCAATTCCGACTCGAGCACGCGGCGCAGCACGGTGACCGCGTCTTCCGGGTGATCGCGATACCGGTAGTGGCCGGCCTCGAGCGCCTTCCTGAGGTAGCCGTCGTCCTTGGTCTGGCCGTCGCGGACCACGCCGATGGGCACGTTGGGGCGGCCATAAAAGATGTCGATGGCCGAGGCCAGCCGGGCTGCCCACGGATTGTCCTTGGTGATGGTGACGGCGGCCAGGCGGATCTCGCCGCGGGAGGCGAAGGCGTGGAGTATGGCCAGCGCCAGGCAGTCATCCACATCGTTGCCAATGTCGGTGTCGAAGATAACGGGCGTGGCGGGCTGAGGCGGCGCCGCGAAGGCAAGCGCGCCTGAGAGCAACGGCACAACGAGGAGCGGCAGCTTCATCGTTCGGAATTCTAACCGGATTCGCGCATTGGCGGCAAGGGGGGCGCGGTTCAGCCTAAAACCAAAGAGAGCGCCGACTGCCCGTGGTGAAACGACACGAAACCCTGGCCGAGTGCGGCTAACGCCGCCGCTATATGCGATCAGGTGGAAACCTTGGATGTGTGCTATTGCAGATTGCAATCACACAGAATTAGCGCATTACCCAACCTATGGAAAATGGCCTGCGCTTTGCAGACTGGTCCGCACGCCACATTTGGCCTGGGATACTGCCACAGCGGATCGCCTTCGAGCGTTTGCTACAATCCAGGTCTATGCGCGTACTGCGCCGGCCGCCAAAGTGGATCATGTTGCTGATGCTGGCCGCGGTTGCCGCCAGTGCCGCCGCACAGTCCGCGGAAGACAAGCGCGAGAAAAAAGAAGAGCGGACGCAGGTGCTGCAACTGCCTGCCGAGTTGCCGGCCGCCACCACCGGCAATCCGCGCCGCCTGACATTCTATGTCACGGCGCTCACCGGCAAGGGCCTGCTCACGCACCAGATACGCGAGGCGCTGAAGAACCTCTGGCATCAATCGACGGGCGAAACCGTGCTCAAAATCCGGGCGTTCGTGGCGGGATCGGGCGATGTACGCCGCGTGCGCGACCTGGTGAGCGAAGAGTTCGCCGAACACAAACGGCCGCTTCCCGCGCTGAGCCTGCTGCGCGCCGGCGGCCTGCCGATGGAAGGCGCGCAAGTGGTGCTGGAGTCCATCGCGGAAGCGCGCAAGGACGTGAACCCGCACGGGTTGGCGTTCTTCTCCGCGCAGGCCGCGACTTCCTCCAGCCCGCTCGATCCGGCCGCGCCGCTGGTCCGGAAGGCGCTGGCGCAACTCGGCCAGGCCATCAATGCCGCCGGCGCGACCCCGCAGAATGTGTTGCAGGTCACCTGCTTCGTGAGTTCGCTGGCCGACATCGCCGCGACGCGGAACCTGGTGGATGCCGCATACCCGCGCGCGGCGCTGAATTACGTGCAGACCCAACGATCGCCGGGTAGCGCGCTGGCCGCCTGCGAAGCCGTGGCGCGTTTGGGTTCCGACCCGGCGGCGCCGCTCCAATTCCTGGATCCCGATGGCCTGCCGCGGGAATCCGGACAAGCGTCGGTCGCGCTGGTGAACTCTGCCGAAGTGGTGCTGACCGGCGCGCAAGTTTCCTTCGGCTACCAGCCGGGCGATACGAAGTTGGCTTTCGACCGCCTGCAGAACGAGCTGACGCAGGCGGGAACTTTACCAGGGAAAGTGGCGTTTGCCGATTATTATCCACTCTCGCTCGATATCGCAGCGCAAGTGCGCCAGATCCGCGCGGAGATCTTCGATGCCGCGCGTCCACCCGCTGGAACACTGTTGCAGTTCGAAGGGCTGCCCTCGATGGATGCCGGTTTCGCGGTGGATGCAGTGGCTGTGAAGTGACGTCTGGCCCCCTTGGCTATCGCATCCGCAGCGTCGCGATGCGTCCCTCGCGACTTACGGCCAGCACTGTTCCATATCACAGCCAGCTTTATTAACTGGAATGCTCCGCTGGTATTCCTGCTAGCAGCGGCCCTGCCGGCGAGACAGAGAGACGATTTTCACCGGGCCACGAACACCAGATTGATATCCATTACGTGATCGCCAGAGCCTCTTTGTACCACGGCGTTGAACTTGCTGAAATTGCGAAAATCGACAATCCGGGAGAAAGCCTGGAAGAACTCCTGCGGATACACATAATCGTAGGGATCGCCGGTCTTCTGCCGCCAGATTCGTCGTGCCCGCTCCGCGAAGTCGGGACTGAGACCCGTGATCCGGAGTTCGCCGAAGTGGTAGAGCGGCCCCTTGAAGACTCGGACGCGGAGGTTCAGCACGCGCGCCGCATCGTCATAGGAACGATCCGGCGAGGCAGCCGCGCGGAAAAACCCTGTGCGTTTGACAACCCTCTCCATATCCCAGAGACCTTGCTGGATCTGCTTCCAGTTAGCCAGCTTTCCGGTTGGGAGCTTGGCCGCGGAGAGCATCGCGTCGACAGGCAGGTCTTCGCCGATGAGTTCCACCTTGCCTAACTGGTAGGGTTCGCCTTCCACGATGGCGACAGCTACGGAAACCCCGCCGCTCGTGTACTGCGGATCGCCGGGTGCGAACTGGACGCGATAGAATCCATGCTCTTCGTAAACCGGGCGCAGGTTCAGTTCTATGGCTGATGCGAATCTCTTCCCCATGTATTCCCCATTCGCCACCGTGCCCTTCAGCGCGGAAGCGAGTTCGGCGGAAGCGACCCCCTGATTGCCCGTGAACGAGACCGACTTAATTTGAGGCAGCACCTCGGGCTGGAACGAGAAGCTGAAAACTCCCGTCTCCAAATCAGTCTCCATGCGCACGGCGATGTGCTGGCCCCGCAACTGGCTCGCCAGATGGCGCTCGATTTCGCCAGCCAGATATTTCTGCGCTCCTTCCAGCCTTGGCACCTGGCGATCGAAGCGGTGGAACTTCGCCGACAGCCATTGCCAGGCTTCGGCCTCGTCCGCGCCCGGAACGTCGATGGTGGCGGAGGACAGCGGAGCCTGGTCGGCCAGAGCGAGAGTCAGGGCGTAACCCTTTTTCGGGCCCACGGCGCAGCGGTACGTGACGGAGGAGAACAGGCCGCTGTCCTGAAGCTTCGTGCAGGCCTGATCGATGCCCGGCTTGTCGATGGGAGACGCGATCCGCAGGCCGCCGATTTCGAGGACCACCGGTTGCGGAATCGAGGACCCCTGGATCACGACGGATTCCAGGGGAAGCGCGGCCGTCTGCGACGAGGCCAGACCGTCGCAAAGAGCAAGCAGGAGCGGGAGCGTTTGCAGTCGCATGGGAATCAATAATTGTAGCCACTGGAGGAGGCGGCTGCCGCACGCCGCGCGCGGAGACCTACCCCTGTAAAAAGAAGTTGAACTGCTTTTCGCGGCCGATTGTGGTAAGGTCGCCGTGGCCGGGGATGACAGTGGTCTCCTCGGGCAGCGGCAGCAGCTTCTGGTGAATCGAGCGCAAGATCTGGCGCCCGTCGCCGCCCGGCAGATCGGTGCGGCCGATGCTGCCGGCGAACAGCGTATCGCCCGCCACTAGTTTCCGCTCCGACGGAATCCACAGACTGATGCTGCCTTGCGTGTGGCCGGGCGTGTGCAGCACGTGAAACTCGAGGCTGCCGAGTTGCAGAGTCGCGCCATCGTTCAGGGGCGCGTCGATTTCCACGCTCTCCGGCGTGGGCACACCCAGCCACGCCGCCTGGGTGGCCAGCATCGCCTGCAGGCCGGCGTCGTTGAGATTCATATAAACCGGCGCTTGGGTGATGCGCTTGAGCTCCTGGGCGCCCCCGATGTGGTCGATATGCGCGTGGGTGATTACGATGGCTTTCACTTTCAGTCCACGCTTAACCAGCAGCTCGAGGATCTGGCTGACGTCGTCGCCCGGATCGATCACCATGGCTTCGCGGGTTTGTTCGTCGCCGAAAATCGAGCAGTTGCATTGCAACATCCCCACCGGAAGGATCTCGTGAATCATACAAGCCGATTGTATACTCATGCTATGGGCGAAGGACTGAACGTGCTGATGCGCTGGCTGCATATCGCTTCGGTGGCATGCCTGAGCGGCGGAATGATTTGCGGCTGGATCGCGGCCGGCGCGGCTGCGGCGCTAGACCCGGACGCCCGCGCGGAGCTTGCGCGACGGACGGCGGCGGCTTTCCGGCCGGTGGTGATACTGTCAATCGCGTGCCTGGTGGTCTCTGGGCTGTATAACCTGCTGAGCAATCCGGGACATAACCTGAAATACCAGGTGCTGCTCGGGGTGAAGCTGCTACTGGTGGCGCACATCTTCACGGTGGCGGTTTTGATTACGCAGCCGAGCCACCCGCGACGCGTGCGCTTGATGACGGGCGGAGCGATTTCTTCGCTGATCGTGATCGGCATCGCAGCCTATCTGCGCCGCATCTACTAGGGCATGAGCCAGGGTTACGAAGCTCTGCGGCGTGGCGCCGGGTGGATGAATTTGCGCGCGCGCGGGCGGATTGCGGTGCGCGGGCGCGACCGCGCACGGCTGCTGCACAACCTGGCCTCGAACGAAGTCAAGAAACTCGCCGCCGGCTTCGGATGCTACGCGTTTCTGCTCAGCCCGCAGGGGCGCATCCAGGCGGACCTGACCCTGCTGGTCTTCGACGATCATATCCTGCTCGACACCGAACCCGAGCTGCGGGAGAAAATGGTGCAGCACATCCGGCGGTACATCGTCGCCGACCAGGTGGAGTTGGAGGACGTGACTGCGGCCACTTGCGCCGTCGCGCTCGAAGGTCCCGAATCGGCGCTGGTTCTGGAGAAGGCCGGCGGCGCAGCGCCCGGCGGCGATTACCGGCATCTGCCTTGGAGAGAAGCTGGCGATGCCATCGTCGCGCGTATCAGCCTGACCGGCCAACCCGGCTTTCGCATCTACTCCGGCGCTGGTGGCGCGGATGAAATCATCCGCCGGCTGGCGGAGGCCGGCGCCCAACCGGGCACTGACGAAGATGCCCGCCTGGTGCGCCTGGAGAACGGCCGGCCGCGCTATGGCGAAGATATCCGCGATACGTCGCTGCCGCAGGAAACCGGGCAGATGCACGCGGTGAGTTTCAGCAAGGGATGTTACCTGGGCCAGGAGATCGTCGAGCGCATCCGCGCACAGGGCCACGTCAATCGCAAGCTGGTCCGTCTGCGCCTAGATTCCGCTGCACCCGCTGGCGCCAAGCTCACTGCGGACGGCGCGGAGGCCGGCGAGATCACCTCTTCGATCTACTCGCCGGCGCAGGGCAGTGCGGTCGCCCTGGCGTACGTGCGCGCCAACTACGCCGCGCCCGGACACGCGCTGGCAGCCGGCGATATCCCGGCTGTGGTGACCGGGATTGCAGCGGCATAAATCCGTTGCCGGCTCTCCCGTGTGAGCGCTCGCCGCTCGATCCGCTCATCAGCCTCTTTCCTCCGGGCGAGCCGCACGTTATACTCGCCATTCAGGAGGCAACCGTGTCACGTTGGATGTGGTTCCTGGCAGCGGCAGCGCTGGCATCTTTGGCGGGCTGTGGCGGCTCGCCGCACAGCGCCGATGAGAAGTATTACCTGGTGAGCGCCACCATCAAGATGGAGTACTGGCAGGAGGCGGCTTCGGGGGTCGCCCAGGCAGCCAGACAGTTGGGGGTCATCGCCGAACAGGCCGGACCCGACAATTACGACCCTAAGGGCGAGCACGAGCAGTTCCGCGCCCTATTGGCCAAGAAGCCGACGGGGATTGCGGTTTCCGCAGGCGACCCGGCGTCGCTCAAAGACGACATAGACACCGCCATCGCGCAGGGGATTCCGGTCATCACCGTGGATTCGGATGCTCCCGACAGCAAGCGCCTGTTCTTCGTCGGCACCGACAATTACAAGGCCGGGCTGATGGGAGGGCGGCTGGTCGCCAACCGTCTCAACGGCAAAGGCAACGTGGTGATCTTCACTTTCCCCGAACAGCCCAACCTGAAGGAGCGGCTGCAAGGTTACCGCGACATTTTCGCGGAGCACCCGGGCATTCACATCACGGAAATCGTCGATGCCAAGGGCGATCCGGGCGTGGTCTTCGACCGCACCATGCAGATTGCGGAGAAGAAGGAACCGGTGGATGCGTTTGTCTCCCTGATCTCGATCGCCGCGCCGGAAGTGGCCGACGTACTCACTCGCAAGAACGTGACCGGCAAGCTGGTGATGGGCATGGATACCGACCAGCGCACCATTGAGGGCATCCAGAACGGCGTGATCACCGCAACGCTGGGCCAGAAGCCCTTCACCATGGCCTTCCTGAGCATCAAGATGCTGGATGAATTGCACCATCACCCGCCGGCCTCGCTGATGCTCGACTTCTCGCGCGATTCGTTCTCGCCCCTGCCGACGTTCGTCGACACAGGCGTGACTTTGATCGACAAGAGCAACGTGGCGGCATTCATCGAGACCCAGAAGGCCGCCCAATCGAATAAGTGAGTGGCGCGTGGCGCCGCCGCCGCTGGTACAATATCCACCTGGAGAGACTCCGCTATGAAACGCGTGTGCACCGTGGCCGCTCTGTTCCTTTTCCTGGCTGCGCTGGCCTGGCCCGCCAGCCTCACTGGCGACTGGAAAGGCGCGTTCGATTTTGACGGCAACAGCGTGCCGATGGTGCTGCACCTGACCGCCAAGGACGCCGGCGTGACCGGAACGATCGATGGCCTGCCCACTTCCCCCACCGATATCAAGGAGGGCAAGATCGATGGCGACACCATCACGTTCTGGGCCGCCACCGATTACCAGGGCACGACCTACAAGCTGGTTTTCAAGGGTAAGGTGACGGGCGACGAGATCCATTTCCAGTTCGGAACCGAAGACGGCAGTTGGGGCGCCGAACTGGTGGTGAAACGCGCGTCCTAACGCCGTAAGCCATTCTCTTTCATACGGCTACACCAGGCTTCCAGAGTGGGGCGGACGCGCTCCGTTCAACCCCGTTCTGCGCCGTACAACCAATAATTTCAACGTTTTGATGCCAACCCGTAGTCGCGCGCCCCGGCTTTGCCTATACTGGGCACAAGCACAAGTCGGATCCGGCGCAGGGCCTGCCGAGCAGAGAAGCGCCAGAACCGCCAGAGGAGTGAACGCAAGATGCACAAGCCGGTAAAGTATGCCGAGAAAGTTCTGACGGTAGCCGCCAATGCGGCCTGGGTGATCTTCGACAGGCTGAATCAGATCCATCCGAATCCCGGTTTTACGCCGAAGTGGTCGGACAAGCCGCTCCTCAAAAGCTGGGAAAAGGCCAAGCCGCCGTTGGGCTGGCCGCGCGAAACCGATTCGCTGTGCCCGCGCTGCGTGCCGGAAATCCGCCAGCGGATTCTGGACGGCGAAACGCCACTCGAGGTGCTCTACGACCAGCGCCCCGGCGAAATCAAGGCGAAAATCGTCGAGCGCGATGGCAAGATCCTGATGGTGAAGGACTGCCCCATCCACGGCCATTTCGAAGACGTGATGTCGATCGACACCGACTTCTACCGGCATATCGAGCAGGTCTTTCCCGGCCGCGACATCCGCGCCCACAACGATGCCACGCTGCACAAACACGGCACCAGCACCATCACTCACGGGCGCGGCTCGGTGTTGACCATCGATCTGACCAACCGCTGCAACATGATGTGCGATCCGTGTTTCATGGACGCCAACCAGGTGGGGTTCGTGCACGAGCTGAGCTGGGAAGACATCAAGACCCTGCTCGACAACGCCGTCACCATCAAGCCGAAGCGCCAGATGTCGGTGCAGTTTTCGGGTGGCGAGCCGACCATCTCGCCCTACTTTCTGGACGCTGTGCGCTACGCGCGCGAGGTGGGCTACACCTCCGTGCAGGCTGCCACCAACGGCATCGAGTTCGCCAAGAGCCCGGAATTCTGCCGCCAGGCGGCGGAAGCCGGCCTGCGCTACGCCTACCTCCAGTTTGACGGCATCGGCAACGCCGCCAATCAACACCGCAAGGTGGGCAACCTGTTCGACGTGAAGCTGCGCGCGATCGAGAACCTGCACTCGAACGGTGTCGACATCATTCCGGTCATCACCATCATCAACGGCATCAACAATGAACAGGTGGGACGGATCGTCCAGTTTGCGCTCGACAATCCGAAAAAGATCCCGTTCCTTTCCTTCCAGCCGGTCTCCTTCACCGGCCGCGACGAGGCGGTGACCGACGAGCGCCGCGCCGCGCAGCGTTACACGCTCTCCCACCTGGCGCACGACGTGAAGAATCAGATGGGCCTGGGCGAGCCGGCACGCGACTGGTTCCCGATTTCTTTCATTTCGACATTCTCCGATTGGAGCGACCTGGTGCACGGTCCGCAATCCGACTGGGGCCAGTTGAGCTGCGGCTGCCATCCCAATTGCGGCACCGGCATGGCCGTGATGGTGGACAAGGAGACCAAGGAGCGCGTCCCGGTGACCGCCTTCTGGAAGGCCGACCAACTGGCGAAGGACGTGGCGCGCATCAACGATGCGGCCCGCGGCAAGTGGCTTTCGATCATCGGCATGACGCTGGCGGCCACGCGCAACTACGATCCGTTCCAGTCGCCGACACATTTCAAGCTGAGCGATCTATTCAAGAAGCTGGACAAGACTTTCGGCGCTACCGGCAAGAACTATGGCAAGGTGGGCAAGGACCGCACGATGAGCGATATCGAACGCCGCCGCCGCGACCGTTGGAACTTCCTGTTCATCGCCGGCATGTGGTTCCAGGATCTGTTCAATTACGATTTTCGCCGCACCGAGCAGTGCATCATCCCCTACGCCACGCAGGAAGGCGAGATTTCCTTCTGCGCGTACAACACCGGCGTCGGCTGGCGCAACATCATCGAGAAGATGCACATGACGGCGACGCTCACCAAGTGGTACGAAGAGCACGGCAAGCACGAGATTTTCGCCGGCGGCAAGCGCGTGCCGCTGAAGAACGTGGGCCATTCGCTGGTGCTGCGCGAAGACATCATCACCAACGAAGTGCAACACGACCTGGACCGGCTGGGCATCGCCAAAACCGCCGGCGAGGAGAAGATGCGGGCGCGCGATGCCAAGCTGCGCGAGCAGCAGGAAAACGCCCGCATGGCCAAGCTGTACCGTGAGCACGTACTGAAAGAGGCTCCCGCTCCTAATTTGGTACGGCTCGACGATATCCAACCCGCCGCCCCGCCGGCAGTCGAAGAGCGGGAAGAAGTGGGCAGCTTCGGCGATTGAGCAGGGTCCAGCCGTGGCGCGGGCAGTCCTGCCTGCAGAGCCGAGACACATCTCGGCTTTTCTTGACGCGCGTGTCACTCGGAACGTCGCTCGCGCCGAGCAAATGTCGAGAAGAATCTCGACACCGCGGGCAGGACCGCCCGTGCCACGTAGCTATCGTATACTGTATAGTATATGTCCCAGATTACGATCTATCTGCCGGATGATATCGAGAAGCTGGCAAGGAAGGCAGCCAAGGGCAAGCGAAGCTCCCTCAGCCGCTGGATTGCGGAGCAGGTGGTCACCCATCTGGAGGATGCCTGGCCGGAAGGTGTGCTGAATGCCGCAGGCGCAATTCCAGACTTCCCGAGCCTGAAGGAAATCCGCAAAGGCTATGGCCGCGACGCCCGCCGGGAGTCCCTGCGGTGACCCTGCTCGACACCAATACGTTGATTCATTACCTCAAAGGCAGGGAACCGGTCGTGACGCGCCTCAAGGCCGCCTCGCCGCGCGAGTTGGCCATATCGAGCGTGGTCGCTTACGAGGTTGAATATGGCAGCCTGAAGTTTGGCTCTTCCCGCCGCCGGACGGTGGTTTCGGCGCTTCTCGCCGGACTTGCCCAGATCCCTTTCGATCGCGAAGCCGCGCGGGAGGCGGCTCGCATTCGCTTCGATCTGGAGACTCGCGGACTGGTCATCGGGCCTTTGGATTTGCTTATCGCCGGAACGGCCGTCAGCCGTGGCGCGGTCCTGGTTACCAACAATACGCAGGAGTTCTCCCGGGTGAAGGACCTTCGCCTGGCGGACTGGACCAAGCAGAAGATTCCGCAAATACAATAACCCTCGCGCTCGTAGGGGCCGGGCATGCCCGGCCCGGCTCCAGACGCCGCGTACCCTACAGCACCGGCGAATCGTCGCCTAACATCGCTTTGCGCACGATCTTGATCGGCGGCGTGCCTTGCTTGATGAAAGAGTCGTGGAATTCCTGTAACGAGAATTGCGCGCCCTTCCGCTTCTTGTAATCCTCGCGCAGTTTCAGTATCTGCAATTTTCCCAGAGTGTAAACCAGGTAAGTGGGGTCGGAGGTGCCACGCTTGGCTTCCTTCTCGGCCACCGGCCGGACCTGATAGCCTTCCTTGACGAAGAACTCAACCGCTTCGTCGAAGCTCATCTGGCCGGTATGCATCTTGATCCCCACGATGAATCGCGCGTTGCGCAGCAGTGCGTCCTGCAACTGGCCCAGGCGCAGCTTGCGATCCCCATTCCCGTAGCCCTCGTCTAGCATCATCTGCTCGGTGTAATGCGCCCAGCCCTCGGCGTTGGAGCTGCAACCGGACAGCTTGCGCACCTTGGTCGGCACCTGCTTCAGCCAGAGGAATTGCATGTAGTGGCCGGGGAAAACCTCGTGGACCGCGGTGCTGATAATGGTGCCCCGGTTGAAGCCTTGCATGTACTCCTCGACATCCTTGGCGGGCCAACCGGCGTCCGGCAGCGTTACGTTGAAAAAAGCTTCCTTGGCCACGTTCTCGTAAGGCCCGGGCGTGTCCATCGATGCCGTGGTGAGAGCGCGCATGAACGGAGGCGTTTCTTCGACGATTGGCGGCACGGGCGATGGAATGGTGATGATGTGGTGCTGCTCGATGAAGTCGCGCAGACCTCCCAGCACGCCACGGAAAGTTTCCAACAGTTTGCCAGGCGCCGGGTGGTCGTTTTCGAGCTCTTCGAGAATCTGCTGCGGCGTTCGCTTCGGGTCGATCTCGGCGGCCACTCGCCGAAACCATTCCTGGTTGTGGCGCAGGTTCTCATAGCCGATGGCGAGCAGCCGGTCGAGCGGCGTATCCACCATTTCGTCATACAGCAGCTTCTTGCGATAGTTCTCGGCGCCGATGTGGAAATCGCCCGTGGACCGCGGCAGAAGGTCGTTCTTCAACCAGGCTTGGTAAGCGTTGAGCGCGTCGATCACCGCCTGGTTGGATTGATCGAACTGAGCCACCAGCGCCTGGTCGGCAACCTGTTTGAAGGCCGCCGGCACGTCGCTTTGGAAGAAGCCGACGATGCCCGGCACCTGCTCCAGCGCAACTTCGGTGTAAACGCGCGGCGGGTTGCCGAGGTTCTCGCGCGCCGATTGGAGCAGCCGCGGAATCAGCCGCTCGCGTGCGACGACTGACTTCAAGCGCTCGGCCGCCGGAGCGTAGTTGCGGCTCATGATGACGAAAATCGCGTTGGCCGCGCCGGAAGAGTAGATGTCCGGATTCTTCTCCCAAGCGCGAATCGCTTCGAGCTCCAGAAGCTGGCCGCGGATCTGGGAGAGCAGCAATTCGCGGTCGGCCGCCGCGAAGGTGGACAGGCCGCGCGCGTCGAGCCCGGCGACTTCGGCCTCGAAACCGCGCAGGGCGGCGATCTCGGCTTGGATTTCGCTGCGCGCGCCGGATGCAAGCAGCGGATCGTACTGATGGAAGCCCGCCTGCGTGCCCGATGCCGGGTCGTAGCGGAAAACCACCTCGCTGTAATAGCGGTCGGCCAGCTTATCAAACATCGCATCGCGGCTTTGCGCCAGGCAGGCGACCGCCGACCCCAGAAGAAGAGCAATACGCGAGATTCTCATGATGAAAGATTACCATTGCGGGAGGTTTCCCCCCATTGTGCCACAGCGCGGCGAATCGGCGTGGCGCCAGGAAACTCACCTGCGCGCGCGCCGCCTCTTGAAACCGTGCACCGTCCGCCGGCCCGTTGTTCCGTGTCATGCTGAACAAGTAGAGCGATGTTACCGAACGGCTCACTGTTTTGCGTCGCGGCATGGATGCTGGCCGGTCTGCCGGACGCAACCAGGGTGCAACTGGAGCCGGCCACGGTGGAAGCCTTCGACAAGTACATGCAGGCAGCCCAGGCGCGCTTCGACAACAGCCTGCACGGCGGCGCGTTCCTTTGGGTGGACGCTTCATCCGATCGCAAGCGCGCCGTAAGGGAAGGGCAGATCCTCGCCGAGCCTTCCAACCAATCGGGCGATATTGAAGTCCCCGGCGGTCTGATCCACGATTGGACCGGTGCCGTCTTCGTCCCCGGCGCCACCCTCGCGCAGACCCTGCGCATGGTCGAAGACTACGGCAACCACAAGAACATCTATCCCGACGTCATCGATTCGCGCCTGCTCAGCCGCCACGGCGACGACTTTCATGTTTTCCTGCGCGTCCTCAAGAAGCAGATACTGACCGTGGCCCTCGATACCGAGCACGACGTGCACTACGTACGGCTCGGCCGCACGCGATGGTACAGCAAGTCGTTCACCACGCGCATCGCCGAGGTCGAGAACCCAGGTCCCAACGAGCGTGAGATGCCTCCGGGCAACGATCACGGTTTCCTCTGGCGTCTGAATACGTTCTGGAAGTTCGAGGAGCGCGACGGCGGCGTGTACCTGGAGTGTCAGGCCATCTCCCTTACCCGCGATGTCCCGGCCGGCCTGGGCTGGCTGATCAACCCCATCATCCGCAGCCTGCCGCGCGAATCGCTCACCAATACGCTCAAAGCTACCCGGCAGGCGCTCACAGCCGAGAAGCAGTGACCGGCGGCAGCTATTGCGCCCGCATCCATTCCAGTGTGCCCCGGATGCCATCGTCGTACGATGTCTTCGCCAGGACTCCCAGCGTCGCCGCCAGTTTTCGGTCGTCGAGAATCACCGGCGTCTCCTGCAGGTACAGTAACTCCACCAGTTCCTTGACCGTCGGGCTCACCGCGCCCTCTATCCTCATCATGGTGCGGCCCATCGAGCGGTAATTCGGATCGCGCCCAGCCGCGCGATAAACGCGCGTCACGAAGTCGATCCCGGCGATCGTTTCCACTCCGCCCAGGTTCCACGCTTCTCCGTAACAATCCTGGCGCCCCGCCAGGTCCGCCAGCACCGGCGCGGCGTCGGGAACGAAAATGAATTCGTGTGGCGTGCTCGCCGGACCCAGCCACGTGGCCGTCTTGCCTTCGAGCGCGCTGTGGAAGATCCGGGCCGCCAAGCTGCGGCCGGTGTGGGGCCCGTAGAAATCCGGCAGGCGCACCACCATCGTGCGCAGCCCGCCGTGCTGGTGCGCTTCGGTTACCAGGTCCTCCTGCTGTTTGCGGCACTTGCCTTTGTGCGACTCCGGCTCGCGCGGGTGCGTTTCCGCCACCCGCGGCGTGCGCGGCACGCCGTAGGAATAAATGCCGGTGACCAGCATCAAGCGCGCCACGCCCGCCCGCGCCGCGGCTTCAAGCGTGATGCGCATCAGCACCGGGTGCTTGTCGAACTCGGTGAACGGCACGCCCACTGCGTACACGATCGTATCCACGCCCTGCGCGGCGCGGTCGGCCTGCTCGGGATCGGAAAGATCGGCGTCCAGAATCTCCGCGCCCGCCATGCCGCCAAACGCATCGGCGAGCGTCTGCCGCCTACGCCCCACCGCGCGAAACGGGATGCCGCGGCGCACCAGTTCCGGCGCCAGCGCGCAGCCAATCGCGCCCGCTGCGCCGAAGATCGCCAGGTTCTGAATGCCGGCCGGCATGTTCGTGCCCAGTATAGCGCGCTACAATTAATTTCCATGTCGATGGAATCGGGCGCCCGCCTGGGTCAATATGAGATCGCTGCCAAGCTGGGCGAAGGCGCCATGGGCGAGGTCTATCGCGCTCACGACACCCGCCTCGGCCGCGATGTCGCGATTAAGATCCTGCCGGCCGAGTTCGCCCAAAGCCCCGACCGGCGCCGCCGCTTTGAACAGGAATGGCGCTCCGCCGCGGCTCTGGCTCATGCCAACATCGTCGCTCTTTACGATGCCGGCGACCAGGACGGCGTTTCCTACATCGTCTCCGAACTGGTCGAAGGCGAACTGCTGCGCGACCTCATTCGCCGCGGTCCGGTCCCGGTTCGCAAGACGCTCGACCTGGCCGCGCAGATCGCCGACGGCCTTTCCGCCGCCCATGCCGCCGGCGTCGTCCATCGCGATCTCAAGCCCGAAAACATCATGGTGACGCGCGATGGCCACGCCAAAATCCTCGACTTCGGTCTGGCCCGCTATCAACCGCGCTCCAGCTCCGCGCCGGAAAACACCATGACCGTCACCCAGCCGGGACTGGTGATGGGCACCGTCGGCTACATGTCGCCCGAGCAGGTCACCGGTTCTCCCGCCGGCGCGCAATCGGACATCTTTTCGCTGGGCATCATCCTCTATGAAATGCTCACCGCCAAGCTGGCGTTTGAGCGCACCACGTCGGTCGAGACCATGAGCGCCATCTTGCGCGACGAGCCGGCTGACCTTCCCACCAACGTCCCGCCGGCGGTCGCGCAGATTGTGACGCGCTGCTTGGAAAAGGAGCCCTCGCGCCGCTTTCAATCCGCCGCCGACCTGGCGTTTGCCCTGCGCGGCGCGGCCGCTCCCAGTTCCTCCTCCGGCGCCATGCTCCGGTTGAAAGCCCCGCCGCGCCGCCGTTTCTTGCTTCCGGCCGTCGTCACCGTACTCGCGATCTTGCTGGCAGTCGCTCTCTTCGTCCTCGTCGCCGCCCCGCGCGGCGTGGACCTCGAATCGTATCGTTACACGCCTCTGGCCAGCGAATCCCGCGTCCAGGATATGCCGGTCTGGTCGCCCGATGGCAAGAGTCTCGCCTACGTTCGCGAGGTCATCAACGCTCCCAACGAAATCATGGTGCGCAACCTCGATTCACTGGTTCCCGTCCTGGTCGCCCGCGCCGACGCACGGTCCATCTTCTGGTCCGCCGATGGTGCCCGCCTCGATTACGTCATCGACACCGGTGTCTGGTCGATGAGCCGCGCCGGTGGCGAGGCTGCCCTCGTTCTGAAGGGCGATTATGGCGATGCCGCGCCATCCCCGGATGGCAAGGCGCTCGTCCTCTGGCTGAGCAAGGGCGAGAAGGGCGCCAAGGAGCCCAAGCTTTGGATCTCCTCTCCTCCGGGAGCGCCTCCGCGAAAATACGAGCCCGTCCTCTTCGAAGAACAAGGCTCCTTCAACCCGGTCTACCTGCGTTTCGCGCCGGACGGCCGCGAGGTCCTGCTTGCCAAACCCACCGCCATGGGAACCGAACTCTGGCTGCTCCCGTTTCCCGATGGCGCTGCCGCGAAGTTCAAGCCCCGCCGCGTGTTCGCTTCCATGCTGGGCGGCGCCCAGTGGCCGCCCTCCTTCAGTTGGATGCCCGATAGCAAGCACCTGGTGATGTCCTTCCCCACTGCCAGCCATCCCCAGCCACAGCTTTGGATGGCGCATGTGGAAGACCAGGATCTGGACACTCTCACCGCCGACGAAGGCATCAAGCTCCGCCCCTCCGTTTCGCCCGACGGCAAGAGGATCGCCTACGCCTCCATGACGGAGAATTTCGACGTCGTCTCGATCCCCGTCTCCGGTGGCCCCGTCGGCCCGATCCTGGCCACCAGCCGGAACGAGATGTCCCCCGCCTGGTCGCCGGTGGCTCCCCTGCTCGCCTACGTCACCGATCGTAGCGGACCGCAGGAAATCTGGCTGCGCAACGCCCAGGACGGCTCCGATCGTCCGCTGGTGACGCAGCGCGATTTCGCCGACGATACGCTGGCGCTTGGGACGCTGGCCGTTTCGCCGGACGGCACCCGCGTGGCGTACTCACGCAACAGCACCAAACACCTGGGCCGCCTCTGGATCTCTCCCCTCGCCGGCGGAACGCCGATCGCCGTCACCAAATCGGACGAGTTTGAACTCGCCCCCGCTTGGTCGCCGGATGGCAACTGGCTGGTTTATTTCTCCACCGCCGGAGGCTTGATGAAAATCCGCGTGGGAGGCTCCGATCCGCCGGTGACGCTTCGGCAGGAATTCTGCCGCCATCCTGCGCAGTGGTCGCCGGATGGCCAATTGATCGCCTGCCCCGTCGACGATGGCGTCTTGTTGCTCTCGCCCGACGGCAAACGGACGCGCAAGGTGGGAACCCGGAGTTCCGCGGTTGCCTGGTCTCCCGACAGCCGTCAACTCTACGGCCTGGCGCTTGGCGAGGGCGCGAAATGGCTGCTCGATTCCATCGACGTCGCGACCGGAACCGAACGCACCATTGCGGACTTGGGGTCGCAGTACCTGTTCCAAGGCAATCCACTTTCGCTCAGCCTTTCGAGCGATCGCGCTTCGCTGGCGGTTTCCGTCGTCAACTTCCAATCCGACATCTGGATGCTCGAAGGCTTCGCCCAGCCCCGCGGCTGGCTCGGCCACTTGTGGCCCTTCGGCCATTGAAGTGCACCTCGAACCCCTGCTCATTCGGAGCCGCGACCGTAAGGGAGCGGTTGCCGACTCCTACGACTAAGCCTCTTCGGATTCGAAAACGGACATGGCATCGCCTTGCTCGGCCACGACATATCGAATCGCCGTCGCGACCTGCTGTGGTTTCCAGAACCACCCTGTGCTGCCATGGCGCGCCCATCGCTTCCGGTTAGATTCATCCAAGTTCAGCCGATTCAAACCGCGGCTGGCGTAGACCTTGAAGTCGCTCATCACGCGCTCCGGCGCAACCTCGGCTTCCACGACCGTGTGCACGTGATCGCTCCGTACATGGGCCGCCAGCAGACGCCATCCGCGATGCGAACATACCGCCTGGATCGCCTCCAACACTGCGTCGCGACGGACCTCGTCGAGGCGGTAAGGAGGCTGGTCCATCCTCCGCCTGTCGGCTTCAGCGCGCGCAGGATCGGCTTCCAGCAGAGGCGTTCCAGGTTTATTGTGTTTCCGATCGACAGATCCGGCTTCGCTGCCATGGAGCCTTCGTCCGTAGCAGGCGAACGTGATCAGATAAATCATGGGCCGTAATCGCAATGAGGCCGCTCCCTTACGGTCGCGGCTCCGAAAGAAGGCACTTCAACTGCGTTCGACAACTCTCAGTTAGACGCGCGCCAGTTCCTCCCTCTCGAGGCCGCGATTACTAGCTGTGGCACGAGCAAAGCCACCACTGCATTGGCCAGCATGGCCGGCAAAGGTCAATGGTCCGGCGAAGTCCTCCCACGATTCCCCGTGGCGCTCAAGCACCACCTCGGGGAACGGAGTTCCCAGCACCCGGTGCGTGGGGTCGAGCGCGTATGCATAGCTGAACGACAAGATCGCGACCGCAATTCCGACGCCCAGAGATAAGGCAGCCACCGGGACCGACAGTAGCCTCGGCCGACGGCGGAAGGCTCGCACGTTGAAGATCGCTGCCGCGATTCCCGCAGGCAGTAGGGCGAGGCCCAGAATCGTCAGAATAATGACCACGGCAGCTAGTGATACCACCTTTCACCGCTCCCTTACGGTCGCGGCTCCGAATGGCGCTTTCGCGCAAGGCGCCGTGCAGCGTTGCCGGTGCACGTTTCGGAGCCGCGACCGTAAGGGAGCGGTCGTTACGCGCCTTCCCCGACCTCCCCGCTTGCCTGATAATGGAAGTGCACATGACGGTTGAAATCGAAGGCGTCACTCTCCATCTCGCCCATCCCGACGAGCTGGCTGCCGAGTGGGTGGGGCAAAGCGAGCTGATGCGCCACCTGCTGGCGGCGTGGATGGTGATCCACGAGCAGGATCTGCCGATGAGCCCGCGCCTGCTCGGCAAGCCCGGCGTTGGCAAGACCACCCTCGCCTACGCCGCCGGCAAGCGGATGGGGCGCGAGGTATACATCCTCCAGGCCACCCTCGATACGCGTCCCGAAGACCTGCTGGTCACGCCCGTCATCGAAGGCACCGGCAGCTTGCGCTATGTCGCCTCGCCGCTGGTCACCGCCATGATTCGCGGCGGCATCGCCATCGTCGATGAAGGCAACCGCATGAGCGAGAAGAGCTGGGCCAGCCTGGCGCCACTGCTCGACAACCGCCGCTATGTGGAATCCATCGTGGCCGGCATCAAGATCAAGGCGCACCCGCAGTTCCGCCTGGTGGCCACCATGAACGACGACGCCTCCACGTTCGAGCTGCCCGAGTACATCCATTCCCGGCTCCAGCCGCAGATCTTCATCGATTTCCCGGAGCGCGACGAGGAAAAACAGATTCTGCGCGAGAACCTGCCCTTCGCCGAAGAGCGCATCCTCGAATACGTCACCGACTTCCTGCAAATGGCGCACGCCGCCGATGAGCGCTACACCGTGCGCGATGGTATCAACGTCGCCCGTTTCGCCATCAAGCTGAAGAGCCTCGCCACCCAGAAAACTCACGAGCACGAGGCTCTGGAAATCTCCATCACCCGCGTCCTCGGAGAGGAAGCGCTGCGCTATGCCCGACGACGGCCCGCCGATTCCTGAAGCCGGCAGCCTGCGGCGCGGCCGGTTCACCTATTTCCCGGTGGCGCCCGGACGCCTCGAGTTTGCGATCGAGGTGCGCCGGGCCATTCTCCGCGAACGCCCGCAAGTGGTCGCGCTCGAGCTCCCGGTCAGCCTGCAACAGGATTGGATCCGCGCCGTCGAACGCCTGCCGGAGATGTCGCTGATCTTCTATCCGGAGGACGATGAGGCGACTTACGTGCTCGTCGAGCCGGCCGATCCCTTCACCGAAGCCATCCGCACCGGCCTCGAAATCGGCGCCGAGATCGTCTTCGCCGATCCCGAAGCCGGCGAGCGCCCGCACCTGCCCGACGCTTATCCCGATCCTTACGCCATTCGCGCCATCGGCCTGGAGCGCTACGTCGAAGCTTATCGCGTGTATCCGCAGCCGCGCTCGGACGAGATCGCGCGCCATGCCGCCGGTATCGCCTGGAAGCTGGAAGGCGTCGACCCCACGGCCAGCGTGTTCGTGGTGGTGTCGCTGAATCTGCTCGACCCGCTGCTCGACGCCATGGAGGAACCGCAGGCGCAGCCCCTTTCGCGCACACGCCGCGAGGACATCGAGCTTCTCAACCCGCACCCGGAGTCGCTGGCCGAAATTGCCGTCGAGTATCCTCTGCTTCAGTGGCGCTACGAGAATTACCGCGCCGCCATGGCGGACCACAACCTGATCGACCGGCGCCACGCCCAACTGGCCGTGCTGCTCGCCGGCGAAAAAGAGTACGAGGCCTCCACCGGCGAACGCATGGCCCACTGGCAGCGCCGTCTGCTGGCCCGCTACACACGCAACCTGGCGCTGGCCGCGAGCGAATTGTGCGCCGGCATATTCGATATGGCCGTGGCCGCGCGGGGCGTGGCCGACGACAACTACGCCTGGGACGTTTGGGAAGCCGCCAACAAGTATCCGCCGCAGAAGCTGGAAGCGCCGCCGCTGCTCACCGTCCGCATCTCTGGTGACCAGATGTGGCGCGACACCCGCCGCATACGCCTCCGCCGCCGCCTTCCCAGCACCAAGCGCCGCTTGCGCCCGTTTGGACTGCGCCCGCGCAAGAAGGAGAAATTCCCCGGCGAGTGGGCCAGCCAGGTCAACGGCACCGGCATCTGCTCCTATCCGCCCGAAGACCTGGTGGTCGAAGACTACGGCCGCTTCCTCAAAAAGAAGGGCAAGAACCTACTCTCGGAAGACCGCGTCCGCGTCGAGCCATTCACTACTTCGATCCTCGACGGCATCGATATGCGCGAAACCATTCGCAAATGGTACGAAGGCCGCATCTACGTGCGCCAGTTCCAGAAGATGCGCGGCGAGGTCGGCTCGGTGGTGGTCATCTTCGATGAAGACCGCGATAATCGCTATCCCTACATGACCACCTGGACCGGTGAGAGCCAAAACGAGTCGGACATGGCGTTCTATTCCACCTTCCCCTTCGACAACCTGGTCGGTCCCGGCATCGGCCGCGCCGAATACGGCGGCTTCCTGATGAGCCTGCCGCCACACCGTATGTACGACGTCTGGCGCGACGCCGATTACGAATACGCCGAATCCAAGTCCGAACGCCTGTTACTGGCAGCCCTGGATTACTCCATCCATCACTATGTCGTCTATGTAGCCGCTAAGCCGCCGCGCACCATCTTCAAAACCATCGCCAACCGCGTCGGCCGCACTATCGTCTACATCCCCATCGGGCAACTCTCGCCCGTTTCGCTGAAAAGGATTCGCGTGGTCCACGTCCTGGACGGCCACGAAAAGCGCGAAATCGCCAAAGAGTATCTCTGGTGACGGCTCTGTAGGGGCCGGGCATCGCCCGGCCCGGTGGGGCAGGATGATATCCTGCGCATCGATTGTCAATCGGTGCAGCCGGGCGCAGCCCGGCCGCCCGCTCCTCCTGTTCATAATTGAGATAGTGCGCGGCAACACCTTTCGGGGAGCGGATGAGCGTTTGATCTGTCATATAATATGTGCTAGAGCCTTCTATGAGCCTAAAAGCCGGCCGCAGTGTTCGCAGCGCTCATGGCAATCGAAACCTGCCTGACGGCTCAAAGAGATGGTAGCTATTATTTGCCTCTCGTGCTGCTTCACGGGCGGGTCGTACTTAAAGATGGCAGCCCGCCGCCGAAAGGCTTTACGGTAATGTGCACCTGCCTCGATAGCGATCTCTCCACCTGGCACGACGGAACGTTCACCTTCAGCATGGCTTACAACAAGACGCACGAGCCGAAATGGAAAAAGTAGCCTAACGTATAAGAAATAAACCTGGTTTAAATATTGGATTATTCCCTGGGGCAGGATGAACCTATTTACTGACAAGCACCTTCGGAAGGTCTCATGAGCGCCGACCTGTTTCTGACTCATCTGAGGGCGCTCGAAGCCGAGAGCATTCACATCATTCGCGAGGTAGCGGCGGAGTTTCAGAAGCCGGTGATGCTATATTCCATCGGCAAGGACTCCTCGGTGATGGTGCGCCTGGCGCAAAAGGCTTTTCATCCCGGCAAGATTCCGTTCCCGCTGCTGCACATCGACACCACTTACAAGTTCGGCGAGATGATCGAGTTTCGCGATCGCTTCTGCGCTTCCATCGGCGCGCAGTTGATCGTGCACACCAACCGCCAGGCGATAGCGGACGGCGCCAGCCCCTTCAAGCTGGGGACGCAGAAGTGCTGCGGGCAATTGAAGACGCGAGCCCTGCTGGACGCGCTCGCCGCCGGCGGCTATGACGCGGCTTTTGGCGGCGCGCGCCGCGACGAGGAAAAGTCCCGCGCCAAGGAACGCGTTTATTCCTTCCGCGACGCATTCGGGCAGTGGGATCCCAAGAACCAGCGCCCCGAGCTGTGGAACCTGTTCAACAGCCACGTCGACAAGGGCGAGAGCATCCGTGTGTTTCCGCTTTCCAACTGGACCGAGCTCGACGTGTGGGAATACATCGACCTCGAGAAGATTCCCATCGTGCCCCTGTATTTCGCCAAGAAACGGCCCATGGTGGTGCGCGGCGAAACCTTGATTCCCATCGAGCACGACATGCCGCTGCTGCCCGGCGAACAGCCGCAACTGGTGATGTGCCGCATGCGCTCGCTCGGCTGCACGTATTGCACCGGCGCCATCCGCTCGCAAGCCGATACGGTGCCCAAGATCGTACAGGAGATGATGCTGTTCCGGCGGTCGGAGCGGGAAAACCGCGTCATCGACCACGACCAGGAAGGCTCCATGGAAATCAAGAAGCGGGAAGGTTACTTTTGATGGGCGGAGTCGGCCAGCCGGACGCAGCGGGCGCGGCGCGTACGCCGGCTCCCGCCGCGGGCAAGAGCGATCCTTCCCCGGCTGGCGGGAAGCTGCGGAAAGTCGCCCGCGCGGAGGATTTTGAGACTTTCCTGCGCCGCGACGAAGAAAAAGAGCTGTTGCGCTTTTCCACCGCCGGGAGCGTGGACGACGGCAAGAGCACGCTCATCGGCAGGCTGCTGTTCGATTCCAAGGGCGTCTACGAAGATCAACTGGCTTCGGTGCGGCTGGCGCGCTCCAGCCAGGTCGCCGGCACGATGGACTTCGCGCTGCTCACCGACGGGCTGCGCGCCGAACGCGAGCAGGGCATCACCATCGACGTGGCCTACCGCTATTTCGCCACACCCAAGCGCAAGTTCATCATCGCCGACACACCCGGCCACGAGCAGTACACGCGCAACATGGCCACCGGCGCTTCCACCGCCAATCTGGCCATCGTGCTGGTGGACGCGCGCCACGGCGTGCTGCCGCAAACCCGCCGCCACGCCTTCATCGCGTCACTGCTCGGGACGCCGCACATTGTGGTCGCGGTCAACAAGATGGACCTGGTGGGCTGGCGGCAGCCGGTGTTCGAGGCGATCGAGGAAGAGTTCACGCGCTTCGCCGCGCAGTTGCCCGCCTGCGACCTGCACTTCATTCCCATCAGCGCCCTGCACGGCGACAACGTGGTCGAGAAGAGCCCGCACATGCCGTGGTTCGAGGGAGAGAGCTTGCTGCATCACCTGGAAAACGTCCACATCGCCAGCGATCGCAACCTGATGGAAATGCGCTTCCCGGTGCAGTGCGTGATCCGTCCGGATCAGAACTTCCGCGGCTACGCCGGGCAGGTGGCGTCGGGAACGCTCACCCCGGGCGACCCCGTCATGGTGTTGCCCTCCGGGCGCACCTCGCGTATCAAATCGATCAGCACCTTCGACGGCGATCTGCCCAAGGCGTTTGCGCCGCTTTCGGTGACCGTGTGTCTGGCGGACGAGCTGGATATCAGCCGCGGCGACATGCTGGTGCATCCTTCGCACGCGCCGCAGGTCACGCGCACCATTGACGCGCGCCTGGTCTGGATGAGCCAGACGCCGCTCGACCAGCGGCGCGAATACATCGTCAAACACACCACCCAGGAAGTCGCCGCGCGCGTGCGCGCCATCCGCTACCGGATTAACGTCAACACGCTCGAAAAACAGGAAGCCGGCGAACTTTGCCTCAACGATATCGGCGCGGCCGTGATCGAGACGCGCAAGCCGCTCTTTGTCGATCCTTATCGCCGCAACCGGGCCACCGGCGCGTTCATTGTCATCGACCCGCTATCGAACGAAACCGTCGCGGCGGGCATGATCACCGGCCGCCCGGCTTACGAAAGCAATCAACCGGCCATGCTGGCCGCCGGCCGCGTCACGCCGGTCGAACGTCACGCCCGCACCGGGCACAGGGCCGCCGCCGTGTGGGTGGCGCGGGGCACGGAAGCAGCCGGCCGGTTGGAACGAGCCCTATTCGACGCGGGAGCCATGGTGCTGGTGCTGGAAGCCGCCCGCGAAGGCGATCTGCTGCCGCGCCTGGTAGAAACCGCCTTGGCCGCCGGCCTGATCGTGCTCTGCGCCGCTGCCGCCGATAGCCCCGAGCCGCCAACGCACCTCCGCGAGATCGCCGGCCCGGATCGCTTCCTCGAGTTCTCCGGCGGCGCCGGAGAGTCCGCCGGCTTGCTGCTAGAGATGCAACAGCGCGGCATTCTGCGGCGCGAGTAACAGCTTCTCTACTGGCCTGCCAGCGTACTGCGCTTCCGCCCGAAGGGGAAGTAAATCGCCAGGCCGATGGCCAGCCAGACGAAGAAACGCAGCCACGTCTTCAGCGGCAGGCCCATCATCAAGACGAGGCAGCAGACGATCGAAATGATGGGGAACAGCGGAACGAACGGCACGCGGAACGTGCGCGGCCTTTCCGGCTGCTTGCGGCGCAGGACGATTACGCCCAGCGATACCAGCACGAACGCGAAGAGCGTTCCGATATTCGATAACTCGGCGAAGGTGTCGATGTCCCAGATACCGGCCGGAATACCCACGAAAAAGCCGGCAATCCAGGTGCTCACGTGCGGCGTCTGGAACTTTTTATGTACTTTCGAAAACAGGGCCGGCAGCAGGCGGTCGCGCGACATCGCAAACCAGATGCGGGCTTGCCCGTACTGATACACCAGCAGCGAAGAGAGCATGCCCATCAGGGCGCCGGCGGTGACGATGAGGCGCAGCCGGTCGTAGCCGAGCGCCTTCAGCGCGTCGGCCACCGGCGAATCGGTATTGAGCGTCTGGTAATTGGCGATGCCGGTAAGCACCAGCGAGACCGACCCATACAGGATGGTGCAGATGATCAGCGTGGCGATGATGCCGATGGGAAGATCGCGCTGCGGGCGGCGGCATTCCTCGGCCGCCGTCGAGACCGAATCGAAACCGATGTAGGTGAAGAAAACGATGGACGCGCCAGTGAGAATGCCGGAGAAGCCGTGCGGCGCGAACGGGTGCCAGTTGCCGGGTTTGATGGCGCCGGCCGCGCCCACGCAGAAGATCACAATGGCGGCGATCTTGATCGCCACCATCACGGTGTTGGTTCCGGCGCTCTCGCGCACGCCGCGCACCAGAATCACAGTCACCAGCATGGTGATCAGCAGCGCGGGGACGTTGAACCAGCCGGCCGGGCCGCCAACCGCGGGAAATGGCGGAAAGGCCCACTGCTGCGGTAACTGAAAGCCGAGCAAATTCTGAAACAGGTCCTGCAGGTACGCGGAGAATCCCACGGCCACCGACATGTTCGAGACGGCATACTCGAGGATCAGATCCCAGCCGATAATCCAGGCCACGATTTCGCCCAGGATGGCGTAAGCGTAGGTGTAGGCGCTACCGGCAATGGGAATCATTGACGCCAGTTCGGCGTAGCACAGGCCGGCGAAAAGGCAGGCGATCGCCACCAGAACGAACGACAGGGTGATGGCCGGACCGGCGCCGGGGCGCCCCAACTGCGATCCGGCGTGCGAGCCGTGGAGGGCCAGGTCGATCACCGTGGCCTCGAGGATCGATTTGATGGGGATCACTTTGCCCGCGGCCGCGGTGCCGGTGAGCGTGAAGATGCCGGAGCCGATGACGGCCCCGATCCCCAGCGCGGTCAGGCTCCACGGGCCCAACGTGCGGCGCAGACGCTGATCCGGGGCCTCCGACGCGGCGATTAATGCATCGATGCTCTTGGTTCGAAAAAGGCTCACTCGAGGATCTCCCGGCCTGGCAGTGGGACGAACCGGCGTTCTCGAGTTAACCGCCTTGCCGGGCGGCGGACCCAGGCGGACTTGTGGTGGCTTCTCCCGACCGCGCTCGTCCGCCCGATGAGCAATGCCGCTAACGCTTGCGCTGGCCCTGCGCCTGGCGGCGGATCTTTTTCTTGAGCGATCCGCGCGCCACGCCGGCGGCGCGTTTGGCCTTGGGAGCCGCCTTCTTGCGGGCCGTCCGCTTCAATTTCTTCCGTTCCAGCTTGTCGGTTACCTTCGTGGTGTTCATCCGTTCCTTTTCAATCCTGCGTACTTTTCCACCAGTTTTTTCAAACCGTAGCGAGGGAAATTAACTGTGATCTTAGCATTATCGCCATCGCCTTCGCGGCGCACCACGGTGCCGGTGCCGTACTTGGGATGTTCGACGACCATCCCCGCGCGAGCCGCTCTGCGAACCGGCGGAGCGGCTTTAGGCAGCGGTTTGGAGGGCGCCGGTGGCCGCGGCTGCGGCGGAGCCACCGGCGCCGACGTTTTCGTTGCGCCGAAAGCCATGCCGCGCTGCTCGAAGAATTGCGAGATGTTGGCCACCGAGTTGTAGGTCTTGCCGGTGAACGTACTGCGCCGCGCGCTCTGGCGCACGTCGAAGCGCTCGGCGACTAGGTCCACTTCGCCCGGCTCGTCCTGCGGTCCCAGATTCACCAGCAACTCCTCGGGGATCTCGCTCAAGAACCAAGAAGGGGTCGAGCGCTCCTGTTCGCCGCCTCCGTACCGCCGGCGGTACTTGGCCCAGGTCAGGATCAGCCGCCGCCGCGCCCGCGTCATTCCCACGTAACAGAGCCGCCGCTCCTCTTCGAGCGCTTGCTCGGAATTCATCGAGCGGCTGTGCGGAAACAGGCCCAGCTCCATGCCGGTCAGGAACACCACCGGAAATTCCAGCCCCTTGGCGTTGTGCAGCGTCATCAGCGTGACGGGAGCATGCTCGTCGTATTTGTCGGCTTCCGCCACCAGGGCCACGTAATCCAGAAAATCGGACAGCGATTCGCCGCGCGACTCGGCTTCGGCAGCGGCAGTGATGAGTTCGTCCAGGTTCTCCAAGCGCGCTTCGGAATCGGGCGTCCGCTCCTGCTCCAGCATTTTGCGGTAGCCGGTGCGGTCCAGCACGAAGCGGATCACCTCCGGCACCGGGGACCCGCTGGCCACGAGCGAAATATCCTGGATCAGGTTGCGGAACAGCACCAGCGAGGATTGGGAGCGGGTGGAAAGCCCGCGGTCGTCGATCACCCCTTGGATGGCGTCCCACAGGCTCAGCCCTAGTGCGCGCGCGTGGCGCTCGATCTGTTCCACCGTGGTCCGGCCAATCCCGCGCGCCGGAGTGTTGACGATGCGCAACAGGCTGGTGGAATCGGTCGAGGAAATGGCCAGCCGCAGGTACGCCACCACGTCGCGGACTTCCGCGCGCTGGTAGAAACCGGAACCGCCGACCACGTTGTAGGCGCGCCCGTAACGCCGCAGCGCATCCTCAAGCTGCCGCGATTGGGAATTGGTGCGGTAGAGCACTGCGACGTGGTCGGCGGGGTTGGCCAGCAGGTGCTTTTCGATCGTGTCCGCCACGAACAGGGCCTCGTTCTCCGAGTCGAACCCCGCGTACAGGCCCAACAGGTCGCCGGTAGCCGCGTCCGTCCACAACGTTTTGCCTTTGCGCTCCTTATTGTTCTCCACGACCCTGGAAGCCGCCGCCAGAATGTTCTTCGTCGACCGGTAGTTCTGCTCCAGCCGGATCACCCGCGCGTTGGGATAGTCGCGCTCGAAATCGAGAATATTGCGGATGTCCGCTCCGCGCCAGCTATAGATGGACTGGTCTTCGTCGCCCACCACGCACACGTTGCGCCGCTCTTCGGTCAGCAGGCGCATCAGTTCGTACTGGCTGCGGTTGGTATCCTGGTACTCGTCCACCATGACGTAGCTCAGACGCCGGTTCCACGCCTGGCGCGTCGAGTCGTCGTGCCGCAGCAGGCGCACCGCCTCCAGCAGCAGGTCGTCGAAATCCAGGGCGTTGGAATTGCCCAGCGTCTTTTCGTATTCCTCGAAGACCGCCGCCAGCGCCTCTGTCTCTTTGTTCACCGCCTGCCTATAAAGATCGGCCGCACTCTGGAGAGTATTCTTCGCGTGGCTGATGGCCGCCAGCGCCGAGCGGTATTGCATGAATGCCTTCTCGTCCAGCCCTAGCGAGCGGTAAGCCGACTTGACGATCGCCAATTGGTCGTCGTCGTCGTAGATGCTGAAGCGGCGCGTGAAACCGGGCCGGATACGCGCCAGCGGTTCGCCGTCGCTGCGCAGCAGCCGCACGCAGAAGGAATGAAACGTGGATACCCGGGGCTCGGAATCGAGCCGTGTCTCGGCCAGCAGTGCCGCGACCCGTTCGCGCATCTCGCCAGCCGCCTTGTTAGTGAAAGTTACGGCCAGGGTGGCGGACGGGGGCACATGCCGGGAAACGATGATGTGCGCGATGCGGTGCGTGATAACCCGCGTCTTGCCGCTTCCCGCTCCCGCGAGGATCAGCAGCGGCCCTTCCGTACAACTCACCGCCTCACGCTGCTGCGCGTTGAGCCCTTTGAGGAAATCCATCGGTGGGACGTCTTATTTTATCATGCCACCGGTTAGTAACCCAATTCCTTGTCTACTAAATTATGCAGTGGCTCGTCCTTCCGGAAGCGCTCGAAATTGTCGAGGAAGAGTTGCATGGCCCGCTCCAGCCAATCCGCGGTGTGGTCGGCTGTGTGCGGTGAAAGCAGCACGTTGTCCATCCGGTAGAACGCGTGACCCTCTGGCAGCGGTTCGGTATCGAATACATCGAGCACCGCGCCGCGGATGCGGCGCCGGACGAGCGCGCGCACCATGGCGGCTTCGTCGATCACCGGCCCGCGCCCGAGGTTGATTACAACCGCCGTTGGTTTCATGGCCGCGAACTCCCGCTCGCCGATCAACCCGCGCGTTTCGCTGGTGAGCGGCGCCGCCACCAGAATATAATCCGAGAGCGCGATCATCTCGACCGTCCGCTCCGGCGTGTAGATTCGCTCAGCATAAGCGTCCGTGGCGCCGGCCGGAAGCGCATGCCGTTTCACCGCGACCACCCGCATCCCCATTACCCGCGCGCGCTCCGCTACCGCATGGCCGATATCGCCGTAGCCGACGATTCCCAGCGTCTGGCCGGCGATTTCGGCAATGTCGAACTGCTCCCACCTTCCCGCAGCCTGGTTGCGGATCATCCGCCGCAGGTCTTTGGCGAAAAACAAAATGCCGGCTATGGCGAACTCACCCAGCGATTCGCTGAACACGCCCGTCGAGTTGGTGAGCGCCGCCGCGCTTTCCATCAACTCCGGAAACAGCAGGCCATCCAGTCCGGCTAACCGCGTGTGCACCCACCGCACGCGCGGGCACAGCCGGAAAACTTCGCGCAGCAGGTCGCCGCTGCCCGACCAGTTGAAGATGACGTCCGCCTCGGGTGCAGCCCGCTCGAATGCTTCCACCCGTTCGCCTACCGCGATGTTGGTTTCCGCCGGCAGTTGTTCCAGCATGGCGAGCTGCCGCTCCGCCGGATTCGCCAAGACGAGCACCGTAAGATCGCCCATGTGAAGCAAGCTATCACAGTCTTGGTGGGGCACGCTTTTAGCTTGCCCGGACCAAATGTTTTCTCGGGAAATGGCGGGACTCCGATCACAGAAGAAAACGGGCAAGCTAAAGCATGCCCCACCAACCGCGCCATGTTAGCATGGTTTTTCCAACTACCTTGATCAAAGCCGTCAAAGGAACCAGGGACTTACTGCCCCCATTCACGGAAAACTGGAATGCCGTGGAGCGCGAGGCCAGAGCCGTGTTCCGCGCTTACCACTATGGCGAGATCCGCACGCCCATCCTTGAAGAGACGCAGCTATTCGCGCGCGGCGTGGGCGCCGACACCGATATCGTCAACAAGGAGATGTACACCTTCGACGATCGCGACGGATCTTCGCTGACGCTGCGCCCGGAAAATACGGCCTCGGTGATTCGTGCCTATATCGAGCACCGGCTCGATCAGCGGCCCGGCGTGCAGAAGCTATACTACATCGGCCCCATGTTCCGGCGCGAGCGTCCGCAAGCGGGCCGCTACCGGCAGTTCTATCAAATCGGCGCCGAAGCCATCGGCTCGGAATCTCCCGCGGTGGATGCGGAGGTGATCGAGATGGTGATCGAGATCCTCGAGCGCGCTGGGCTCACCGGTTTCCAGTTGCTGATCAACTCGGTGGGCGACCATAATTGCCGGCCGCAGTACGTGGAGAAGCTGCGCACCGCGCTGGAGCCGGTGGCGGCGAGCCTGTGCGGCGATTGCCAGCGCCGCGCCTCGACCAATCCGCTGCGCGTGCTCGATTGCAAAGTGGAAGCCGACCAGCCCATCATCGACAAGCTGCCCAGCATTCTCGACCACCTATGCGACGACTGTCGCGTCCATTTCGATGCGGTGAAGAGTTACCTGGACGATCGGGGCCTCGGGTATACCGTCCGCCCGCGCATGGTGCGCGGCCTGGATTACTACATGCGGACGACCTTCGAGGTGGTGCATGGCGCGCTGGGCGCGCAGAATTCCGTGTTGGGCGGCGGGCGCTACGACGGCCTCGCCGAATCGCTCGGCTCGAAGGTGCACTCACCCGGCATCGGCTTCTCGATCGGCGAAGACCGGCTGGTGATGAGCGTGGCGGGCAAGGAAGAGAGCGCGCTCGATCTCTGCATCGCTCCGCTCGGTGAGCCGGCGCTGCGCCACGCCGCTTTGTTGGCGCGCGATTTGCGGCGTGGCGGCGCATCCGTGGAAGTCGCCGAGGGCAAGCTCAAGCGCGTCCTCGAGCTGGCCCACAAGCTGGGCGCCCGTTTCACCCTGATTGTGGGCGATAACGAAATCGACGCCGGGCGTTACGCGCTGAAGGAAATGGCCACCGGCCGGCAGGAAGAAGTCACGCGCGACGAGATCGCTCCCAAGCTCGCCGCCGCGCGGAATTGAGTATCCATATGGAAACCTCCGTGACACTGGATTTTCTGGGCGAGCTTCGCCGCACGCATTACTGCGGAGCGTTGCGCGCCGCCGATGAAGCGAAGACCGTGGTCCTGATGGGCTGGGTGCATCGGCGCCGCGATCACGGCGGCGTCATCTTCGTCGACTTGCGCGACCGCGACGGTATCACCCAGGTGGTCTTTCATGAGGACGTCGAACCAGCCGTGCACGGCCGCGCCGAGCAGGTGCGCCCGGAGTACGTGATCGCCGTCGAAGGCAAGGTGACGCTACGCGGCGCTGGCGCGGTGAACCCGAACCTGCCCACCGGCGAAATCGAAGTGGTGGCTTCCCGCATCTGGCTGCTGAACGAATCCCGCACGCCGCCCTTCCCCATGGAAGAGCAGGTGGATGTCGCCGAGGACGCGCGCCTCAAGTACCGCTTCGTGGATCTGCGCCGCCCGCGCATGCAGCGCAATATCATTCTCCGCGACAAGGTCGCCTTCGCCGTCCGCGAGTGCTTGCACTCGGCCGGGTTCCTGGAAATCGAGACGCCCTTCATGACCCGCTCCACGCCGGAGGGAGCGCGCGATTACCTGGTGCCCTGCCGCGTGCAGCCCGGCACGTTCTACGCGCTGCCGCAATCGCCGCAGATTTTCAAGCAGCTTCTCATGGTGGGCGGCTACGAAAAGTATTTTCAGATCGTGCGCTGCTTCCGCGACGAGGACCTGCGCGCCGACCGCCAGCCGGAGTTCACCCAGATCGATCTGGAAATGTCCTTCCCGCAGCAGGAGCGCATCTTCGAGGTGATCGAGCCCATGCTTGAGCGCGCGTGCGCGGTGGCCGGATTCGAGATCTCAGCGCCGTTTCCGCGCATCACCTACGCGGAAGCCATGCGAAGCTACGGCAGTGACAAGCCCGACCGCCGCATCCCGCCCATGCACCCCGTCGAGGACCTGGCGCCGGAGCTGGCGGCGAATGGCTTGCCGCTGGTGGCCATCCACATTCCCGCGACCGGAGCCGCCAGCCGCAAGGAACGCGACGAGCTGAAAGCCTTCGGTAATCAGCTCGGCCTGCGCGTCTATGACGATTTCAAGCGCCTCGAGCGCGACTACCCCGGGCCCATGGCGCAAGTGCGCGAACGCGCGGGAGCGCAGGAGAACGACCTGCTGGTGCTCGCCACCTGGGCCGGCGAGCCGAAAGGCCAGCTCCCCGAGCAGACCGTCTACCAGGCCTGCGGCCAACTGCGGCTTTATTGCGCGCAGCGTTTTAACGATCGCCACAAGCTGCTCGACCCGAAGAATTTCCAGTTCCTCTGGGTGGTCGATTTTCCCATGTTCGAGTGGGACGACGAAGAGCTTCGCTGGAACGCCGCGCACCATCCGTTCACTTCCGTGCACGATGAGGATCTCGACAAGCTGGTCTCCGACCCGGCGCGCTGCCGCGCCAAGTCCTATGATGTGGTGCTGAACGGCGTCGAGCTGGGTTCCGGCTCGATTCGTATCCACCGCCGCGACGTGCAGTCGAAAGTGTTCGCCGCGCTGGGTTTCAGCGACGAGGAGGCGCGGCGCCGCTTCGGCTTCCTGTTGGACGCACTGGAATATGGCGCGCCGCCGCACGGCGGCATCGCTCTGGGCCTCGACCGCCTGGTGATGATTCTGGCGGGCGAGAGCTCGATCCGCGATGTCATACCGTTCCCCAAGACCGCGCGCGGTACGGATTTGATGTGTGAGGCGCCCGCGCCGGTGCCCGAGCGGCAGCTACGCGAACTGGGCATCGCCTTCCGCAAGAGCAAGTAAGGGCAGCCTCTTACTTGGGCGCCGCGGCCGCGGCCGCGTCCAGCCGGCTCAGTTGCTGCCGCACGGCGGCCGCGTCGTTCGCGTTCGGTACCAGCGCCACATATTCGCGGAAGTACCTGGCCGCCTCGGCACTATCGTTCTTCCGCATTAAAATCAGCGCTAGCACAAAGTTGAGCCTCGGCGCCCTGTGGTCTTTGTCGATGTGCAGCCCCGCGCGCGCCGCGCCCTCGGCGGCCTCCATGTGATTCAGCCTCGCGTTGGCAACCGCGTTATACAGATATGCCGCCGGAAAGTCGTCGGGATCGAGCGCGATCCAAGCCCGGGAATACGCCTCGGAAGACACCCAATCCCGATTGTGGTCGGCCAGCGCCGTCAGACTCTCATAGGGCCTGACGTATTGGGGATCGCTCGCCAGAGATTGCTTCCAGGCGTCGGTGGCTCCGGCGGCGTCGCTGCGTTTCTGGCGCAACAGGCCGAGCTGATACCAGGCGATCGCGAACTTCGGGTACGCCTTAACCGCTTTGATGAACTCGTCCGACGCGGCCTGCCATTTTTGCTTTGCCAGCGCGTCGATTCCCCGGTCGTAGGCCTTCCGGGCGCTCGCCGGGGCTGCCAGCGTGGTCGCGCTCACGGTCACGACGCCGGCACGGGACAGCGGATGCAGCGTGATGACGCCGAGGCGGCCATCGTCGTCGGAGCGGCCGTTCCGGGCGAGATTGACCGACTCCGACCGATAGCCGGCCAGCACAGCCTGTAGTTCGCAGTCGCGCATCGAGGCAAGCCGTGGCATCGCGTACACGACCGTCACGCTGTAGGGCACCATCTGGGTCGCGGGTGGCGCTTCGTCTTGGGACGCATCCGCTTGCACCAGGTTCTTCCCGCCAGGTTTCATTTCGAAACTGAAACGCCCTTTAGAGTCAGTCCAGGCTTCAAAACGAGATTGGCCATTGCACACACGGTTGATGGTAACCGGTTCGGGAGGCGGGGACCCATCCTCGAGTTTCACCTCGCCCCAGAAAGAAAACGCCTTGTCGTACATCTGGTTCAGCGGGTCCTCTATCATCGGCGGCGTATGATTCACTAGCTGCGCCTCCGCCAAGCCGGCCAGCATCACGACCGCCGCAGCACCGATTCGATTAGCCATACTGCCTCGCAGCGCAATTGATACGATTATGCGCCTGCTGGCCGCCAAAAGGAATGGGCCAGTGTCAAATGTTACGCCAGCGCCGGCCCAACCCCGGGATCCGTGGGGCCGGGCACTCCCTGCGCTTGCCCGGTCCCGGCCTGGCGGGCCGGTGGGCATCTCCGCTGGCCGATTCCCATTCCAGTCAGAGGGCGCTCGCCTTGACGGCTGTTACACTGAAAAGATCGATGCTTCGCTTGCTGGGGCTGGCGATAATGGTTTGCGCCTCGCTGCGCGCGGAAACGGTCGTGGTGTTGCGATTCTTCAACCACGCCAATTCGGCCGGCCTGGATTGGATCGGCGAGAGCATCGCCGAGACCGTGCAGGATGCGCTTGCCTCCGAGGGACTGCTGGTGCTGGGGCGAGAAGCCCGGACTGAAGCTTACCGCCGGCTTTCGCTGCGGCCGGGCGCCGAGCTGACGCACGCGTCGATCGTCAAAGTGGGCGATGCGCTGGACGCTGGCCGCGTAGTCTACGGATACTACGAACTGCTGCCGGCCGAGGCTGGCAGCGCGGCGTCCAAAGGATCGCTGCGCATCACCGCGCGCGTGCTCTACCTGAAAGAAACCCGCCAGGGCCCGTTGTTCAGCGAACTGGGAGCGCTCGAGGAACTCGCCGGACTCGAAGTGCGGTTGGGCTGGCAGACGCTGCGGCAACTGGACCCGCGCAGCGCGCCCTCCGAGGAGGATTTTCTTAAGGTGCGCCCGCCCGTGCGCATCGACGCGGTAGAGAATTACGTGCGCGGCCTGTTGGCCTCGGAACCCGAGCAGCGCCAGCACCTCTTCATCCAGGCCGCCCGGCTGGACGAACATTATTCTCCGCCGTGTTTCCAGTTGGGCAAGAGCTACTGGGAAAAGCGGGAATATAAGGTGGCGGCCGGGTGGCTCGCACGCGTCGGCCCTTTCGACCGGCGCTATCTGGAAGCGCAATTCTTTTTGGGGTTATGCCGCTATCACTTCGAAGACTACGCCGGCGCCGAAAGCTCTTTCAAGCTGGTGGCGGGGACGATGCCGCTCAACGAAGTATTTAACAATCTGGGCGCGGCCGAGGCGCGGCTCAACCATTACCAGGAGGCCGTTTCGAGCTTCCGGAAAGCGCTGGAGGGCGACAGCGCCGATCCGGACTATCACTTCAACCTCGGCTACACCGAGTGGCGGGCTGGGCAGTACCAAGCCGCCGCGGAGAGCTTCCGCGCGGTTCTGGAACGCGCTCCCGACGATCAGGAAGCGGCGCTGATGCTCGACCGTTCGATGAAGGGCGAAGGTGCGCGCCCCGGCGAGCCGCGACTCGAAGACAAGGTGCGCGTAAAGACCAACTACGACGAAGAGGCTTATCGCCAACTGCAAGCCGAGTTGAAGAAATAACCGGCCGCGAATCGGGTTAGAATGCTGTCTTGGTTTGAAGCGGGAGAGGCCCGATGGCCTGTCCCTGTGACGAGTTGGGGAGGCACTTCATGTCGAAATTACTGTTATCGATGATCGTGACGGGCGTTGCCGCGTTGGCGCAGGCGCCCCAGATGCCGCCGGCGAATCCTCCCGCGGCGGCTCGGCCCAACGGGCTCTACGCCCACTTTAAGACCTCCATGGGCGATGTCACCGCCGTGCTTTTCGAGAAAGACACGCCGCTTACCGTGCGCAACTTCGTGGGACTGGCCAAAGGCACCAAGCCGTGGAAAGATCCGAAGACCGGAGCTATGGTCAAGCGGCCTCTGTACAACAACACGATCTTTCATCGCATCATGCTCGACGGCATGATCCAGGGCGGCGACCCTACCGGCACCGGCGCTCACGACTGCGGCATAAAGATCCGCGATGAATTCCTGCCCAGCCTCAAGTTCGACCGGCCAGGCCGACTGGCCATGGCCAACACGGGATCGCCCAACTCGGGCGGCTGCCAGTGGTTCATCACAGTGGCGTCGCCGATCCGCGATTGGGACGGCGGCTACACCATCTTCGGCCAGGTAGTGGAAGGGCAGGATGTGGTGAAGGCGATTTCGCGCGTGCCGGGCAAGCGGCTGGCGGAGGGCGGCCTCCGTCCTATTACGGACGTCAAGCTGATCAGCGTCAACATCGAGCGCATCGGCCCCGAGCCTGCGCCGCAGCCAGCGAAGACAGCACCGGCAGCGAAAAAGTAGGAAGGTAGGACAGACGATCGGGTTTTGTCGTCTGTCAAAGCCTCGCGTCTCGGCAAAAAGTGACAGACCACGAAAGGCGATGGTCCGTCCTACCTCGCCACGGGTGCGATCGAGCGGTAGGGCTTGCCGATTTCCTGCGCGTCCACGACGGCGACGGCAGCGACGTGGACGATGTCGTTGACTTCCGAGCCGCGCTGCAAAACGTGGACTGGCTTGGAGAGGCCGGTGAGCAGCGGGCCGATGGCTTCGGCGCCGCCGATGCGCTGCAGCAGCTTGTAGGCGATATTGCCGGCTTCCAGGTTGGGGAACACGAGCACGTTGGCGCCGCCTTTGAGCGTGCTGAACGGGTAGGTCTCGTCGAGGATCTGCGGCGTAACAGCGGTGTCGGCCTGCATTTCGCCATCGATCATCAGGCCCGGCGCCCGCTGGCGCACCAACTCGACGGCGCGGCGCACTTTTTCCGCCAGGGGATGGCGCGTGCTGCCGAAGTTGGAGAACGAAAGCATGGCAACGCGCGGCTCGACGTTGAAGCGGCGCGCCTTTTCGGCGGCCATGATGGCGATTTCGGCAAGCTGCTCGGCCGAAGGCTCGATGTTGACGGTGGCGTCGGCCAGGAAGTACAACTCACCCTTGGCAGTGATCAGCAGGTACACGCCGGCCACCTCGCGCACCTCCGGCCGCACATCGATCACCTGCAAGGCGGGACGGATGGTATCGGGATAATGCGTGGTCAAGCCGCCGATCAGGCCGTCGGCGTCGCCCAGCCGCACCATCATGCTGCCGAAGGTGACCGGGTTGCGAATGGTCTGGGCGGCCTCGGTGCGCGTGATGCCCTTGCGCTGCCGCAACTGGTAAAACTCTTCGATGTACTCATCCACTCGGGGGAAAGCGGCTGGTTCGACCACCTGCGCCCCGGTCAGATTGAGGTGCAGCTCGGCCGAAAGTTCCTGGATCTTCTGTGGATTGCCGAGCAGGATTGGCTGGGCGATTTTCTCGTCGAGCAGGATCTGGCAGGCGCGCAGGATCTTGGGTTGCTCGCCTTCGGCGAACACAATCCGTTTGGGCTGCTTTTGCGCCTTGTGGATCATGGCGCGCATCACTTCGTTGGCGCGGCCGAGACGGCGTTCGAGTTCCTCGCGATATTGGTCGAGATTGACCGGCCGCCGTGCCACGCCGGTTTCCATGGCCGCTTGCGCCACCGCGGAGGCCTCCCAGATGAGCACGCGCGGATCGAAGGGCTTGGGAATAATGTATTCGCGGCCGAATTCCATCCGCTCCACGCCGTAGGCGCGCAGCACCGAATCGGGCACGTCCTGTTTCGCCAGCCAGGCCAGGGCGAGAGTGGCGGCTCGCTTCATCTCGTCGTTGATGGTGGTGGCGCGCACGTCCAGGGCGCCGCGGAAAATGAAAGGGAAGCCCAGTACGTTGTTGATCTGGTTGGGAAAGTCGGAGCGGCCGGTGGCCACGATAGCGTCCGGACGCGCGGCTAGCGCCACGTCGTAGGCAATCTCCGGATCCGGGTTGGCGAGGGCGAAGATGATCGGGTTGGGCGCCATCGTCATCACCATTTCCGGGCTCACCGCGCCGCCGCTCGAAAGCCCGAAGAAGACGTCCGCGCCCACCAGCGCTTCGGCCAGCGTGCGGGCTTCGGTCTGGTTGGCGTAGCGGGCCTTGTAGACGTTCATGTGCTCGGTGCGGCCTTGGTAGATCACGCCCTTGGTGTCGCACATCAGAATGTTCTCGCGGCGCACGCCCAGGTTGCAGTAGTGGGCCGCGCAGGAGATGGCGCTGGCGCCGGCGCCGTTGAACACCACCTTGACTTCGCCGATCTTCTTGCCAACGATCTCGAGCGCGTTCAGCAAACCGGCGGCGGAGATGATGGCGGTGCCATGCTGATCGTCGTGGAAGACGGGAATGTGCATGGTCCTCCGCAGCTCTTCCTCGATCATGAAGCACTCCGGCGCCTTGATGTCCTCGAGGTTGATGCCGCCGAAGGTCGGCTCCAGCACCTGGCAGGTGCGAATGACTTCGCGCGGATCTTCGGTCGCCAGCTCGATATCGAACACGTCGATATCGGCGAACCGCTTGAAAAGCACCGCCTTTCCTTCCATCACCGGCTTGCCGGCCAGGGCGCCGATATTACCCAGACCCAGCACTGCGGTGCCATTGCTGACGACCCCCACCAGGTTGCCCTTCCCCGTGTAGGCGTAGGCCAGGGCTGGGTCGCGCTCGATTTCGAGACATGGGACGGCAACTCCGGGCGAGTAGGCCAGACTCAGATCCCGCTGCGTGCGGCAGGGTTTGGTGGGAGTGACCGCCAGTTTGCCGGGCGGGGATTTCGAATGGTATTCGAGAGCGTCTTCAGGACGGATTGTCATAGATCATGGCCTTTCCAGCACGGTAGGACAGACCATCGTTCTTCGTGGTCTGTCACGGCTCGCCACAGCACGAGAACTCGACAGACGACAAAAACAGATCGTCTGTCCTACCTTCTCCGGCGCCACATCTCTTCCAATTGAGGCAAGCTAAGTTGTTCGGCGCGCAAAGCAGCTTCCGGCCAGCCTTCGACCACACCCTTACCATACACCACTGCGAGGTTGTTGCGTATGGTTTTGCGCTTATGGCGGAAGCACTGGGCGACGAATTCGAGGAAGGCTGACGGGTCGGGTATGGCAGGCGCGCAGGGCGAAAACTGGACCACTGCAGAATCCACTTTGGGCGGCGGGCGAAAGGCGGAGGGCCGGACTTCGCACAGCAGCCTGGGAGTGGCGAACAAGGTCGTGGCGACGGTCAGGTAGCCGTAGTCGCGCGAGCCCGGTTGGGCCACCAGGCGGCGTGCGACTTCCTTTTGCAGCAGAAACACGGCGCGCGGCGGGCGCTGGCGGAGCGCGCGTTCGAGGATGGGCGATGCGATGTAGTAAGGCAAGTTGCCGGCGATTGGCGCCGGCCCCCACTGCGCCAAGTCGATCGAGAGGACGTCGGCTTCCACGACTTCCAGGCGAGTGTCCGCAGCGAACCGTCGGCGCAAATAAGCGGCCAGATCGTGATCGATCTCGATGGCGACGACGCGCGCCGCGCGCTCGAGCAGCCTGGCGGTAAGCGCTCCGCGCCCGGGGCCGATTTCAACGACTAAAGGTTGGGGATCGGGACACGCAGCCCGGGCGATGCGCTCCAGGACGGAGCCCTGAATCAAGAAATGTTGTCCCAGCCGCTGCCGCGCCACGCGAGGCGGTCAGCTCCGCGTCGTGCGGGGGACCGAATGCAGCGACACCAGTATCTTGCTGTCGGTGGGAACGCCGAAATAGGTGCCCGGATTGAAGCTGAAATACAGGATGACGCGCTTGACGGCGGGCGTCAATTCGCCCTGTACCATTCGCCAGTCGCGCACTTGCCCGAAACGGTCAACGGTCAGTTCCACCAGCGTGCTGTCAGTCGAAGAGGGAATCGAGCCGGCCCCCTCCACGCTGACGAAGCCGGCCATCTCCACGCTGACGACTTCACCAGCCGCACGCCTGCCCTGCGGCAGAGTTACCATCGAAACGACCGAAGGATCGAAGTCCAGACTGCGTGTAAAGCTCAGACCGGGGGCCAGAATGCCGAACAGGAGCATGGCGGAAATCAGGCCGCCGCCGAAGGGCAGCGCCACCGGCCGCATCATATTATCCATGAACAGGCGGGCATTGTCCGCCATGTGCCGCAGCCGCGCGGAAATGCTGGCTCGCGCCATCTGCCGCAAGCGCTCGTGGGAGGCGAGCACGCGCAGCCGGTGGGTCACCACCGGCGGCACCGCCAACTCCCCCATGGACCGCATTGCCAGACGCTGTTCTTCGAACGCCTGGTACTCATCGTGACACCGGCCGCAGGATCCCAGGTGCGCCAGCGTGTCGCGGCGTTCCTGTTCCTCCAGCCCGTGGTCGAGGAGTGAAGAGATTCTTGCTCGGGCGTATTCGCAGCTCATACCTTTACCCTGCCGTCTTCGGCACCAATCGCAGGACCGGCCTCTCACCGAGGCTGCCCGCGAGTTCCTGCCGCAGGGCCTCGCGGCCCCGCAGAATTCGTGACTTCACGGTTCCGAGGGAGACATCCAGCACCTCGGCGATTTCTTCATAGCTGAGGTCCGACATGTCCCTCAGTACAACGGCCTCCTTGAAATGAGGATTCAAGCGCAGCAGGGCGGCTTCGATGATGCGATGCTGCTCCTGGCTGCAAGCCACCTCGAATGGGGAGCGGCCTTGGTCGGCCACCGTCTCCCGCCAATGGTGGTTATTTTCATCGGCCGCGCCATCCAACTCCGTCCCGCGGCGGCGATGACGGAAAAACCAGCGGCGCGCGTTGTGCGCCTCATTGACGGTAATGCGATAGAGCCAGGTCTTGAGGCTGCTTTGGCCGCGGAAATACCCGATCGAGCGGAAGACCTTCAGAAACACCTCCTGCACCACGTCGGCGGCCTCGGCCGGATCGTTCAGCAGGCGGCTGGCGAGCGTGTAGACCGGCTGCTGGAAGCGATCGATCAGTTCTTCGTAGGCCCTCTCATCGCCCTGGCGCAGGCTTTCGGCCAGGCACAGGTCCTCGCTCGCCGTTGCTTGCGCGGCAGGGCGTTCGGTGAAATCCAGGATCGCTGTGGCCACCGGCCAGCCTCTCATTCTCGGGTCACTTCCTGATTCCACGCTATCAGGAAAGTCCGGGCTCTGTAAAGATATAGACACCGGCCTGAAAAAGAAAGTTCCAGCAGCCGGGAAGGCCCGGGATTGCCCGGGACGGTTCCAAGCGTACTACGCCAGCACCAGGGGCGTCTTCGGCGAGCGCAGCTCGATCGGTACTATGTCCCGCTTCGCTTCTCCGGTGTACACCTGGCGCGGGCGGGCGATCTTGCGCTCCGGATCCTCCATCATCTCCTGCCATTGGGCCAGCCAGCCCACCGTGCGCGGGATGCCGAACAGCACCGTAAACTGGTCGGGCGTGAAGCCCATGGCTTCGTAGATGATGCCGGAGTAGAAGTCGACGTTGGGATACAGCTTGCGGTGGATGAAGTAGTCGTCGGAGAGCGCGATGCGCTCCAGCTCGATGGCGGTGTCGATCTTGGGATTGCGGCCGGTCACTTCAAACACTTCCTCGGCCACCCGCTTGATGATACGGGCGCGGGGGTCGTAGTTCTTGTACACGCGATGGCCGAAGCCCATCAGCTTGCGGTGGCCGGTTTTCACCTGCTGGATGAAATCGGGGATCCGATCCTTGGAGCCGATTTCGGCCAGCATACGCAGCACCTCCTCATTGGCGCCGCCGTGGAGTGGGCCGGAAAGGGCCGCGATGGCCGCCGCGGTGGTGGAATATGGGTCGGCGTTTGAGCTGCCGACCGCGCGCATAGTGCTGGTGCTGCAATTCTGTTCGTGGTCGGCGTGGAGGATAAACAGCACGTCCAGGGCGTGCGCGAGCACCGGGTTGGCCGCGTATTTCGGCTCCAGCCTCTTCCACAGCATGTTCATGTAATTCTTTGCGTAGCTCAGTTCCGGGTCGGGTGCCACGTAGGGCAGGCCCAGGCGATGCCGGTAAGCGTAAGCGGCCAGGGTAGGCATTTTGCCGATCAGCCGCACGATCTGCTTGCGCCGTATCTTGGGGTCATGCACGTTGCGCGATTCCGGATAGAAGGTGGAAAGCGCCGCCACGGTGCTGATCAGAATGCCCATCGGGTGAGCGTCGTAATTGAACCCTTCCATGAATTTCTTCACGTTCTCATGGGTCAGGGAGTGGGCCATGATTTCCTCGCTCCAGCACTCCAGATCCCTCGAGTTCGGCAACTCGCCATACAACAGCAGGTAAGCGACCTCGAGGAAAGTGCACTGCTCGGCGAGCTGTTCGATGGGGTAGCCGCGGTAGCGCAGGATGCCGCGCTCGCCGTCCAAATAGGTCACGGCGCTGTGGCAGGCGGCGGTGTTCATGTAGGCGGGGTCATACGTCATCAGCCCGAAATCGTCCGGGCCTGTCTTGATCTGGCGGAGGTCCATGGCGCGGATCGTGCCATGGTAGACCGGTAGCGTGTAGCTCTGATTCGTGCGGTTGTCGACAATCGTGATGGTCTCGTTGGCCATAGGGACACAGCCTCCTTGCAGTCGATGCGGCAGTTCGGCGCATGCAAACGACATTCCACGGCAAACTGTCTAAAATTCCCTCAATTTGAGTATAGTTGAGGAGGATGGCAACGGTCATCCGGGGCTTTTCGCGCAAGGAGCTGGGTGTGGTCATCCAAGCTCGGGTGTTGCGCCGCACGTGTTTTCGCAGTCTGCGCCTCAGGTTTTTCCCGGAGTGATAGATTGGCAACTGTGGCGGACCGGGCGTGACATTTCGGACACGGGCGCGTCAAAGCCAATAGGAGAGAGAACGGAAGCTAGCAGCGCGGCAGCAGCCGGTTTATGCAGGACGCAACCGGAACGGCCGGGGCCCGGGTGAGTCCCGAGGTGGATTCGCTGGTTCGGGCAGCGCAGCGCGGGGACCAGGACGCTTTCGAACGGCTGGTTCGCGCTTACGACCAAAGTGTGCTCCGGCTCGCCATGAACCTGTTACGCTCGCCGGAAGACGCGCGCGACGTGTACCAGGAGGCGTTCCTGCGGGTATACCGGAACCTGCACTCCTTTCGCTTCGACTGCAGCTTCCACACCTGGCTGTACCGCATCGTGACCAACGTTTGCCTGGACCAGTTGCGCAAGCGGAAGGTGCGGAAAGAGGAGCCGGCGGTGGTGGAGACCTCCGAAGGCGCGATTGACCGGACGGAGGGGTTCGAGGAAGAATCGGCGGCGGCGGATCCGGAGCGCATGACGTGGAACCGGCAGTTGGGGCAACGGATCGACGACGCGTTGGAAGAACTGACGCCGCGCGAGCGGATGGTTTTTGAGCTACGCCATTATCAGGGTTTGCGGTTGCGCAACATCGGCGAGATTCTGGGCACCAGCGAGGAAGCGGCGAAAAACTGCTTCTTCCGCGCCACGCAGAAGATGCGCACACTGTTGGGAGACTTAGTATGACTTGCGATGCGGTGCGGAAGCTGATTCCGCTGTATTATTACGGCGAACTGACGCCGGAGGAAGAAGACCAGGCCGAGGCGCACATCCACGAATGCGCCGCCTGTACCCGCCAGATGGAGGCGGCGCGGGCGCTGGCCGCGGCGCTGGACCGGCGGCGGATGGATGCGACGGCTGCCCTGCTCGTCCGTTGCCGGGCGGACCTTTCGGCGGCGGTGCGGGGTGCGGCGGCGGAGCCGGCGTGGAGATTGTGGCTGGAAGCGGCGGGCGCCACGCTGGCAGGCTTCACGCGTTGGCGGCAGCCGCTGGGCGCGGCGGCGCTGATCGCGATTGGCTTCTTCGCCGCCAGGCTGATTCCGGCGGGCTCCGGCTCGGGTGTTTCCACGGCCTCGCTGGCCCCTTCGGAGGGAGTGTTCGTCAATGTGCGCTCGGCGCAGCCGGACAACTCCGGCCGGGTGCGGATCGCGTACGACGAAACCAGGCGGCGCGAGGTCTCCGGAAGCATCGACAACCAGGAGATTCAGAAGCTGCTGCTGGCGGCGGCGCACGAAGAGGACGATCCCGGAGTGCGGGTGGAATCGGTCGGGCTGCTCAAAGACCGCGCCGGCTCCGGCGAAGTGCGCGACGCGCTGATGAACGCACTGCTGCACGATTCCAACCCCGGCGTGCGGCTGAAGGCGCTGGAAGGCCTGAAACCGCTGGCCGCCGAGCCCCCGGTGCGAGGCGCGCTGTCCCAGGCGCTCGAATTCGACGACAACGATGCGGTGCGCATGCAGGCGGTGGACCTGCTGACATTGCGCCGCGACGAGGCTATGGTGGGTGTGCTGCAGAATCTGGTGCAGAAGGAAGACAACAGCTACGTGCGGCTGAAGTGCGAAAAGGCTCTCAAGGAAATGAATGCGTCGATCGGCACTTTCTAACTTAGCGGCCTTGGTGGCGCTGCTGCCGCTGGGCGGAGGGTGCCAGGAGCCACAAGAAGCTCCACTGGAGCGGGAGCCCGGCGGCTGGGCGCAGACCTATCGCGGAAACGTGCCCGCGGCGCGGACGCTGCGCATCAATGGGTCCGGGCCAGTGACTTTGGAAGGCGGGGCTGCGCAGACCTTCGTGTACACCGTTCGGCTGAGCGTGGCGGTGCGCTCCGAGGCCGAGGCGCGGAGCATGCTGGCCCGCGCGCCGCTCGAAGTGAGGCGCGGCGAGAGCGTGATTTTGACTACGCCCGGCGGTCCGATCCGGGCGCGGATGGTGGTGAAAGCGCCGGCTCTCAGCCTGGCCAGAATCGTCGACTCCGATGGCGCCATCGAGGCCAGCGGAATCGAAGGCGAGCTGGATGTGGAATCGCGCATCGGCGAAGTGACGGTGGACCGCATCGGTGGCCCTTGCACGGTGACCACGGGCGGCGGCGATGTGCGCGTGGGCGAAGTGCGCGGGAATCTGCGCTGCCGGACCGGCGGCGGCCGGATCACTTTGCAGACGGTGCGCGGCGAAGCGGTGCTGGAAACATACGGCGGCGATATTGTGGTAGGCGAGGTGGGAGGCGGCGTGCGCGCGCAGACGGCGGCTGGCAACATCCGCGTCCATCTGGCGGGAGGTTCGGTGACCGCCATCACCGGCGGCGGCGAAGTGGCTATCGAAAAGGCCGGGGGCACGGTCACCGTGCGCAACCTGGCCGGGCCGGTCCAACTGGGCGCGGCGCAAGGCGGATTCGAGTGCCAGTCCGCTTCCGGCGGCATCCGTTTGAGCGGCGTGACGGGGCCGATGCGGGTTTCCACTTCGCTCGGCAGCATTGTGGCCGACCTGACCGGCGCGCATCCGGCCGATTCGTTTCTGGCGACCACGGGTGGTGACATTACGGTAATCGTTCCGTCTAACCTGGGTGTGACGATTCACGCGGAGAACCGGATGGCGGACACGCTGCGCCGCATCGTGTCCGACTTTCCGGCGATCCCGGTGTCACGCATGGGCAACCGCGTGGTGGCGCAAGGCGCCGCCAACGGCGGCGGGCCGCTGCTGCGCATCTCCGGCGCGGGCGGCACGATCTTCATCAAGCGGCGCTAGAGACGATAGGCGATTGAGGCAATAGAAGCGAGGCGAACATGACGACGAAATTGGTTTGGGCAGTTGCGTTGCTTGCCGGCGGCGCGTTGGCGCCGGCCTCGCGCGCGCAGAATCCGGCGCCGCGGGCGCATGCGGCAACGATTTTTGCGGGGGGCAGCGGCAGCTACCTGGGAGTGGGCGTGCTGGACGTGGATTCCGCGCGCGCCAGGGCGCTGAAGCTCAAGGAAGAGCGCGGCGTGGAAATCAGCAGCGTGACCGAAGGCGGCCCGGCGGATAAGGCCGGTATCAAGCAAGGCGATGTGGTGCTCGAATACAACGGCCAGCCGGTGGAAGGCATGGCGCAGTTTCAAAGGCTGGTGCACGAAACACCGGCCGGGCGCCAGGTGAAGATCGAAGTGTGGCGCAACGGCGCGCCGCTCACTTTGATGGCGACGGTGGAGACCCACAAGAGCTTTGAAATGGCGTCGCCGGAAGGGGACATCAACATATTCGGCAACCCGCCCACATTCCAAATGCCATCCATGCCGGGGATGCCGCCGTCCATGCCGGGGATGCCGGAGTTCGACATGCCGCACATCTTTGCCATCACGCCGTCGCGCCGGCTGGGAATCGAGGGCGAGGGGCTGGGAGAAGAGCCGCAGTTCGCCGAATTCCTGGGCGTGAAAGACGGCGTCCTGGTGAAATCGGTGCTGAAGAATTCCGCCGCCGAGAAGGCCGGCATCAAAGCCGGCGACGTGATCACACGAATTGGCGACACGCCAGTCTTCAGCTCGCACGATATCACGAACACGCTGCGCACCAACCACCAGAACCAGCCCTTCACCGTCACCGTGGTGCGGAACAAGAAGGAGACGCAAGTAACGGTGACGATCGAAGACCGCACCGGCCAGAACGCCACGCGCGCAGCGGCGCAGTGCTGAAGCGCGGGCGTTCGTGGCGCACGCACTCATGCGTGCCGCACCGGCACTAATGCCGGCGCCTGGAGTTTCTACATTTGGGCGTTAGGCGGCACCTCGCGTTGCCAACCCAAGCGCGGCGTTTGGTATCAGGGCATGGCTTCGGCCGTGCCGCAAAATGCAGGCATCATGGGGCTTTAGCCCCTGGCGCTTTTTTCCTTGCGACGTACGTGAAGCAGTAGGGGAACTTCTCGGGTGAGTCGACGAGTCCTGCTTGCACCGGGTTCCGCGCAATATACTCCCGGTGCTGCAAGAAGCTTTGCCGGTTCTCGACGCGCTGTTCGGAGAACCCGCGCTGCCAGACCCCTCCCAAGTATCCGCATTCCTTCTTCAAACGATAGGAGAATCCCCCTTTGATCAGCTGCATGGCCTTCTCGATGGTCATGTCAGCGCCGACCGTCATCAACAGATGCACATGGTTGGGCATGACCACGAAGTCATGGAGCCGGAATTTGTGAGCCAATACATACGAACGCAACACGTCGATCATCAACGTGGCGTTGCGTTCCGACTGTAACAGGGGAAGTCCCTGGCTGGTCTTCGTGGTGGCGAAGAACGTACGTGCCGAACTCACGATCCTGCCGGGGCGGGCATTGCGCACAGGTTTTGCCATTACCAGGGGCTAAAGCCCGATTCCTTAGTATGACTCAGCGGCACGGCTGAAGCCATGCCCTGATACTCAGCTAACATATCCCCACACATTCGGAAATGTACAAACCCGAGTGGCCGGCACTGATGCCGGCGCCGGTTTCCCGTGCGCCAGCAGGTGGCGAGAAGAGTCTCTACCCGGCACACACGAATGCGAGCGCCACGCCGTTCGCTCATGATTGGCATGGTCGTATTCCGACAGACCCTTAGCTCGCGGCGGTCGAACTTGCTTACCGGTAATCCGGAAGAGCTTTTACGATCTCGACCGTCGCTACGCTCACGCGCACCACTTGGCCCACCAGGCGCACGATGTAGCCGGGATCGTCCTCGCGGTTCGGGTCGGATTCGCCCTTCACCTGGTACTGATCGATCACCCACTCCAGCGCGGACCGCGAGCCGAGCCGGTATTCGAAGGCTTCTGCCGGAATTCCGCCCAGCGTCAGCGACTCGTTCACCCGCAGCGACTGCTTATCCGCGCTGAGCTTCATCTTCTCGACCCGCTGCGAGTAGGGAACGCCCGCAGTTTCGATTTCCTGAAGCGGCCACGGTTCGAGCGATTCATATTCGACGTGCAGCCGCGCCAGCTCCTTTCCGGCGGATGCGAAGGCCGCAAAATCGGGCGCAAACGGAATCCGCGGCAGCTCGCGCTTGAGATTGGCCGCGTACCGCTCGCGATATCCCGGATGATGCAGCAGCGCGTAGAGATAGTGGAAGACGTCGCATTTTGGGATGGACTCGTCGGAATAATGCTGCCGGAACTGCGCAACGACGGAGTCCTTCAGGTGGGAGAGAGGGAAGCATTGGTGCGCGTCGATTGCCGCGCAGAGATGCAGGTCGGCGATTGAGTCCGTCATCAGCGCGCTGACCGTCGGCGCCCGGTAGCCAATGTCGGAGATCACGATTGTCCGACCCGATATGTGTGGCCACTGTCCCGTGCGTTGGTTCAGAACGGCATCTAGAAACACCCACCGTTTAGCATACGGACGGTAGAGCGCCGGACGTATCTTCGCCTTCTCGAACTCCGCGTACCGGCCCCGCGCCAGGCACTCCTTTAGCCGACTGCTCCATTTGAGATCGTCGGGAAAGTCCGCGTCCTTGTCGCGCCTGTGACGGTCCACCTGCGCGTTGTAATCCGCAACGAACTTCTTGACCCTGTCCGTCAGTCTGCCTCGGTCAAAACCGTAGACCACGCTGTCCCGCGTTGTCTCTAGTCCTCTGCTGCGGATTCCAAACATCTTGCCCAGGTCCGCGAACCGACGGTATTCGGAGAGGTGCCCCGGCACGAGCCAAGTGTGCTCTGCGTCTGGCACCAGCGGCTGCCACGGAATCTCACCGCCGGCCAGGAACTGAAGTTTCTCGCCCTTCCGCCACGTCTCCGGCACGCGATGATAGCGCAACTGTTTCGCCGCGTCCTTCTTCTTCACCGCGAGCGTGATCCCTACGCCCACTCGAATGCCAAACACATTGTGCGTGGTCCCTGAGAGCTTGGGATTCCGCCGCACGTTGCCGTGCAGATCGATGTGATCCACTCGCTCGAAGTCCTGCAGAAGATGCTGGCGCATGCCGTCGAACGCAAGCTGGTCCACAAAGCTGTTGTTCGACACAAAGCACACGATGCCGTCGCGCTCGCCCAGCCGATCAGTCGCCCAGCGAAAGAACTTCACGTACATATCCGACAGTGAGTTCTTGTTGGTTGCCTTCGAGTCCTTGCCGTACGTGTCCCGCACGCGCTCATCGATCTTCTTGTACTTCCGGTTTGGGTTGTTATCGTTCTCGCTCTTCTGCCCCACGTTGTACGGCGGGTTGCCGATGATCACCGTGATGGCGGCTTCTTTCTCCCGCTTCACGCGCTCGGTGTTGGCCGCGGTGAACAGCTCGCCCTGCCGTGCCTCCGCCATGTCGAGCGTATCCACGAAACATATGCCCGGGAACGGCTCGTATTGCTTCATCCGCTCGTAGTAGGCGTGCTCGATGTTCAGGCTCGCCACGTAATACGGCAGCAGCATCACCTCATTCGCGAACAACCGGTGCCGGTAAGCCTCCGCCAGCGCCTTGCCCGGCATCCGGTCGATCAGGTTGACGATGAAATTGCCGGTCCCGGTGCAAGGATCGAGGATCACCACCTCGGGCGACGCCAGCGTGAATCCGAATTCCTCCTTGAGCGCATCCTCCACCGACTGGCACATGTAGTCCACAATTTCGCGCGGCGTGTAGACAATGCCGTGCGTATCCGCCACATCCGGCGAGAATCGCTGGAAGAACTGCTCATATACGGAATTGAGAAAATCCTGCTTCTCGGTGAAGTGGCTCAGGTTGGCGCCGGCGCGCTCGATCGCCGTGTAATACGGGTCCAGCTTCTTGAGAAACTCCTGCTTCGAAAAGCTGGCCGAAGCCAGCGCTTCGATCACGTTCTCCACCTGCGCCGCGATCACGTTCCGCGTGGTGAATTCGGGGTTCTGAAACAGGTTGCGCATCAGCCGCTCGGTCAGCAGATGCTGGATCAGCATCTCGTCCACGTGGCCGTCGGTAAGTTCCGGGTTCAGCGACGCGCGGCACAAGTTCATAAAGCCGGCGAAGGCTTCGCGGAATTTCCGGTTCTTCTTGTGCGCCTCGTCGATGTGGTCGCGCAGCGATTGCGCCAGGTCCGGAATGCGCAGCTTGAACTCGTCCATGGCGCGCTGGAATTCGCGTTCGTCGGTTTCATCGTGGGAGAAGAAGCGGTTCATCAGGTCCGCGATCTTCAACGGCTCGCCCAGCGCGAATTCGCCGGCCTCGCCGCGGTCCTGATAGAGGACGGCGGTTTGGGTATCCTCGAAAATGGTGTTGCGGGTGGGGTATCCGGCCTTGATTTTTTTCTGGATTTCCGAAGCGAGCTTGTCGGAGGTGTCCTTGGCCTCCCACCAGCCGCGCGCCAGGCGGAATTCGTCGCGCACGGTGCCGTCGGGAACCACGCGCTTGCCGCCGGAGTAAGTCGAGAGCTCCGGAACCAATGTCCAGCCGCGCTTTTTGGCGGCCTTATCGAGCAGGTTCTGGAAAGGTCCCTTGAGCCCCAACTCGTGTGTTACGGCTTGCCCCTTCAGATGCTGGAGGTCCTTGAGGTAGGTCTTGATCAGCGGATCGTTTGCGGCGAGCTCGAGCATTGGCGCCTACTGCATCGTATCAGGCGTCGTGGTGCGCGGGAGGCCGGAGCGGCGAAAAGGCTGCAACGCAAGAAACGCCGATACCACTCTCGGCTCAACCTGGATTCCGAAGTCAACTTCGGCGAAGTGGCATTCCCACAGCGGAGCACCATGAAACAACACGTCTTGTATCAGGGCACGGCTTCAGCCGTGCCGGAACGGTATGAACCTGATGGGCTTCAGCCCCTGAGAAGCGGGCAGGGGCTAAAGCCCTCGCAAAGCGCGCTGCCGGCACGGCTGAAGCCGCGCCCTGATACGAGGCGTCCAATTTCGGAATTCGGGCTCATCAGGCTGGACAGCGCGCCACGCCGCGGAACCGGGCGGTGCGAGAAATGCCGCCTATCCCTGCTTCGTCTGTTTGGCCGCGGGCAGGAAACGGTTGATGAAGCTGGTGTCGAAGCGGCCGGCCTGGAAATCGGGATCGGCCAGGATGCGCTGGTGCAGCGGAATCGAGGTGTGAATCCCCTCGATGACGAACATGTCGAGGGCGCGGCGCATGCGCGCGATGGCCTCGGCGCGGTCGTTGCCGTGAACGATCAGCTTGGCCACCAGCGAATCGTAATACGGAGGAATCACGCAGTCGGTGTAGGCCCAGGTGTCCACGCGCACGCCGACGCCGCCGGGGAGATGGAAGCCGGTGATGCGGCCGGGCGAGGGTGCGAACGTCTCCGGATTCTCCGCGTTGATGCGGCACTCGATCGCATGGCCGCGCAGTTCCACCGGTCCGGACAGAATCTGCGGCAGCGTCTCACCCTGCGCGATGCGGATCTGGCTTTTTACGATGTCCACGCCGGTCACGAATTCGCTCACCGGGTGCTCCACCTGCACGCGGGCATTCACTTCGATGAAGTACAGCTTGCCGGTTTCGTCCATCAGGAACTCGACAGTGCCGGCGTTGGTATAGCCCGCCGCCTGAATCGCCTTGCGCAGCGCCGCTGAGATTTCCGCGCGCTGTGCGCCGGTCACCACCGGCGAGGGCGATTCCTCGAGCAGCTTCTGGTGGCGCCGCTGGATGCTGCATTCGCGCTCGCCCAGGATCTCGACGTTGCCTTGCGCATCGGCCAGAATCTGAAACTCGATGTGGCGCGGCGCGGCGATGAACTTTTCGAGGTACAGGTCGGCCGAACTGAACGCGGCGCCGGCTTCCTGTTGCGCCTGCGCGAACAGTGCGGGCAGATCCTTGGCGTCGTTGACGACGCGCATGCCACGTCCGCCACCGCCCGCCGAAGCTTTCAGCATCACCGGATAGCAGATTTCTCCGGCAAGTTCCAGCGCTTCTTCCGGGCTGCCCAGCACGCCCGGCGAACCGGGCAGCACGGGGACCCCCATCCCGCGCATGAAGGCGCGCGCCTGCTCCTTGACGCCCATCAGGCGAATCACTTGCGGCTGCGGGCCGATGAAGCGGATGCCCGAAGTCTCGCAGACTTCGGCGAACCCGGCGTTCTCGCTCAAGAATCCGTAGCCGGGATGGATGGCGTCCACGTTGGTGACTTCCGCCGCGCTGATGATCGCCGCCACATTGAGATAGCTGCGCGCGCTCTTGGCCGGGCCGATGCAGATGGCCTGGTCGGCGTAGCGCACGTGCGCGCTGTAGCGGTCGGCTTCCGAGTAGACGGCTACCGTGTGGATGCCCAGCTCCTTGCACGCCATGATGACCCGGACCGCTATTTCGCCGCGGTTGGCGATGAGTATTTTCTTAAACGGCACGGATGGCAAACAACGCCTCCCCGTACTCCACCGGCTGCCCGTTCATCACCAGCTTGCTTTCCACAATGCCCGAGGTCTCGCATTCGATCTCGTTCATCAGCTTCATGGATTCGATGATGCAGAGCACTTTGCCCGGCTGCACCTTTTCGCCCAGGCGCACGAAAGGCGGCGCGCCTGGCGACGGACACTCATAAAAGGTGCCGACGATAGGCGATTTCACCAGTGTCAGGTTGGCGTCGGCGGCCGCGTCCCGTTCCTTGGACTCGAGCGGCTCGGCTGGAGCCGCGGGAGCGGGAGCCACCGCCTGGACCGGCGCCGGTGCCGCGTAGGATGGCGGCGCCAGCGCGATTTCCTGCGGCGCAAACGCGGCGCGGCGGATGCGCACCCGGTTGTCGCCGCGCTGCACCTCCAGTTCGGCGATCCCGGTTTCCGACGCCAGCTTGATCAACTCTCGTATTTCGTCTACAGTCATCTTTCGATTAGCTTAGCATCCCCGCTGCGTTCCCCCTCGGTGCGCCGCTTCCCGGCGTTCCACGCGGCTCGCAGTGAATGCTTCGCGCCTTGTGCCAACCGCGGCGGCTCACCGGATCTCCAGGATTTCTTTTTCCTTGATCTTGGCGGCCTGGTCCACTTTCAGCATGTAGCCGTCGGTGAGTTTCTGGACCTCGTCGAAGCTGCGCTTTTCGTCGTCCTCGGTGATTTTCTTATCCTTGGCCAGCTTCTTCACCGCTTCGTTGCCGTCGCGGCGAATGTTGCGGATCGAGACGCGATGGTGCTCGGCGGTCGCGTGCAGGCGCTTCACCAGTTCTTTGCGGCGCTCCTCGGTGAGCGGCGGGATAGGCAGGCGGATGATCTTGCCGTCGTTGGCGGGGTTGAGGCCCAGGTCGGAAACCCGAATGGCTTTTTCGATCGGCCCGATCTGCGAAACGTCCCACGGCTGGATGGTGATCAGGCCGGGCTCGGGCACGTGCAGGTTGGCAAGTTGATTGAGCGGCGTGGGGGTTCCGTAGTAATCCACGCGGATGTGATCCAGAATGCCCAGGGAAGCGCGGCCGGTGCGGATGGTGGCCATTTCGTGCTGCAGGTCGCTCACGGCCTTGTCCATGCGGGCCTTGAGGTTGGCCTCGACCTCCTTGACGGTGTGGAACGTGGTAGCGGGTGCTGGCTGTTCGGTCTTCATAGAGTATCTCCGGAAACCGTCCTAGTGAATCGCGGTGCCGACGGGTTCTCCCATGGCTACTCGCATTATATTGCCGGGTGTGTTCAGATTGAAAACAACGATCGGCAGATTATTGTCCCGGCACATGGCGACGGCGGTCGAGTCCATCACGCCCAGGCCCTTGGACAATACCTCGAGGTAGGAAATCTCGGAGTACCGGACGGCGCCGGGGAACTGCAACGGGTCGCGGTCATAGACGCCATCGACACGGGTGGCCTTGACGATCACGTCGGCCTTGACCTCGAGCGCGCGCAGGGTGGCGGCGGTGTCGGTCGAAAAGTAAGGGTTGGAGGTGCCGGCGGCGAAAATGGCGACGCGGCCCTTCTCCAGGTGCCGAATGGCGCGGCGGCGGATGTACGGTTCGGCCACCGGACGCATTTCGATGGCGGTCATCACGCGGGTGGCGACGCCGATTTGCTCGAGAGCGTCGGAGAGCGCCAACGAGTTGATGACGGTGGCGAGCATACCCATGTGGTCGGCCGTGACACGATCGATCTTGCGGCCGGCGCTAGAGACGCCGCGGAAAATATTGCCCCCGCCCACCACTACGCCGATCTGGACGCTGGCCGCGGCCACAGCGGCAATCTCACGGGCCAGACCATGCACGCGATCGGCATCGATGCCGAACTGGGCGCCGCCCGCCAATACTTCGCCGCTCAATTTGAGCAGGATGCGCTTGTAGGCTGGCATTTACTGGGCGACCGGTTCGGGCACGGCGCTTTCGCCACCGGCTTCGGGGCTTTCGCCGCGGGCTTCAGCCGCCGCCACGTCGCCCACCTTGAAGCGGACGAAGCGGCTGACGCTGATGTTCTCGCCCAGCTTGGCAACCTTGGTTTTGACGAGCTGATCGATGGTGAGAGTGGCTTCCTTTACGAAGGGCTGGTCGAGCAGGCAGACCTCTTCGTAGAACTTGGCCAAACGGCCCTCGACGATCCGGTCGAGGATCTTCTCCGGCTTGCCCTCCAGCAAAGCGCGGGCGCGGGCGATCTCCTTTTCCTTTTCGAGCACGGCGGCGGGCACGTCCTCACGGCGGAGGTAACGGGGATCGGCGGCGGCGATGTGCATCGCCACGTCGTGGACCAGCTCCTGGAAAACATCCGTGCGGGCCACGAAATCGGACTCGCAATTCACTTCCACCATGACGCCGAGCTGGCCGCCGGCGTGAATGTAGCTGCCGATGAGTCCCTGCCTGGTGGCGCGGCCGGCCTTCTTGCCGGCCGAGGAAATGCCGCGTTTGCGCAGCACCACTTCCGCGTCGCCGATGTCGCCCTTGGCTTCCTGGAGAGCCTTCTTGCATTCCATCATGCCGGCGCCGGTGCGCTCGCGCAGCTCTTTGACCAGTGCCGCAGTGATTTCCATAATTGCTTCGCCTTCGTTTCCAATTAGAGTGCAGGGGCCGGGGGTTGCCCGGCCCGCTGGTATTAACTTCCGCCTTCCGTGACCACCGGCTCGGCGGCCGGCTCGGCGGTTTCCGAAGCAGGGCCTTTGCGCGGCGAGGCCGGCGCCGCCTCTTCGGCCATGCTCAAGCTTTCGGCCATGATCTTCTCGGCGTACTTCGGGTCCACGTATTCGGTGTACTCAAGCATGCTCTCTTCCGCCGGCGCTTCCTCGGCAGCGGGCTTGGGCGGCGCGACGAAATCATGTTCGCTGGCGAGCTGGCGGCCTTCCACCACGGCATCGGCGATCTTGCTGGCGAACAGCCGGATGGCGCGCAGGGCGTCGTCGTTGCCGGGGATCACCCAATCGACTTCATCGGGATCGCAGTTGGTATCCACGATGGCCACCACCGGAATGCCGAGCCGCTGCGCTTCCTTCACCGCAATCGCTTCCTTGTTCGAATCGATCACGAAAAGCACGTCGGGCAGGCCGGGCATGTCCTTGATACCCGATAGATTCTGCTCCAGGTGCTTGCGCTCGCGCTCGAGGCGAATGGCCTCCTTCTTGGGACGGCCGGCGTATCCGCCGCCTTCGGGCGACGCCATGGCGTCCAGTTCCTTCAGCCGCTTGATGGATTTCTGCACCGTGGCCATGTTGGTGAGCAAGCCACCCAGCCAGCGCTGGTTGACGAAATACATCTGACAGCGGACGGCCTCTTCGGCGATGGCCTCCTGCGCCTGGCGCTTGGTGCCCACGAAGAGCACGTTCTTGCCCTGTGCGGCCGTCTCCTGGACGAACCGGGCGGCGTCCTTGAACATCTTCAAGGTTTTCTGTAGATCGATGATGTAGATGCCGTTGCGTTCGCCGAAGATGTACTCCTTCATCTTCGGATTCCAGCGCTTGGTCTGGTGCCCGAAGTGAACGCCTGCTTCGAGCAATTCTTTCATTGAGATTGCGGGCAAACTGCCTCCTGTTCACTTGCTCAGTGGGGAAAACATCCCCGGTCGCAGCCTTCCGTTTCCGCCCGCGGTCCAAAGCGAGATTTGCGGCGCCGGACAATCGGAAAGCCGATGGTTACAACAGGCAAGAGCCGGCACACGCCGGCTCCGCCGGGACTAACGTTTAGAGAACTGGAACCGCTTGCGGGCGCCCTTTTGGCCGTACTTTTTGCGCTCATGGGCGCGCGGGTCGCGTGTGAGGTAACCGAGCTTCTTGAGCCTCGGCCGCAATTCCGCGTTGAACTCCACTAAGGCCCGTGCCACACCCAGACGGGCCGCGCCCGCCTGTCCGACGACACCGCCGCCATCGGCGAGAATCAGGATGTCGAACTTGTCCGCCGTCTCGGTGGCCGCCAGCGGCTGCCGTACCAGCGAGCGCGTGCTTTCGGTTGGGAAAAAATTTTCGAACGCGCGGCCATTGACCTTGATTTCGCCCTTGCCGGGCCGCAAAAACACCCTGGCCACCGAACTCTTGCGGCGGCCCGTACCCAAATACTGAACTATGCTCGCTGCCACTAAACCCTGCCTTCCACTATTCTACCGTCAGCGCGGTTGGTTTCTGCGCCGCGTGCGGATGCCGGTCACCCGCATAGACCTTCAATTTCCGGTACATCTGTTTGCCGAGCTTGGTCTTGGGAAGCATGCCCTGAATGGCTTCTTCCACGATGCGAATGGGCTTTTCCGCGCGCACCCGCTTCAGACTTTTCTCCACCAGCCCGCCCGGGTAACCGGTGAAATGGCGGTAGACTTTGTTGTCCTCTTTCCGGCCGCTCATCCGGACCTTCGCCGCGTTCACGACGATCACGTGGTCGCCCGTATCCAGGAACGGCGTATAGGAGGGTTTGGTCTTGCCCATCAGCAGCATGGCGGCCTTGGTGGCCAGCTTGCCCAAAACCACACCCTGGGCATCGATGACATGCCAGCGGCGAGCGATACCGTTCTTGGAAGGGAACTCCGTACTCATTGACACACTTCTCCAACGATCTGTAAGTCGCAAAGTTTTAGGTTATCGGCTGAGGGGGTGGATTGTCAAATCGGCGTGACAGATCGCGCAGCGTCAGTCCGCAGCTATGGTCCCTGCGGCATAATAGATCCTTCAGCCATGATCCTTCGCAACATCCGTTACGCTCTGCACACCCTGCGGCGCAGCCCGGGTTACACGCTGATGTGCATGGGCGTGCTGGCGCTCGGCATCGGCGCCAACGCCGCCATCTTCAGCGTGCTCGATTCGGTGATCTTCCAGGCGCTTCCTTATCCCGATCCCAGCCGCCTGGTCTTCGTCTGGGAACGCTTCCCCAACATGCCGCCGCCCATCGGGCCGCGTATGCAAGTCGCATACAAGAACTTCGTCGAGTGGCAGCGGCAGAATACGGTCTTTTCCGGGATGGCCGCTTTTCGCGAAATCGAACTCGATGAAACCGGCGCCGATTCCCCGCGCCACGTCTCCACCGGCTTCGCCAGCGCGGAGCTGTTCCAGTTACTGGGCGCACGGCCGCCGATCGGACGCCTCTTCACCACCGCCGAGGAGCGGGACGGCTCCGGCCGCGTGGCGGTTCTCGGCGACGCTTACTTCGACCGCCGGTTTCATCGCGACCCGAGCGCCCTCGGCAGGACCGTCACGCTGGGCGACACCGCCTACACCGTGATCGGCGTGCTGCCGCCCAAATTCCATCTGCCCTCCACTGGCGAAGGTTTCGATCAGGTCAAGGCGGACCTTTGGGTCCCCCTTTCGCGCACCATGAACCGGGAAACCAAAGCCACGGACCGGCAGCTCTATGTGGCCGCGCGGCTGAAGCCCGGCGTTTCCCTCGACCAGGCCCGCACCGAGATGGCGGGCATCGCCGGGCGGCTGGCTAAAGACGATCCCAAACTGAATGAAGGCATGAGCAGCAGCGTCTTCCCATTCGCCGTCGAGGAAACCGACCCGGTTCTGCACCGCGCGCTGTATGTCCTGATGGCGGCGGTCGGCTTCCTGCTGCTGATCGCCTGCGCCAACCTCGCCAATCTCACGCTGGCACGCGCCGCGCTGCGCTCGCGGGAAATTGCCGTGCGCCTGGCTTTGGGCGCCACGCGTGCGCGAATTGTCTCGCAACTGGTGACGGAATCGCTGCTGGTTTCGCTCGCCGGCGCCGGCGCGGGACTGCTGCTGGCGAACTGGTCGCTGCGGCTCATGCTGGCGTTAAAACCCGACAGCATCCAGCGCCCCGAGCTGATTTCGATCGATCTGCGCGTGTTTGCCTTCGCGACCCTGGCCAGCATTCTCACCACCGTCCTGTTCGGCCTCGCGCCTTCCATCGCCGCATCGCGCGCCGATCTCAACACCGCTCTGAAATCGGGCGGCGGCTGGGGCGGAACCGCCGCGCGCCTGCGCAGCCGCCAGGTTCTCATCGCTGTCGAAGTAGCGCTGGCGCTGGTCCTGGTGACGGGCGCGGGCCTGATGATCCGCAGCTTCCGCGAACTGCTGGCGGTGGGCATCGGCTTCGACACCACGCGGATCGCTTACGCCGATATCGACCTTCCCGCCCAGCGCTACCCCGGCGGCACCGCGCAAATGCAGTTTTTCCGCAACCTGCTCGATCGCGCGCGAGCGATACCCGGAGTCGCCGCCGCCGGCATCGTGGATAACGCGCCCCTGCACCGGGTCGCGATGGCGACTTTCTCTATCGTCGGCCGGCCGGAGCCGCCGGCTTCGGTACAGCCGATGGCGGACGTGGCGCAATCGAGTCCAGGCTACCTCCGCGCGGTCGGACTGCGCCTCGAAGCCGGCCGCTGGTTTACCGATGCGGACCTGCCGCTCAGCGGGAACCAGCGGAACGGCGTCGTAATCGTCGACCGCGCTTTCGCCCGCCAGTTCTTCCCCGGCGAAAATCCTCTCGGGCAACGCCTGGCCCAGGACGAGAAGCACTCGTTCGAAATCGTGGGCGTGGTATCCGGCTATCGTTCCATGGGCGTCGAGCGCGGAACCCGCCCCACCATCTTCTGGCCCGAGCTCGAGCTGGGCCACGCAACCCTGGTGGTGCGCTCGACCCTCCCGCCACAAACGCTGGCCGCGGCCATCCGCAATGCCGTCCAAAGCATCGATCGTCTGCTGCCCGCGCCCGAGGTGAAATCCATGCAGTACTGGGTCGACGTGTGGCTCTCGCAGCGGACATTCAACACCCTGTTGCTCGGCATCTTCGCGGCCCTGGCGCTGCTGCTCGGCATGATAGGCATTTATGGCGTGCTGGCAAACCTGGTGGCTTCGCGGATCCGTGAGATCGGCATCCGCCTGGCGATCGGAGCCACACCGGCCAAAATCGGCGGCCTCGTGCTGCGCCAAGGCATGCTTCCGGTGCTGATCGGGCTGGGCATTGGCTTGGCCGCGAGCTTGGCGCTCGGCCGGTTTCTGGAGACGCTCCTGTTCCAGGTTCAGCCTCGCGACCCTGCGATTCTGGCCGGCGCCGCGTGCGCCATTCTGGCGTTTTCGCCGCTGGCGATAGCCATCCCCCTGCTGCGCGCCACGCGCGTGGACTGCACGGTGGCATTGCGGGAAGAGTGAGGCGGAGGGTGCCTCGGTGCCCGATCGAGCCGCCCTTTGTCCGGCTCCCATGCCGCCGGCCTGCGCTACCATCAGAACATCCTTGACCGGCTGGAAAGACCATCTTCGCGTGGTGCTGGTGGCCACGCGCAACCCGCTCAATATCGGAGCGGCGGCGCGGGCGATGGCCAACTTCGGATTCGCGCGGCTGCGCGTGGTGAACCCGTACGACGTGGCTTTCCGGGAGGCGCGCTCGGCCGTTGGCGCGGCGCCGCTGCTGGCGGGGGCGGAAGAGTTTTCGAGTACCGCCGAAGCGATAGCCGACGCGACGCTGGTGGTGGGCACGACTTCGCTGGGCCATCGCGAACTGCACCACCCGCTGCGCCGCCTGGAGTATGGCGCGCGCCTCATGTTGCGGAGGCTGCCGCAAACGCCCGTGGCGCTGCTGTTCGGCTCGGAGAAGTTCGGCCTCTCCAACGAAGATCTCAGCCATTGCCATTGGCTGCTGCGCATCCCCACCCTCGATCGCGATCTGTCGATGAATCTGGGCCAGGCTGTGGCATTGTGCCTTTACGAACTGGTGCGCGATCCCCAGGCGGCCGCCGCCCGCCGCGAGCGCGTCAAGCCCGCGTCCGCCGCCGGAAACGAGCAGATCACGGCGCTGTGGTGCGAGGTCCTGCGCTCGAGCGGCTATGTGAATCCGCTGACCGCCCCATCCACCGAAGAGAAGCTGCGGCGCATGGTCCGCCGCTGGAACATCACCGCGCGCGACGCCACGGTTACGTTGGGCATGCTGCGGCAGATCCTCTGGAAACTCGGGAACGCCGGCGAGTGACGAAGAGGGCGCGCAGCCGGACGCTCGTGTTTGTGAAACGGTGTACTGGAAACGATCTGTGTTTGCAATCCGGTGCGCTGCTCTGATACTATCGGTGAGGCAGATCGGAATCCCCCCAGTGCGTGAAATCCAACCACGGAGTTACAGAATCAACTGAATGAGCTTTACCGTTTTTCTTGGCAATCTTCCGGCGTGGGTCACAGCCGATGACATCAAGCAATGGCTTGCCGCCGAAGACCTGGTTGCCGACGCCGTCAAAGTGATCCGCAATCACGAAACGCAGGAATCCAAGGGCTTCGCGTTTGTCGAAGCTCCCACCGCCGACGAGATGGCCTCGATCATACGCCGCTTCGATCGTGCACCTTTGGAAGACCGTCTGTTGCGAGCCAATCCGGCGCAGCCCCCGAAGGGCAAAGAGAGCCGTGGAGCGCAGCCGATTGCAGCGCCCAATGCCACCCGCATTGTCAAAACCGAACGCAGAAAACGCGGCGGCCGCGACCGGGAGCAGGCGCCCCGCAGCGCGTTCGCAGCCGAACTGGCGAAGGTTCTCTAATCTAGCCGGGCGGCTCGGGCGGGCGGTGCGCCGCTGGCGCGCACCACACACCTGTGACGTGGAGTCACAAGCATTCATTAGTTATTCCTTTTGTTTTCATACAGTTATTGGTGGCGTATCAAGTGCTTTTTGGCGGGGCATGAAATATGTTTGTTTCAGCCTGCTGCTCGTGGGAGGGCTGCTGGCGACGGGAACGCAGGATTCGGAAACTAACGTGAACAGCCGGTACACCGTGGAAAACGTGGTGGTCTCGGGAAATGGATGGAGCACCAGTCCCGCGGTGGATCGCGATCACAAGATCAGTTCCGGACTGCGCAAAGAGATTGCCGCTCTGGTTGGGGAAAAGCTCAATCCGGCGAGGCTCGACGATCTGGCCAGGCGGCTTCGCAAGGAACTCCACGCGCGCACGGTGGAACACCACGTGTTGCGCGGCAAGAGTCCGGAGTATGTGCAGGTGGTTTTCCAAGTGGAAGTGCCGCCCACGCGGTTCGACGCCTCGGTGCCCAAGTTCCTTTACCAGGGTGAGCAGGGCTGGAGCGGCGCTTTCGAGGGAACCGCCACGGTGAACAACAACGGGTTCACGGCGGGGCTGGTAAGCGATGGCGACGAGCTGGTGGAGCGTTACACCGGCGTGGTGGCCCGCTACGAAAGCGAGCCGCTGTTGGACCAGCGGGCGCGGCTCCGCTTCGAGTACGCCAGCTATCACGAGTTGTGGAACTCCTCCACCGTCGCAGCCGCCGGCGCATCCCAACTCTATCGCTCACGGGACGAGTTTCAGCCGGTGCTGTCGGTGCAAGTGGCGCGGCCGCTCGAAGTGAGTTTCGGTGCCAGCTTCGAAAGTCTCGGCCAGCAAATGCCGGGCGCGCAGCCACTGGCGGCCGACGCCTTTGTCGCCGGTGCGCGCTATCGCCAGGAGATGGAGGGCTCCTCGGACCAGGCGCTGGAGGCCGACTACGATTTGCGCGCCGGCAGCCACGCGCTCGGAAGCGACTACGCTTACAGCCGCCATCGCTGGGGATTCCGCTACCGGCTCACCCACGGCAAGCACGAATTGGTGGATGATGGTTGGGGCGGCGTGCTTTTGGGCCAAGCGCCGCTGTTTGAGCGTTTCGTGCTGGGCAACAGCACCAGCCTGCGGGGATGGAATAAATTCGACCTGGACCCGCTTGGCGGAAACCGCGTGGTCCATAACACCGTCGAGTACCATTACGGTATTTTTCAGATTTTCTGCGATTCCGGCGCGATCTGGGACAGCGGCCAGGCCGCGGTGGCCAGGGCCTCGGTCGGAGCCGGTCTGCGCCAGGGCATTTTTTCGCTGGCCCTGGCGTTCCCGTTGCGCGACGGGAGGATGGATCCGGTCTTTATGATGGGCATGAACTATTGATGGCGCAGTTGTGATGGTGGGCATGGACTATTGATGGCGCACTTGTGCGCAGCGAAGATGGGCCGAAGAAGCTGGCTTTTGGCCGGCCTTGCTCTTCCTCTGCTCGTTGCGCGCGCCGGCACCATGGATGTGGCCTTTGACGGCGACACGTTGCGCCCGGTCTTGCCCGATTTGCACTTTATCGCCGGCCGGGCTCTCGAAAGGCTCAAGGACGCGCGCACGGTCGTGTTCCTGTCGCAGATCACGCTGCTGCGCGACGATCACGTTACGCCGTTCCGCCACGCGCCGCAGCGGTTTTACGTGAGCTACGACATCTGGGAGGGGCGATTCAAAGTCACCATTCCGGGCGCCGTGCCAGAATCACGGCTGGGACTCACGGCGGCGCAGGCCGAAGCGTGGTGCATGGATAACGTGACGGTGAGCGCGCTGGGCGTGGCGCCGGACCGGGATTTCTGGATGCGGTTCGATCTGCGCACGGCCGATCCGAAGGACATGGCCGGCATCGTGAGCGAATCCGGCATCAGCATCAGCGGGCTGATCGAATTCTTCAGCCGCAACCCGGACGGAGAACCGCACTGGATGATGGAGAGGCGGTTGCGGCTGGCGGACCTGCGCCGTACGCCGAGCCGGCGCAACTGGTGAACCGGCTTCGCAACAAGCTCATCCTGATTTTTCTCGGGGCCACCCTGCTCCCGCTGCTGGCCACTTTGTGGATCACCTCGGCCGGCTCCAAATACCTGCTCGATTTTTCCACTACCCGGGAGCTGGACGCGCTCAGTCAATCGCTCGAACAGACCGGCCGTCGCTTTTACGAGCGCGCGATGGAGGACCTGAAGCAGCGCGCCGCGCGCGGCGGTGCGCCTTCGGCGGAATATCGCGCCGCACGACGCCCGCACTGGCCGGAGGCGATCAAGAATTTCGCCGGTGGCAATGAGAGCGAGCATTGGCTGCGCAGCGGCGCGCAGGGCGACCGGCTGGATTACCTGGTGCGCCACGGCGACGACGTCCGCGTGTACTCGGAGGATCTGGGCGTCCCGATGGACCGGCTGAGCCGGCAGATCGGCGACGCGCGGCGCCTGGTGGAGGATGCGCGGGAGCGCGATCTGCGTCGCGGGTTCCGCGTTACGTATATCCTGTTAGCGGCTTCGTTCTGGCTGCTGTCGCTGGCGTTGCTGGTGTTTCTGGCGCACCACGTCAGCCGGCCGATTCAGCAGTTGACCGAGGGCCTTTCCCAGCTCGCCGCCGGCGATTTGAACGCGCGCGTGCCTACCGATCGCGACGACGAGGTTGGGCGCGCCATTCAGGCGTTCAATCACATGGCCACGCGCCTCAAACAGAGCACCGACCGGCTGATTTACCTGGGGCAGATGGCGAGCTGGCAAACCCTGGCGCGCAAGATGGCGCACGAGGTCAAGAATTCGCTCACGCCCATCCGGCTGACGGTGGAAGAGATGCTGGCGCGCTATCAGGAGGCCGACCGCGGGTTTATGGCGCAGGCCGTCGACATCGTGGTGGACGAGATCGAAACGCTGGAGCGGCGCGTGCGCGCGTTTTCCGAATTCGCCGCCGAGCCGCCCGTGCTGCCGTGCGAGGTGGACGTCAATTCGCTGGTCGAAGAGCGCGTGGCGCTGCTCAAGACCGCGCATCCGGAAGTGGCCTACGACTGCCGGCTGGCGGCGGACGTCCCGCTCGTGAAGGCGGACCAGGACCTGCTGAAGGGCATCCTCACCAACCTGCTCGAGAATGCGGCGGAAGCCGCCGGCGCGGGCGGCCACATCCTGGGCGTGACGGCGGCGGAGGACGGACAGGTGGCGATTGAGGTGCACGATTCGGGGCCGGGCTTGAGCGAACAGGCGCGGGCCTCGCTGTTCCAACCGACCATTTCGTTCAAGAAGCACGGCATGGGGCTGGGGCTGTCGATCGCGCGCAAAGGCGCGCTGCTTTCCGGCGGGGACATTGTCGCAGTGAAAGGAGAACTCGGCGGCGCGGGCTTCCGCGTGCTGCTGCCGCTCGAGAACAATGGCGTCCAAACGCTTGCTGATCGTGGATGACGAAGAGAACATCGGCCGCTCGCTGCGCATGATTCTGGAGCGCGAGGGTTACGCCGTAAGCGTGTGCAAGTCGGCGGCTGAGTTCCGCCGGCATCCGGACGCGGAGCGGGCGGATGCCTATCTATTCGATATCAAACTGCCCGATGGCAACGGCATCGAGCTGCTAAAGGCGGTGCGGCAGAACGGTGCCGCCGCGCCGGCCATCATGATTTCCGGGCACGGCACCATCGCCGACGCGGTGGAAGCTACCCGCGCCGGCGCGTTCGATTTTCTGGAGAAGCCGCTCAGCCGCGACCGCGTGCTGGTTGCGGTCAAGAACGCGCTGGAGCACTCCAGCTTAAGGCGCGAAAACGAACGCCTTCGCGAATTGGTGGGGGGCAGCCCGAAGATGATCGGCGCCAGCCCGTCCTGGCAGCGCGCCGTGGAGCAGGCAACGATGGCCGCGCGGTCCGATGCGCGCGTGCTGCTGATCGGCGAATCGGGCACCGGCAAGGAACTGCTGGCGGCGCATATCCACGCCTTGAGCCCGTTCGCGAACGGCCCGTTCGTCAAGGTGAACTGCGCGGCGATTCCAACCGAGCTGCTCGAGACCGAGCTATTCGGGCACGAGAAAGGCTCCTTCACCGGCGCCACCGGCGCGCGGCGCGGCAAGTTCGAGCTGGCCGACGGCGGCAGCATTTTCCTCGACGAAGTGGGCGATTTGCACGGCGCATCGCAGGCCAAGCTGTTGCGCGTTTTGCAGGAGGGCGAATTCCACCGCGTGGGCGGCGAGCAGATCATCCGCGTCACCGTGCGCGTGATTTCGGCCACCAATCGCGATCTGGCTGGGCTGGTGGCGCAGGAGAAGTTTCGCGACGATTTGTTCTATCGCCTCAACGGCGTACCCATCCGCGTGCCTTCGCTGCGCGAGCGCCCGCACGACATTCGCTTGCTGGCCGAGTACTTCCTCGAGGAATTCTGCGCGCGCAACAACTTCCGCGCGAAGAAAATGGACGATACCGTCTTTCCGGTGCTGGAAGCCTACGCCTGGCCGGGCAACGCGCGCGAGCTGCGCAACGTGGTGGAGCGTATGGCAATTCTCACCGCCGGCGAGAGGCTGACGCGGGATTCCATCCCCGTCGAAGTCCGCGTGCTGCGCGAGACCTCGGCCAAATCCACCATTCAAGAAGCCAGAGAATCCGCCGAGCGCGAGCACATCATGCGCGCGCTCGAAGAGACCAACTGGAACGTCTCCGGCGCCGCCCGCGCCCTAGGCATGGAGCGAACCAACCTCCACAAGCGGATCCGCGCCCTGGGACTGAGCAGGGGACGATAGGCCGCGCTTTGCCGAGCGTGTTTCGGCTCGAAGCGCCGGTCACCGGGGACGGAACTGAGCCGCCGCGGCGTGGCCGCCATCAGGGAAGGCAGCCGGAAAAGGTCCAGCGGAAAGCTACGCGGTTCAGGCTCTGTTTCCCCCAGACGCAATGTGGTTCACGGCCTATATCCTGATTTCCCGTCCGTCCAGGTCAATCACATCGCCTTGAGCGTGGGTTTACAAAATGCGATGGGAAAAACAAAGCCCCCGATTCCGGATCTTGAGACTCTGACGATGACCATGAGGCTCAGCGACCAGGTGGAGGGTGAAGGCGTGGATACCATCGGGTCTCCAACTTAGCGCCGACGCCATGACCTACAACTGTTCCGCTGCTCCGCTCACGAGCTGAGCCAGGCGGCGCACGATCGCCACGCCGTTCGAGGTCCCGATGCGCGAAGCGCCGGCTTCGACCATCGCCAGCGCGGTCTCCAGATCGCGCACGCCTCCCGCGGCCTTGACCTTGGTGGAGGGCCCCACGGCGGCGCGCATCAGCCTCACGTCCTCCACCGTCGCCCCGGCCGGCCCGAACCCGGTCGAGGTCTTCACAAAATCGGCGCCCTCCTCACTGGCCATGCGGCAGACCGCGACCTTTTCGCCGCTGGTGAGATAGCAGGTCTCGAGGATCACCTTCGTGACGACGCCCCTTGGTTTACATGCGCTCACCACGTTGGCGATCTCGCGGCGCACCACGTCCGGACGCCCAGACTGCAAGGCGCGAACGTTGATGACCACATCGATTTCGGTTGCGCCTTTGTCAATCGCGTCGCGGGTTTCGAACGCTTTCGTCTCCACGGTGTTCTGGCCCAGCGGAAACCCGATGGCGGCGCCGATGCCGACCCTGGTCCCGGCCAGCAGCTTGACGCACGTTTCCACCTCGGCTGGATTGATGGCCACCATCGCGAAACCGTAGTGGACAGCCTCCTCGCAGAGCCGTTCGATGTCCCCGGGGACGCCAAAGGCCTTCAGGAACGTATGGTCGATGATCGCGGCCAACTCATCCATGGTCATCAATGCCTGCCTAATACCGCAACAGAACTTTAAGGCTCTGGCCGCTCGCCACAACTGCCAGAGCTTCGCCGATTTTCTCCAATGGAAGCTCGTGCGTAATAAAATCGCCTGCCCGCAACTGGCCGCTCCGGATCCAGTTGCAGAGGGGTGGCATGGCCGCGCGCTCTCGGGATCGGGTCGGCCACTGGTGAACGTAGAGATTGAAATTGTAAGGGCCCTGGTGCTTGTGGAGAGTGAGAGCGGGTTCGGTAATTACTCCGTAGACGCAGATGGCCCCTCCCATCCCGATCAGGCGCAAACCGGCGTTTATAATCTTCCCGCTCCCCACCGCATCGATCACCGCGTCCAATGGCTTGCCGCGGCGCTGCGTGAGTTCCTCCAGGCGGGCGCTGTCCGGCGCGAATGCCTCGTCGGCGCCCATCCCGAGCGCCCAGGCCCGCTTCGCTTCCACGGGATCTACAACGCCGATGTAGCCGAGGCCCAGCAGCCTGCCGAGTTTCACGAAGCTCAATCCCACGGGGCCGGCCCCGAAGATAACGACGTCGCCGCCTGCCTCGAGGTGAAAATCGCCGAATCCGCCGTACACCTCGCGCCACGTGCACAACAACACGGCGGCCTCGAGCGGTATGTCCGGCGGAACGGCGCGCTGGATTTCGTAAACTTCCGCCCACCCATGTGCGGCATCGGCCGCGCTATCGGCGGCCATGGCGTCGTGATCGTTGACCAGCGTGTATTCGCAGAAGCCGCCCCAACCGCTCGAGTAACCCGCCGGGCGAAACTCGAAGACCAGACCGCCAATGGCGCGCTGGCCGACCTGGAAGTTGCGCACCTTGGCGCCCACCGCCTCCACGATGCCGGCCGATTCGTGCCCCAGCACCAGCGGGTAGCGATCCACGCCGGGGAAATGACCGGCGACCAGCTTCCGGTCGGTGGCGTTGCAGAGACAAGCAGCCTCGGTCCGCACCAGCGCCTGGTACGGGCCGGTCTCGGGCTTGTCCAACTCGATGATCCGCACTTGGCCTGGCTCGGTAACCGCTACGGCTCTCATTGAGTCAACCCCGCCAATTCGTCATAAACATCCACCAGCGAAAGGTACGCGTGTTCGAAAACCGGCATCAGCTTGCGGTAGACCTCCTGGCTCCGGGGATGGGGAGTGGCCGTGCGGTCCACGCGCACGAATCGGTGAATGACGTCGAAATCGGGGAACACTCCCGCCGCCACGCCGCCAATCACGGCGGCTCCCATGGACGTGGCTTCTTCCAGGAAATTGAGCGATTGCACCGGACAGCCGTACACGTCCGCCATCATCTGCCGCCACACCTCGCTGCGCGCACCGCCGCCAATCACGGTGATCGCGTCGATGGGCAGGTGGCCGCGAAAGATGTTGACGATGATCCCCAGGTTCATGGTGATGCCTTCCAGCACCGCGCGCAGCATGTCCGCCCGCTGCGTGGCCAGGTTCATGCCGAGGAACGCGCCGCGCGCGTTGGGATTCCACCACGGCGTCCGCTCGCCCAGCATATAGGGCAGAAACAGGACTCCGTTCGCGCCGGCGGGCACCCCCGCTATGGCCTCGTCGATCAAACGGTAGGGGCTCTCCCCCGTGAATGTGGCCTTCTCCACCTCCGGCTGGCACAGCGTGTTCTTGAGCCAGTTGTGGCTGGCGCCGGCGGTCTGCATGGTGCCGCTTGGATGCAGATACCCGGGGACGCAGTGGGCCCAGTTCATGGTGCGCATCCGGGGATCGACGATCGGCTCCTTCACGGTCAGCGCCACCCACGACGAAGAGCCCAGGTAGTTGTACGCGGCACCGGGGTGTATCGAGCCCACGCCGACTCCCGCGCAACTGCCGTCGCCACCTCCAACGGCCACCGGCGTGCCTTCCTTGAGGCCGGTCTCGCTGGCTGCCTGCCGCGTGACGGTGCCCAGGATGGCAGTGGATTCCATGGGTTCGGGAAACTTCTCGCCGTCCAGGCCGGCCAACGCGACGATCTTCTCCGACCAGCGGAACGTTTTCAGGTCGAAGGCATTCGTGCCCGAGGCGTCGGAATAGTCGGTGGCCATTCGTCCGGTCAGCCGGCAGTTGATGTAGTCTTTGGCGCACAGCGTCTTCGAGGTGCGCGCGTAGATCTCGGGTTCATGATCGCGAACCCACATCAGCTTCTCGAGCGAGTAGGAGGCGCTGGCGCGATGGCCCACGATGCGGTAGAAGCTTGCCGGGTCGATCCGGGAAAGGATCTGTTGCGTCTCGGCGGTAGCCCGCTGGTCACAATAGAGGATCGAGGGGCGGAGCGCGGCGCCGTCGCGGTCCACCGGCGTGCAGCCCATCATCTGCCCGCTCAAAGCCACCACGGCTACATCGGAGGCGAGGGCCCCCGCCTCGCGCAGCAGTTGTTGGGTTGAGAGGCAGATGGATCGCCACCAGTCCCGCGGGTCCTGCTCCGCCCAGTTGCCGTTGAAGTAGTGCGTGTCGTAAGGACAGGTGCGGCTGGCGACCAGAGCTCCCTCGCATGTGTACAGCGTGGCCTTATTGCCGCTGGTTCCCAGATCGTGCGCCAGCAGGTAGCTTGCCATGGCTCCTCAGCGATAGCCGAACAGGTTGGCTCCGGTCCAACCGACGAGGCCCGTGATGGCGCCGCCCAGCGCGCCACCGAGAAGCGCGGCGGCCACCCGCGGCACGGACTCCGCGGCCATCGACACCTTGCCGCCCTTGGAGATCTCGCACAGCCCGCAAACCCACATGCCTGCTCCGATGGCGGTTCCCATGTCCACCCATGGCGCCGCGCCCCGGAATCCCTGGTAGATCAAGCCGAACTGCTTTGTGCCGCCATCGGGATGCGGAATGCCTTCGGGATGGAGGCCGAAGCCCGGCAGCTTGTGGTTCATCACCCAGAACGTGCCGACGATGATGCCGGCGGCCATCATGCCGCCGATGGGGCCGAAGTCTTCGACCAACCTGCTCCAGCAGATGATGACCACGAAGGTCACCGAGAAGGCTCCGAACACGGTGGTCACCACGCTGACCGGCGACATGCCGAGCCAGTCGATGTAATGCGCGGCCCACTCAAACATCGGCGGCCTCCTTGTTAGCCCGCTGAAATCCGGGATGGCGCTTCTTCACCTGGGCCGCGGCGACGCCGGCCAGTACGCCTCCCGCCAGGCAACAGAGCACCGCAGGCACCGCGTAGCGAAGCTGGGCGTTGAAGCGGACCATGGCCCACGAGATGCCAGCCGCGGAAACGGCCCAGCCCTGGTCCACCCAGATGCGGCCCGGCTGGTTCCAGATGATGCCCAGCCAGTGGTTCATGTACCAGCAGATGCTAATCACGATCGCGGCGGTGAGCCAGCCGCCCATGATGCCGTAAGTCTTCCACATTTCCGGCCAGATGCCGAAGCACAGCGCCCCACAGATGGCCCCGCCAATTGCGGTTGCCAGCAGCCTCACTTGGCCTCTCCCAATTCCAGCACGGACATCGTGGCCGGCGATTCGTGGTGCTGGTTGACCTTGTCGGGTTCGATGACGGCATCGAAATTGGATATCACCAGCCGGCCTTGCCACACGACAGGCTCACCCGGTTCGTTCAGGTCGCCGTTCCGGCCGCCCGTATCTCCGTTCTGCGCCAGCACGGAAATCATGCCGGCCGGAGTCACCTTGGCGATCGCGTTGTTCGAGAAATCGGCCACATACAGATTGTCAGCCTTGTCCACGCAGATGCCGTCGGTCGAGCGCATCTTGGCCTTGACCGCCTTGGCCAGGAAGCCCGGGACAGCGGGGTCGAGCGAGTAGTCATGATCGGTCCTGGCGAAGATCGTGTTTTCGGAGACCTTGCCATTTGCGTCCAGAACGATCCGGTGGATCTTGCCATCGCCGAAATTGCCCACGTAGAGGCGCCCCTTGCTGTCGAACACGATGCCATCGGCGCCATATTGCGCATAACGGTTTTCGGTGACAAACGTAACCAGCAGGTTGGGGTCGGCCAGGGTGTCGCTTACCTGGATTTCGCGGCCATCCGCCGGGAAGCGGTACACGGCGCTGACCATCAGCCCGTCGGGGCGTTTGATCTTCGGCAGTTTCGAGACCGTCACGTAGATCTGTCCCTGGTGATAGCGGAGCCCGTTCGGGTGGCTGATACCTTTGGCCACGACGGTGGTCCCGGCCAGCTTGCCACCCGCAATCTTCAACCGGAGAATGCGGCCCTGATTGACCTCGCCATTGGGTCCGTTGCCCGTCCCCCAGTTCTGATTGTCGACTGCGTATAGTTCGCCCTCGGGCCCGAACTCGATCCCCATCGGACACGACCGGCCGGTTTCGGCAAGGACGGGGCTGTCGAACCACTTGCGGACCCTGCCATCCTTGCCAATCTTGACGAAGCACCCCGGAACCGAAGGCGTGGCCGCTCCTTTGGCATAGCTGGCGAAGTTGGGACAGGCTACCACCAGGTCGCCGTCGGGCGCGATTGCCATGCCGTCGGGTGTCACTGCGTAAGCCGGCAGCTCGACCAGCAACCGGGGCTTGACCTGTCCACCGGCCAGAGCGACGCCCAATGCCAGAGCGGCCAACGTCACTCCCGCAAGGCGGCGGATCATCATCGCCGTTCCCGGCTGCTCCGGCAGATCCCGAGAACACGGTATTTCACGTCCGATTATCTTCATTTGGTACAGTATAGCGTGCCCGGCGGGCAAACAGAGCAAACATGGAAGCCTGAACTGTGCAGCGGCTTCGCAGACGCCCAGCTCCATGATGAGCCAGCCGCCGGGGCGCAGCACACGAGACGCGTCTGTCACGATCTCTGCGCTCATTGTCTCCATCCGCGATGTAGATGTTGCCGCCGGCGATCGCGATTCCAGCCGAGGTGTCGATGGTTAGTCCTTGCGACCGGCAGGGGCTTCGTGAAAGAAGGCGGTAAGGCAGACGAACAACAAGCGCTGCCAGCGGGAAACCCTGTGAGTGCTCTCTGACATTTCGGCTCCTTTCGAAGTTTTGGACTCCAGCTTCATCCGCCCGGCGCGCGCAATTTCCTTCCCAATTCCGGTTTCGTGCTCAGCTCGTGTAAGCGGCATGCACAACCTCGTTTGCCGGCTCGATTACCGCTGCGCCAGAGCAACTTTAGCGGCGTGGGTGCCTCCGGGCGGCGTCGCCAGGGTCAGGGCAATCGTCGCCAGGCTGGTGCTCGCGGCTGAGATCCACTGGTCTACGCCATGCGGGAACCCGTTATCGAAATACGGTTGGAATCCCGCGGCGCGCGAGCGCACGTGCCACGACCCATCCTCCAGTTGCGTGCTCAGCAGGTACTGCACGCCCCGCTGGTAAGCCGGGTCGGAAACCGGCAGGCCGGAACTTTGCAGCGCGATCATCGCCAGGCCGGTAGTGAAGGCGCCGCTCTCCATCGAAGGGATATCGGGCCACCCGCCGTCGGAGCGCTGCGCCGCCAGCAGCTCGCGCCGGGCCGCCAGGATGGCGTCTCTGCTCCTGCCGCCCCAGACCAGGCCCTGTAGCCGCCAGGCGAGGTCGTAATTGGTCCTCGGCCGGAACCCGCTGATCCAGGTCGCCGCGAGCTGAATCGATTTCGCGTACGCCGCTTGGTCCACTCGCGGGGTATACAGTTGCAGACCGCGCATGGAAAGCACGGTCTGCCCGAGCGCGTCGGCGCACAGCGGGGGCCTCGCTCCGGGACCGAAGGCCCAGTGGCCATCCGCCATTTGGTGCGTCTGGATGAACATGGCAACCGCATCCGTGCTGAGATCGGGTTTGTATCCTTCCGCGTCCAGCCCCAGGAGAACATAGGCCAGGATCACGGGGCTGACGTTGAGCCCCGGGAGGAAGAAGCCCTGATGCAGAAGGTCGCGGCTCCCCGCGAGCGCTCCCGCATTGACCTTCACTTGCCGGGCCGACGTCCGCTCGTCCACCGGGAAGGCGCTTTTCCGCGCCAGCGCGACAGCCATAGCTGCCAGGCTCTGATTGTGGCACGAAAAGCATCCCGCTTTCGGCACAAAGCTCGCGTCGGTGCGCTGCAAGAGTGGCAGGCTGCTGAGCACCGCGGTCTGGATGGTGTTGCCGCGCCGCATGGATGCCGGTTGTATCGATACCGCCGGAACCCCGCTCGTGGCCCCGGATTTCAGCAGAAGGTCGACCACCGGCGTGTCGCCGTGAAGCTTCGCCAGATCCAGTGCCGTGAGCCCCGTGTCGCCGGATCGCGGATGCTGGCTTTTGGCGTTGACGCCGGCTTTCTTCTCGATCAGCATCTTGATCTGCTCTACCGGCAGCAGGTCAGACACCGCGGCGTACATCAGCGCCGTCCGGCCCGTGGGATCAGGAGCGTTGACGTCGGCGCCGTGCTCGAGCAGAAGCCGGACCAGATTTGGATCATCGAGAACCGCCACGATTTGCAGCGCGATGGTGTGCTGCATCGCATCCAGATTGCGGGCCACTAACAGATCTATGCACTTCGTGCAATCCGCTCCCGCCGCGTTCGCGAGCGCAAATCCCGCGATATCTTTGAGATCGGCGCCATGGTCGAGCAGCGCCTGCATGATTTCCGCGTCGCCGGCCAGCGAAGCTTCCAGCAACGGTGAAGACTCCGCGCTGGGATTCGACGTGGGATTGGGATTCGCGCCGTGGGCCAATAGCAGTTTCACGATCGGCGCGCCGCCGGGCCGGCCGGCCGCAACCATCAGCGGCGTCCGTGCATCGTCCGACCGCGCATTCACGTCCGCGCCATGAGCCACCAAAACTCGAGTTTTCTCCAGATCGAGCGCGGCCCACATTAACGCGGTCGCCCCGGCGTCATTCCGCTTGTTCGGGTCGGCGCCCTGCCGGATCAGCCACTCCAGCGCCGCCGCGTCGGTATACAGCACGGCGTACATGAACGGCGTCGAACCCTCCGGCCCGCGCGCGTTCAGAAGCTTGGGGTCCTCCGCCACCATCTTGTTGAACGCCTGCCGGTCGGCCGCGCGCAGCGTCTCCACCATCGAAATCGCCTTCGGATCGAGCGGCGGTAACTCGACCTCGTTCGCCAAAGAGTCCGGCCATTCGGCGCCCTGTTCGATCCACGCTTTGATGATCTGAATCTGCTCCGCGTGAAGCGCGCCCGTGGGCGGCATCTGCAAACCAAACTCGGAACCAACCAACCGGTGATATAGAAAGCTGTTCTCGAGGCTGCCCGGCATCACGCGCCGCGAGCCTGGCTTCATCACGGAGCTTCTGCGGTCGACGCGCAGCCCGTTGTTCTGTACAGTGGGTCCGTGGCAGCCGACGCAGTTCTGCCGGAAAATCGGCTGCACGTCTCGTGCGAAATCTACTTTGGCGGGTGTCTGAGAAAACACCTGCGGAACGAGGCAAAGGCCTGCAACGGCGGCAGCCGTCAACGATCGGAACATACCCAGGAAATCCCCTCTCTCTGGTTTAAGTCTTGGTTGAGTATACACCGAAACGTGCGCTGGTGTTAATGGATTAACGGTTGCAGACAGTGGTACCAGGACCGCTAAGATCGTCGGTATCCCGCGTCACGGCGAGCGGCGGAAAAGGAAGCCTGGGGTCTGGGCGTCCTGGTATGGCTGGGATAAATGCTCGATTACTCCGCGGCCCGGGCCGCAATCACGCGCGGAATTCCAGCTAGGTCCGGGGTGACTTCGATCTCCCGCCAGCCATCGAGCAACTCGCGCACTTGCGGCTCGCAGCCGAAGCCCAGCTCCATGATGAGCCAGCCGCCGGGGCGCAGCACACGAGGCGCGTCCGCCACGATGCGGCCGTAAATCTCAAACCCGGTGGGGCCGGCGAAGAGCGCGGCGTGCGGCTCGAAATCGCGGACCTCACGCTGCAAGCCATCGCGCTGGTTGAGGGGCACGTACGGCGGGTTCGCCACGATCAGGCTCATGCTGCCCGCGGCGATGGCCTCAGCCACATCGCCCACCACAATGTGAACGCGCGCACCCAGCGCGAGGGCATTCCGCGCGGCGACAGAGGCCGCCGACGGCGAGATTTCCGTGGCCCAGGTTTCCGCGCCGGTCTCGATCGCGAGGGTCACGGCCAATGCGCCCGAGCCCGTGCCGATATCGAGAATGCGGGCCGGAGCCGGGCCCTGAGGGCACCCCGTCAGGGAGCGGTCACTCAATCGATCCGAATCTTCCGCCTGCCGGCCCAAATGCCGCAGCGCCACCTCGACCACATGCTCGGTTTCGGGGCGGGGAATCAGCACGTCGGGTGTCACGCGAAACTCGCGGCCGTAGAACTCCTGGCGTTTGGTGATGTATTGAGTGGGCATGCCCTGGAGTCGCTGGTGCAGATAACGCCCGTAGTGCAGCCATTCCAACTCCACTAGCTCTTGCTCACCGTGGGCGAACAGCCAGGCCCGGTCGCGGCAAAGCGCGTGCGCCAGCAGCACCTCGGCCGTCAGCCGCGGCACGGCGACGCCGCCATCCTCCAGCAGGCGTGTGCCCTGCAGGATTGCCGTTTGGACGGTCATGGAGCCTCTTGGTTTCCCGCCCGCATGATGTTGCACCCTTCCGCGCCCGCAAGCGGGCGTTGACAGGCTAAAGCCTGCCCCACCAAGTCATGGAGCCTCGCGCCGCCCGCGCTCTTCAGTCCGCCGCGGCGCTGCCGGGACCGCTCGAGTGGCTCTGGTAATAGGTGGTCAGCGCGTTGATGATTTCGTCCAGCTTGCCTTCCATCACGAAGTTGAGCTGGTGCAGCGTCAGGCCAATGCGGTGATCGGTGACGCGGTTCTGCGGAAAGTTGTAAGTGCGGATCTTCTCGCTGCGGTCGCCCGAGCCCACCATGCTGCGCCGCTCCGCGCCCAGCGCCGCCTGCTGCTTCTCCAGCTCCATTTCATAGAGCCGCGAACGCAGCACGCGCTCCGCCTTGGCACGGTTCTTGATCTGCGATTTTTCGTCCTGGCAGGAAACCACCAGGCCCGTGGGCAGGTGCGTGATGCGCACAGCCGAGTATGTGGTGTTCACCGACTGGCCGCCGGGGCCGGAGCTGCAAAACGTGTCGATACGTATATCCTTGGGATCGAGTTTGACCTCGACCTCGTCGGCTTCCGGCAGCACGGCCACCGTGATGGCCGAGGTGTGGACGCGGCCCTGCTGCTCGGTCACCGGAACCCGTTGCACGCGGTGCACGCCGCTTTCGTATTTGAGCCGACTGTAGACCTTGTTGCCGCTCACCAGCGCGATGACTTCCTTCAAGCCACCCACCGAAGATTCGCTGGCGGAGGTCACTTCGATCTTCCAGGCACGGGTTTCCGCATACCGCGAGTACATGCGAAAGATCTCGGCGGCGAACAAGGTCGCTTCATCGCCGCCCGTGCCGGCGCGAATTTCCAGCACCACGTTCTTCTCGTCGTTCGGGTCCTTGGGCAGCAGCAGCACGCGGAGTTGCTCTTCGATGCGCGCCAGTTCGGGCTCCAGCCGCGCCGCTTCCTCTTCCGCCATGGCGCGCAGCTCCGCGTCGCTTTCCGCCAGCATTCCGTGCGCCTGTTTCAGGCTGTCTTCCGCCTTCTTCCATTCGCGGAACAAGGCCACCACTTCGGCTATGTCGCTTTGCTCTTTGGCGACTTTGCGGTATTGGTCGGAATCGGCGATCACCGCCGGATCGGCCATCTGCGCGGTAAGCTCGTCAAAACGCTTTTCGAGCTGTTCGAGTTTCGGGATAAATTGCATGGCTTATTAAGGACTCGTTCCGTAACCACCTTACTAACTACTCCCAAATAGTGTGCATTTTGCTCGCGACTCCAATGCGATCGGAGCCGCGACCCTTAGGGAGCGGTTGCCGGTAGTTGAACCAGATATCTCATGACAGGCCGCTAGCCGATGACCAGCTCGCCGCCCTGCGATTTCTCGAGCGCCATGGCGCCTTCGAGCGCGTGGATGGCCACCGCGGCCTGATCGTCGGCGGGCGGCTTGGTGGTGATGCGCTGCAGCCAAAGGCCCGGTGCGGCCACCACCGCCAGCAGCGAATCGCGCCGCCGGGCGGCGAAGCGGATCACTTCGTAGCTCAAGCCGATAATCAGCGGCAGCAGGGCCAGGCGGCTGGCAAACTTGGCCGCGAAGCCGTCGAAAGGAATCAGTGCATAAATCGGCACCGCGACAAACATCAGCATCATCAGAAAACTGGTGCCGCAGCGCGGGTGGAAAGTCGTGAATTGCTGTGCGCGCTCCACTGTCACCGGATCGCCCGATTCGAAATTGAAGACCACCTTGTGCTCCGCGCCGTGGTACTCAAAGATCCGCCGCATGTCGCGGAAGCGCGACACCGCGTACAGAAACGCCACCAGAATCGCCACGCGGATGATTCCCTCTACCAGGTTGAACGGGATGCGTCCGGTGAGCACGGGGTACACCTTGCCCAGCTTGGTGGTTAGCAGCAGCGGCATGAACTTATACAGGAAGATCATGAATGCGATCGAGAACAGCAGGTTGCCGGTGATCGCCCAGGCGGGCATTTCCTTGGGCGGCTTGCTTTCGGGCGTGGCAGGTTGCATGTCCGCCAGCGCCTGGTCGGTCGAGAATCTCAGCGCCCCGTAACCGAGCTTGAGCGCCTGGTAGAGCGTACCCAGCCCGCGGAAGATGGGTAGCTTGAAGATCTTGTGCCGCTCGGAAAGGCGCGGCAGCGGCTTCTCGTCGGTGACAAGGCTGCCATCCTGCCGGCGCACCGCCACGCAGTAACTGTGCGGCGCGCGCATCATGACGCCTTCCATCACGGCCTGCCCGCCGACCAGCGTCTCCTCGCCGCTTTCGAGGATCGGCAGCATTTGGCTGTGCAGGAAAAGCCGGAGCAACACGCGCGGAGACACAGAAAGATTCACCCTTTCTCCAATTATACAGGAACGCGGGCGGCCGGTGCTGCACGCGCCGCCGGAAGCCGGCGCGCTCGGCCGCCTCGCGCTCGCGAAAGAAAACCACGTTGACGCGGCGCGGCCGGCGGCTCGGGCAGGAAGGACGGCAGTAGACGCCGGTCGAAACCACGGCGTAGAAAAAGAAGCCATCCATGCGGGAATCGCGCCCCATCGTGGCTTCCCAAAAAGACGTTTCCCAAAAAGCACTTTCTTCGGCGGTCATCACCCTCTCAGTCTAGGGCCGACGCCGCAGTCGCGCTATCCGGAACTTGCGGTCAAAGTGCGATGGGGCATCCTTTCCAAGAACGACGGCGAAAATATACTTGACACACCCATTACTTTCTGGCATAATTACCTCATGGAACAGAAACCAAAGACTTTGCTGGAATCGATCCAAGCCTATAGCGATGCAGGTTTCGCACTCGGCGAATCCGCCGATTCGCGTTGGCCGAAGGGCGTCGCTTGCGTCCACTGCGGAGCCGATGCGCCGATGTTCCTGAAGACCCGCAAGATTTGGAAGTGCTCGAAATGCCGGAAGCAATTCTCGTTCAAGGCCGGTACCCTGTTGGAAGATTCTCCGATTGGTCTGAACAAATGGCTTCCTGCAATCTGGATGATTGCCAACGCTCGTAACGGAATCAGTTCGCATGAACTGGGCCGCGCGCTGGGAGTCACCCAGAAAACCGCATGGTTCATGCTGCATCGGATTCGGCTTGCTATGCAGGATGATCTGACCGGCGGCAACCTCGGTGGAGAAGTTGAAGTGGACGAGACCTTCATCGGCGGTAAGGCACGGAACATGCATAAGGACAAGAAACTTCGCCTGATGATTTCGTCCGCTGGTTCGGGCTTGAACGCAGGGTACGGCAAGGCTATTGTGTTCGGAATGCTGGAACGCGGCAAGACCGTGCGAGCAACCGTCATTCCTGATCGAACCAAGAAAACTATCCAACCCATCGTTGGGGCCAATGTCGAGCCCGGTTCGCAGATTTTTTCCGACGAACACGGGGAAAACTGGAAGATAGATCAGTACACCCACGATGTCGTCAATCACCTGGAAGCTTACGTAAAAGGGAACGTCCACACCAACGGAATAGAGAACTTCTGGAGTCTGTTGAAGCGTGGCATCAATGGTACCTATGTGAGCGTGGAACCATTCCACCTGTTCCGCTACGTGGACGAACAAGCATTCCGCTACAATAACCGCAAGCACGTGGACGGCGAAGTCGTAAGCGACTACGAACGATTCAAGCGGGCGCTCAGTCAAGTCGTGGGACGGCGGTTGACCTACGCCGAACTGACGGCCAAGACCGAAGCGGGTCGCTTCTAGCTCGGCGGGTCGTTTGAAGCGTGGCCCGAAGGGGAGGGTTTGACCTTCCGCTTCGGCCCGCGCCGTTTGGGGTTCAAGGCGGATTGGCGCTTGTACTCGGCTTCCCTGCGCATGATTTCGTCGTGCGGGACGGCAAGCACGCGGTCCAGCAGGGACCTGAACGCAAGGTACTCGGTAGATCGTTTCACTGTCGTCAGGATACATCATTATCGACGTTTGGTTCTGGCTTTGCGGGGATGTCCTCTTCGAGAAAATCTTCAGCAAAGGTGATCTTTGGAATTTTGTATGGTCGCAATTTA
>JBEKXZ010000001.1:0-302694 GCA_049511495.1 Bryobacteraceae bacterium | reverse complement strand
TTTTTCTTCGCGGGTTTCTTGGTTGCGCTCTTCATCGATTGATTCTCCCTAACATCAAATTTTGCGACGTAAAAAAATCGCAATGTGATTCATATATAAGGTTGTTCGCGAAGAAAGTCAAGAGAAAAATGCATCCTCGTCCACCGGGACCCCGATCGAAGGCGGAACTCACGCGTCCGAACGCCGAGCGATGCGTGCGCGGTTTCGTCCGCGCCTGCGGCTGCATGCGCATCCGCGGCGGTCCGTTCCACTACGGCGAGACCAGTTGCAGAACCCCGGCGACCTGATCAGCATTCCGCGCGATGCGACCGGCGCTCACTACGAAGGCGAGCTGATGGTGGTGATCCGCAAGCGGCTCCGCGATGCCTCGCCGGAGAAGGCGCGGAGATCTCCGCCGTGAACGAAAGTACCGGCGGGCTGCGCAACCCGGTGGTTTGAGCGCGCCCGGTATTGGTGGGCGTTCTTTTAGCTTGCCTTTTTTCCACCGGGCCAGTCACCGGGAGTTTCGCCACGGGCCGGGCATGTGTTGTAATAGAAACACTTCGCACTCTATGAGGGACTTGAGAAGACGTTTCCGAAAGGCCTGGAAAAGTGCACACCGGCGCGCCCGCGAAATCCGGATGATTTTGCGAGGGCTGGTCTCGACCCGCCATCCCGTGCTGGCGCACATCATTCCCACGAGGCGCTGCAATCTTTCCTGCACCTACTGCAACGAGTACGATGACCATTCGAAGCCGGTCCCGATCGAGACCATGTACCAGCGGCTCGACCGGCTGGCTGAACTGGGAACCAGCGTGATCACCATCAGCGGCGGCGAGCCGCTGCTGCATCCCGACCTGGATCTGCTGATCGCGCGCGTCCGGCGCCACGGTATGATCGCCGGTCTCATCACCAACGGCTACCTGCTCACCGCCGAGCGCATCCAGCGTCTCAACCGCGCCGGCCTGGAGCACCTGCAGATTTCCATCGACAACGTGATGCCGGACGATGTTTCGAAGAAGAGCCTGAAGGTGCTCGACCGCAAGCTGTGCCTGCTCGCCGAACACGCCGAGTTTCACGTCAACATCAACTCGGTGGTGGGCGGCGGCATACGCCATCCGCAGGACGCGCCCGTTATCGGCCGGCGCGCGATCGAGCTGGGTTTCACCTCCACCATCGGCATCATTCACGACGGCGCCGGCCAGCTCCGTCCGCTGGGCGGCGAGGAGCGCGAGATTTATATGGCCATGCGTGCGATGGAGAAATCCAGCTATGCGCAGATCAACTATTTCCAGGACAACATCGCGCACGGGAAAGAAAACGATTGGCGCTGCCGCGCCGGCGCGCGCTATCTCTACATCTGCGAGGACGGCTTGGTGCACTACTGCTCGCAGCAGCGCGGCTACCCCGCCAAGCCGCTGATGGAATACACGCCCGAAGACATCGCCCGGGAATACCGCACCGCCAAGGCCTGCGCTCCGCGCTGCACCGTCGCCTGCGTGCACCAGATTTCCTACATCGATTTCTGGCGCGGCCGGCAGGACCTGGCGCCATCGCCACTTGAGGCACCCTCGCCCCAGGACCTGGTGCAACTCCGGTAGAGCGCGTGGGAAAACGGCAGTAAGCCGCGCGTTGGGAGTAGTTTGAAGACATTTAGCGGGCTTGCGACTCGGGGTGGAATCTCAAAGTCACGATTGTCGTGTTGGTGACCGCGCCGATCCGCGGCGCATTCCCTAGCGGGTTGGGCAGGTGCCGCTCCTCGTAGTAGCCGGGTTGCACCCGCTCGACGATTCGCGCCACGCTCCGGTCGAGCACGCGGAAGTACGGCTGCGGATTCAGGCCGATCCAGAAGGCCCAGGCGATCAGCGGCGCAAAGACGGCGATCTCGCGCCAGTTCAGATCCGGGATCGCGCGGTTCTTCTCTTTGACCTCGCCCAGCATGGTGCGCTGGAAAAGCCACAGGAGGTAAGACGCGCCGAGAGCGATCCCCACCGCTCCCCAAAAAGCCCAGACGTGCGACATCTGATACGCGCCACTGAGAATGGTGATTTCGCCAATGAAGCCGTTGAGCGGCGGCATCCCCATCGAGCTCAACGCCGCCAGGCCGAACACCAGCGTGAAGATCGGCATCACCTTCAGCAGGCCGCCGTATTGGGCGATCTCGCGCGTGTGGCGGCGCTCGTAGACCACGCCCACAATCAGGAAGAGCATGCCGGTGGAGATGCCATGGTTGATCTGCTGGATGATGGAGCCGGCGATGCCAGCGGGGTTCAGCGCGAAAATGCCCAGCGTGCAGAATCCCAGGTGGCTCACCGAGGAATAGGCCACCAGCTTCTTCCAGTCCTTCTGCATCAGCGAAGCCAGCGCGCCGTACACGATGCCGATGATGGAAAGCACCGCCATCACCGTAATCACGGTGGGGTTCTTGGCCGCTTCCGGCAGCAGCGGCAGGGAGAAGCGGAGGAAACCGTACGTCCCCATCTTCAACAGCACGCTGGCCAGGATCACGGAGCCCGCCGTGGGCGCTTCGGTGTGCGCGTCTGGCAGCCAGGTGTGGAACGGGAACATGGGCACCTTGACGGCGAAGCCCACGAAGAACAGCCAGAACACCCACCACTGGGTGGTCACCGGCACCTGCGTCCGCAGCAGCTCCACGATATCGAAGCTGTAGGAGCGGAACTGCATGAAGTGCTGAAAGTAGAGGACCAAAATGCCAAGGAACATGAGCACGCTGCCGATCAGCGTGTAAATGATGAACTTCATCGCCGCATACTGCCTGCGCTGGCCGCCCCAGATGGCGATGATGAAGTACATCGGCACCAGCACGGTTTCCCAGAAAACGAAAAACAGCAGGAAATCGAGCGACATGAAGACGCCCAGCATGGCGGTCTGTAGCAGCAGGAAGAAGGCGTAGTATTCCTTGAGGCGATCCTGAATGGCGCTCCAGCTCGAGAGAATGGATATCAGGCCCAGCAGGGTGGTGAGTATCACCAGCAGCAGGCCGAGGCCGTCGATCCCCAAATGGTAGGTGGCGCCGATGGAGGGAATCCAGGGCGCCTGTTCGACGAACTGAAAGTCCTTGGTGCGGTCGAAGTAGAAGACCAGCGGGAGGGAAACCGCGAAGCCGAGGAAGCCGGCGATGTTCGCCCACCATTTCACCGCGCGGGCATTCGACGACGGAATGGCGAGCAGCACCACGAGTCCGGCGAGCGGAGTGAACAGGACAATGGAAAGGATGTGGTCCATGACGGCGGCCAAGGAAGCCACATGGTAGCACCACTGCGCCGGCGGGCGGCCGCGCGCGGGGCGCCTTGTTACGCCCGGCTGCTTGGCCGCAATTGCCCTGATCCTGCCTCCCCTGATAGACTTAAGAAGTTCACTCTTTTCCGGCTCGGGGTCCCAATTTGAAGGTCTGCGTTTTTATACCTGTTCTTTTTCTCGGTGCTGTGGCGATGGCGGAAGAGTCTTCCGACGGCGCCGAGGCGATCGTGCGCAGTTATTGTGCGGCGGCGCAGAACCAGGCGGATTCTTCGAGGGCCTCGACCATGGAAGTGGAAATCCAGGGCGCTCTGCCTAAGCTCAGCAAGACCGGCAAGCTGCGGGCGCTGCGGCGCATCTCCAGGCTGGGGCGCATTACCTACGAAGTGCTCGGTTTCGAAGGCGACGGAACGGTCAAGCGCGACCTTATTGCCCGCTACTTGGCCGCCGAAATGGGCGTGCAGCAGGATCGGGAGGCCGCCATGGCGGTGACGCCGGATCACTATCGCTTCCACTTCAAAGGCCGCTCGGAGCTGGACGGTCGCGGAGTTTACCGGTTCCAGGTGACGCCGAAGCGCAAGGCGGAAGGTCTTTTCAAGGGCGACCTGTGGATCGACGCCGCCACCTACTTGAAGGTGCGGGAATCGGGTTACCTGGTCAAGAATCCGTCTTTATTCGTGAAGCGGGTGGCCTTCACACGAAAATACGAGATCCGCGACGGCCAGGCCGTGCCCCTGCGGATGGAAAGCGTGGTGGACACGCGCCTGGTGGGACGCGCCGAGCTGACCATCGACTATAGCAATTACGCATTGGATGAAGATGAAACAGACGTGGTGGACGATGCCCGGTAGGCGCTGGCACGCGCCGGGCGAGGGAAATGCGTGCGAACACTATTTCTGAATCCGCCGTCCTTTGAAGCATTCGATGGGGGCGCCAGCTCGCGTTGGCCGGCCTCGCGCGAAATCGAATCCTACTGGTATCCCGTGTGGCTCTGCTATCCCGCCGGCATGCTGCCCGACAGCAAGGTGGTGGATGCGCCGCCGCACAAGATTTCCATCCCGCAAACGGTCCAGATGGCCAGGGAATTCGAGTTGCTGGTGCTCTACACTTCCTCGCCCGGCCTCCAGGTGGACGTCAAGATGGCGGAGATGATGAAAGACGCCAACCCCAAGCTGCGGGTGGCTTTCGTCGGCCCGCCGGTCACCATCGAGCCGGAGAAGACGCTGCGCTCCACCACCGCGATCGATTTTGTGGTGCGCCGAGAGTTCGATTACCAGATAGCCGATTACGCCAAGGGAAAACCCCTCGCCGAGTTGCCCGGCGTAAGCTTCCGCCGCAATGGTGACGTGATCCACAACCCCGAGGGTCCGGCCATCGAGGATCTGGATGCGCTGCCCTGGGTGACCAAGACCTACAAGCGCGATCTCGACATCACGCGTTACAACGTCCCGTTCCTGCTCAACCCCTACATCGCCTTTTATACCAGCCGCGGCTGCCCGGCGCTGTGCACCTTCTGCCTGTGGCCGCAGACGCATTCCGGCCACCGCTGGCGCCTGCGCTCGGCCGATGACGTGGCCGCGGAAGCGCGCTACGCGCTCGAACAGTTCCCCAACATCAAGGAGATCTTTTTCGACGACGATACCTTCAACTACCGCAAGGACCGCACCATCGAGCTGTGCAAGAAGCTCAAGCCGCTGAAGTTCACGTGGTCCTGCACGTCGCGGGTGACCACCGATTACGACACGCTGAAGGCGATGAAGGAAGCCGGCTGCCGGCTGCTGATTGTGGGCTACGAATCGGGCGACCAGCAGATCCTGAAGAACATCAAGAAGGGCGCCACCATCGAGATGGCCGAGCGGTTCACCGCCAATTGCAAGAAGCTGGACCTGACTGTGCACGGCGATTACATCATCGGCCTGCCAGGCGAAACGAGGGAGACGATCCGCAAGACCATCGATTTTGCCAAGCGGATGGACACGGAAACCATCCAGGTCTCGATCGCCCACCCCTATCCCGGCACCGAGTTTTACGATTACGCCAAAAGGAACGATCTGCTCACCATCGATGCGCTGACCGATGAAGCCGGCCACCAATTGCCGGTCGTGGTCTACCCGGGTCTGGACCGCGCCGAACTGGTGGATTGGGTAGAGCGCTTCTACGGCGAGTACTTCTTCCGCCCGCGCGTGATCTGGCGCATCGTCAGGAAGGCGATCTTCAATTCGAGCGAGCGGCGGCGGCTGGCGAAGGAAGCACGCGAATACATGGCGCTTCGCTCCAAGCGCAAGAAGTTCGTGGCGGGCCACAAGGCCGCCGCGGCGCCGGCACCGGTTTCTTCCAGCGATTGACCCCTTCGATGACATCGGAAACCGCGCGGTTGCGCAGCAAAACCTGGGCCTGCGCCGCTATCGTCGTGCTGGCCCAGGTCTTCGGCAATTTCTTTCTGAAACGCGGTATGCCGGCCGAGCTCCCTTCGCCGCTTTCCTACATCACCGTTCTGTTCCGGCCGTGGGTGGCGTTGGGCGTATCGTTGCTCATCGTGTGGCTGCTTTCGCGGATGACGCTGCTGAGCTGGGCGGATCTGAGCTACGTGCTCCCCGTGACCTCGGTCGGTTACGTACTGGTGGCGTTCGCCGGCCGCTGGCTGCTCGATGAGCGGATCACCGGCACGCGCTGGGCCGGCATTTTGTTGATCGTGGCCGGAGTGGCGCTGGTGGGCGGCGGCAGCGCGCCGCAGACCTGGCGCGGCAAATCGGGTGGGCCATCATGAAGTGGCTGCTGATTGCTACCATCGTGGCTTCCACTAGCGTGGGTGAGGTGCTGCAGGCCATCGGTATGCGCCGCTACGGCGAGATCCGCGACTTCCGCCCCAGCGCTCTCGGCTGCGCGGCGGGCACGCTGGCGCGCAACAGCGCGGTGATCGGCTCCGTGGTGGCTATGGCGGTTTCGTTCTTTGCCTACCTCGGGCTGCTGTCGCTCACGGACCTCAGCTTCGCCGTCCCGGTGACCGCGGCCACCTATGTCGTCGAAACGGTTTTGGCCAAGTACGTTTTGAAGGAGCGCGTCAACTGGCTGCGCTGGGCGGGCGCAGCGGTCGTCCTGAGCGGCGTGGCGCTGGTTTCGCTGTGATCCTGCTGGCATTTCCGGCGCTGGCGGCGGCCGCGTACTATCTGCTGGCGCTCATCGCCGCGGCGTCGTGGGACACGGAACGGTTCGAGGATCCTTCCTATGAGCCGCCCATTTCCATTCTCAAGCCGATTCATGGCTGCGACCCCGGCTTTTACGCCTGCATCCGCTCCCACGCCGCGCAGGACTATCCCGAGTTCGAAATCCTGTTCGGCGTCAGCGATCCCGAGGACCCGGCCATAGCGGACCTCGAGAACTTGCAGCGCGAGTTCCCCAACCTGCCGATTTCCATCACGCGAGTTTCCACTACTGCGCGAAACGCCAAGGCCGGCGTGCTGGCCGAACTGGCGCGCCACGCCCGCTACGATATTCTGCTGGTGAACGATGGCGACATTTTCGTTCCGCCCGGCTATCTTGACGCCGTGGTGGCGCCGCTTGCCGCTGCCGAAACCGGCCTGGTGACGTGCCTCTATCGCGCGCACGGCGGCTCCGCGGCAACCCGCATGGAGGCGCTCGGCATCGCGACCGATTTCGTCCCCAGCGTCCTCGTGGCGCGGCTCCTGGGTGTGGCCGAATTCGCTCTCGGCTCAACCATGGTCTTCCGCGCCGAAACGCTGCGCGCCATCGGCGGCTTTGAACGAATCTTCGATTACCTGGCCGACGATTACCAGCTTGGCCGCCACATCCACTCGCTCGGGTTGCACATCGTCTTCACGGACGCGGTGGTTGAAACCAACTTGGGCGCCGGCTCGTGGCTCGAGGTCTGGCGGCACCAATTGCGCTGGGCGCGCACCATCCGCGTCTCGCGGTTTTTCGGATACTGTGGCTCGATTGTCACCCATGCCACGTTGTGGAGCTTGCTGGCATTGTTGGCCGGCGTCTGGTGGGCCGCGATTCCAGCTTTGGCGCTGCGCATCGCCGCTGGCGCCTGGATCGCGACCAAAGTTCTGGAAGACCGCAATGCGGCCCGCAGTTCGGCGCTCATCCCTGTCCGCGATCTGCTCGGGTTCGCGGTCTGGCTAGCCGGCCTTTTCGGCTCGACGGTGGAATGGCGCGGCCTCAAGCTCCGCCTCCGCCCCGACGGAAGGATTCAACCCAATTAGATAGCTTCGGACCTGATTATGTTAAACTTAGGTTCTGGAGGCTGTCGTGATTCTGCTGCTTTTTGGCCCGCCGGGCTGTGGTAAAGGTACACAAGCGGCCTCGCTTGCTGAAAAATTCCACATCCCCGCCATCTCCACTGGTGAAATGTTCCGCGCCGAATGCAAGGCGGGAACGGAATTGGGCAAGCAGGCCAGCGCCATCATGCAGGCCGGCGGCCTGGTGGGCGATGACATCGTCAACGGTATCGTAGCCAGCCGCATTTCGCGGCCGGACTGCAAGAACGGATTCCTGCTGGATGGCTACCCGCGTACGGTGCCGCAGGCGCAGAACTTCGCCAAGCTGTTGGCCGAACGCGGCCTGCCCGAGCCGGTGGTGATCCACCTCGACGTGCCGGACTGGGTCTTGGTAGCGCGTTTGACCGCGCGCCGCCAGTGCCCCCAGTGCCTGAGGATCTACAACCTGCAGTCGCAACCACCGCGCATCGCGGGTTATTGTGACGCCGATGGTTCGGGGTTGCTGACCCGCGAGGACGATCAGGAATCCGTCATCCGCGACCGGCTGCATGCTTACAGCCAGCTCACTGGACCGATTCTCGACTGGTACGGGCCCGCGCGAGTCCACACCGTGGACGGCGCGCAGCCGCCCGCGCAGGTGGCGCGCTCGATCGAAGAGGCTGTGATCCAAGTCACTGGCGCGACTCCCGTGGTTGGCCGCCGCTAGCCGGCATTCTCGCAGCTCGGTCCGCCAACGCGGCGCGAACGTTTTCTGCCTGCCGTGTTGAGATTCGTCTCGACGCTTCTTGTTGCCCTTGCCACACGCTGGATTTGGAGAGCGTAAGTTCAAGCGCTGGCGGCCTGTCTGTGAGATGGCGTCCCCAGGGGGATTCGAACCCCCGTTACCGCCGTGAAAGGGCGATGTCCTAGGCCGGGCTAGACGATGGGGACTGGCGGGATCGAGCGAAGAAGGACACTCTCACTGTAGCGTCGCAAGCGGCGTGAGTCAACTCCGAGTCCGTCGAACGGTCAACCGCGGTGAGACGTAGAGCCGAGAGAATCTGGTGGACGGCAGGGGATTCGAACCCCCGACCCCGGCGTTGCGAACGCCGTGCTCTCCCAACTGAGCTAGCCGCCCACGGACTTGCCTTCCGGTCACTATGATACCAAATCGTCCGCGATGCGCCGGACGGCGGAGCAGGCGCTAGAATCGAAGGTCAGGAACAGCGATCGTCCGCTACCTGGAATCCGGCCTGTGTTTGCGGCGGTTTGCCCAATACTTCTTCATGCGCTCGGACACTTCCGCACGCTCCTGCAAGTTCATCGATTTGCGGCCACGCCGTTTACCGCTGTTGGGAAGCCGGGGCAATTCGCCACCGGCGCGCTGCAGGGCCTCTAACGAGGCAATCGCGCGCTCCAACTTTTCTTTTTCAGCGTATAACTCCTGAAGAGCCTTGGAGAGATCCATCGTACTAAATGCCGCAGGTCGTGGTGACCCTAACGATCACTCGATGTTACAACAGCGGCCTGCACTTTTCCATAGCCGATGGTTATACTAATGGAGCAGAAAAGGCCAATGCGGTACTACTTTGATGGCATGTCTGGTAATGGAAATATATACCCAGGCTCCCAGTAGCAATAGTACAGCCATGACAATGATAATGGTCGTTTTCCACGGGAAGCGCCGGTTCTCGCGATGGAGCGTCAGTAGGTACGCTGCGAAAACGCCCAGATAAAACAACAGGCACATGGGCAGTGCAAACAGCATCATGTTGAACGCATCCGGTGTTGGCGTGACAATGGCGGCTATGATGAAGATGATCAGAATCGCATAACGGCTATGTTTGATTAGAAATGACGGAGTGACAATCCGCAGTAAGGTCAGAAAGAATATAACCACCGGAAGTTCGAATACCAAACCGATTCCCAACACTACGTTGACAAACATGGCGAAATACTCGCTGACCGACACGAACGGCGCGATGTCCTTGCCATGGCCCATGCCCAATAAGAAGGTGAGGGCGAATCGGAAAGCGACGAAATAGGCGAACAGGCCGCCCAGAATGAACAAGCCCGCTGAGGACACGATGAAGGGCACGGCCCAGCGGCGCTCTTTGCGATACAGCCCGGGAGAGATGAAAGCCCACACCTGGTAGACCACCCACGGCGAAGCAATAAAGAGGGAACACACCAAGGGCAGCTTGAACCAGATGATGTTGAGGGTTTCCATGGGAGTGATCTGCACCAGCCGCTGCTCATAGCCGAGTGACTTCAGCGCGGTTACGGCTGGTTGCTTGATGATGTTCCATAACTGGTCGCAGAACAGGAAACTCAGGCAAAACGACACGCCGATTCCGATCAGCGCCGAGATGATGCGCCTGCGCAGTTCCTCGAGGTGCTCGAGAAAGGACATGCGCAACATCCCCTCTTCTTCTTCGCCGCCCGGTGGTGGTGGCGGAGGCGGCCCGCCTCCCATGCGCCGCCTGGCTCTGGCGAGCGCGCCACCGGCAGGCGTAGAGCCGCGCGGGGGCTCACCGCCCACTGTCTGTTCTTCGGACGAGTCCATTCGTTACGCTTGCTGTTCCGCGTTTGTCGAAGCTGGAGTTGGTGAACGATCTTCGGCGGCGGCTATGGCCGCTGGGCCGGAACTCAGCCCCGCGTGTTCCGTCGCCGGATCGTGGGCAATCGTTCCTTCCGGTGCGACAACTACGGGTGATTCAGCGCCCTCAGTTGCGGATGCGCTTGCAGTGGATGGGTTGGCGGCTGGCTCTAAAGACGGGGCAACGTACGCGCCATCATAGGTTGTGTCGTAAGAAGAGTAGTCATAATTGTAAGTATCATACTGATACTCGTTGACCACCTCCTTGATTCCCGTTTCAGCCTCCAGGTTTTTCATTTCACGGTCAAACGTGGCCTTCAATTCGCTTGAGGCCCGCCTAAATTCGGTCAGTGCCTTGCCGACCTTCCGTCCGATCTCAGGAAGTTTCTTTGGACCGAACAGGATGAGCGCCACCAGGAAGATCAAAATGAACTCCTGGGGGCCGAAGTTTCCAAAAATCATGCTGATTCCTCCAGCAAGGTCTTCCGAACCAATGATAGCACGCGCACCATGATGGGCCGCCAATGGCCGTGCGCGGCGGGAGCGCTACAGGAATGCAGGAAGCGCGCCGGCTCGGGAATCGGGCGAAAACGAAGGGCCTGCTTAAAAGCATGCTCCACCTACGGCAGGGTTTCGCGCAACACTTTCTCGCTTTGTTCCTCACGGAAGCGGCGGAGTTTTTCGCGCAGTGCGGGCCGGCTGGCGGCCAGGATGGCGATGGCCAGCAGGGCTGCGTTGCGCGCGCCGGCGGAGCCGATAGCGAGCGTCCCCACGGGAATGCCGGCCGGCATCTGCACGGTGGAGAGCAGCGAATCCAGGCCCTTCAGGGACGCGCTTTCCATCGGCACGCCCAACACCGGAAGCAGAGTGTGGGCGGCGCAGACGCCGGCCAGGTGAGCCGCGCCGCCGGCCGCGGCGATCACCACTTCGATGCCGCGCGACTCGGCCTGGCTCACGTATTCCGCGGTTTGCGCGGGCGTGCGGTGCGCCGAAAGCACGCGGCATTCGTGAGGAACGTCGAACCGCGCGAGCGTCTCGTCGGCATGGCGCATCGCTTCCCAGTCCGATTTGCTGCCCATGATGACGGCGACCAGCGGCGTGTCGGGCATGCCCATACTCTACTGCCCCTGCGCGAGCGAAAAGCCCGGCTGGCCGTCGAAAGTGCGCAGCGCCTGCGTGGCGGCAATCTCGATTCCAGCCTGCGCGACGCGCGCGAGCAAACCGACGCACTTCGCCATGCCAGTACCGCCTTCGGCGATTAAGCGGCAGCGGAAACTATCGGTGCAGAAGGTTTCCGCCCGCCCCGCCGGCCACACCTTCACGCCGCGGTTGTCGATCATCTGCAGACTCAAGCCATCGCCCGCCAGCTTGCCCATGGCGGCGGCGAGCGAGTTGGGATCGCGCGAAGGCCAGTAGACGAATACGTCGATGCCCTTCAGCTCCATGGCGGTGGAGAGATCGGCCGCGGCACGCGCCGCCGCCGGCGCCGCCGGACGCCGCGCGTAGCTCACCGCTTTCAGACGGTTCGGTTTTTGGCCGACGCGCGCGATCACGGCTGCCGCGAATTCCTTGGTCCCCACTTTTTGCGTGCTCACTCCCTCGCTGAAGATGTCGTAAGTGTGAACGCCATCCTCGATAGTGCGCAACCAGGCGTTGTGGACGCGCTCGGCCACCTCCGGCTGATCGATGTGCACCAGCATCAGCACCGCGCCCAGTAACAGGCCCGAGGGATTGGCCAGGTTCTGGCCGGCCCGCCGCGGCGCCGAGCCGTGGATGGCTTCGAACATGGCGCACTTGTCGCCAATGTTGGCCGAGCCCGCCAGGCCGACCGATCCCGCGATCTGCGCGGCCACGTCGGAGAGAATGTCGCCATAGAGGTTCGGCATCACGATCACGTCGAAATTCTCCGGCCCATCGGCCATCTTGGCGGCGCCGATATCCACGATCCAGGCCTCGTTCTGGATGTCCGGGTACTCTTTGGCGATTTCGTCGAAGACCTTGTGGAACAGCCCGTCGGTCATCTTCATGATGTTGTCCTTCATGAAGACGGTGACCTTCTTGCGATTGTGGCGGCGCGCATACTCGAAGGCGTAGCGGACAATCTTCTCGCTGCCCGGCCGCGAAATCAGCTTGATGCATGAGGTCACTTCCGGCGTCAACTGGTATTCGATACCGGCGTAAAGGTCCTCTTCGTTTTCGCGCACGATCACCAGGTCCATGTTGGGATGCTTAGTGTCGACAAACGGGTGGTAGGACACGCACGGCCGCACGTTGGCATATTGGCCCAGCGTTTTGCGTGTGGTTACGTTGAGGCTCTTGAAGCCTCCACCCTGCGGAGTGGTGATGGGCGCCTTCAGGAACACTTTCGTCCGCAGCAGGGATTCCCAGGAACTGGGTTCAATCCCGGTGGTATTGCCGCGCAGGTAAACCTTCTCACCGATCTCGATGGTCTCTATATCGAGAGCCGCGCCGGCCGCCTCCAGAATCCGGAGCGTGGCATTCATGATTTCCGGTCCGATGCCGTCGCCGTGGGCGACCGTGATGGGAGTCTTGGTGGCCATAAGGGGGAATTACCACGATAAGAGAATGCGCAAGCGCGCGCAACTGTTGGCGCGCCGGGGCCCTCAACGGCGTTCGATGCGACCTTCCACTGCTGTCACTTCTTGCCCGCGGCCTTCGCCCGGAGGAACGTCCCTTTCTCGAGTTCCTCGAACGCCTGGCGAAGCTGCTCCTGCGTGTTCATCACGATCGGACCGTACCAGGCCACCGGCTCTTGCAGCGGCTGACCGGAGCACAAGAGAAACCGGATCCCGTCCTCTCCGGCGTGTACCTCAACTTCGTCGCCGCGGTCAAAGAGAATCAGCGAGCGGTTTTCAGCCTCGGCGGGAGGCTTGGTGTCTGCCCACCCAACCGATTCGGTTGGCACTTCCAGCGGGCCTGATGCGTTGCAGAACCTCCCGCCGCCCGAGAAAACGTACGCGAAGGAGTGGTGAGTTGTCTCGACCGGGAGGGTCCTGTTCTGGCCGGGCGGCACCGACACATCGAGGTAAACCGGATCGGCGGCGATGCCATCCACGGGACCGGCTGTCCCCCAGAACTTTCCGCAGACCACGCGAACGCGAGTGCCATCGTCATCAGTGATCTCCGGGATATCGCCCGCCTTCACTTCCTGATAACGGGGCGCCGTCATTTTCAGTGCTGCGGGAAGATTGGCCCACAACTGAAATCCGTGCATCCTGCCCGACTGGTCGCCTTTGGGCATCTCCTGGTGGACAATCCCGCTTCCCGCCGTCATCCATTGGATGTCGCCAGCGCCGATGGCCCCGTGGTTTCCCATGCTGTCGCCGTGCTCGACGGTTCCGGCAAGCACGTAGGTGATGGTTTCGATCCCGCGATGCGGGTGCCATGGGAAACCCGCCAGGTAATCCTCCGGAACGTCATTGCGGAAGTCGTCAAGAAGAAGGAACGGGTCGAAGTCGCTGGTGTTGCCGAAACCGAACGCGCGGCGCAGATGTACGCCCGCGCCCTCGATGGTCGGCTTGGCTTTGATCAGTCGTTTCACCGGACGAAGGGACATAGGGCCTCCTGTGCTGAGCAGTACATACGCCGGAGCGTCCTCTTTTGGCGGGCGGCTTTCCGTTAGTGTACATCCAAGAGGCGGGCCTTGCCCTATGGTCGTGGAACTTGGAGGTCGTCGCAGATTTTTCGGGCGAGGTTCATGCCGCGGGGAGCACAGAGGTTTCGCGGATGACAGCGGCGCCTTCAAGGGACTGCTCGGACATGGCGCGATTCGCATCCAGCACCAGTGCAACCGTTTCGCGAAGGTTGTTCCTGGCCTCGTCCAGGGTGCTGCCCTGCGTGTTGGCGCCGGGGAGTTCTTCGACGAACGCCACGTAGCCTTCCGGGACCTTCATAAACACGGCAGTCAGATTCATCGGCGTCATAGACATTGTCGCACCGAAGCTGACGCCCGCCGGTGCTACCCTGTGATTTGCCGCAGATGACGCGCCGCCGGATTCTTGCTTTGCTCCCAGCCATGGCCGGCACCTCGTGTGCCAGGCAGGAAAGTGCACCTCACGATAGCCAGCCGCGTCGCCGCGTCACCGATGTCCTGGCGCCGGCCGCTCCGGAACACGTTCAACTGGGCGGGTACCTGGGCCGCAGAATCGACCTGTGCGTGCGCAAGCGGATCTTCGCGCAGAATGGGGATAAGCTGGTGGCGCCATTTCGCCAGCGCGCGGAAACTGCCTGCTGGCAAACCGAATTCTGGGGTAAATGGTTTCTGTCCGCCGCTGCCGCCTGTCGGTACACGCGCAACGCGGCCGAGCGAGCGCGCCTCGGCGATTCCATTCAGTCGCTGCTGGCCACGCAGACCGCGGATGGATACATCGGGAATTATGCCGACGGCAGTCACTTGAAAGCCTGGGATATCTGGGGCCGCAAATACACGCTGCTCGGATTGCTGGCCTGGTTCGACATGACCGGTGACGCCGCGGCGCTCGGCAGCGCCCGCCGGCTGGCCGGACATCTGATGACGGAAGTCGGTCCCGGCGCGGCCGATATCGTTCGCTGCGGCCTCTACCGCGGGATGGCCGCGAGTAGCGTGCTCGAACCCATTGTGCTGCTCCATCGCCGCACCGGCGACGAGCAATTCCTGCGCTTCGCCGAGTGGATCGTGTCCCGATGGTCCGCCCCCGACGGCCCGCAGTTGATCGAAAAGGCATTCACCGCGGTTCCGGTGGGAGAGCGGTTTCCACGCCCGACGAAGAATTGGTTCTCCTGGGAAAACGGCGAGAAGGCGTACGAGATGATGTCGTGTTACGCCGGCCTGCTGGAGTTGTACCGTGAAACGGGACGGACGGCTTACCGGGATGCGGCGTTGCGGACGCACGCGAGCATACTCTCTACCGAGATCAACATTACCGGTTCGGGCTCCTCGGAGGAGTGCTGGTGCGGCGGTAAGGCGCGTCAAACCCAACCGGCGAAGAATCCCATGGAAACCTGCGTGACGGTGACCTGGATGCACCTGTGCGCTCACTTGCTGCGCCTCACCGGCGATCCGCGCTATGCGGACGCGATCGAGACCACCGCGTACAACGCGCTCGTGGGAGCCATGACGCCGGACGGATCGGGCTTCGCCAAGTACAGCGCGCTCGCGGGGCTGCGCGAATTCGGGGAGAAGCAGTGCGGCATGGAGCTGAACTGCTGCGAAGCGAACGGCCCGCGCGGCATCATGCTGCTGCCGCAGGTAGCGGTGATGATGGGAGCGGAAGGCCCGGCCTTCAACCTCTATTCGGACGGCGCCTGGGACTTCGTGCTTCCCTCCGGCGCGGCGTTGCGGATCGAGGCGAAAACGGACTTTCCCGTGTCTGGATCGATCGACCTGGTGCTTCGCCCCGCGCGGGCGGAATCGTTCCCGGTACGCCTGCGGATACCGGCATGGAGCGCCCAAACTTCGCTCAGCGTGAATGGCTCGAAGATCGATGCCGTCCATCCCGGCACATATGCGACCGTCGAAAGGCGCTGGAAAACCGGCGACCGCGTGCGCCTGCATTTGGACTTGCGCGGGAGGGTTCTGCGCGCGGCGGATGGATCGCGCCTATATGCCGCGGTAGCGCGCGGTCCGGTGGTTTTGGCCAGGGATTTGAGACTGGGGCAGCCGACGATTGACGAGCCCGTTGCCGGCTTCGATGACGACGGCAGTTTCATACCGCTCGATGCCATCGCGCCGCCGCCCGGAATCGCCATGGCATTCCGCGCCGGAGCCGGCCAGGTCCCCCTGTGCGACTACGCCTCGGCCGGCAATACCTGGACGCCCGGTTCCCGCTACCGGGTCTGGATGCCGGAACCACGCTAGAGTTCGAGGACCGTGCGCAGGCCTTCATCGACGAAACGCTGCAGACGCGGCGGCAGCGTCCCTGCACGCTCGGTCAGGAAGCTGCGGTCGAGGGTAAGGAGCTGGGAGACATTCACGACCGAGTCGCGGGGGAGACCGACCGAACGGGCCGGCAACAGGACATTGCCTGGGGCGTCGGCGAGTTCGACGTTGCTGGTGATCACAGCTACGATGGCCGTTTGAATCCGGCTGCGATTGAAGGCGTCCGCCTGCACCACCAGCACCGGCCGCCGGAATCCAGGCTCGGAGCGGCGAGGCTCGGGAAGATCCGCCCACCAGATCTCCCCACGCTGGATCTCGCCCATCTCTACCAGGCGTCCTTTGCGAGGGATTTCAGTTGTGCGCGGTGCAGTCCGGCATCGACTTTCGCCGGGTTCCGCGAGTACACGCCGTTCAGTCGCTCCGTGATCGCATTCCCCTGCAGACCTTTGAGGAATTCCGCAATCGCTTTGGCGTACAACTCGCTTCTCGAAACCCGAAGGCGGCGGGCGGTTGCTTCCGCCATGCGGAAGAGGTCGTCAGGTACCGAGACTGCAGTCTTCATACTCATAGTATAACCCGAGTTATACCCGAACCGGCTTTCCATCGCTGGCTCCGATGGCTTTCAGTTCCGGCCCGGACCGCGTCCGCCGCCCGGCGGCTTCTCGCCCGGCTTCTCGGCGGTGAAGACCAGCCTCACATCGCCGGTATGGGCCTTGTCGTTGATCTTCACTTCCGCCGCGGTCTTTCCCAGGTGCTCGAAGATGTTCTGCTGCCGGATCGCGCCGAGGAAATAGTCCGGATACTCCGGATTGAACGGCTTGCCCGTCTTCATCGTCCAGATACGCAGGATTTCCGCCTCGCCTTCCAGATCCAGCCCGGCCACCGTCAGCTTTCCCATCGTGAATTGCGGGCCCGCCTCCACGTGAATCACCGCGTCCACCGATTCGTGACCGTCGTCCACCACTCGGTCCGCCGTGATCTTTGCGTTCAGGTAGCCGGCCCTGCGCAGTGCCTTGCGCATTGCCTCCAGTCCCTCGTCCACCTTGTCGAAGTTGGCCACGTCGCCGGTCTTCACGTCGATGTTGCGGAGCAGTTCCGCCGCTTCGGCCGGCGCCGGCCCATCGATCGACACCTTGCCCATCGTGTAGCTGCGCCCTTCGTCGATGGTCACAAACACGTGCAGACCCAGCACGTCTTTGGTAGGTTCGGTGTGCAACTCGGTGAACCGCACCCGCATGCGCCCGCGAGCTTCGTAGATCGGCCGGATGGCGCTGTTGAGGATCTCGCGGAAACGGTCCTCGGTATACTCGGCGCCGATTCCCGCCCCGGAAATAGCATCGTGCAGCACGTTGGACGGCACGACGTGGTTGCCGCGAAACGTCACCAGCGCCACTGCCGGAAGGCTATGTGCCGGACGGAAAACCACGGCGAACTCGCCCGTCGAGATGGGCGCAACCCCGACCGCGATTTTCCCCGGCTGCCCTTTGGCGGCCACGAACTCCTCCACCCAATTCTTGTACCGCTCGAAGGCGGGCTGCGTGGCGGGCACCTTTCCGGAAGCGAACAACGGATCTTTCTCGCGCAGCGCGGCGCGCAACTCCTGCTCGGAAACGTGCAGGTTTTCGAACTCCGCCGGATAAGCCTGCTGCACTTCCAACACCTGAAACACCGCGGCGTAGCCATTTGCCGAGCCGGGCGTGAACTTGTATCCCACGGTCTCGAACGCGCCCGTGTCCGTGAGGCGTTTGCGCGCGGCCTCGAATTCCGGCTTGCCCACCACTTGCCCCACCTTCAGTCCCGCCACCGCCAGAATCTGTTCCGCGCTGTAAGTGTGGTTGCCTTCCACCAGCAGACTTTCGATAGGCCAGCGCGCAGCCGGCGCTGTGGAACCAGCGCTCTGCGCCGGCTTGGCCTGCCCGAATCCACACGCGCCCGCCAACAGCAAGATCGGTAGTAACCTTCTCATATTCTTCATGGTAGCGCCGGCCCAAGATGGGCCTTGCGGCCGGCGATTGGTTGGGCCGCCGGTTCTTTCCCGGTAGACGCATCGGCAGCGCCGCCGGTGACGCGGGTAGAATAAAAAAAGTGCCTTACGATCTGATCGTGATTGGGAGTGGTCCCGGCGGCTACTCCGCTGCCATTCGCGCCGGCCAATACGGATTGAAGACTCTCCTGGTGGAGAAGCAGGCCAAACTCGGCGGCACCTGCCTGCTGGTGGGTTGCATTCCCACCAAGAGCCTGCTGCAAACCGCCGACGTCTGGGAGCGCTTCGTCCACTGCGAGCAGGAAGGCATCCACTGCGAGAACCCGCGCCTGGATTACCCCAAGGTAAAGGACCGCAAGGACGGCATCGTCAATAAGCACTCCAAAGGTGTGGAGTTGCTGCTCAAGCGCGCCAAGGTGGAGCGCATCGCCGGCTACGCCACGCTCAAGGGCGGCGGCAAGGTGGAGTTGCAGGGCGCATCCGGCGCGCAAACCCTGGAGGCGAAGAACATCATCGTCGCCACCGGCTCGGAGGCCCGCATGCTCCCCGGCCTCGCGCCCGACCCGGAGTTCATTCTCACCAACATCGAAATCCTCAATCTGACGGCGGTGCCGAAGAGCCTGATCGTTATCGGCGCCGGCGCCGTGGGCGTGGAGTTCGCCAGCATCTTCCGCCGCTTCGGCGCCGAAGTCACCCTGGTCGAGATGCTGCCGCGCGTGGTTCCGGTGGAGGACGAGGACATTTCCAAGGAGCTCGAACGCAACTTCCGCAAACAGGGCATTCGCGTCGAGACAGGCGCGCGCGCGGAAAATATCGAGAAGACCGGCGCCGGCGTGCGGCTCGCGCTCACCACCAAGGATGGCAAGCAGGAAGCCCTCGAAGCGGAGAAGTTGCTGGTGGCCGTCGGCCGCAAGCCCAATACGGAAAACATCGGCCTGGAAAACACGCGCGTCGAACTGGACCGCGGCTTCATCAAGGTCGACCAGTGGCAGCAAACCGGCGAGCCGGGCGTTTACGCCATCGGCGATGTGGTCGCCGGCACGCCGCAACTGGCGCACGTGGCCACCCGCGAGGGCATGATCGCGGTCGCCCACATGGCCGGCAAGCCCGCCGTTCCCATCAACCGCAACCGCATTCCCGGCTGCACCTATACCCAGCCCGGCATCGGCAGCGTGGGCCTCACCGAAGCCCAGGCGCGCGCCCAGGGCCACGCGGTGAAGGTCGGCCGCTTTCCTTTCGCCGGCAACAGCCGCGCCACCATTCTCGGCCACCACGAGGGATTCATCAAGGTGGTCTCGAGCGAGCCCCACGGCGAAATCCTCGGCGTTCACATCATCGGCCCGGAGGGCTTCGAGATCGTCGCCGAAGCCGTCACCGCGATGGAAGCCGAAGCCACCGTCGACGTCATGATGCAGACAATTCACGCCCACCCCACGCTGTATGAAGCCTTGGGCGAAGCCTTCAACGCGGTCTACGGCCTGTCCATCAATGCGTAATTGTTGCCTGCGCGAACTGGGACGAATGGACTACGCGAGCGCCCTCGAGTTGCAGCGGCGCCTGGTGGCCGAGCGCCAGCAGGGGTTGGTCGGAGATCAACTTCTGCTGGTCGAGCACCCGCACGTGGTCACGCTCGGCCGCAACGGGCATCGCGAAAACCTGCTTGCCAGCGACGAAATCCTGGAGCGCGCCGGCGTCGAATTCCATCCCACCGATCGCGGCGGCGACATCACCTATCACGGCCCCGGCCAGTTGGTGGGCTATCCGATTCTAGACCTGCGCGAATGGAAACGCGACGTGGCGGCTTACGTCCGCGCCATCGAACAGGTGCTCGTCGACACGCTGGCCGATTTCGGCATCGCCGCCGGCCGCATTCCCAAACTCACCGGCGTGTGGGTGGGCGAGCGGAAAATCGCCGCCATCGGCGTGCACATTGCCCGATGGGTGACCTCGCACGGATTCGCCCTCAATGTGTCGACCGATCTCAGCTATTTCCAGTACATCGTTCCCTGTGGATTGAGCAGGCCGGTGACCTCCATGGCCGCGCTGGGCGTGCGCGCCTCGCTGGAAGATGTAGGATACGTTTTGGCCGGGCATTTTGGCCGAGTCTTCGACTGCCAATTGCCGCTTACGGCGCCCGCCCTTGCAGGCGCCCGAAAGAGAGAACTTATATGACCGACGTTGTGATGCCTCAAATGGGCGAAAGCATTGTGGAAGGCACGCTGACCAAATGGCTGAAGAAGCCCGGCGAGCACGTGGAGCGCGACGAGCCGCTGTTCGAGATCTCGACCGACAAGGTGGATACCGAAATCCCGTCGCCTGCCGCCGGCACGCTGTCCGAGGTGATGGTGGAAGAAGGCAAAACGGTCGGCATCAACACGGTGGTGGCGCGCATCGACGAGAATGGCGCCGGCGCGGCCGCCGCGCAAACTGCGGCTGCCGCCACAACAGCGCCCGAGCCGGCGCCCGAACCCACGCCGGCGGTCGAAGCAGCAGCGCCTGCCCCGCCGCCGGTTGAGGAACCGGCGCCCGCGGCCGAACCCGCCGGCCCGCTCTCTCCGCTGGTGCGCAAGCTGGCTCGCGAGAACAATATCGATTTGAGCCGCGTCAAAGGAACCGGCGCCGGAGGCCGCATCACCAAGCAGGACGTGGAAAGCTACCTTGCCGCACGGCCGGCCGCTACCGAGCCGCCGCGGCCGCCAGCGCCGCAACCTACGCCAGTCGAGCCTGCCGCCGCACTTCCGCCCGCGCCGCTGGCGCCGACCGCACCGGCCAAGACCCGCGTCGAGCCCCTCAGCACCATGCGCAGCAAGATCGCCGAACATATGGTGCTCTCCAAACGCACCTCGGCGCACGTCACCACCATTCATCGCGTGGACATGACCGCCGTCGCCCACATGCGCGCGCGCAACAAGGCCGCCTTCCAGGCCAATTACGGTTTCAGCCTGACTTACCTGCCGTTCGTCACGCGCGCCGCGGCCGTTGCCCTGCGCCAGTTCCCGTTGTTGAATGCTTCGCTCGACGGCAACAACATTCTCTACCACAACGAGATCAATATCGGGATCGCGGTGGCGCTGGAAAACGGCCTGATCGTGCCGGTCATCCGCGGCGCCGATGAAAAGAATGTGCTCGGCCTGCAACGCGCCGTGGTCGATCTCGCCGCCCGCGCCCGCTCGCGCCAGCTCAAGCCCGATGAGGTGCTCGGCGGGACTTTCTCCATCACCAACTTCGGCAGCTTCGGCAGCCTGGTCGGCACGCCCATCATCAACCAGCCGCAAGTCGCCATCCTCGGCGTCGGCACCGTGGACAAAACCCCGGTGGTGATCGACGATGGCATCGCCATCCGCTCCATCTGCCACCTGTCGCTCAGCTTCGATCATCGCTTGATCGACGGCGCGCTGGCCGACCAGTTCATGAGCAAGATCAAACAGGTGCTGGAAGGGTGGACCGAAGAAGTGCAGTAGCCCGGCGGGGCTTGCTTTAGCTCGCCCTTTTCCATGTGGCGCACCGGCCAGGCAGCAAGTTTCGTAAGCTCATTCGCCACTGCGTCGAGTCCTGTCTCGGGGAACTTCCGATACTGCTGATCGCGCACCGGCTGATCGCGCACCGGCCCAGCAGGGCGGTTTCCGGGCTGATATACTGAAACATTGAACTAGAATGCCGAAGCGTACATTTCAACCAAATAACCGCCATCGCGCCAAGACCCACGGGTTCCGCAGCCGCATGGAAACCAAGAACGGCCGCGCGGTGCTGGCTCGCCGCCGGGCGCGGGGCCGCAAGAAGCTTACTGTCAGTTCGGAGAGGTAGGGGTTTCCGGGCATGCCCGGCCGCTACAAATTCCCCAAACGTGTTCGTCTGCTGCGATCCACGGATTTTCGCCGGGTGTATGACGAGGGAAGCCGGTTTTCTTGTCCCTTGTTCGCGGCGTTCTGCCTGCGCGGAGCGGCGGAAGACGATTCGCGCATCGGTTTCACCGTGCCGCGCGCAATGGGCAATGCCGTGGTGCGGAACCGGATCAAACGGCGCATGCGGGAGGCCGTCCGGTTGCGGTTGGACCGGTTGAATCCATCGTGGTCGATAGTCATCAATCCCCGGTCGAGATCGCTCTTGGCCCCGGCGGCGGAGCTGGAGCGCGAAGTGGAGCGCCTGTTTCAGCGTTGCAACGGATCATCCTAGGGCTGCTGCGCGTATACAAGGTAAGGATCTCGTGGTGGCTGCCCTCGGCGTGCCGCTTCCATCCGACCTGTTCGGAGTACATGCGGGAAGCGGTCGAGCGGTACGGTGCGCTGCGCGGAGTCTGGATGGGGCTGTGCCGGCTGGTGCGCTGCCATCCGTTTCATGCCGGGGGCTTCGACCCGGTCCGGTAAACGGGACAGGCGGAATTAAAGGGAATGGCAGAATCGGGTAACGGCGGATCGCCGAAAGAAATGTCGATGGAAGTGCGGCTGCTGCTGGCCTTCCTGCTGATGGGCGCGGTGATGTTCCTGACGCCCTACTTCTACAAGACACCGCCGCCGGCGAAGAACGCGCAGAAGACTACGGAGGCGCAGAACGAGCCAGGCCAGGCACCTGCTGCGCCGGCGGCCACGGAAACCGCGGTGCCGAATGCCCCGCCAGCTCCGAGCGCTCCGACGGAGCCGGCCACCGTAGCAGTATCGTTGCCACCAGTCACGATCAATACCAACCTGTTCAGCGTGACCTTCGACAACCAGGGCGCGACGGTCCGGCACTGGCAACTCAAGAAGTACAAGGGCAACGATAACAAGCCGCTCGACCTGGTGAATCCGGCGGTTGGATCGTCGGATGTGCCGTTTCCGTTTTCCCTATACGTTGCCGGCCAGCCGCCCACCGCGAAAGTGAACCAGGTTTATTACACCGAGTCGCCGGATGCGGATGGCCTGGGCATCGCGTTCGGGTACAGCGACGGCCATACCAACGTGCGCAAGACGTTCCGCTTCCAGCGCGACAGCTACCTGTGCGAGGTTTCGAGCGTGGTGACGGTGGACCAGCGGCCGCTGGCACACGCCATTGAGTGGCGCGGCGGTTTCGGCGATCTGACCGTGTCCAACGCGGCTTCGAAGGAGAGCACGCTCTACTTCAACCCGGCTGAAAACAAGCTTTACGAACAGAGCGCCAAGGTGGCCAAGGACGGGCCGTCGGCGGCCACCGCGAACTTTTCGTTCGCCGGCCTCGAAGACCAATATTTTGCAGCCGTGTTTCTGCCGGAGACCGGCGAGGTTTCGACCACCGAGGAGCGGCCGTCATTCGTCGCCACCACCTTCTCCGACTCGCTGCGCACGGTGGCCGTCGAGAAACCGCACCCGCTGATCGGCGCGGCGGTCTCGCTCGGCACCGATAACCATTTCCGGCTGTTCGTGGGGCCCAAGGATCTGGACCTGCTCAAGAGCGTGGACCCGAAGCTGGAACAGGTGGTGAACTTCGGCTTTCTCTCGATTCTGACCAAGCCGCTGTTCCTGGCCGTCAACTGGTGCCACAAATCGCTGGTGCACAATTTCGGCTGGGCCATCGTCCTGGTCACGGTTGTGATCAACCTAGCGCTGTTCCCGCTGCGGTTCAGCAACATGAAATCGATGCGCAAGATGCAGGCGCTGAAGCCGCAGATCGACTTGATCAACGCCAAGTACAAGAAGCTCAGCCTGACCGATCCGCGCAAGGCGGACCAGCAACAGGAAACGATGGCTCTGTATAAGCAGAACGGCGTGAACCCGATGGGCGGGTGCTTGCCCATGCTGATCCAGCTTCCCTTCTTCTACGCGTTCTACAGGGTGTTCACGGTCTCGGTGGAGATGCGCGGGGCGAGCTGGCTGTGGGTGACCGACCTTTCGCAGCCGGAGACGCTCCCCCTCCACATCCTGCCGCTGATCATGATCGCCAGCCAGTTCTGGATGCAGAAAATGACGCCGACTGCCGCACCGGGCGGAGATCCCGGCCAGCAGAAGATGATGATGTACATGATGCCGCTGATCTTCGGCTTCATGTTCTACAATTTGCCCAGCGGCCTGGTGTTATACTACTTGACCAGCAATCTGGTTGGGATGGGACTGCAGCTGTTTTTCAACCAAACGGCCGCGGCCGAGAACGCCGTGCTCAGCGTGGAGCCGCCCAAGAAAAGCAAAAACAGGAAGTAAGCCGTGACACAGCGAAAATACTCGGTCGAATCGATCGGAACGCGGATAGACGCTTTTCTGACTCCCCTGCTGGCCAGCGCCGGCCTGGAGTTGCGGTACAAGATTGCAGACGCGGATTCGAGCGACGGCGATTTTGAAACCCCCGACGTGCTGGTGAACTTCGACGGGCCGGATGTGGACGCGTTGCTGGCCAACCGCGCGGAGCTACTGCTGGCGCTGGAGCAGGTGACGATGGAGATGCTGCGATTCGGCTCCGACGATCACTCGCGGCTTTCCTTTGACGCCAACGATTACCGCCTGCTGCGGATCGAAGAGCTGCGCCTGAGCGCGCAAACCGCCGCCGAGCGGGTGAAGCGCACCGGGACGCCGTTCCGCTTCAACCCGATGAACAGCCGTGAGCGGCGCGTGATTCACCTGGCACTGCGCGGGGAGACGGCGGTGCGCAGCGAGAGTGCTGGCGCGGGGCCGGGGCGGCAAGTGGTGGTATATCCGGCGGGGATGGCGAGCCTTCCCGATGTGCCGAACGTGCCGGAGCACCGCCGTGGCGGACCGGGCGAGCGGCGCGGAGCACCGCGTCCGCGCGGGCGCCGGTAAGCTGTGGGGCAGACCCCAGGTCTGCGATGTGGCGCACGCACTCGTGCGTGCCGCGCCGGCAATCCTGCCGGCGCCCGGCGACTCGGAGCAAAGAGGCGTCGAAAAGAGTCTCGACGCAGCACGCAAGCGTGCGTGCGCCACGGCAGCATCAGCCGAGTCATTCCTGTGCGGCCTGTTCATGCAGCTTGACGATACCATCGTAGCCATAACGACTCCGCTGGGACGCGGGGGGTTGGGCATGGTACGGCTTTCCGGCAGCCAGGCCCGCGCTATCGCCGAGCGCATTCTGCGCTTCCCGGCGGGGCGCGGCTGGCGAAGCTGGCACGCGCGCTCGGCGGAACTGACCGACGCGCGCGGGAGAGCGATCGACCAGGCGGTGGCCACCTTCTTCGAAGCCCCTCGCTCTTACACGGCCGACGACGTGGTGGAGATCTGCTGCCACGGATCGCCGGTGGTGCTGCGGCACGCGGTGGAGCGCGCGGTGGAGGCCGGGGCGCGCCTGGCCGAGCCGGGCGAATTTACCCTGCGCGCTTTTCTGCGTGGCCGCATCGATCTGCCGCAGGCCGAAGCGGTGCGCGACCTGATCGATGCCACCACGCTTTACCAGGCGCGCGTAGCGGCGCAGCAAGCCGCGGGTTCGGTCTCGCGCCGCCTGGCGCCGATCAAAGAGAAGCTGCTGGAACTGATCGCCCTGCTCGAAGCTGGCATCGATTTCGCCGAGGACGATGTCGGGGTGGCGGCGGACACGGCACTCCTCGGCCGCCTGGCTGCGGTGGAGGCCGGCGTCAGCGAGCTTGCACAGACGTTTCAGTACGGCGCGCTGGTGCGGGACGGTTTGTCACTGGCTATTGTGGGCCGGCCCAACGTGGGCAAAAGCAGCCTGTTCAACCGCTTGCTGGCGCAGGACCGCGCGATTGTAACCGAGATACCGGGCACCACTCGAGATGTGGTTTCCGAAACCGCCGCTATCGGCGGCATCCCGGTGAAATTGCACGACACCGCGGGCATACGCGAGGCCGCCGGAAAGGTGGAAGCGATGGGGATCGAGCGCAGCTTTCAGGCGATGGCCGATGCGGACCTGACGCTGGTGGTGTTGGATGCCTCGGCCGCGCCGGAGGCGGAAGATCAGCGCCTCATCGAGCGGGCGCGCTCGGCGGGGCGGGCGCTGGTGGCGGCCAATAAGAGCGATCTGCCGCGCGCTGCCGGGCCGCCTGCGGAGGCGATCCTGGTTTCCGCCCTCACCGGAGACGGCATTGAGCGCCTGCGGCAGGCTATCCTCGGCGCGCTGGCGCCGGCCGGCGCGTTCGAGCCCGAGACCGGCTTCATCACCAGCCTGCGCCACGAACAACTGCTGCGCGAGTGCGGGCGCTGGCTCGAGAAAGCGCGTGCCGCGGTGGGCGCCGCGATTCCGCACGAGATGCTGCTGCTCGATCTCTATGCCGCGTTGCAGCCCATCGACGCCATCACCGGCGGTACCACCGCCGACGATATCTTGAACCGCATTTTCTCGACATTCTGCATCGGAAAATAGCTCCGCTCGAGTTTTTGCCTGCTCTCCGCAGATCTGCAAGATGAGCGCGGGTCCGCCGACTGGAAGACTTCCCTTGGCACTATGACGAGAACGGCAAATTGATTTTGCGGTTCGGGGGCAGGCCTCCCGACGGCCACCGAAAGTGGCCGCGAAGTGCGAAAGTCAGGGGTAGACGTAAGCGTTCACGAATGCACGCCCGGCTTGACGCATGTTCACGGTCCTGTAACCCAGGCCGCCGCCGAACAACGGTATAAAGGATGAGGGACTCTTCGTCCCAAATCAGCGGCAAGCGAGAAGCGAGTGACACCAACGGCAGAGCCGATTATCCAGGCCCGCGCGATCGAAAAGTTCTATGGGCCTCCCGAGGCCCGTATCCAGGTGCTGGCAGCCACCGACCTGGCCATTTATCCCGGCGAGATTCTGGCGCTACTCGGGCCTTCGGGCTCGGGCAAGTCCACCATGCTGAGGATGCTCTCCGGCCTCGCTTCGCCCTCGTCGGGCGAGGTGCTCTGGCACGGCCAGCCGGTGGTGGGCCCGTGCCCGAACGTCTCCATCGTTTTCCAGAGCTTCGCGCTGTTCCCGTGGCTGACGGTGCTCGACAATGTGGAAGCGCCGCTTAAGGCACGCGGCATCGTCGGGACGGAGCGCACCAAACGCGCCCTCCGCATTCTCGATTCGGTTGGCTTGGACGGCTTCGAGCAGGCGTATCCCAAGGAACTTTCCGGCGGCATGAAGCAGCGCGTCGGCTTCGCCCGCGCCCTGGTCGTGGAGCCGGAAGTGCTTTTCATGGACGAGCCTTTTTCCGCCCTCGACGTGCTCACCGCCGAGAACCTGCGCTCGGAGCTGCTGGAGTTATGGGACGGCAAGAAGATGCCCACGCGCGCCGTCTTTATCGTCACCCACAACATTGAGGAAGCGGTGACGCTGGCCGACCGCGTGGTGGTGTTGGGGAAAAACCCCGGCCACATCCGCACCGATTTCCGGATCGCCATGCCGCGGCCGCGCGAACATCAGGATCCTCCTTTCCTGGAAGCCGTGAATTACATTTACCGCGTGCTCACCCAGCCCGACCTGGTGCCCACGCCGGCGCCCGAGCCGGAAACCGCCCCGCTGGCGGCCGGCGCCGCCCGCGCCAAGTATCCGATGATGCCGCACGCCCGCCCCGGCGGAATCGCCGGCCTGCTGGAGTTATTGGTCGACCGCGAAGGCCGCGACGAGATCCACCACCTGGCGGACGATCTGGCCTTTGAGATCGACGACCTGCTGCCGATCATCGAAGCCTCCTCCCTGCTCGGTTATATCCACGTGAAGGAGGGTAACGCGGAGATCACCCCGGAGGGACAGCGCTTCGCCGATGCCGGCATCTTGCGCCGCAAGGAACTTTTCCGCGTGGCCGCCGAGCGCGTTCCGCTGATCCGCCAAATCAATCGCGCGCTGGCCAACAAGTCCGACCACTCCATGCCCAGCGATTTCTTCCACGACCTGCTGGACGAGCATTTCAGCGATGAGGAAACCGAGCGGCAACTGGAGACCGCCGTGACCTGGGGCCGCTACGCCGAGCTGTTCGACCGCGATTCCTCCGGCCGCTTCTTCATTCCCGAAGAGGCGCCGCAGCCGGCGGGCGATGAGGTGGGCGGCCGCTGATGGCTTTCCCGCAACTGGGCCGGTCGCTGATCCGGGAGCGCAGTTGGTCCGTCCTGGTGGACCTACTGGTGTTCGCGGCAATCCTCGCGGGCATCTATGCAGTGCTCGCCACGGTGAAGTACTGGATGGGCGTGGTGACGCCGGCCGCCCACATATCGCGGTCGCCCGCGGCGCTGCCCGCTTATGCTTTCTACTCTCTGATGCGGATGGCGGTCGCCTACGCGCTGAGCCTGGTGTTTGCCCTCGCCTACGGTTACATCGCCGCCTACAACCGGCGCGTGGAGATGGTGATGATCGCCGTGCTGGACATCCTCCAGTCCATCCCGGTGCTGAGCTTTCTCCCCAGCGTCATGCTCTCCATGGTGGCGCTGTTTCCCACCCGGCAGTTGGGTGTGGAGCTGGGTTCGATCGTGCTGATCTTCACCGGCCAGGTGTGGAACATGGCATTCAGCTTCTATTCCTCGCTCAAATCCATCCCGCGCGAGCTGCGCGAGGCCGCCCTCATCAACCGTTTCAGCGCCACCCAGCGCTTCGTGGAGCTGGAGTTGCCGTTCGGCGCCATCGGCCTGGTATGGAACTCCATCGTATCCGTGGCCGGCGGGTGGTTCTTCCTGATGGCGTGCGAAATGTTCGTGTTGGGCAACCACGATTTCCGCCTGCCAGGCCTGGGCTCCTACCTCCAGACCGCGTCGAGCGACGGCGATACGGCCGGAATCCTGTGGGGCCTCACCGCCATGATCACGGTGATCGTACTGCTGGATCAACTGCTGTGGCGGCCCGCCATCGCGTGGTCGGAAAAATTCAAGATGGAGCAGGTGGAGAGCGCCACGGAAGTCACTTCGCCTATTCTGCATCTGTTGCGCAATTCGGACGTCTCGCGCTGGGTGCGGAAGCGCGCCGTGGAGCCGCTCTGGGAACGGCTGACCACCAGCCCTCCGCGCGAGGCTCCAGTGCCGGCCGCCAGGCCGAGACACCGCGGCCGCATCGTTGGCGCCGTTCTGCTGCTGGCACTGGCGGTGGCTGTGCCGTACCTGCTGGTGAAAGCCGCGCTGCTGCTAAAGGGCCTTCACAGCGAGGAGCTGGCGGCCACTCTGCGGGCGGCGGGGGCCAGCTTCGGCCGTGTGGCCGCATCGCTCGGGATCGCGTCGCTATGGGCCATTCCAGCGGGAGTCGCCATCGGCTTCAACCCGCGGTTATCGAAAGTGGCGCAGCCGCTGGCGCAGATTGCGGCCTCGGTTCCCGCCACCGCGCTGTTCCCGGTGGTGCTGCTGGGCCTGGTGCGGCTGGGCGGCGGGTTGGGAGTGGGCTCCATCATCCTGATGCTGCTCGGCACGCAGTGGTACATCCTGTTCAATGTGATCGCCGGTGCTATGGCCATCCCCACCGAACTGCGCGAAGCGGCTTCGGTTTTCCGTTTCACCCGTTGGCAGCGTTGGCGGACGCTGATCCTGCCGGGCATCTTTCCCTACCTGGTGACCGGCCTGGTGACTGCCTCGGGCGGCGCCTGGAATGCCAGCATCGTGGCGGAATATTTCCACTTCCAGGGCAAGACCATGAGCACGCTGGGACTGGGCGCGCAGATCAGCGCCGCCACCGATTCCGGCAACAGCCAACTGCTGCTGATCTCCACCATGGTGATGGCGATGCTGGTGGTATGCGTCAACCGCCTGGTGTGGCGCCCGCTGTACCGCCTGGCGGGGTCGCGATATAGGCTGGACAGCTAAAGCGCTCGTGGCGCCGGCTGTCAAGGTAGGATAGACGATCGGTTTTTGTCGTCTGTCACAGTTGCACCGGCGAGCGGTGCGACAGACCACGAAAAGCGATGGTCTGTCCTACCATTCACCCTTACCTCGCCTCGCGGTCGAAGAACCAGTACACATTGCCCTCGGCACGCGCTAGGCGGGCTTCAGCCAGGTACCAGTCATAGCGGGTGCGGATTTCGAAATCCTCGGATTGCGCCAGCGCGCTCTCGGCGGTAGCCACATCGACGCTGGTGGAGATGCCGGCGTACCAGCGCAGGCGCGAAAGCTCGAGCGCCTTGCGCGCCTCGGCGGTGGCGCTCGCAGCCGCGGAGAGAGTTTCGCGCGAGGCATCCGATTCGATTGCCGCCCGCTCCACTTCCTCGCTCACCTGCAAGCGGGTTTTGCGCAGCTCGGCTTCGGCCTGCGCCACTTTGGATTGCGCGGCGTCGATGTCGGCGCGGATGCGCCCGCCGGTGAACAGCGGGATGGTTACAGAGCCGCCCACAGTGTAGGTGGACAGGCTGCGGTCGGGGCCTTGCCCCAGCACGCCGTAGTCGGCCGTGAAGGCGAGCTTCGGCAGCCGCTCGCGCTGCGCGCCCTCGCGGTCGAATTGAGCGGCCCGCCGGCGCGCCTCCAGGGCATTCAACTCCGCGCGCTCCTCGAACGCGCCGCTCCGAATGGTGTCCACCGTGCGCAGGCGCTCGGCGAAGTTCTCGAGCTCGGGCGCCTCGATTTGGATTGGGGCATTCTGCTCGAGGCCGATGGTTTCGAGCAGCATGGCGCGCACCACGTCCCGATCGCGGGTGGCCTGGGTCAGGCCGGCGCGCTCGGCGAAGACCTGCTGCGCGGTGCGCGCCAGATCCAGTTTGCTGGCGCTGCCGGCGGCTTCAGATTGCTCCGCTTGTTGGTGGACGGCCTGCGCGGTGCGCAACCGCGCCGCGGCGGCGGCGATGCGCGATTCGGCCTGAAAAAAGTCGATGTCCAATTCCAGTACCGCCAGCAGCGTGGCCTGCCGCGTGGTTTCGGCGTCGTATTTGGATTCGATGACGCGCTCGCGGGCGGCATGGATGCCGGACAGGATTTCGAGATCGAAGACAGGCGCGGTCAACTGCGGGCGCGCGTTGAAAACGCGGTACGGCCCGAGGCGCTCCGGAAATCCCGGAATCAGCAGGCCGAGCCCCTCCAGATTGCTGGTCTGGTAGGTGTTGCCCACCGCGACGCCCAGTTGCGGCTGATACGCGGACCGCGCCACCAGCGAGCGCGCCTGCGCTTCCACCTGCCGCAGGAGAGCCAATTGCATTTCGGGGCTCTTCTTCTCGGCGAGCTCGAGCGTTTGGCGCAGCGAGAGCTTGGGCGAATCCTGCGCGGCGGCGGCCGCGGCGAGGATCGTAAATAGAAAGACGCGAGTGGTGTGGTGCATGACGAGCTTCTCCTAAAGGTGGCGCCGGCGGGCCGGGCATGCCCGGCGCCTATGGCGTGGTTACCGCGAATCGACTTGAATGTACGCGTCGACGCGCAGGCCGACGGGAATGGTTTGGCCGGGGTCGAGTTCCACCAGCGTCTCGAGAATCTTGGTGTCCAGCTTTTCGGTGGCGCGGTCGGTCGAGATATTTTTGGGGCCGAGAGTTTGGCCGATGCGCACCACGTGCCCGGTGAACCGTCGGTCGCCATAAGCGTCGGCGCGCACCCAGGCCGGCTGGCCCTCCCGCAAGCGATTGACATCGGTCTCATCCACGTCCACGCGCACGCGCAGGCGGCCGGTCGAGCCCAAGGAGACGATCGGTGTTTCGTCCTTGGCGATCACGCTTTCGCCGGTTTTGCGATAGCGTCGCAGGACCACGGCATCGAGGGGCGAGCGCACGATGGTTTTTTCGAACAGGGCCTGGGCGTTGGCGAGGCCCGCTTCGGCGGCGCGGACTTCGGCCTCGGCGCGCGCGCGATCGTCCGGGCGGGCGCTGGCGTCGACCAGCGCGAAGTGCTGTTCGGCGGCTTCCAGACGGGCCTGCGCCACGCGGTATTCACGCTCGAAGGAATCGAATTCGGTGTGGCTGATGGCGCCTTCGTCGAGTAGGGTGCGGCGGCGCTCCCATTCGGCGGAGGCGGTGTCGAGCACGGCGCGCGCTTCGCGCACCGCCGCATCGGCTTCGTGGCGCTCCTCGGCTCGAGCGCCGTTCAAGAGCCGCGCGAGCGCGGCACGCCGCTCGGCGAGATCGGCTTGGGCGAGCTCCACACGGGCCGCATAATCGGCGTTTTCCAGCACTGCGATCACTTGGCCGCGGGCGATGCGGTCTCCTTCATCCACCATTACCTGGCGCAGCTTGCCGTCCAGCTCGGAGCCGATTTTGACTTCCTCGCTCATCGGCTCGACCAATCCCGGCGCCACCACCAGCCGCCGGTCGTCGACCGGAGTCGCGGCCGGGGACGCGGGTGCGATCCCCGTTTTGCCGTGCGTGGAATGCACCATGGCCGCCGCGGCGGCCAGGATCAAAACTCCGGAAACAATCACATATTTGGTTTGCATCGCATCCTCCCTCAATGAACCAGTTCCCCGACTTGCTCCGCTTCGGCGAGCATCCTCCCGTCCGCCATCCGCACCACGCGGTCGGCGTAGCCCAGCACGCGCGGATCGTGGGTGACGATGACCACCGCGCGCGCCCGCTGGTGAGCGAGCGAAGACAGAATCGTCATTACAGTTTTGCCGCTGGCGGAATCGAGCGCGGCGGTCGGCTCGTCGGCCAGTATCACCGGCGGATCTCCGGCCAAGGCGCGCGCAATGGCCACGCGCTGCTTTTCGCCGCCGCTCAGATCGGCGGGATGGCTTCCGGCTTTTTCCGCGAGGCCAACGCCGGCCAGCAGCTCTTCGGCGCGCCCGCACGCCTGGCGCCGCGGCGCGCGTTTGAGATCGAGCGCGATTTCGACGTTCTCCCGCGCCGTGAGCGCCGGAAAAAGATTGAAGCCCTGGAAGATGAAGCCGAAGTGTTGCAAGCGCACGCGCGGCATCTCGGATTCGGGCAGGCCCACCATTTCCCGGCCGGCTATTTTCACGCTGCCGGCGGTGGCGCGCAGAATGCAGCCCATGATGGAAAGCAGCGTGGTTTTGCCGCTCCCCGAAGGCCCCATCAGCGCCAGCACTTCCCCGGCACGCACATCAAGGTCAACTCCTTCGAGCGCGCGCACTTCGCTCGCGCCGCTGCCGTAATGCTTCACCACATCGCGAATTTGGATCACGGTATCCATCGGGTGCTCCTCTTCAGACGCGGAAAACCATGGCCGGATCGATTTCAGTTGCTTTGCGAATCGAGATCACCGAAGCCGCTACGCACATCAGCGCGGCCAGTCCGAATAGGCCGGCGGCCACCGGCGCTGGCAGCAGGATGGGCGCGTCGCCGCCACGGGCCGCATGGACCACCAACAGCGCGACCACGATGGCGACAGCGTAACCCATCGACGCGCTGAGCACGGCCTGCTCGACGATCACGCGGTAGATATAGCGGTTGGCGGCGCCCATGGCTTTCAGCGTGCCGAACTCGCGCAAGTGGTCCACCGTGGCGGCATAAATGGTTTGCGCCACCACCACCATGCCGACCAGCAGGCCGAGCACCGCGCCCATCAGCGTGGTGATGCCGGCGCCGGTCGAAAACACCCAGTAGGATTGCGTCTTCCACGCCATTTCGGCGTTGGTGAAGACCTGGCAATCGGGCAGCGTGGCGGCGATCCAGCGTTTCACGGTTTGCGCGTCCGCGCCGCGCGCCAGCCTCACCACAATGAAAATGGTCTGGGTGCGCGGCAGGTTCATGTATTTTTGCGCGTGCTTGAAGGAGGTGAATACGTAAGGCGCCGTGGTAAAGGAGAGCATGCCCTGCGTATATCCCTCTACGCGTGCGCGAACGCCGTTGATTTCCCCGGTCTGCCCGAGCGCCGTCACGCCCAGCTTCTTGCGATAGTGTTCGTCGATGATGACGGTGTCGTCGCCGCGCAGGCCGTCGGCCGAACCGGCGATCAGCGCGGAAGGACCGCCCAGGCCGGATTCCAGATCGTAGCCCACCACCTGCACCGATTCCTTCGCGCCCGAGGGCAGCCTCCAATTAGCGAAGCTCAGCAGGTAGGGCTCAGCCTTGGCCACGCCCGGAACCGCCAGGATCTTGTAGCGGCGCCGCTCCGGCTGCGCACTCCCGCCGTTGACGTGCGGCAGCCCCGGCGCGGTAACCCAGAGATCGACGCCGCTCCGCGTGACGATGTTGGCGCTGGTTTCGAGGAAGCCAAGGAACAGCCCGAATTGAACCGCGATCAGCACCAAGGCAAAGATGATGCCGGTCAGGGTCACCGACAGCCGGACCTTATCGTGAAACAGATTCTTAACAGCAAGCTTCTTCATAATCGCAAATTATTTAATGAACGTAGTTTACTAAACACTGTTCATAGTAAGGACAGTAATTAGCAAAGTCAAGAGTTTTCTTGGGGGTTGGAGCGGGTCAAGCGCTTGGAAGGGGCTCTAGCGTACAGTTCCGGAGGCCAGCCACGAGGAGATCGACAGCGGCATCGAGCAAATGGTCGCAGTCAGCGGCGGTCAGATCCGGGAACTCACAGTAGGGACCAGTGTAAGTTGTTATCATCAGACTAGTTATGCCATGCATGCACATCCAGGCCGCATGCGAGGTGGTCCTCACGTCGCCCGCCGGAAGCGCTCCCAGGGCGATGCAGCCGCGGATGGCTTGCCTGAGGATCTCGAAGGCCTCCATGCCCAGCCTGTGGGCTTCATTGTTATCTGAGGGCGCTGTCTCTCCCGCCCGTTTCGGGGCTCCGAAGACCGCCAGGTAGTGGTTGGGGTGGGAGATTCCGAATTCGATATAGGCGCGAATGCCTAAGCGGAGCCTCTTGAGGGGATCGGTTTCCTGGGCGACGGCGGCACCTATTACTTCCACCATCTGGCCGAACAGTTCCTGGCAAATGGCGTCGATCAGGTCGGCTTTGTCCTTGAAATACAGATAGATAGTGGCTGGCGAGTATTCGATCTGCTCGGCGATGCGGCGGATCGATACGCTTTCGAAGCCCTCTTCGACCATGAGTCGGCTGGTCGCTTCGAGGATCTTGGTCCTCAGCGCTTCCTTCTCGCGTGTGCGGCGCTCAACGACTCCCATCCCAATCGTTAGATTACAGAACGTCGTTCAGAAAGTCAACGGGTTCCGGCAGGTGGCGTAACGCCTGGCGGTCTTGCCCGCCGGTGTCTTTCCCATGGATCAAGCGCGTACCGAAAAACAAACCACCGGCGGCCAGATCGCTGGCGTTACTGGGCCTCTCTACGCCGGCGGCGGCGCTTCGGCGTGGCTGAGAACTGGAGCGGAAATGGGGCCATAGAGAACATCCGCCAGCCTGCGGTGGCTGCGCACGCGCTCGCGCAGTCCCAGGCGGTGGATGATGCGGCCCACGTGGTCCGGATCGTATTGAATGCCGAAGCGGGCCCGAATGGCGCCGGCAAAACGCACCGTGGTCCAGCGGTCGGTCTGGAAGCCGGCGGTGCGCGGGCCAGAACGGTAGAGCTCCGCTGCCAACTGCAACTGTTCCGCGTTGAGGCGGCTGGGGCGGCCGGTGGCGCGCCGTTTGCGCAGCCCGTCTATCCCTCTTCCGCTCAACGCTCGATACCAGCGGGAAGCCGTGGTGCGGCTGACGCCGAATTTTCGGGCAACCTGGGACTGGGTGAGTCCCCTCTGCAGGTCTTGTGCGGCCGACAAGCGCCTGCTTTCCATTTCGTCGCGAGTCAGAATGCCTTGTGCGGCTGTCTCCATATTCGTCGCGCGGTAATGACCAGAGCGATACCAGAATAGCAAAAAACATTCTAGTTGCAAATTGTTTTTTGCAGCGTGGTGCCGGCGGGCCGCAAATCTGCTCGGAAGTTAACACTACGCGTGGCGAAACCGGGGCGCGCCATCAGGCGGTTCGAGTTCCCTGGCCGCGAGGATCGTCAGATCGCTCGAGAAGCCGAGCTCAGCAAGGTCTTTCCCCGCGGGTATCCGCAAGATCGGCCCGCCGTCACCGGACTTTGGTAGCTGCAACCCGAGCATTGCAGCAGAACGCCGCGCCACGGCCGCTCCAGCGGCGGTTCGGCAGGCCGCTTTCCCGCGATCCGCTTCCCAAGCCAGGCCCGGCGCCGGCGATTCTCGACATGGTGGCGTGGAGCGCAGTGGCGTGCGCCGACGCTAAGCGGCAAGTTCTCTCTTGCGTCTTAGCTGTACTATCTGTAATAATACACATGTGGTCCCGTTCCGCCTGGTCTTCCAACCCGGCGTCGCTCTCTCCGAGCAGATTATCTACGCTGCCACCAAGGCTATCGTCTCGGGCCAACTCCGTCCCGGAGACCCGTTTCCGTCCGTCCGCACTCTCAGCAAGGAACTAAAGGTCAATCCCAACACGGCCCACAAGGTGGTCATGCAACTGACCGCGCAAGGGCTGGTCGAAGTCCTTCCCGGCATCGGGACGGTGGTGGCCGCGGCGCTGCCCAAGCCAACCGCCGCCGCGCGGGCGGGCCTGCTGGGCGGCGAGCTCGAGGGGCTGGTGGTGGAAGCCAAGAAGCTCGGCATGCAACTGGACGACGTGCTGGCCGCGGTCGCGCGGCACTGGCAGAGCCTGGGCGGAACGGAGCCGGCGCAACCCGCGAAAGGGGGACGCAAATCCAATGAGTAATCCCATCTCCACGCACAACCTGTCGAAGAACTTCCGCCGCACCGAAGCGGTCAACGCGTTGAACCTCGAGGTGCCCGAGAGCAGCATCTACGCGCTGATCGGCCCCAATGGCGCGGGGAAAACCACCACCATCAAGCTGCTGATGAACATCCTGCGCGCCACGGCCGGGTCCGCCGAAGTGCTGGGAGTGGACTCGCGGCGTCTCTCGACGCCCGAGTTCGCGCGCATCGGCTACGTTTCCGAAAACCAGGAAATGCCCGAGTGGATGAGCCTTACTCGTGGAAAAGCCTTCTAGCCGCCAAGTTACTCTTCGTCGCCGCTTTCCTGATGCTGCCGCTGTTGATTTCCGATTACACTATCCTTCGGGCGAGCGGGTTCAACCCGCTGGGTCTGATTCCCGGCCTGCTCTGGCGTCAAGGCTGGTTTCTGGCTTTTCTCACCCTCCCGTTCGTTTTGGCCGCGCTGTCTAGGGCGACTCGCGAGTTTGTGCTGGCCGGAATTGTGTTCTACGTCGTTACCCGCCTTGGCATGGCCGCGTTATCAATTCCAGCCATCGGGACTCGGTTGACGCACTTGGAAAGGCCTTCGCGGATTTGGGACTTCGCGCTGTGGCTGATGACAGTGGCAGGATTCTCGCTTGTCGTGTGGCAGTACGCGCGCCGCCGGACCATCCTGGTTCGAGTGTTCGCGATCGCGCTCGGCGGATTGGCGCCGCTCGTGGTAGCGATGTCTTTGGGGCGAATGGCTTCGTTCAATCCCGCTGTTCCGCAAGATGACCCGAGGTATCGGAGCATCACGGTCCAGTTAGCTGCCGATCTCGGACAGGCAAGCCCAGTCGAGGTTGACAGCCCGACAAAGGGCGTTGTCACTATCCCGGTGAAGGTCAGCGGCTGGCCTCGAGACTTGGCGAATTGCCTGGTGTCGGGAGTGGACACGATCGCGCCGGGAGCGGCAGACGCGCGAACGTGGGCTTCGGGCGTGTCTGTAAGATTCAGAGGGAGCACCACCAACGGCGGATGTGAGTCGATCGGGTTGTCTATCTACGACCCTAAGACACTGTCCTCGAAGAATGTGGACCTGTGGGTGTCGATTTATCTCAGGCTCTACCAACGCCAGGCGACCGTAGACATACAGCCCGAGGGCGGCTGGACCCGTGTTCCGGGATTCGGCACCGTCAGGTGGCTGGAGAACGCCCACGAAGCGTATCTTATATGGCGCACTGCACTGAAGCCTGGCACGCCGGGATGGATTTACAGCCTTAGCGACTCGAGGAGCGAGCTTGTCACAGATGCCGAGTCGCCCAGGGTGGGGAATGTCCGGACCGCTTCTCCCGCCTGGTTCGCAATGAGTCCCGTCTATTCGTACATTGCCTCCGATCTGACGGTAGTTTACGCCGATTCGGCAACCTCTGTCGCGCACGCTCCCATTCCGCGGCCGCTGGTCCTCACCATCAAGCGCCTGGTCACCACGCTCCCGCGCGAGCTGAAAATCCCCAACGTCCGGCTGACCGGCGACGAGACCAAGTAGGACGGCCATCGGTTTTTGTGGCCCTGTCGCTGGCCGGCGCCATGCAGGCGAGCAGACGACAGGCGACACAAACCGATCGCCTGTCCTACCGCGATTTCCAATACAATTAGCGTTACATGGCACTCCCTCTGAAGGTTTTTGCCGCCTTGTTGGCACTCGAAGCTTTGGGCGCGCAGCCCTACACGCGCGGCGTCGGCGTGTATCCCGGAGATCCGCGGCAGGATTGGTCGCCCACGGTCGAAATCGACTCGACCACCTATCGCAACCTGGCGCTGCACCGGCCGGCCTACCAGTCCAGCAGCTACGACTACAATCTCACCGCGCAACTGATCACGGACGGCATTCGGGAAACCGCGCCGCCGCGCTTTTTCCGCGTCACCACCAGCCAGCAGGGCGTGTTGCCGAAGAACCAGCGAGAGCTGATGTTTGACGGCAATTGGACGACGTCCATCAGCATGACCGGCCGCCATGTCTGGGTCCAGGTGGAATGGGGCGGCGCGCCGCCTCCGGAAATCGACCGGCTCGAGGCGCTGGCGACGCTGACAGCGGGCAGCGACAATCAGGAGTGGACGTGCGTTCTCTCGGCGTCGGCGGATGGACAGTCGTGGAACGAACTGGGCCGCGCGTGGGGCATGGTGCATCCCGGCGCCGAGTTCAAGCCCTTGATCGCGCTCCGCCAGCCCAGCCGCAGCCGTTTCTATCGCATCGATTTCGAAACCGGGCGCCCGCTCAACTGGCACATCGACGAGATTTCGTTCGGCAATGGCAAGACTCCCGTGCATGCAGGCGGCCCTTACGAGTTTTCGAGTGCCTGGATGAGCGCTGCCGCCGGCGAACAGTGGGTGTCGGTGGATCTGGGAGCGCCCTGCAGCTTCGATCGGATCGCACTCTACTGGATCCGCCGGGCCGCCGAAGGCGCCATCCAAGTCTCCGATGATGGGCGCGATTGGCACACCTTGCAGGCCCTGCCCGCCGCCAACGGCGCTGTCGACCAAATCCGCCTCGCCAGCCCCGCGCATAGCCGTTGGGTCCGCCTGATGCTGACCAAGGGACAAACCGACGAGCCTTACATTCTGAGCGAGTTCGAAGTTTATGGCAGGGGTGGTCCCGTGCCGCGCGCCAAACCAGCGGCAGCCGCCACCGCCGATGGCCGCCTGGCGTTGGCGGGCGGCGCCTGGCGTCTCCAACGCGCTTCGCAAGTCCACGCCTCGGGCGCCGCGTTGGCGACCGCCGGATTCCACGATGCCGACTGGATGACCGCCACTGTCCCCGCCACAGTGCTTTCCAGTTACCTCAACGACGGCGCCATCCCCGATCCGGATTATGGCGACAACCAGAACGCCATCTCGGATTCTTTCTTCTACTCCGATTTCTGGTACCGCAACGAATTCACCGCTCCGCCGGCGGCGGCCGGCCGCCACATCTTTCTCCATTTCGATGGCGTCAACTGGAAGGCGGAAGTGTTTCTCAACGGCCAGAGGCTGGGCCGCATAGATGGCGGGTTCATCACCGGCCGTTTCGAGGTCACCGCGCTGCTGCGCCCCGGTCAGCCCAATGCGCTGGCCGTGCGCATTCTCAAGAACGCCAACCCCGGCAGCGTCACGGAAAAAGATTTCCAAAGCTCCGGCAAGAACGGCGGCGTGCTGGGCGCGGACAATCCCACCATGCACGCTTCGGTCGGCTGGGACTGGATTCCCACCATCCGCGGGCGCAACACCGGCATATGGGGGGACGTGTATCTGGCCTCGGCCGGCGCGGTGAGCGTTGAGAATCCGCAGGCCGACACGATTTCGATCTCGGCCGACGGATCGTCCGCCGAGGTTGCGCTGGAGGCCACGCTCCTCAATCATTCGGGCGCCGCCGTCAGCGGCAAACTGCGCGGGCACTTCGGCGATGCCACTTTCGAGCAGGCCGTCACCATCCCTCCCAGCGCCTCGAAAACCGTCAAGCTCGATCCCGCCGCCGAACCCGCCCTGCGCCTGCGCAATCCCAAGCTGTGGTGGCCGAACGGTTACGGCGATCCCAACCTGTATCGCGTCGAGCTGGAGTTTGCCACGGGCGGCGCGGTCTCGGACCGCAAGTCATTCAACGCCGGCGTTCGCCGCTTCACTTACAGCGAGGAGGGTGGCGCGCTGCGCATCTTTATCAACGGGCGCCGTTTCGTGGCGCGGGGCGGCAATTGGGGCTTCCCCGAATCCATGCTCCGCTACCGCGCGCGCGAATACGACGCCGCGGTGCGCTATCACCGCGACATGAATTTCACCATGATCCGCAATTGGGTGGGGCAAACCGGCGACGAAGCTTTTTACGATGCGTGCGACCGCTACGGGATCGTGGTCTGGCAGGACTTCTGGCTGGCCAACCCCTGGGACGGACCGGACCCGGACGACACGGCCATGTTCCTGGCCAACGCGCGCGATTATGTGCTGCGCATGCGCCACCACCCTTCCATCGGCCTGTATGTCGGCCGCAATGAAGGTTACCCGCCGGAACCGATCGAGCGCGGACTCCGCGGCATCCTGGCCGAACTGGCGCCCGCCATCCATTACATTCCCAGCTCGGCCGATGATGTCGTCACCGGCCACGGCCCCTATTGGGCCAATCCGCCCCGTTACTACTTCCAGTACAAGGCCACCACCCAGCTTTCGAGCGAGCTCGGCATGCCCAACATCGTCACCATGGACAGCTTGCGCCAAATGATGCCCGAAGAGGGCCGCTGGCCGCAGGGCGACGTGTGGGGGATGCACGATTTCAGTCTGGGCGGCGCGCAGCGCGGCGAGTCATTCCGGCAAATGATCGACAAGAATTACGGAGGCGCTGCCAATGCCGAGGACTGGGTCGAGCTGGCGCAGTTCATCAACTATGACGGTTACCGCGCCATGTTCGAAGCCCAGGGCAAGAACCGCATGGGCATGTTGCTGTGGATGAGCCATCCCTGCTGGCCCTCATTCGTGTGGCAGACCTACGACTATTATTTCGACCCGACGGCTGGCTACTTCGGCGCCAAGAAAGGCTCCGAGCCTCTGCACATCCAGTGGAATCCGCTCACCGACAATGTCGAAGTGGTCAATTATAGCGCCGGCAACGCCAAGGGCCTGCTTGCCAAGGCTGAGGTCATCAATATGGATGGCAAGGTAGCGTGGAGTAAGTCGGTTCACGTGGATAGCCCCGAGGATAGCGTGGCCACTCCCATTCACATCGAGTTTCCCGGCACGTTGACGCCGGTGCATTTTGTCCGCTTGTGGTTGATCGGCGGAGATGCGCCGCTCTCCCAGAACTTCTATTTGCGCGGCACCGAGGAAAACAATTTCCGCGACATCCGCACTTTGCCCAAGGTTACCGTGGGGGCAGCTACCCATCTGGAACGGCAGGGCGGCGAATGGGTGCTGACCACCGAGCTGCACAACGAGTCGCAGCAGCCGGCCCTGATGGTCACGGTGAAGGCGGTGCGCGGGCAGAGCGGCGACCGCATCCTCCCGGCGCTTTATAGTGACAACTACGTCGCGCTCATGCCCGGCGAAGGGCACATCATTATTACCAGGCTGAACGATGTCGATACGCGCGGGGAGCGCCCCAGCATCGTGATAGGCGGATTCAACGTCGCCCCCGCCTCGCTCCCCGGTCCTACCGGGCCGCATTGATAAACTACCCCGCAATGCGGCGCCCGTCTCAGTTGCCGGAGACTGCAACCGTGACGCCCGCCTGCGATTGTATGTTGCCCACCGTCACCACCACTGCGGCATTGCCGGCCGGCAGTCCGCTGGGGATCTGAGCGTTGACCTGCATCACCCCCTGCACGATGCCGGGCGCACCGCCGGCGTAGTTGCTGTTAGCGGGTTTGCCGCCGATGGTGACTGTGACCGGCTGCAGCACCGGCAACGGCAGTACTCCAGCGGGTGGCACTTGGGTAAATGCGCCATCCTGGCCAGGAGGGTCGGTCTGGCCGAAACCGGTGGCGTACAGCGATACCCATTGGCCCGAGCTGGCGGGATTGGCAGCGCTGTTGTATGATCCGCTCTGATTGACGGCAGCCGCCTGCCCCGTGCCGGAATCGTTGGCAGTAAACAACGCGGGCACGGCCGGCGCCACCGAAACGCCGATAGGCGCGGAAATCAGCCCCTGGTATGAGACATAGACCTGCGCGGTCGCGCCGGTAAGTTCGAAAGGCACGATGGCAGCGACCTGCGTGGACGACGCATAGAGCACCGGTCCCGCTGTACCGTTGAAATAGACGCTCGTCCCGCCAACGCTCGGCGGGACCTCGCCGTTCTCTAGTTGATACGTCGTCAGATTGTCCGGCCCCAGGCCGGAGCCGTAGAGCACCACCACTTCGCCCGGCGCGATGGCGCCGGTCAAGTTGCTGGCGGCGTTGGTGACGGCGGAAAATTGCAGGTACAGCAGGCGAATCGCGTTATTGGCTGAATCGGCAACGTACACGTCGCCATTGGAATTCACGGCGATCCCGGTTGGTCCGTCGAGCGACGCACTGGTCGCCGGGCCTCCGTCGCCGGTGTAGCCGATTGAGCCGTTACCGGCGATGGTCGAGATCGTCCCGTTCGCATAAATCTTGCGCACGCTGGCGCCGGCGTCCGCGAAGAAAACGTCGCCCCCGCTGTCCACCGCAATTCCGGCCGGGTAACTGAGTTGCGCCTGGCTGGCCGGGCCGCCATCGCCGGAGTAGCCCGCCACGCCGTTGCCGGCGATGGTAGTAATATTGCCGTTCGGCGACACTTGGCGGATCGCATAGTTGAGCGTGTCCGTGATGTAGAGATTGCCTGCCGCATCGGCAGCCACTCCTTCCGGATCGTTCAACTGAGCGCTCAGCGCCGGGCCGCCATCGCCAGAGTATCCCTGCAGGCCATTGCCGGCGATGGTCGTTATCGTTCCGTTGGTGACCTTACGTATGGCGCTGTTGTTGGCATCGGCGATGTACAGGTTGCCGTTTGCATCGAGCGCCAGCCCCACCGGCGAATACAGTTCCGCGCTGGTCGCTGCGCCGCCATCGCCCGCGTAGCCCGGGGTACTGCTGCCCACTACGGTGTTGATGGTGCCGCCCGACACTTCGCGCACCCGCGAGTTGCCGGTATCGGCGATGTAAACGTTGCCTGCGCCATCCACCGCCACGCCTTGCGGGCCGTTGAGTTGCGCACTGGTTGCCGCGGTGCCATCGCCGCCGAATCCCGCTGTGCCGTTGCCCGCAAAAGTCGTGATGGCGCCGCTTGCGCTCACCTTGCGCACCACGTTGTTGCCTGAGTCGGCGATGTAATAGTTTCCGGCGTTGTCCGAGGCGACGCCGTGCGGCGCGTTCAACTGCGCGCTGGTGGCCGGGCCGCCATCGCCGGAATAGCTGTATACGCCGTTGCCGGCGAAGGTGCTGACGCTACCGCCCTGGGCGGCACGGATGCGGTTGTTGAGCGAATCGGCGATGTAGATGTGGCCCGAAGCGTCCACTGCCACACCCGTCGGACGATTGAGTTCGGCAGAAGTCGCTGCGCCGCCGTCTCCGCTGAAGCCCAGCGTGCCGTTGCCCACAATGGTGTTGATGTCGATCTTGCCGTTGACCGTGCTGATCTCGCGGATGCGGCCATCGGTCGGCTCCGCGATGTACACGTTCCCCGACGAATCTACCACCACCGCGAATGGCTCGACCAGGCCGGCTGCGTTGGCCAGCCCCCCGTCGCCAGAATAGCCAATGGAACAAGTTTCGCCGGTGTTGGTGTTGGTAGCGGTGCTGGTAATGTCGCACGCTCCGGCGATGAAATTGATGATGCCCGTGCTGGCGGTGATCTCGCGGATCGCGGCATTGCCCGTATCGGCGATGTAAACGTTGCCGGAGTTATCCACGAAAACGTCTTCCGGCTGCATCAGAACGGACTCAGTGGCCAGTAGGGTATCGCAGCAGAGGCCGGCCCAACCGTCGCCGGCTATGGTGTTGATGATGCCGTTGGTAACCTTGCGGATCGAGTTATCGCCGGTGTCGGCGATGTAAACATTCCCCGAGTGATCCACTGCCACGCCGCCGGGCAGGTTCAGGTTCGCCGAGGTGGCTGGGCTCGCATCGCCCAGGAACCGCGGCTGGCCTAATTTGCCGTTCCCCGCGAACGTGCTGATGACGCCCTGCGGCGTCACCATCCGCACCCGGTTGTTCACCTGGTCCGCAATGTAGAGATTGCCCTGCGAATCCACCGCCAGGCCCTGCGGCGAGTTAAGCTGGGCCGCGGTCGCCGGGCCGCCGTCGCCGGAAAAGCCGGGCCGCGAATTGCCCGCAACCAGCGTCAGCGTGCCGCCCGGAGTGATCTTGAAAACCGCGTGGCCGCTGCTGAAATACACGTTGCCGCTCGCGTCCGCCGTCACGCGTTTCACCGTTCCAATCGCAGTGCTGGCGGCCGGCGCGGGCGTGGTGGGTGGCGCGCCGCCGGCGACGGTCGAAATCGAATACTCTTGCGCGAAGACGGCGGCGCCAAAGAACCATACCAATCCTGCGCCGCGCAGCCTCCCTAGCGGTTTCAACATGTATGCCTAACCTTCTGACAGGGTGGATGTACGAAACCTTCAGTTTATCGCGACTCGGGCCACGGCTTCCGCCAGTGCTTCCACGGCCTGTGCGCAATCGGCACGGGTGACGTCATAGTGCGTCACGGCGCGCATGTGGCTTGGGCCGACGCCGTTGATCAGCACGCCCCGCTGTTTCAGGCGCCGGCTCAATTCTCCCGGGGTCAGGCCGGTGGCGCCGATATCGAAAACCACGATGTTGGTGGCGACTTTCCGTGGGTCCATTCCGACCCCGGGAATGCGGGCCACGCCTTCCGCGAAGAAACGCGCGTTGGCGTGGTCCTCGCCCAGCCGGCTGGGAGTTTCTTCGAGCGCGATCAGACCGGCCGCGGCCAGCACACCCGCCTGCCGCATGCCGCCGCCCAGCCGTTTCCGCAAAAGGCGGCCCCCGTCGATCAGCTCGGCCGGGCCGGCCACCATCGAGCCGGCCGGCGCGCCCAGCGCCTTCGAGAGACAAAACATCACCGTGTCCACCGGCGCCACGATGTCTTCCACGGGCACGCCCAGCGCCGCCGCGGCGTTGAACACGCGTGCGCCATCCATGTGCACTCTCACCCCGAGCTCGTGCGCTCCGTTCGAAATCTCTTGTATCGCCGCCAGTGGATAAACGGTGCCCCCGCCCATGTTGTGCGTGTTTTCGATTTCGATCGCGCCCGTCGGTGCGTAGTGCGGGTGTACCGGCTTCACCAGCGGGCGGATCTGCTTCCATTCGAGAATGCCGTCTTCGGTGGCAATGGCGCGAATCAGGCAGCCGGAAAACCAGGCGGTCATCGACAATTCGTAATCCAGAATGTGGGCGCGCGAGTCGCAGATCACTTCCTGCCCGTGCTCGGTGAGCAGCTTCACCGCGATAGTGTTGCCCATGGTGCCGGTGGGCACAAACAGCGCCGCCTCCTTGCCGGTGATTTCGGCGGCCCGCTGTTCGAGCAGATTGACGGTGGGGTCTTCACCGTAAACATCGTCGCCCACTTCGGCCTCCGCCATCGCCCGCCGCATTTCGGGCGTAGGCTTGGTCACGGTGTCACTGCGCAGATCGATCATGAGGTAAGAAACTCCGCGAATACAACGTTCGAAACCAGCACCCCGCGGCTCGATAGGCGCAACACGCCGCCGGCCGTTTCGAGCAGGCCGGCATCCAGGAATCTTCGGATCGCCGCGTCGTGGCGCTGCCACTCCTGAGCGTCGGGCCGTATGCCCTCCATCAACCGCAGGCCGACAAAGAAACGCTCATCCTCGTGAGCCAAGTGGGGCAGGTCCCCGACCTGCCCAGCACCGCTGATGTATTCCTCTACCGTTCCCACATTCCGTGTTCGCATTCGCCCATCGAACGAGTGAGCGTCCGCTCCGAAACCCATATAAGGCTCCAGTTTCCAATACTTCAGGTTGTGGCGCGATTCCCAGCCGGGCCGCGCGAAATTGGAAATCTCATAGCGGTTGAGGCCAAACGCCTGGAGCCGCTCCACGGCCATTTCGTAGAACGCCGCCACCTGGTCGTCGTCCGGTGTTTCCGCCGCTCCGTACCGCACGCCGCCAGCCAGCATTTCCTTGCCCAGCCGGCTGTCCTCATCCACTTCGAGCATGTAGACCGAAACGTGCTCCGGCTCGAGCCGCTCGATCCAGTCGAGCGATTCCCGCCAGCTCGCTTCCGTCTGCCCGGAAAGCCCGGCGATCAAGTCGATATTGATGCTGCCGATCGCGGCCGCGCGGAGCAGCCGCATTTCTCGAGCCACGATTTCCGCCGTGTGCTTGCGCCCCGTGCGGCGAATCTCTTTGTCGACAAACGACTGCACGCCCAGGCTGACGCGGTTGATGCCGCGGGCTACCCAGTTGCGCGCCTGATCGCCCGAGATGGCGCCGGGTGCGGCTTCGATGGTGGCCTCGATCCACGGCCGCCCCGGGATGGCATCCAGCACCGCGCGGAGATCCTCCGCCGCAATGTTGCTTGGCGTGCCGCCACCCAGGTAAACCGTCTCCGGCCGCCACTCCCAGTTGAGCGCGGCGATCTCCTGGAGCAACGCTTGCACGTACCTCCGTTCCAGCGCGCGCGGAAACACGCCCGAGGCAAAGTTGCAGTAAGTGCACTTCTGCGCGCAAAACGGATAGGCAATATAAACGCCGGCCACTTGAACTGATTGTACCCGAGGGCAAGCTAAAGCATGCCCCACCAAAGCCGTGCGCGTCCTCGGTGGGGCATGCTTTAGCTTGCCCGTGCCTGGAGGAACTGCTCGCCCTTAAACTTCCGCCGTCGCCCCCGCCTTGGCCATGGCCAGCAGCTTGTCGTCGAAGTCGAAGCCGGCGGTGCGCGGTTTGTGATTGCGCGCGTACCAGCGGTAGGTTTCTTTGAGGCCCGCTTCGAAGGGCGTGCCCTTCACTTTCAACATGCGCGCGACCTTGCCGATGTTCATGGTGATCGGCGGCACGTCGAAGTATTCGCCGAAATAGTAAGGTTCCTCGAAGGCGTTGCCGCCGGCCTGCTGAATCAGGTCCCTCGGCACGCGCGCCAGGGTTGCCGCGGTGTTGGCGGCCTTGGCCAGCCGTTCCACCAGCTCCACCTGGGTGAGCGGCTTCGAGTCGCCGATATTGAAGGCTTCGCCTTCGGCGCGCGGTTCGATCATGGCCCGCAGCATGGCCGCCACCAGGTCGCCCACGTAAACGAACTGCATCAGCCGGTAACCGTCGCCCGGGATGACGATGGGGCGGCCGGCGCGCAGCCGGTCCCAGAAGAACTGCTCGCGGTAAAACGGATTGTTGGGACCGTATACGAAGGGCGGGCGGAACGTCACCACCGGCAAGCCGTGCTGCGCGCGCATGCGGAACAGCAGCCGCTCGGTGGAGGCCTTGTTCCGGATGTATGGGTTCGAGTGCGAATCCGGCGCCAGCGGGTCGCTTTCCTTGTGGTTGAGCCCGTCGCCGTAGGCCGACACGCTGGACATGAAAATGTAGCGGCTGAGGCGGCTGCCGCACGCAAGCACGGTGGCTTCCACCTGCGCCGCGGTGGTGCCCCGCTCCCAATCGTAGACGTTGTCAAACACCACTTCGAAGCGGCGTCCGCTGAGCGCCTCGCGCACCGATTCGGCGTCGTTGCGGTCGGCCACCATGTTCTCCACCCGCCGCCCGAAATCGTGCTTCGGCTTGCGGTGCAGAACCGCGACATCATGCCCCGCCTTGACCAGCTCCTCGACCAGGGAGCGGCCGATGAAGAGCGTGCCGCCGATGACCAGTACTTTCATACTCTCCCTAAGATATTAGACGCAACGGCCCGCAGAAACGGTCCCTGGGACGCCGCCCGCCGGTTTTCCCTGTTTTACAAGATACTGCGATCAGTCGTAATATTCCAGACCCAAGTGCGTAATCAGGTCCTCGCCCCGCATCCAGCGCAGCGTGTTTTTCAGTTTCATGAGCTGGATGAACACGTCGTGCTCCGGGTAGACCTCGGGCGCGTGCATGGGGGCCTTGAAATAGAACGACAGCCATTCCTGGATGCCGCGCATCCCGGCGCGCTGGGCCAGGTCCATGAACAGGACGATATCGAGCACCAGCGGCGCGGCCAGGATGGAATCGCGGCACAGGAAGTTCACCTTGATCTGCATCGGGTAGCCCAGCCAGCCGAAAATGTCGATGTTGTCCCAGCCTTCCTTGGCGTCGCCGCGGGGCGGGTAATACTCGATGCGCACCTTGTGATACACGTCCGCGTACAGGTCCGGGTACAGTTGCTTCTGCAAAATGTATTCGAGCGCCGAGGACTTGCTCACTTCCTTGGACCGGAACGACCCCGGGTCGTCCAGCACCTCGCCGTCGCGGTTGCCCAGAATGTTGGTCGAGAACCAGCCGCTGACCCCCAGCAGCCGCGATTTCAAGCCCGGCGCGATCAGCGTCTTCATGAACGTCTGCCCGCTCTTGTAATCCTTGCCCGCCAGCGGCAGGCTGCGCTCGCGCGCCAGTTCGAGCAGCGCCGGCATGTCGGTGGTCATGTGGGGCGCCCCGTTGGCATAGGGAACGCCCGATTTGAGCGCCGCGTAGGCGTAGATCTGGCTGGGTGAAATCTCCGGGTCGTTCTCTCGCAAACCGCGCTCGAAACGCGCCAGGCTGGAGTGGACCTCCGCCGCTTCGTGGAAGACTTCCGTCGACCCGCACCAGATCATCGTCATGCGCGAGACTTTGGTCCGCTCCCGGAACTGGCGGATGTCTTCCATCACCGCCTCGGCGTAATCCATCTTGCTGCCACCCGCCTTGACATTGGGGCCGTTCAGGCGCTTGACGAATTTCTGGTCGAACACCGCCTCCATCGGTTCAATCGCTTCCAGCGGCTGTTTCAGCGATTCCAGCAGCGGCATTTCCAGCACGCCGGCCTTGACCGCGGCTTCGTAGGCGTTATCTTCGAAAATATCCCAGGTGGCGATTTCCAAATCTTCGACTTTGGCCAGCGGCACAAAATCCCGGATAGCGGGGCTGCGCCCCTCGGTCCGCTTTCCCAGCCGGACGGTGCCGAGTTGCGTGAGGGACCCGATTGGCTTCCCCGTGCCCCGCTTGATGGCCTCCAGACCGGCGATAAACGTCGTCGTCACAGCGCCCATGCCGGGAATCAGCACACCGAGTTTACCCTCGGCGGGCGCTATACGGACGTCTTGATTAGGCAAGTGTGAGTCTCCTTGAAAAGCTGAAATGCTATAATACCAACTCCATGCGCGAACGTGCGACGGCCACTTTGGCGACAATTGTCGTCGATGACGAGCAACTGGCCCGCGATGAGCTTGCTTTCCTCCTCAGAGATTTTCCGGAGATCGAGGTTATCGGCACTGGTTCCAATGGGTTAGAAGCGTTGAACCTGATCGAGAAGCTGGAGCCGGAAGTGGTCTTCATGGACGTCCACATGCCCGGATTGGACGGGCTCGGCGTGATTCACCAGTTACGGGAAAAAGGCATCGAGCCGCCGCATTTCATTTTTGTTACAGCCTACGACCAGTATGCCGTGGAGGCATTCCGGCTGGAGGCCATGGACTACCTGCTGAAGCCGCTCGACCGCGGGCGCCTGGCCGAGACCATCGACCGCGCGCGGCGGGTCATTCTCGAGAAGAAATCGGGCGATCCCGTCCCCGCCCGCGCCGCCGCTCCGTCCCCCACGCCTCGCACCAAGCTGATGGTCAAGGCCGCCAACCGGAATTTCATCGTGGATGCCAATGACGTGATCTACGCCACTATCGACAGCGGCCTGATCACGCTCGTCACCACCTCCTTCGAGGGCCAATCCACCTATCGCACCATCGAGGACCTGCACGACAGCCTGGATCGCGAGCTTTTCTGGCGCGTCCACCGCTCCTACCTGGTGAACATCAATCGCATCAAAGAAGTGGTGCCGTGGTTCAAGTCGAGCTACCAGCTCCGCATGGATGACAAGAAGCACACCGAAATCCCGGTAAGCCGTGTGCAGACCCGGCGCCTGCGGGAGCTGTTCAAGCTGTAAACAGATAGTGCCACGCCTTCTCAAATACGGCCTCATCGCAAGCGGCAGCGGGGTCGCGCTGTTCTTTGTGGCGGTTTTTGTGGGGGTTGGGTCGTGTGCGGGCACAACGCTCGGAACCCTCACTTTGCTCGTCGCTTTGTGTCTACTGCCGGCGGGGATCCTGCTCTCGATCACTGCCGGCGTGGCCGCTGTCCTCAAGCGCAGACACAAACCAATCGCCTGAAGGTAGGACGGACGAGCGGTTTATGTCGTCCGTCGGGTTTTCGTGCTCCGGCGGCAAATGACGGACCACGAAAGGCGATGGTCCGTCCTACCGCGCCTTTACGAAACCTTGATGGTTCTTCTATGCCTTATTTAGCCACTTCCGTCTACCATCGCTGTGGAGCCATTTATGACCCCAGTCAGCGCCGGAGAAGAAATCGATTGCTACAGGATTGAAAGCATGGTCGCCCGTGGCGGCATGGCAACCATCTTCCGCGCTATCGATATGCGCGACGGCCGCACGGTTGCCCTCAAGGTGCCGCATCCGGAGGCCGAGTGCGACCCGGTTTTCTTCGACCGATTCCAACGGGAGATCGCGATTGGCCGGAAACTCGATCACCCCGGCACTGTCAAAACTCTCAATAGTGGCGACGGCAGCCGGCTGTACATGGTCATGGAGTGGGCCGAGGGGCGATTGCTCCGCCAGGCGATGGCCGATGAGGGTCGCTTCTCCATCGAGCGCAGCCTGCGGATCGCGCTCGCCATCTGCGAAGCGCTGGACCACATTCACTCGAACGGCGTGGTGCATCGCGATCTCAAGCCGGAGAACATTTTGCTCAACCCGAATGACGGGATCAAGATCGTCGACTTCGGCATTGCCTATAACGCCGCCGCGCGCCGGCTCACCTTTGGCAAGCTCTCCGAACTGATGGGCAGCCCCGACTACATCTCCCCCGAGCAGGTGAAGGGCAAGCGCGGCGATGCCCGCAGCGATGTCTATGCGCTGGGCGTGATCCTCTATGAAATGGTCACCGGCCGGGCGCCATTTACCGGGGACAACCCGTTTCAGGTGATCAACGACCGCGTGGTCAACCATCCGATGCCGCCGCGCGAAGTCAATCCCGGGATTCCGCCTCAGCTCCAGGAGATCATCTACCGCGCGCTGGAACGCGAGCCCGCCAAGCGGTACGCCAATGCCCGCGAGTTCGCCCGCGATCTGGCGCATCCGGAGCAGGTTACGGTGCGCGACAGGCCGGAGATCCGCGACTGGCGAACCCGCCGGTCGCCGAGGACGCGCAGCGTGCTCTCCTATGCGGTGCTGGCCCTGGTTCCGGTGCTCATCTTCGGCTTGCTCCTCATCGCCGCGCACCGCGGCTAAGGCTGTGTCACCAGCCGCGAGTCCGCCTGGAACTTGTGGAAGTTGCTGAAAGCGATTTCGATTTCCGCGCGCGTTCCGGCAACCAGCATCACCCGCGCTGACAGGCTCACCGCGATCCGCTTCGGCAACCAGACTTCATCGTTGACGCGCGTCTGCTCGAACGTCAGGCGGCTGCCTCTGGCGAGCCTCACCAGAATCCCGCCGAACGAGATCGTGTCCAGCGTCTCGATCTCAGCCTTCACCCATTCGTCATCCAGCGTGTCGATCCACAATTTGGCTTTGAGTCTGGGGAAGTAAGCGGCTGCGGCGAGTCTCGGCCTATATCCCGGCTTGGGCGTGGCGGCGATCACGTAAACATCGCGGCCGTTCAGCGTCTCTTCGCCCGCCAGCCGCAAATCGAACGCGTCCGGTATTTCCTGGAGGGGTTCGCGCTGCCGCTGTTGCTTGCGCTCCCATTCGGCGATGCGGCGCTGGCGCTCCGCGGGCGTCTCCCTGCGCCGTTCGTCGATGCTCCTGCGCAGCTTCTCCTGTTCCTTCCGCTCCTCCTGCGGTGATAGCGGCCGGTCGTCGCGTTCGACCAGCCGGCGGTAAGGAGATCCTTCCAGCAGGGTCACGTCGAAAGTGCGGGTCTCGGGCGCCTTTTTGGGCTTCCCCGACCGGTCCAGTATGCGCGTCTCATTCCGCTCGAGGAATGTGTAATTGCGCGCGATAGCCTCGTTCTTCCGGTCCAGTTCGATGGAGCGCCGGACAATCTCGCGGGCATCCGGCGCGTTTTGAGCGGCGAGCAGGCAGGGGATGGAGGCGCACAGCGCCAGCACGCGCATGCTTCATTCTAAGTCGAACGGAGACTCCGCCGGACGCGCCTAGCCGGAGGCGCCTGCGATCAGGGGCTTGGCTCGGGCGCGTCGCTTCCCGGCTGCGGCGTGCGGGGCTCAACGGACCCGCAACCCCGGGCCAGCGCAGCAACTACTTCGCGTTCTTGCAGGCGTCGGTCAAGGTCGTTTTGTCCGTCTGGGCCTTGAAACACTTGCCGGTGGCGTTCAAATTCGGGTCCTTTTTCATGTCGGCCATCGGCCCGATTTTGGCATGGCAGGTGGTGCATGCCTTCTGTCCCGTCGCTTTCATATACGCCGGAGTGCCATAGCTGGCCACGGTGCTCATGACCAGACCCGCCAGGATGATCGCGGCCGGGACCGCCAGTTTCAATACGCGCATGATATCTCTCCTTGGAATCACTCGAATCGAACCCGGAGGAACAGCATCCCGAGGTCCGAATATCCTCACATACTATAACCTGAATGTGGTTAAAAACAGCGGTATTTCACATTAAAAAGTACCGCATTGGGGGAAATCACTCAATCAGAGGTTAGCGTTTGGCTCCAGGCTCCTCCAGAGATACCAGCTTGCCACCGTGCAGAAGGGGCGCCACCGCTCGGCCATCGTCTCGATTTCGCCGGGTAGCGGCAGCGCCTCAAGGCCGTATGCCTGGCGGATGGCGTTGCGGATGCCCAAATCGCCGCTAGGCAATACATCATCCCGGCGCAAGGCAAAAATGAGAAACATGTGCACGGTCCAGACGCCGATTCCCTTTACAGCGGTCAACCGCGCCATCACTTCCTCGTCCGCCAGTGCCGGCAATTCTTCAAATCGTACCCGCCCGTCGCGCGTGTGGCGCGCCAGGTCCCGGATGTACTCGGTTTTCTGGCCCGACAGCCCCACCGCCCGCATCCGCGCCGGGCGCAGCTTGAGGATGTTTTCCGGTGTGATCTTGCCCCCTGCAGCGCGCGCCAGGCGGCCAAAAATCACGTTTGCCACCCGCCCGCTCAACTGCTGGTAAACGATGGATTTGACTAGCGTCTCAAAATTCGGGTCGCGGAATTCGATACGATAGTCTCCAACCCGGTCGATAATGCCGGCCAGCACCGGGTCTGACCTTCGGAGGTGGTGAATGGCTTTTTGCATCATGAAACACTCGGGGCGCGGGAGACGTCAACACCATTGTACCGGCATGCGAATCCTCCCACTCTTGACTCTGGCTGGCGCGTTGTGCGCGCAATCCCCTCCGCAGAATGCTCCTTCCCCCGAGGAGGCGCCTCCGACGATCCAGGTGGATGTCAACGTGGTCAACGTGCTGGCCAGTGTGCGCGACAAGCGGGGCGGCCTGGTGGCCAACCTGGAAAAGAACGATTTCACCGTCTTCGAGGACGGCAAACAACAGGAAATCAAGTACTTCGCGCGCGAGACCGACCTTCCGCTGACGATCGGCCTGCTGATCGATGTCAGCGGCAGCCAGCGCAACCTGATCGATATCGAACGTAGCGCCGCCTCGCAGTTCTTCAGCCAGGTGATCCGCAAGAAGGACGAAGCGTTCCTCATCAGTTTCGGCGAAGAGGTCGAACTGCTTCAGGATTACACCAATTCCGCCCGCCTGCTGAGCCGGGGGATGGACGGTTTGCGGGTGAGTTCCGGCGTAGGAGGCTTCGGTCCCGGCCCGGTGCCCACGGCCGGCGATCCGCGCGGCACGGTGCTCTATGACGCGGTCTTTCTGGCCGCCGACGAAAAGCTGCGCACGGAGGTGGGCCGCAAGGTGATCGTGCTCATCACCGACGGCGTGGACGAGGGCAGCCGCAAGAAGATCGAGGACGCCATCGAGGCCGCCCAGAAGGCCGATGCCGTCATCTACAGCATCGATTACTCCGACCCCCGCGCCTACGGTAACTTTGGCCCCTTCGGAGGATTCGGCGGCGGCGCCGGCGAAGGCTACCTGCGCAGGATGTCCGACGCGACCGGTGGCCACGTCTACAAAGTAGGCCGCAACCACTCCCTGAACGACGTATTCCAGGAGTTGCAGGAAGAAATGCGCAGCCAGTACTCGCTCGGCTACACGTCCACCAACGAGAAGCGGGACGGCACCTATCGCAAGCTGGAAGTCCGCCTGTCGAACAAGGACCTGAAAGCCCAGGTGCGCAAAGGCTATTACGCCATCAAACCGGATGCCCGCTAAGGGCTGGCCGTGCCCGTTCGGCAAAGTACTCTTCGAGCGCCTTGGCCATGGGCGGCATGGGCTCCAGTCCGATCCGCTCCATCTTCGCGTTGGAAAGCGCCGAATACTGCGGCCGCCGTGCCGCGGTGCGATACTCGCGCTGGTTGGTGGCCAGCACCAACGGGTCGATGCCCGCCGCCTGGAAGATCAACCGCGCGAATTGGAACCAACTGATGGGCGCTCCGCCCCCGATATGGAAAACGCCGGTCTGGCCGCGCTCCGCCAGATCGGCCGTGCGCGCCGCCAGCAAGGGCGCGAAAGTCGGCGATGCCACATGGTCCTGCACCACGCGGATGGGCTGTTTCGAGGAGGCCAGACGCATCATGGTTTCCACGAAATTGCCGCGCGCCGTGTTGCGGCCGCCGGGCCCGTACACGCCCGAGGTGCGGACGATCAGCGCGCTCTCCAGGTAAGCCCGGGCGTACAACTCTCCGGCCAGCTTCGAGACGGCGTAAGCGCTCAACGGGTGCGGATGGTCGTCTTCGGCATAAGGAAGGTGCGCAAAACCGTCAAAAACGTAGTCCGTCGAAAACTGCACCAGGCGCGCGTCCGCTTGGCGGCACGCCAGCGCCAGGTGCCGCACGGCCAGCGCATTTATTTGAAAGGCCGCCTCGGGCTCGCGCTCGGCAACGTCGACCTGGTTGTAGGCGGCGCAGTTGAACACCACGTCGGCCTCATGCCCTGCCACCGCGCTCTCCACCGCCGCCCCATCCGTGATGTCCACATCTCCCCGGTCGAAGCCGATCGTCGCGTAGCCGCGCGACTGCATCTCGTGCACCAGTTCGACTCCCAATTGACCGGCTGCGCCAAACACCACCGCCCGTCGGGTCATAGATGGTCTCCGAATGCCATGGCGATCTTGCCGGACTTGCCTCCTAAAGCCAGCGATGCGCGTACGCCAGCGCCAGCGTGGACAACACCATCAGCACTACCAGCGCCAGGATGATGCGCTTGCGCAAGGGCGTCAACCAGGAATCCGCCCGGGCTTCCCGGCCGAGCACCGAATCGAGCAGCCGCTGCCGCGACGGACCCGGCAGAGCGCGCATCGCTTTGCTGATTTCGCGCCGCCCGCGCCGGTCGGCAATCAGGATGGTTCCGGAATTGCCTCCGTTGGTAGACTCGAGCAGCTTGGTCCGCAGGGAGGCGGGCACTTCTTCCACCGACCGGTACACCAGGTCCGCGCCATCCGCCGAAATCAGCACCGTGGAGCTTTGATACATGCCCTTCGCCGCCGGATTGGGAGCCCCGCAATGCGGGCACGCCGCATCCTCTTCGGCCAGAGCCTTGCGGCATTGCCTGCATTTCATCACGCCACCACCTTCGGCGCCCGCGCCTTGGCCGGCACTTCGCCCACATTCTCCATGACAACCTGAATGAATCCCAGTGCCGCTTTCGAGAGCGCCTTGTCCCGCCGGTAGATCAGGCCCAGCCGCCGCACCATCGGTTCGGGAGCCAGCGAGATGGCACAGACTTTGCCAGACGCCACCTCTTCCCGGCAGTTGGAAATCGCCAGGAAGCTCACCCCGAGCCCCGCCACCACGAAGCGCTTCATCATCTCGGTCGAATCCAGCTCCATCGAGATGCGGATTCGCTCTTCCACCGGTTCCAGCCACTGGTTGAGCCGCGTGCGCGTTTTTCCCTGCTTGGGCAGCAGCAGGAAAAAATCCGTAACGTCCTGCGCCTCGACCGTCTTCCGCCCGGCGAGCGGATGCCCGGCCGGGACGATCGCGCAGATCTCGTCCTTGTGAATATCCACCACCTGCAGACGCTTTTCGTCCACCGGAAGCTGCGTCAGTCCGAAGTCGGCCGAGTTCTCCGCCACCGCTTCCACCACGCGCGAGGCGTAGGAACGGTCCACCTGCAATTGCACGGCGGGGAACAACCCCCGGTAAACCGAAAAAACCGTGGGCAGAATGTAGATGCAGGTGGCTTCATTGGCCGCGATCACGAGCTCGCCGCGTGGGTTGGTCTCGAGCTCGGCGATGGCGTCCTGCGCGCGGCGCCGCAGCTCCAGCATCTGTTCGGCGTGCCCGGCGAAGATGCGGCCCGCCGTGGTGAGGGAAATGCGGCTGCCGAAACGCTCGAACAGGTCCGCCCGCAACTCCTGCTCCAATTGCCGCACCTGCGCGCTGATGGCCGGCTGCGTGCGGTAACACGTCTGTGCCGCCTTGGAGAAACTCTTCAGCCTGACGATCTCCAGGAAAGTATGGAGCTGATCGAAATCCATAGGCGTCCGGTCCGCGGCCCGGCAGGGCGTCCGATTCCAACGCGGCGCACCGGTCTCCACTCAAATCCTGGATGGGCGGAATAGAAAATATCGATTTCCCCCGTGCACCAGGGTTTGGTAAGTATTGTAGCAAAGGCCTCGGGAAGGTGCGGCCGTAGTCCTTGGAATCGTGACTTTCGCAGCCGCCCGAAATCGGGCGGTTTTTCCGCACCGTCACCCGCGGTGACCCATAAACACTGCAAACGCTCGAAAAGCCCGGCCTACCGCAAGGGAGGCAGGGCTTTTGCATGACGCAGGCTGCCGGGCCGGCTGGCTAGCCTGCTGAGACTCGGCTCTTCTTCGCTGGGGATTCGCGGCCGTGGCCGCAACAAAAGCCGGGACGAATCCCGGCTTGGCAGGTTTGACAGCCAGCGCCACGGCTTGCTTCGGGTCGAAAATGCGAGCGTCCTCGGGGACCGCCTGATAGCGGCCGGTGCCGGGAGATTTGGCGAAGCAGTCGGCGAGATCGGCGGCGGCGGCATCGTACAGGTTGAGGGGCGGAAGCTGTAACAAGCGGAGGACGGTCTTCAGCAGTCCCGGAAAACTCACGTTGCGATGCGAGGCGTAGCCTGGCTTCGCCCACGGGCCGGCGCACAGCAGAACGGTGCGGTGGGCGTCCACATGGTCCACGCCACCATGCGTATCGGCCTCGGTGACGAACACCGCCATGTCCCGCCACCATGGCGTGCCGGACAGGTATTCGACGATGCGGCCCAGCGCATAATCGTTGTCGGCCACGTGCGATTCCGGGTACGGGTATCCATCCTCGGGACGCGCGTCCGCCAGGTAGTCGCCCGGCAAATGGACGAACAGCAGCGCCGGCAGCGCCGCACCGGTCTTCCGGTAACGCGTTTCGATTTCTTCGATGAAACGCGACGCGCGTTGCTGGTCGGAAATGGCCAGGTTGAAGCCCGGATACCGGCGCGCGGTGTTGCGGAAAAGGGCTTCGGGCATCGGCATGTTCGTCAACAGGCGCACGCCGGTGGGCCCCAGGCCGGGGCTTTCGCGCGCTCCGGCCAGCTCGAACCCCTCGCCGAAGTTTAGAAACGAAACGCCGTGAGCCGCCAGGTGATCCCACAACGTGCCGGCTTCGCCGATGTCTTCGGGCGCCACCGAAGCCGCCATACCCGCGAAGCTGAGCCGCCCCGGAGCAGTGCCCAGGCGGAAGGTCTTGCGTCCGCCGTAGGCCGCGGCCACCGAGCTCGCTACCCACGGGTTTGGATAAACGCCCGTCAGCCAATGGTGCCCTTCCACGCTGGCTTCGCCATCGGCGTAGAAGTTGTCGCTGGAAGCCCAGCGGCTCGCCAGGGCGTGGTGGTTGGGCGTGAGGTTGACGTCCTTGATGCTTAGCCGCTGGCGCTGGCCGTCGGCGAGACCGTGGGAACCCAAACGCGCCAGCTGCGACGCGCCCATCACCGGCCCATTGCGGGCGGTCGCGATATCGCCCAGCACTTCGTCGTAGCTCAGGCTCTCCTTCACGATCAGCACAACATGGCGGATGGGCGGCAGCGCCGGCGCGGCTTGCGCGCTCGGCAAGAAGCCATTCATCTCCAGCACCGCGCCGGTATACGCTTTCAGTTCCTCTCGGGCCGGTAGAGGAAACACCGAAATCGTCCCCTGGTACAACCATCCGGGCAGCAGGCCGCCCACGCCGATTCCCGGCGCGTTCGGCCCCACGCCGTGGCCGCGGGCATTGGCGACGAACACGGTATCGCCATCGAGCGCCACCCGCGTGGGGAACCAGGCCGCCGGCAAGTGCCCGATGACGCGCCGCTCGCGCACGTCGATCACGCCCACAGCGTTGATGCCTGCCTCCGCCACCAGCAGCCAGCCGGAGGCTTCGTGATAGGCCAGGCCGATGGGGATCACGCCGCGCAGCCCATCGAGCGTGGGGATGCGGATCGGGATCTCCGCTTCCACGCGGTTGGTGGCGGGGTCGAGGACGCTGACCGAATCGTCGTTTGCGTTGGCAACGAACACGTGGCCGGCGGCGGCGAGAATGCCGGCCGGACCGCTGCCGCCGCGCACCTCGCCGCCGAAATCCAGGCCGGTGCGGACGAACGCGTCCACTTTCATCGCCGCCGGATTGGTCACATCTACCACGGCCACCGAATCGGCCTCGCGCGCGCCGGTTTCACCCAAACCGGGCACTTCGATACCGCCCTGCTTGGCGCCGCGCACGGCTTCCGCGCTGGGGAAGCCGAATGCCGGAAACGAAAGGCCGGCCTCGGGCGCACCGGCGAGCGCGTGGTATTCGAACATACCGCAGTTGGCGACATACACTTTGCGCGCATCCGGCGCCAGCGCGATGGCGAACGGCAGCCGCCCCACGCGAACCGAACCCACCACCTGGTGCGACCGCACGTCGATCGCGGCAATGCGAGAATTCGCCTGATCGGCGGCGTAGAGGATTCCGCGCACCGCGTCCAGCGCCAGGTCCCCGGTGAAGCTGTCGGCGAAACCTCCCTGGTTGAGGTCGAAGACGCGCCGCCGCTCGGCCGTTGAATCGAAGAGAACCACGCGGCCGCTCTCGCCCTCCGCCAGGTAGATGCCGCGGTCGCCGGACAAGGCGACGCCGAGCGAAACGCCGTGCCAGTCGGCCGGGCTCGCCTGGCTGGCAGCGTCCAGCGGCGGCGCCACCGCTTGCGACACCTGCCAGCGGATTTGGCGCGATGCGCGCTCCAGCACGGTTAAGGAGTAGCGGAACGGGCCGCCATCGGCGGTGACCACGGTTCTGCCCGAGGCGCTTACGGCGATGCCGAACGCGCCCGGTCCGGTCGAGTACTCTTCGCCCAGCGGCGCAATGATCCTCCCGCCGGGTAAAATCGACGGCCCGCTGCGGCGCAAAGCCGGGCGGTCGCCGGCGGGCGCCGTATAGGATTGCGCCGAGATCGCAGCCCCGAAGACCATCAGCGCCATCGGCAGACGGCGGGTTCCGGACACCTCTCCATCATATAGCCCCGCAACCGTTGCGATCCGGTAAGGCGTCCCGGTGGCGGCAGAGGTTGCGCCGCTACCAGAATTCCACCGGCTTCCGCTGCGCTTCGCGGTAGATCCAGTCTCGCAGGCGCAGGTACCGCTCGGCGCCGGCCACGGGCGGGATCGCGCTATCGTCACTGCCCGACCTTAGAGCCTCCCAACGCTGGCGCAGCGCCTGCGGGCCTGCGGCTGCCGCATCCAGGCGGCTCGCCAGCGCCATGTCCTGCACCGCGTTGCGGCGGATGATGGCACGCACGGTTTCCGGCGGCGGGTAGGTGCGTTCCTTGCCATCGAGCAGCGCGGCTAGCGCTGCCGCGTCCGCGCCGCTCGCAACCGGCGGCAAGGGCACCGGCTCGGTTGTCACAAGCAGATCGGGAACGCGCGGCGCGATCACCCGCACTTCCATCGGCCGCACCACCCAATAACCCACTTTCAACTGCACCTCCAGCCGGAACCGCGCGACATTCGCGTTAGGCGGTATCCACAGGTCCAGCAGGTAAGCGCGCGTGGTCTGGCCGTCCACGCCATCGGCCGGATCGGGTATCACGCCGAAATCGGGCAGGCGCGTCAGCTCAGTGAGCCGGTCGGGCGCCCATCCCGCCGCCGTCTTCTCGAAATGCTCTTTGTACAACGCGACCCGGCACGCGTCGAGCGGATTGGTCGCCACGTACAACAGGTAGGTGGTTTTGGGCGGCGCCGTGATCACCACGTGGAACGAAGCCCACGCGTTACGCACCACCGCTGGCGAGAGAATTTCGCGCGGCTGGGCGCCCCGGTCGGCCGCCACGATTTCGCCGAACGGATCGACCCGCGAAAACTCCGAGTAGATGTCCACGCTCTGCGCGGCCAGCGCGCCCGCCATCGCCGCCAGCAGCGTCGGCAGCCGCGGAAAAATGCGCCCGCACGCGGGGGTTGGCAGGTTGAAACCTGCCCCACTCGTGCCCACGTTTCAGCGCTCCGCGGCGCTTTTGTGCCGGGTCTCGTAAGCGGCAATCACTTCGCTGGTGATATCCGTCGCGTTTTCGGCATAGAGCAGCGGCGCTTGCGACGTGCTGGTGTCGAACACCATTGCGTAGCCCGTGCTGGTAGCGAATTCCACGATCACCGCTACCATCTTCTTGCCCAGTTCGGACAGGGTCTTCTTCTGCGCCTTGTCCAGATCGGCGTCGGCCTGGTCCATCTTGGCGTTGAGCACTACCGTCGCGTCGTCGACTTCCTGCTGGAGTTTCTTACGCTCCTCGTCGCCCAGCTTTTCGGTGTCCAGACGGCTCTGCTTTTGTGCAATGGCCTTCTGATCCTCATCGAGCGCCGCCTTGCGCGGCCCGAATTCGGCGTCCAGCGCCTTGGCTGCGTTCTGGCCGTCGGTGGTGGCCAGGATAGCGTCCTGAATGTTCACCAGCGCCACTCGCGGCGCGCCCGCCGATTGCGCCGCCGCCAGCGCAGCCGCCAGCAAACCCAAAATCAAAACTCGATATAGTCTCACGCCTGCCCTCCGTAGGGACTAAACGTGCCAACCGCTCCCTATGGTCACGGCTCCGATGGGCGTTCGGAGGCGCGACCGTCAGGGAGCGGTTGTCGACGATCTCCCCGAAACGACCAACTTACCACGGCAGCGCATCACGAGAACCCGTGCGGAACCGCGCACACTGTGCTCGCATTCAACCGCTGGCTCGCGACGGGCGGTTCCGGCCGGCGGTGGCGAGTCAGTTTCCGATTTGGCGACAACCCGTCAACTTGGTTTGTAAGCCCTACGGCCTTAATCGGGAGTAATCCCTAAAGAGTCCGTTGCTGGGGTGACCTGATGCGTTCCTGATTTCGACGGCTTTAATGCGGTTCACACCACTCGACGCCTTTGCGCATCACGAGCCGTGTACATCCTCTAGGCATGCTCGGCGGGACTGGCAACGCATCACCTGTCCTCCAAAGACCTAGCCGCCGAAGGGTCTCTGGCATTTCTGAATCGATGACCGCGAGAGGATTGCCGTCGCCGTAACCGGTATTACCTCGATATCTCAACACCCGCGAATACTCACTGTCGGAAATTCGCTTGTAGACCTCTACGAAGTACGTAAATGGTGCATCGCTTGTCGGATAAACGACAATTACACTACCAAGCAGGGGGCCGTTCTCAACAAACCGGGCTTCCTGGTTGTTATTCCTGCCCATCATGTTGAAGAAAACGACACGAAATCTCTCCGCCGCTCGATCATAGGCGAACAGGAATGTCGAAACTCCGCAATTCCCATTCGCTGAGCGAATCTCACAGCTCTTTATCCTCAGCAACGGAAGCGTTCTTCCCGGCCCCGAAAACACAATGTCGCTCGCAGAGAGTTCGTAGAACGGCCCAGTTCCGGAAACGAAGCTAACTTTCTCCTCTCGAAACTTGGCAAGGAACATCTCTTCTGAGCAGTCTGGCTCGTCGTTCTCGACAAAGCAAAGAGAGATTGCCCCTTGTCGCTCACCCGTTCCGTCCTCGGCGCTGCTCTCCTCATCAGGCTGTTTAGCGGCGACGAGGCTCCACCGGGATTTCGTTTGAAACGGCTGTGTCAGATCCAGATGCGTGATGACTTTGGAGTTGATTCCAAACTGTGCCGACAGTTTCGAGATCACCGCCTGATCGATTTCGGTCGTATCGAGATGCGTCTGCGCGTCAACGTCGACACCCATGAGTATCAACGTGGCGGCAAAGATGGCGGCGTACGTGGATTTCATAATCAGATTCTCTCAAATATGGTGCCCGGGAACTCGGGGACATAGAGCGACTTCAGCTTACTCCGACTGGTGGGCTTGCCGGAGGTCAAAGTTGATAAGTCCCCGGAAGTCGCCCAGCGTTTACCGACGTTCTCGGATGGTGGCAGCTTGACGTAAGGCGCGCATCTCGGAGACTAACCCACTACCCGATAGGCGTGCCCACGCCCTTACCGCAGATTGAACTTCTTCATCTTGTAGCGCAGTGTGTCCCGGGTGACGCGCAGCAGCCGGGCGGCCTGGGTCTGATTGCCGTTGGTTTTTTCGAGCGCGCGCGCCAACAGGCTGCGCTCGTTGTCTTCGAGCGAGAGGCCGTCGCCGGCCGCCGCGGCGGGAGGAGCGGCCGGCAGCGCCGTTCCCGTTTCGGAGTGGGCCACCGCGATGGGCAAGCTCGGCGCCGTGATCAGGGCCGATTCCTCCAGGATCATGGCCCGCTCAATCGCATTGCGCAATTCGCGCACGTTGCCCGGCCAATCGTGAGAGAGCAGCAACTTCGCGGCGCCGTCGCTCACCCCCTCGATGCTGCGCTTGAATTTGTGGTTGTAGTGGTCGATGAAGAAGCGCGCCAGCGGCAGAATGTCGTCTACGCGCTCCCGCAACGGCGGGATGGAAATCTGGATCACATTGAGGCGGAAGTACAGGTCCTGCCGGAAGGCGCCTTCTTTGACGGCCTCGCGCAGGTTCTTGTTGGTGGCCGCCACCACCCGCAAATCCAGGTTGATATCCTTCAGTCCGCCCAAGCGGCGAAAGTTCTGCTCCTCCAGCACGCGCAACAGTTTGGCCTGCAGCATCATGGGAATCTCGCCGATCTCGTCCAGGAAGAGGGTCCCTTTGTCGGCCAGCTCGAAGATGCCGCGTTTCTGCGCCCGCGCGTCGGTGAAGGCGCCTTTTTCGTAACCGAACAATTCGCTTTCCAGCAGCGAATCGGGAATCGCCGCGCAGTTGATGGCGATAAACGGCTCGGCCTGGCGCAGGCTCTGATAGTGCAGCGTCTTGGCGATCAGGTCTTTGCCGGTTCCGTTTTCCCCATCCAGCAGGATGGTGGTGGCTTCGCTGGCCGCCACGCGGCGTACGAAATTCACCACCTCGCGCATCGGCCCGGATTCGGCGATCACTTCGCGCCGCTGCGGAGCTGCCTCCTCGGTGATGTCCTTAATGGTAGCCACCACGCCGGCTAGCTCGGCCTGCTCGTCGAACATCTGCGTGGTGTGCATCACCACCAGGCGTTCCATGCCGTTACCGGTGTGCAGGCGCACCGTGCAGGATGGCGCGTTGGGCGCCTGGTTCAAACCCACCAGCACACCGCAGCCCGGCTCACATACCGGGCACTGGAAGATCTCCTGGCAGTGTTTACCCAGCATCTCGTCGGCGGAGATCCCGAACAGCTTCTCCGCCGCCCGGTTGACCCCCGTCACCCGGAATTCCGGGTCATAAAGGACCAGAGCGTCCGAAAGCTGGTCAAAAACCGACTCCAGGACGCCAACCCTCTGCCATGCAGGTGTGAGCTTCGACATTACGTTACGATTTAACTTCAGTATAGCAGGCTCATTGGGGCAATACGCCCACCGGCGAGCCCGTCAAACGGGGGAATTGCCCCGCCTGCCGCCGCTTCTGGACGCTAACACCATCGGAAAACAGGGAATTGACCGGTGGCGATGCAATTGCAAACTTGCCCCTGGAGGCATCATGTCCCATTTGAAAGTCATTGTGCCCGCTGCTATTCTGCTGGGCGGTTTCCTGGTTTCGACGACGGCCTCGTTCGGCAAACCGGACTACACCAAGGCCACCAAGAAGCAATGCGTGTATTGCCACGCCAAGGTTTCCGTCGATAAAGAGGAAATGAACAAGAACCTGACTGCCCCCGGAAAGTATTATCACGAGCACAAGAGCCTCGACGGCTATCAGGAGAAGAAGTAGCCCTTGGCGGGTGGAGGCGTGAAGTCCGCCGTGTTGCATACAGTTCAACTAGCGCTCGAAGACGGCGTTTACCGGGGCGCCCTTCGCGAAGCACTGTGCCGCAGTTGCGCATGGCGCGTCGAATCGGTTGACAGGCCGGATTCTTCTCAGAACTGCGTTCTGGTTCTCGACGAGGCCGCTTTCGAGCATCTGCGCCTCCCCCTGTCTCATCCCGAGCGGATCGTGCTGATTACCCGCCAGGATCCGCAACTGCTGGCCCAGGCCTGGGATGCAGGCCTGGTTTCGGTGCTTTCCCAGCAAGATCCCATGAGCACTGTGTTACTGGCTATCATGGCCGCCGCACTGCGTGCTGCAAATCCCGGCAAGGCCGACGTTTCAAGTGGAATTTCCCCCATTTCAGAGGAAGATGCTGCGCCAATAGCCCCACCTCACAGCCATTCCGTCGGCAGACGTTGCAAAATTCAATAACTTAGATCCGGTTGCGCCCTGGACTGCTGCGTGCAATGCCCAATATGTTCACATTAAAAGAACCATCAGGCGTGTTGCATGTTCAGTTAGAATGGGACTGCAATATCTGGAACTACATTTAGCAGGGGCTCCAGCAGGATGAGCGCAATCATACCAGTATATGAAGAGGCGGGCGCACCGTTCGGGGAGCGCCCCATCATCATCAGTTCCACAACACAGACGACGAGGAGGTATCCATGAGTCCCTATGTTCCGTTTGTAGTCCTTTGGGCCGCGCTGGCCTTGGCGGTAATCGGCTTGATCGTCTACCGAAGGTTTGTCTCGGCGGGCGAAGACGACATGATTCACGTCAGCGATGCAGCCGGATCGGTCACGTCTCACCAGGTGAGCGTGGCCCAGAAACTCGACCAGATCGACAAGTGGGGAAAGACGCTGACCGTGATCACGGTGGTGTACGGAGTGGTTCTGGCCAGCGTTTACGTGTACCAGAGCTGGATGTCGAGGGGCTAACGGCAGAATGCGGCGGGCGATTCCTCGGGTTGGCGCCAAGCCGGGAATTGCCCTGCTGGCTTTAGGTTTCTGGGTTGCCGGCGGTTGTTGGGCGGCGGCTCGGCCGCTCGACTGCGCCGGTTGTCACGACCAGGCGCAGAAGCTGGCCAAGAGTGCGCACGCGGAGCTGGCTTGCGACTCATGTCACGAGTCGCACGACACGTATCCGCATAAGGCGGGCATTCCCAAGCCGCAGTGCGGCGCATGCCACGCCGAGCAGGCCGGCGATTACGAAAACGGCGTCCACGGCCAGGCGCGCAAGCACGGCAACGAGAGCGCGCCCGATTGCGGCGTTTGCCACGGCAGCGCGCATGAGCTGCTTCCGCCCAGCTCGCAAGCCTTCCGCATGGCTGTGCCCGATACCTGCGGCATGTGCCACTCCGCAGTGGCGGAACAATACCGTGCCAGCGTTCACGGGCAGGCCCTAGCCAAGGGCATCACGCAGGCCCCGATCTGCACCGATTGCCACGGCGAGCACAAGATCATCAAACCAAGCAACTCCGCTTCGCCCGTGAACCCCGCCAACATCCGCGAGACCTGCGGCAGTTGCCACGGCGATGTCCGGCTCAGCCGTAAGTTCGGCATGCCTGCGGATCGCCTAGTGACCTTCGACGCTTCCTACCACGGGCTGGCGGCCAAGGAAGGCGTACAGACCGTGGCCAACTGCGCCAGTTGCCACGGCGTCCACAACATCCTGCCTTCTTCCGACCCGCGTTCCACCATCAACCCGAAGAACCTGCCCAAGACTTGCGGCCAATGCCATCCCGGCGCGGGTCGGCGATTCGCCATCGGCCAGGTGCACGTGGTCGCCGGCGCCAGCGAACCGCCCGCGCTGGCTTTCATCCGCCAGTTCTACCTGCTGCTGATCCCGGTGACGATCGGGCTGATGTTGTTGCACAACGGCGGCGATTGGATTCGCAAACTGGTCCGCGCGAGGTTCCGCGCGGGCGCGCCCCAATCCGCAAGCTGCGTTCCGTCCGGGCTCCGCATGCTGCGGTTTGAGCGCGTGCAGCACGCCGTGTTGGCGCTCTCGTTTATCACCCTGGCGTGGAGCGGCTTCGCTCTCAAGTACCCGGACCAGTGGTGGGCGCGGCCTTTGCTTCTACTGGAGGTCCGGCACGATATGCGGAGCCTCATCCACCGCGTGGCGGCGTCGGTTTTCATCGCCGTCAGCGTCACTCACCTGGTGTCGCTGATTGTGAGCCGGAAACTGCGCGAGCACTGGAAGGAAATGATTCCCAAAGTGCGCGACGCGCGCGAAGCCAGCAGCAACTTCGCTTACAACCTGGGCCTGGGAGACGCTCCGCCGCTGCGGTCGTCGCATGGCTATATCGAAAAGGCCGAGTACTGGGCGGTGGTCTGGGGCGCCGTCATCATGACCTCGAGCGGTGTCATGCTATGGGCCAACTCGCTGGCGCTGCGCCTGCTTCCCAAGCTCTGGCTGGATGTGGCAACCTCCATTCATTTCTACGAAGCCGTGCTGGCTGTGCTCGCCATCGTGGTGTGGCACTTCTACTCTGTCATCTTCGATCCCGATGTCTACCCTCTCAACACCGCATTTCTGACAGGCTATATTGCGAGGAAGGACGATCCTCGCAGTGCGGCTGAAGCGCCCAAGCAGGCCGCGCAGGAGCAGGAGGCTCCAGGAGACTGATCACCCCCCATGACGCCTAACCAACCGAACCGCCCGCTCGGCGGCTGGCTGACCCCGCTCATTCATCTGTCCAGTAACTGGATCAGCCTCACCGGCGTGATCCTGGTCACCACCGCCACCGTGTTCTGGCTTTTCCTGCTGCCCATCACGCTGCGCGGCGGAGCGGATAACCCGTACATGGGCATCCTGGCCTATCTGATTCTGCCGGGGCCGTTCTTCGCCGGTCTTGCTCTCATCCCGCTCGGCATGTGGCGCAAGCGGAAACGGGAGAGGCACAGCGGCATCTATCCGCCGGATTTCCCCCGCCCCGAGTGGCGCAACCCGGAGCTGCGCAAGCTGGTCTACTTCATCCTCGTCACCACCGCCGGCAATATCGCCATTGCCAGCCAGCTCAGCTACGGCGCCGTGAACTACATGGATTCGGTCACCTTCTGCGGCGAGACCTGCCACACCGTGATGCAACCCGAGTACACTGCATATAAGGACTCGCCACATTCCCGGGTCGAGTGTGTCAAGTGCCACATCGGCCCTGGCGCTTCCTGGTTTGTGCGCAGCAAGCTCTCCGGCGTGGGACAGGTTTTCGCCGTGACCTTCGACACCTATCCGCGGCCCATCCCGGTTCCGGTGCACAATTTGCGTCCCGCGCGCGAGACCTGCGAGCAGTGCCACTGGCCGCAGAAGTACTCGACAGACCGCATCGATGTAATCAGCCACTTTGCCGACGATGAAACCAACACCGCCACTAAGGATGTGCTGCTGATGAAGATCGGCGGCGGCAACCACGGCATCGGCATTCATGGCACGCACCTCGGGCCGGGCGTCGTCATCCGCTACGGGCACTCCGACGAAGCGCGCCAGACCATCCCCTGGGTGGAATATGACGATAACGGCCGCAAGACCGTCTACGCAGCCGCCGGCGCCAAACCGGACGGCGCCGGGCTGACCATGCGTGAAATGGATTGCATCGACTGCCACGACCGCCCCTCGCACGCCTTCGACCTGCCGGAGCGCGCGCTCGACAAAGCCATGGCCGCCGGCCTGGTCTCGCCCGCGTTGCCGTTTGCGCGCAAGAAGGCGCTCGAAATCCTGAAGGTGAACTACCGGAGCCGCGAGGATGCCGCCAGCCAGATTCCCGCCGCGTTCGGCAAGTTTTACCAGCAGAGCTACCCCGCCGTGTGGTCCGCCCGGCAGTCTGAAATTGCCGCTTCCGCCAAACAGGTGCTGGCGATTTACGATCGCAATATCTTCCCCGACATGAAGGTCACCTGGGGCAGGTACCCGGTCAACATCGGCCACACCGATTTCCCCGGTTGCTTCCGCTGTCACGACGGCAGCCACAACGCGCAGAACGGCCAAAGCATCACGCAAGATTGCAACGCCTGCCACAACCTGCTGGCGATGGATGAAGCAAACCCCAAGGTGCTGACCGAGCTCGGTATGACCGAAGCGAAGGCGAGCAAGTAAGGCGTGGCGCGAAAACTTCGACGCGCTCAAGTTGCGCGCCAGTTTGCGCTATCTTGAAATAAGCTGGAGGAGGATTTCATGGCTGATCCGAAACCCCAGTTACGGCCACCGACAGAATCCGGCTGCCTGTACGGTCATAGGTCAGCCCTTGACTTCGGAGTGGGCGCAGAATTGGTACGAACAGACATTTTCCGCTAGTTCGATGCTCATCTTCGTTCGGTAATGTTTTCCAGCCGTACTGGTGTAAGTAATTGTCACAGCAATCGGACAGTGTAGGTGGCCTTGTCTCAGCAGCCCATTGATGTCGGCCTGATTGTTAATCGGGTATGATTCGTTACCAATTCGTAGCAGCATGACTATCTTCTGCGTTTCCTGCCCAGCAAGGACATCGGTATAGTCGATGATTAGTGTTGCTCCATTAGGAAGGTCCGCAGCCTTGACGGAAATGTTGAAGGCGGGTCCCGTTCCGACGTTACGTATGGTGATATCTGCTGACGTTGACTCTGATTCCCTGGCAACGGGAGCGATCATCAGAATCGGGGTGCTCGCAACGTCCAGCTGCCTGACGGCAGCGATTCGAAGGTAATACGTCTCAATTGTGTACCAGACAAGCACTGCCAAGGTCAGGACAATTGCGCCAAGACCTATCCAGTCAAAAACACCATGCTGGTGAGCCTGCACGAGCCGTTCCAAGACGGCAAGAATCTCTTTGGTGTCGCTGTTCACGTGAGAGGCCAGCATTTCGGCGTTTGGGGCCGAGCGTCGCAACGCTCACATCATGGAATGAAGTTCTTGTTTTGCGCCTTCGCAATGGCTTCCTGCGCCTTCGCAATCTTCTTTTGAGCTACCACCAGTTGGGTCATCAGTTCGGTCATCTGTTTCAGAAGTTCCTTCGTTTGCTCGTCGGTCATGCTCTGAGTATACGCTTGGGCCGTCAGAAAACGGGCTAATCGGAGCCTAAATCACTGAGAATAAAGCTTCAGTAAACTCTCTCATAAAGGCAATCCGCATGGAGAGATGCGTATCGGTTTCGGTGAGGCGGCGCCGAACCCGCGCCACGCCGCCCGATGATAGCCTGTACTACTGGGCGTCTCCTGACTCTACCCGCCGCCTCGAGTTGCCGATGAGTTTGACCGACACAATCCTGCTCGTGATCGCTGCCGCGCCGCTGGCTTATTACGCGATCGCCATTTTCAGTGTCTGGCGTTTTTTCCGGACCGCAAGCCGCCGGGAGACGACCCGCTCCGGCTTCACGCCCGCCGTCAGCAATTTGAAGCCTATCCGCGGCGCCGATCCGGATGCGTTCGAAAACTTCGCCAGCTTCTGCTACCAGGACTACCCCGACTACGAGCTGCTGTTCTGCGTGAGCGACCGCGAAGACCCCGCGCTGCCGGTGATCGAGGAGCTGCGGCGCACGTTCCCGGAGCGGTCGATCCGCGTGCTTTACGGTTCCGGCCGCGACGCTGCCAACGACAAAGTGGCCAAGCTCGACCGCCTGGTTGCCGAAGCGGCACATCCGGTGGTGGTGATCAGCGACAGCGACGTACGCGTTCGCCCGGATTATCTGCGCACCGTGGTGGCAGCCCTGGCCGATCCCAAGGTGGGCGCGGCGACCTGTTTCTATGTGACGGCGCAGGAGAAGACCTTCGCCGACCGTTTGCATTCCACCGGCATGCTGTCGGACTTTTATGCCGGAATCATCGTCGCCTGGCAGTTGGATGGCGTCAAGTTTGCGCTCGGGCCCACCATCGCCACCACGCGCGAGCGACTGGCCGGCTTCGGCGGGTACCGAGCCATCGAGAACATGCCCGGCGACGACCTGCTGGTCGGCCGGCTGATCGCCGAGCAGGGCTACGAAGTGAAGCTCTTGCCGTACACCGTGGAAACCGTGGCCGATTTTGCCTCGATGCGCGAGCTGGTCCAAAAGCGCCTGCGCTGGATGGTGGTGATGCGGCACATGCGGCCGTGGGGACACTTCGGGTTGCTGTTCACGCAAGCGGTGCCGTGGCTGCTGGCGGCGATTGCGCTGGCGCCCGGCGCGCTGGCACTGGCATATTGGGGGGCGTACTTGGGCCTACGTTGGCTGCTGACGTGGATGATCGCCGCGTGGGGATTGCGGCAACCGGGAGTCGCCAGGAAGCTGTGGCTGGTGCCGCTGTGGGACGCGGTGGCTTTCGGCATCTGGGCCGCCAGTTTCACCCGCCGCACGCTGCGCTGGCGCGGCCGAGATTACACCATTCAGAATGGCGCGCTGGTCCCGGTCGCCACGCGCGAGTAGCTCGGCGCTCCCGGCGCGCGCTCAGTGCGCCAGCAGAATGATGCCGCACAGCACTAGCAGGGTGCCGGCGGCGCGCCGCGGCCGTACCTGTTCCCGCAGCACCAATTTGGCGGCTATCGTCTCCAGGATGAAGCTGGCCGCGCTGGCGGGCACGGCGAAGCTCAGCGGCTGCGATTGCACCAGAGCCATGAAGGCGAAAAACGAAAACGCCAGGCAGACGATGGAGAGAACCAGGTAGCGCCGCTTCACCAACAGCCCGGCCAGACGGGCGATGCCGCGCGCGCTGACGGATTGTTCGCCCGCCCGCTTCAGCTCGTAGCTTTGCAGCAGATCGCTCAACGCCGTGGCTACCACCGTGATCGCAACCAGCAGCCACTTCATTTCGCGCACGCCTCTTTGGTGGTGTTTTGCGGAGTGGATCCCACCACAGCCACGCCGGCGAAGATGAGAAATGCCGCCAGCCAGCGGACAGCCGTCACTTCCTCATGCAGAAAAAGCTTGCCCAGCGCGGCGGCCAGCACATAGCCCACCGCCGTCACCGGCAGCACGAAACTCAGGTCGGCGACGCTGAGCAGCGCCATGCGCGTGAACAACGAGAAGATGAGCATGGCGATGCCGGCCGCTACCGCCGGATCGAGCATCGCTTGCAAATACGCCGCCGGATGCACGCCGAGCGCCGCGGGCAAGTGCTTCGTCCCCCACGCCAGGAGCAGGTTGCCGAATCCTCTGAGGCCAACAAAAAGCAATACCAGCACGTACGTGCGCGGGGTTTTGGGCTGATCCACGGTCTGATGATAGCAGCCGTGCACGCGTGGGGCAGGCGCTTTCCCCTGCCAACAGCTTGCAACCAGTGGTAGAGCTTCTGACGTCGAGGATTCGGAGTTGGCAGGCGGAAGCGCCTGCCCCACATTACGTCAGGGTGAGACTGGCGTTGGCGGCGGTGTCGAAGCCGGCGAACTCTCTGCGCAGCAACTTGGGGAAGGCCGCGGCGGCGATCATGGCGGCATTATCGGTGGCGAGTCCGGGGGAAGGGAAGTGAACCGGATACGGGAGACGGGCGGCGCGCGCGGCGGTGCGCAAACCGGCGTTGGCGCTGACGCCGCCGGAAACAATCATCGCTCGGGCGTGGATCCGTTCGGCGGAAGCGGCGGCGCGCGTGAGCAGTTCGTTGATGACCGCATGCTGGAAGGAAGCGAGCAGGTTCAGCGTCTCGGGTGGCGTGACGGCCAGCCACTGTTCGAGCGAAGCGTTTGGTTCAGCGCGCGCCAATGCGCGGCGGGCGGCGATGGCGGCGGCCAGATCGCGCGCTTCCACCCAGCGCAGCACGGCGGTCTTGAGACCGCTGAAGCTGAAATCGAGCACGTTGCCTTTCATCTTGGCGAATGTGAAGCGCACCGCCAGCGGGTTGCCGTGAGGCGCCAGGCGGTCGATGATGGGTCCGCCGGGATAGGGGAAGCCGAGCAGCTTGGCGACTTTGTCGTAAGCTTCGCCGGCGGCATCGTCGCGGGTCTTGCCAAGCAAGCTGTAAGCGAAGCTCTCGTCCACGCGGAACAGGTGAGTGTGCCCGCCGCTCGCCACCAGCGCCAGCGCGGGCAGCTCCACCGGCGTGCCGGCGCGGCGCGATTCCAGAATCACGGCGTGGATGTGGCCCTCAATATGGTTGACCGCGATCAGCGGCAGGCCGCGGGCGAAGGCCAGCGACTTAGCGTAAGTCAGGCCCACCAGCAGCGATCCCACCAGGCCCGGTCCCGACGTGGCGGCAATGGCATCGAGGCTGCTCAACGAAACCGCGGCGCGCTCCAGCGCTTCCCGCACCACCGGAACGATGGCGCGCAAGTGCTCGCGCGAAGCCAGTTCCGGCACCACGCCGCCATACTTGCCGTGAGTGGCCATCTGTGACGCCACCACCGAGGACAGAACTGTTTCGCCGTTCTCGACCACGGCCGCGGCAGTTTCATCGCAGGAAGATTCGATTCCCAGAATGAGCACTATTGAACATAGTAGCGCGGCAATTGATGCTAATATGGCTGAACCGACACGGAACTTTCATTCGCCCACACGCGCGGATTACTTGCCGGTGAAAGGGTACACCAACTTCCGAGGCGAAGCTGGAACAGGCAAGTAAGCTGCGAATCCTGCTCTATAACCCCGACAATGGGGTCACGCAAAACTTCATGCCTCACCTCTGGATGTTCCTGCTGCAGGCGCTTACGCCCAGCGGGCATGAAGTGGTTCTGATCGATGGCAACACGCAACCGATGAGCGACGCCGACCTGGTTCAGTTCGTACTCGACCGGCGGATCGGACTGGTCGGAATCGGCGCCATGACCCGTATGATCGCCAAAGCGTATCGGGTGGCGGATGCGATCCGCGCGGCCGGCATTCCAGTGGTGATGGGCGGACCGCACGTGACGGAGGTTCCGGACGAAGCTCTCGGCCGCGACGGCGGGCCGCGTCACGCGGACGCGCTGGCTCTGGGTGAAGCGGATGAGACGTGGCCGCGAATCGTGCAGGATGCGGCGCGGGGCGAACTCAAGGAAATTTACTCTCCGGTGGACGCGTTCGGGCAGGAACGCAAGCCGAATCTGGCCGATTACCCGATGATTCCCTGGGACTCCATCGACCTGCGGCAGTTCAATCGGATTCCGGGCTTCTTTCGTCCCATCATGCGGCACTTCGGATTCGAGTGGGAGACATTTCACATTATCCCGATTGAATCCGGACGCGGTTGCCCTTATGGATGCGAATTCTGCACGGTGACGGGTTTCTTTGGCGACTCGATCCGGTTCCGGTCAAATCAGAGCATCGTGGACGAGATGCTGAAGATCAAGGAGCGCGCCCGCAGCAGCAGTGGCAAGGCCGCGGTGTTCTTCGTCGATGACAATTTCGCGATCAACGCCAAGCGGACCAAGTCACTCCTGCGCGATATCATTGCGGCCGGCGCGGAACTGTCGTGGGTGGGGCAGATCAGCGCCAATCTGTTGCGGGATGAAGAGCTGCTCGATTTGATCGCCGCTTCGGGCGGGAAATGGATCTTCATCGGGATGGAGTCTCTCGACGCCGCCAATCTGGCCAGTGTCAACAAGAGCTTCAACAAGCCGGCGGATTACGCGCGTGTGCTGGAGTCGCTGGCCCGGCGCCACGTGTACGCGATCACTTCGTTTATCTTTGGACTCGATAACGACACTCCCGGAGTGGCGGAACGCACGCTGGCCGAGATAAGCAAGTGGCCGCCGGGGCTGCCGGTGTTTGGACAGATCACTCCCTTTCCGGCTACTCCCTTGTATGACCGGCTTAACAAGGAAGGGCGGCTGACACGGCCGAAACACTGGCTTGAATTCGCTCCGTTCCGCATGGCGCACACGCCTCTGAAAATCACGATCCCCCAGGTGCAGGATGAAGTAACGTACGCCTGGAAGAGTTCTTACAGCCCGGCGGCAATCGAAGGCGCCATCGAGTCGATCGCGGACGAACCGGCTGCCTATAAGATCAGTCACCTGATGTCGCGGCTATTCTTCCGCGGAATCTATTTCCCGCAGAAGGGGGTGTGGAATTGGCTGAAGCTGGCCGCCCAGAACCGGGGCGCGATCTATCGCGTGGTTAAGGACTCGTTTACCCGCTGGCATGGCGCACAGTCCCCTGCGAGCAGGCGGGACTTCAACGGCAGGTTGGAACCTGCTTTAATCGAGAGCGCGCAGCCGGATGCCGGAGGCGACTGACCGCGAGCAAGCTCGATGCTCCTGATGCTGCCGCGTGATATCGTGCTGACTGAACCGACGGCGGGTGGACCGATTCGGATTATAGCTGTCTCCTTGGTCGTTGCCCTTGGGATGCCTCGCCTGCACCTGCGGCCCCAAAGGTTTGAGCCGGCCCACATATCTCGCGACCAAGAAGGCGGTCGGAGCCATAGAGCGCGCCAACGAGTATCGGGACGATGGCGCCCTACTCTATGAACCGAGGTTCCTGGACGTAGAGAGGGCCGTTGACGAACTCGCGGCATCGGGCGGGAGTCGCGTAGCGGACACGGCGGCCCTGGTTCCACGATGCTCTCGCTCCGCGAGAGACCGGGCAGCGCAGATTTTTCAGAGCGGACGCAGCCGGCCCACTGGTCCGAATCATAACGTTTCTCAGCGTTTCAAACGTATGCGCAAGACGTCGTTGACGATCCAGCCGTGCGACGCGATACTGGACAGATGACAGCCGCCGCACCGGGAGCCGCGCTTCAGGTTCGCAACCTGCGAAAGGCTTACAAGGATGTACTCGCCGTCGACGGCCTGGAACTCGAGGTCCAGGCGGGCGAATGCTTCGGCCTGCTCGGACCCAACGGCGCCGGGAAAACCACCACCATGGAGATCTGCGAGGGGCTCGTCTCCGCCGATTTCGGCGAAGTCGAAATGCTGGGCATGCGCTGGGATTCCGACGCCGAGCAACTCCGCCATCGGCTTGGGGTCCAGCTTCAGGACACGCAACTCGGGGAAAAGCTCACCGTCCTGGAGACGGTCCGCCTGTTTCGAAGCTTCTATCGCGCGGGACCCACGCCGGCGGAGGTAATCGCCTTGGTGCAGCTCGACGAGAAGCGGAAATCGCGCGTGGGCAATCTCTCCGGCGGGCAGAAACAGCGCCTGGCGATGGCTTGCGCACTGGTGGGCGATCCCGATTTTCTGTTCCTGGACGAACCCACCACGGGCCTCGATCCGCAGGCCCGGCGCCAGCTCTGGGATTTGATCGAAGAGTTCAAAGCCTCGGGCCGGACGATTCTGCTGACCACGCACTACATGGATGAAGCCGAACGCCTGTGCGACCGCATCGCCATCATGGACCACGGCAAAGTCATCGCGCTCGGCACGCCGCGCGAGTTGATTGCTTCCATCGGCGTCGAACACGTGGTCGAGTTTTCAGCCGGAAGCGCGGCGAAACCGCTGGACATTTCCGCTTTGCGCCAGATCGAGTGCGTCCGCCAGGTCCGCTGCGAGAACGGCAGCGTGCAGATGCAGGTCACCGAACTCCATCGCGCCGTGCCCGCTCTGCTCGATGAACTCAGCCGCCAGGATGTTCCGCTGACCGAGTTGCGCACCCATTCCGCTTCTCTGGAGGACGTCTTCGTCACCTTGACGGGACGGCATTTGCGCGATGAGTGAAGTCGCCATCCCCGAACTGGGAGCCAGAGAGGCTGCCCGAAAATCTCCTCGGCCGGCCGCCTGGATGGAGCATCCGCTGGCCCAGTTGACCCTGGTGCGGTTTCTCGAATTCATTCGCGAGCCGGAAGCTTTGTTCTGGGTATTCATCTTCCCCATCCTGCTGGCTGCCGGCCTCGGCATCGCCTTCCGTAACCGGCCCGCGGACGTGCTCAGAATCGCCACCGTCACGCCGCAACTGGCGCAATCGCTCCGTCAGGAGAAGCTGCTCGATGTCGCTGAGTTGCCCGCTGCGGCCGCCGAAGAGGCGTTGCGCACCGGCAAGGTGGCGCTGCTCGCTTTGCCAGGCGCGGCCGGCGGCGTCGTCTACCGATACGACAGCACCAATCCGGAAGGCCGCACGGCGCGTATGCTCGCCGATCGCGCGGTCCAACGGGCCGCTGGCCGCGTGGATCCGGTTGCCTCGACCGACCAGTTGATGCTTGAGCCCGGGTCCCGCTACATCGATTTCCTGATCCCCGGCCTGCTCGGGATGAATTTGATGGGCAGCGCCATCTGGGGAATGGGATACGCTATCGTCGATGCCCGGCGCAAGAAACTGATGAAGCGCCTGGTAGCTACACCCATGCCGCGGCATTACTACCTGCTCTCATTTCTGCTTTCGCGACTCCTGCTGCTGGTGGTGGAAGTCGGCGTGCTTCTGGGCTTCGGCGCGCTGGTGTTCGGCGTGCCCTTGCGCGGCTCGCTGCCCGATCTGGTGCTGTTGTGCGTGCTGGGTTCGTTGTCGTTCAGCGCACTCGGATTGTTGATTGCATCCCGCGCGAGAACCATCGAAGCCGCTTCGGGTCTGATGAACACGGTGATGATGCCGCTGTGGATCGTCTCGGGCGTGTTCTTCTCGGCCCAGAGGTTCCCCGAGTTTGCCCAACCGGTCATCAAGGCGCTCCCGCTAACGGCCGCCATCGACGCCCTACGAATGAACATGCTGCAAGGAGCCAGCCTGGCCCAATTGACCCCTCAGATGGGAGTGCTGGCAGGCTGGCTGATCGTCTGCTTCGGCCTCGCACTCAAGCTCTTCCGCTGGCGCTAGGCAGTTTTGCTCCAAGCTAGCGCGATAAACGCCACTTCGCACGCGTGTATGCGATTCGGAACCCCCTGCGCTCGGCATTGCGCTGGGATTCGCTGCCCACCTCGGCCACCATCATTGCCAGATCGCAGCCATGATCGAAGGCGTATCGCATGCGCTCTTTGAGAAGCGCCGCTTGCAACCCACGACGCCGCATTTCCGGAATGGTAGCCGCGCCGGCGAATAGAGCAGTTCCTTCATGGATACACAGCGCGCCGGCGGCGCCCGGCTCGCCGTCAACCTCGGCGAGGAAACAGACAGTCTGTTGGCGTGCCGAAGCGATGGCGCCGGTCTGCAAAAGAAGGTCCAGCAACTCGGGATGTTCGTGCGTCCAGCCCCTGGCGCTTATATCAGTCCAGAGCTGCGCTTCGTTCGGGCCTGTAACGCGCACGGAAATATTGCCGTGCTCTTCAGCCGCAGGGTTCTCGACCGGCCGGTACAGAACGCTGCTGATCTCGATCGGTCTGTACTGACGGGCACAGAGTAAGCTCAGAGCGGCAGCGCCCGCGAAGGGACTCACTTCATGATCCACTTCCGCGCCACGGTCGAGAAAGAAGCGCTCGATCGCGTCCAGCGAGCCCGCGCTCAGCTCCTCGAAGATCCCGAGTCCGAAGGTCTGGGTGACGGGAGAGTCGATGTCATCGAAAACCGCGTACGCACCCGCGCATTCCATCCACTCGGCGCCGCTGCCGGGGAAGATGCGGCGCCGGGCCTCCGCGAACTGAGCACAAGCCCACCCTTCCGCGCGCTCCAGCCGTCTTGAGAGTGCGAGATCCGAGAACACCATGGCGTTCTATCTTACACGGCTCGAGCGTTGGCGGCAACGCCCGCCGCTGAACCGGACCTACGAGTCCAAAATGGGAGCGCCGGTCTAATCGGCACTGTGATAACATCCTCTCTTACCGGTCCTCCCAGGCTCACCATGACTCGAGAAAATCACAAACTATCGGTGATCGAGAAAGTCGGGTACGCGTGCGGCGACGGCGCTTCCAACCTGATCTGGATGACGTTTATTTACTTCCAGCTCAATTTCTATACGGACGTCTTCGGGCTGGCGGCCAGCGCGCTGGCGACCATGCTGGTGGTCACCCGCACGTGGGACATGTTCTTCGATGTTTACATCGGCACCATTGCCGACCGCACGCGCACCCGCTGGGGCAAGTTCCGTCCGTACCTGCTTTGGATGGCCGTGCCATTCGGGATCATGAGTGTCGCCACTTTCACCACGCCTTCATTCGGCGCGTCCGGCAAGCTGGTTTACGCTTATGTCACGCTCTCGCTGATGATGGTTGTGTACTCGGCGATCAACGTTCCCTACGCGGCACTAATGGGCGTGATCTCGCCGGATTCCCAGCAACGGACCAGCCTGTCTTCCTGGCGATTCACCTTCGCCTTCCTGGGCGGACTGGTGGTGCAGTTTTCGACTCTGCGGTTGGTCGCGTTCTTCGGGAAAGGAAACCAGGCGCTCGGCTATGAGATGGCGCTCGCGGTGTACGCCGTGGCGGCGGTGGCGCTGTTTCTGGCGGCTTTCGCGACCACGCGCGAGCGCGTTCAGCCGGTGGTGGAGCAAAACACTTCGCGAGCACGCGACCTGCGCGATCTGCTCGCCAATACGCCCTGGCTGGTATTATGCGCGCTGGGCATTCTGAGTGTCTGCTTCGTCTCCATTCGCGGCGCCGCTATCGTTTACTACTTCAAGTATTACGTTGGCAGCGTGGCCGGAGCGGCCACTTTCATGGTAGTTGGCTCGGTTATGTCCGTGCTGGGCACTTTCCTGATCCAGTACGTGACGCCTTTCACCGGGAGGAAAAACGCCTTTATCGGCTTAATGCTGCTGGCCACGGTGGCGCTCGTCCTTTCCTATTGGGTGAGGCCGGAGCAGTTAGTTCTGCTGTACGCGTATAACATCGTGTACTGCGTGCTTACCGGACCCACGTCCGCCCTGCTTTGGGCCATGTTCGCGGATACGGCCGACTACTCCGAGTGGCGAACCGGCCGGCGGGCGACCGGGCTGATCTTCTCGGCATCGGGCATGTCGAATAAGTTCGGCTGGGTGATCGGTGGTGCGCTGGCGGCCTCCCTGCTCGCTATTTATGGTTTCAAGGCCAACGTGGTGCAGACGGCCGAAGGTCAGCACGGCATCCGGCTGCTCATGACTATGGCGCCGGCCGTGGGAACGCTGCTGGCGGGACTGGGAATGTTTTTCTACCCGCTGAACGAAGAGGCCACCAAGAAGCTTCAGGCCGAGTTGGCTGCCAGCCGCGCAAAGTAACCATTTCCGGAGTTCTGAAATGCAGTTCGGATATTTTGACGACCTTAACAAGGAATATGTAATCACCCGCCCGGATACGCCCCGGTCGTGGAGTAACTACCTGGGCAGCACCGAGTACGGCGCCATCATCACCAATAATGCCGGCGGATATAGCTTCTATAAGTCGGCGGCGCAGGGACGCTTCACGCGGCTTCGCTTCAATTCCGTCCCTCCGGATCAGCCGGGGCGCTATATTTACCTGCACGATCACGAAACGCGCGACTATTGGTCCGCTTCGTGGCAACCGGTGGGCAAGCCACTGGACAGGTATAAGTCGAAGTGCCGTCACGGAAGCGCGTATACCATCATCTCTTCCGAGTACGCCGGCATCCGTGCGGAAACCACTTACTTCGTTCCGCTCGGCAGGACCTTCGAGTGCTGGCAAGTCCGGCTGACCAATGCAGGCGGCAAGCCTCGCCGGCTGAGCGCCTTCACCTATGTGGAGTACGCAGGGAATTGGAGCGCCTTCGACGACCTGATCAATCTGCAATACGCCCAGCACATCGTGAAAATGGCCGTCGAGGGCGGCATCATCGATCACGGAACCAACGTCAACATCCCCAACATGCCCGATAACTTCGAGGAGAAGGACCAGGGGCGTCACACCTTTCTCGCCCTGGTAGGTTCCGAAGTTTCGGGCTACGACACGGATCGCACGGCGTTCCTCGGGGCTTACGGGAGTTACGCCAGGCCCGCAGTGGTGGAGCGGGGGCAGTGTACCAATTCCCTCGCCGCCGGTGACAACGGCTGCGGCGTGCTCGAAAGCCGAATCCGTCTCGAGCCGGGTGAAACGCGGGAGTTTCTGGTGCTGATGGGCGTCGGCACGGCGCGTGAGGAAGGCCGCCGTGCCGTGGACGAGTTCGGCAGTCCGGGGAAGGTCAGCCGGGAGCTGGCCGGTCTCAAGAGTTACTGGCAGGCGCGCATCGCCGCGCTTAACGTGGAAACGCCGGACGCCGAGTTCAATAGCATGTTGAACATGTGGAGCCCGTTCAATTGCCTGATGACCTACGCGTGGTCGCGCGCCGCCAGCCTGATTTATGCGGGCGAGCGGGACGGCCTGGGCTACCGGGACACGGTGCAGGACATGCTTGGCGTGATGCACACAATCCCCGCAGAAGCCGGCCGCCGGCTGGAGTTGATGATTACCGGTCAGGTTTCCACCGGGGGCGCCATGCCGGTGGTCAAGCAGTTCGCGCATCAACCAGGGTCGGAACGCGCCCCGCGCGAGGAAGAGTACCGCTCCGACGACTGTCTTTGGCTGTTTAACGCGATCCCCGCGTACGTCAAGGAGACTGGCGATCTTTCGTTATACAGCAAGGTCCTCCCTTATGCCGACTGCGGGGAGGACACCGTGCTGGGCCATATGAAGCGGGCCATCCTGTTCAGCCTGAATCGCTCCGGCGTGCATGGCCTGCCGTGCGGCTTGTCCGCCGATTGGAACGATTGCATTCGCCTGGGCGACCGCGGCGAGAGTGTCTTCGTTGCGTTCCAGCTTCGCTACGCGCTTTCGGTGTATCTGGAAGTATGCCATTTACTCGCCAGCCAGGAAGAGGAGGCATGGGCGCAGAGTAACCTGGACAAGCTGGATCGGAATCTGCGAGACCAAGCGTGGGATGGCGAGTGGTATCTGCGGGCATATCGCGCCGATGGTTTCCAGTTCGGATCGCACTTGAGCCGCGAGGGACAGATCTTCCTCAACCCGCAATCGTGGGCGGTATTGAGCGGACACGCCGATGCTGGCCGGGCCGCATCCGCGATGCAAGCCGTGCGGGACCGGCTGGCCACCGAGTATGGGCTGATGATTTGCGATCCGCCGTACGTCGAGACCGATTACAACGTGATGCGCGCGGCCTTGTTCAATCCCGGAATGAAAGAGAACGGCAGTATCTTCACCCACACGCAGGGATGGGCGGTGATCGCGGAGACCATGCTGGGCCACGGCGATCTGGCCTGGCAGTATTTCCGGGCCACGTTGCCGGGCGCGTGGAACACCCGCGCCGAGGTACGCGAAATCGAGCCGTACGTGTACTGCCAGTTCACCCACAGCAAGTACAGCCCGCGATTCGGCGCTTCGCGCGTGCCCTGGCTGAGCGGGTCGGCCGCGTGGTCCTTCTTCACGGCGACGCAACACATTCTGGGGCTGCGGCCCGAATACGGCGGGCTGCGCATCGATCCCTGCATTCCCGCAGCGTGGAAGGGTTTCACGGTGACGCGGGTTTTTCGTGGCAAGCAGGTGCGCGTGGAGGTTCAGAACCTTGCCGGCGTTCAGAAGGGCGTGTGCAAGCTGGTGCTCAACGGCGAGCCGCTGGAAGGGAACTTCATCCCCGCAGGGAAGCTGGGCGAGCAAAACCTGGTCGTTGTGGAGATGGGCTGACTCATCGGTCCACGCCACGCCACAATTGCCTACCAGCAGCGCCTACCAGCCTACCGGCTTGCCCTTGTTCTGCTCATCCAGCCACTTTTGGAGCGGAGCGAAGTAGTCGAGGATCGCGGAAGCGTCCAGGTCGCGCTCGCCGGTCATCTCGTAAAGAGCCTCCTGCCAGGGGCGGCTGAGGCCCATTTCGAGCATCTTGTTCAGCTTCTCGCCGGCTTCCTTGCTGCCATAAATCGAGCAACGCGACAGCGGCGTGCCGCTCCCGGCCACCGGGCAACCGGCAGCTCTCGAAAGCGCGCGGTGAAACTGAAACTGCATGATGAAGGAGAGAAAGTACCGGGTGTAAGGAACATTGGCCGCCACGTGATACTTCGCGCCGGGATCGAAATCGAGCTCGCTGCGCTCGACCGGCGGCGCAACGCCCTGATACTTCATCCGCAGATCCCACCATGCCTGGTTGTACTTATCGGGCGGAATCTCTCCCGAGAATACACGCCAACGCCACTGATCGATCAGCAGGCCGAAAGGCAGAAACGCGACCTTTTCGAGCGCGCGCTTGAGCAGCAGCCCGATATCCTTCGACGAGTCCGGCGCTCGGTCCAGCAGCCCGATTTTGACCAGGTACTCGGGCGTCACCGAGAGCGCGATGGTGTCGCCGATGGCTTCATGCACCCCGTCGTTGGCGCTGTCGCGAAATAGGAACGGCTGTTTGCTGTAAGCGCGCTGGTAGAAGTTGTGACCCAGCTCGTGGTGAATGGTGATGAAGTCCTCGGCCGTGATATCGATGCACATTTTGATCCGCAGATCATCCAGGTTGTCCACGTCCCAGGCGCTGGCGTGGCAAACCACGTCCCGATCGCGCGGTTTCACGAACAGCGAACGCTCCCAGAATGTCGGCGGCAGCGGCGCAAAGCCCAGCGACTTGAAAAAACTTTCGCCGTAGTGGACCATGTCCGCCGGCTGCGTTTTGCGAGCCTTCAAAATGCTCGTCAAATCGTAGCCCGGGTCGGCTCCGGGAGGCGCCACCAGCGGATAAACGTTCGACCAATCCTGCGCCCAGATGTTGCCGAGCAGGTGCGCCGGAATCGGGCCATCCGCCGGAACCGCGTTTCCGTACTTTTCCCGCAGCCGGTTGCGCACATAGGCATGCAAAGAAAGATAGAGCGGACGCACCTGCGCCCACAACCGGTCGACTTCCTTGGCGAAATCGTCCGGCGGCATGTCGTACTTCGAGCGCCACATGGCGCCGGTGTCGCGAAAACCCAATTCTCTCGCGCCCTTATTGGAAAGCTCGACAAAGCGCGCGAAATCCTTTCGCATGGGCGGCGCGATGGCGTGCCAGCCCTTCCAGACGTCCAGCAACTCGGCCGGATTGGAACTCGCCGCCGTGATGCGCGTGATGTCCGTGATGTCCAGACATTTCTTGTCGCTCGAAGCGAGAGCCGGAGGGCAGTACTTGCCCTTCCCATACATGCCGTCGAGCTCAGCCGCGAGCCGGGACACTTCTTCGCTCTCCTTCGGGTCGGCCGGCGTGGCCAGCGTAAAGCCGATCCGCAACAGGAGCATTTTGCGCGCCAAGTCGGGAGGCAGCGCGAGAGCATCGAAGCGTTTGGACTCCTTGGCCAGCCGCACCTGCTCGTCGGTGGCCCTCTGGTTCGCCAGCGCCGCGAGCGCCTCCGTATCCGACGTGATGAAATTCTCTTGCACCCAAGTGGCCTGCTGCGCCTCGTTGGACAGGACGAGCAGGCGCCGCTCGGCATCGTCCAGAAACTTCCGCGCATCCTGGACGGCCGGTTGGGCGGCGAGCAAGCCCGACACCCATAGGGCTTGTCCCGCGATCAAAAGCACCGTTTTCTTGATGGAAGCCATCTTCCCGCTCCTTCGAGTGAGCTCGATTGGCGCGCTCCCGGCGAATGCGCCCTTGGACTTCACCCGCTTGACAGCACTCTTGTAGCACAACGCAACCCGGCATTCACAATGAGACCGATCTTCGCTCCCCGCAGCGCCGATTTCGCCGGCGGGCCGCCAACTCTGCTATGACTATAAGGAATGAACCAAAGCGGGCGCCACATACCCACAATTGCGGCGGGTAACAGCGCCGGGCCGGCGACACCGGCCGGCTCTGTAACGCCGCGTTCATCGTGTTCACTAACCTAGTGGAAGCCGGATTATGGATCACAATGCGGCGGTCAAGCTAGGGGCTCCCGAGCGGTACGTGGCGGGGGACTTATCCCAAGCCGAGCGGGATGAATTCGAAGCACATTTTGCGGATTGCCGGCCCTGCATGAACGATGTCTGGACGGCGTCGGCCTTCGCCGCCAATGCCAGGGCCGTTTTCGAAGGCAGGTTCGCCCGCAAGCCGGAACCGCAGCGAGCTGGCTGGCTGGTGTGGCCGCGCCTTGAAACCGCAGTGCCCACTTTTGCCGCCGTGGTATTCGCTGTAATGGCCGGCTACCTGGCCAAGGTCACGATTCCAGCTCTGCGCGCGCCGCAGATGATTGCCGCCGCCATGCCGTTGGACGACGCCACACGTTCAGCGCCGCGCGTGCTGGAAGAGGGCAGTCCTCTCCACTTCGAGATCGCCGTGGCGCCGCAGCCGGGGACTGCCAGCCTCTGGGTGGAACTGGCCGGTGCATCGGGGAAGATTCTGAACCGAGGGCCCCTCCAAGCGCCGGCACCCGGCGAGCCGCTGGCAGTTTTTTTCCCGGACAAGCCTGGCCCTGGCCATTACTCCGTCGTAGTGCGCGCCGGCGAGTCCGGCCCGCAACTGGCGCGCGGTGAATTCGATATTCAGCCAAGGACACACTAGCAGATGAGCAAACACTACATATTCTCCGCACACGCACTGGGCGTCGCGGCACAGTTTCATCGTCTCGACGAGGCGCAGAACCTCAACCATGTGGTTCCCACGCTGGGCGCGAGCGCGCTCGCGCCGACGGGCGGCCTCTCCCGGTCGCGCGTAACACACTATGCTTACAGCGTCGACCAGCCGCGCAAGCGAACCCTGCTTTCGGTTCGAAAGATCAAGACTGCGGTGTCCGGCCGGAACCTCGGCAACCGCCTTGAAACCGAGGTGGAGGCCGATATCGAAGCTGTCCAAGTGGTTGAAAAACTGCACATCGGCGCCATCCGCTTGCACTTCCTCTCCGCCCGCCCCGCCGAGCCCGAGAACGCCGTGCCGGTGGTCACCACCACGGGCATCCGCATCGATGGCGTCCATCTCGGCAACGTCAAGGCAGTGGTGGTGCTGGACGAAGAGCCGCTGCTTTCCTGCGGGACCGCGGATCAGCTCGCCGAGTTTTATCGCAAGAAGACGGACGACTACCGCAAGGCGAACGACCGGCGCTTCGTGCTGGATACAGCTCCGGAGGGCGCAGGCGGACCTTGCCGGCAGCACATGTTCTCTCTGGTGCGCGAGATCCATCTCTCCGGACCGGAACGCGACAGGCAGTTGATCACAGTGGACGGTTACACCATTCACTGGAAGGGTTTCGGTAAAATCATCCTCGGTGAGGTCCACGTCAAAGGCAACGACCGCCGCGTAACCATGGTCCGTCTGGCCATGGGCTCGGATGCGGGCGGCCACGGCACGGCTGGCGGTGCCGAGTCGAACGGCAGCATGGGGAATTAATCTCGTAGCGTCCCGCCGGCCAAATCAAAGGCGCCAGCAAATTCCCGGCAAACGTCCAATTGTGGGACTTCTGAGACCTGCTACCATTGGCTGGCAGCCAGAAGGGAGCAACCATGCGCTGGTACCACTATGTGGCGTACTTCTTCGGGGGCGCATTCCTCGCGAACACCCTGCCCCATCTCGGCAATGGGATCTCGGGACATGCCTTCCAGAGCCCTTTCGCATCACCACCCGGGGTAGGCTTGTCCTCCTCGATGGTCAATGTCCTATGGGGACTCTTCAACCTTGCCGCGGGCTACCTGCTTGTCTGTCGTGTCGGCCGCTTCGATCTGCGCAAGACCCTGCACGTGCTCGTCCTCGGAGCGGGCATCCTGATCATGTCTCTCATGCTTGCGCACGCATTCGGACGGTTGCACGGGGGGCTCTGAGCCTGCCTTTTCAATAAGATCGGCTCCCACAACCCCTGTCCCGGCGATGCGGGGTAATCCACATTGATCCGAGGAGACGCGAAAATGCCGTTATCAACGCCCGGGCGGAGGTTGTCGCAGGTCTTGGACGGTACGTCATAGACAGGCGCGCTGGAACCCGGGGAGCGGCGCTATTGCGCCCTCCCGCGGCGCCAAGTCGCGAACGTAGACGAACCGGATGACAAAAAGTTCCCGTCCGCCTGGGACCGATACTTGGCTGCCGCTCTCAGTGCGCGACTGGCTCGGCAGTCGCCGGATACTCCACAGCGGCTTCCTGCCGCAACAGTTCCAGGAAGACCTGAGTGGCCAGGTTGAACTTTTTGCGGCGGCGATGGATGATGCCCAGCGGCCGGACCAGCGTGCAACCCTCGATGGGTATCGCCACCAGGCGGCCCTGTTCGATGTCGTCGCGCAAGACGCGCACCGGCATGATGCTGATGCCGGCGCCCAAAATAACGGCCTCTTTCAGCGTCTGGGTGTTGTCGAAGTGCATGACGCCATTTACCTGGATTCCGGCCTCGCGCAGATAGCGTTTCACTTCGCGGCCCACCCGAAGATCGTCGTCGAAAGCCACGAAGTCCCGCTGCGCCAGGTCGGAGGGAACAAGTTTCTGCTTGGCCGCCAGAGGATGCGACGGAGCGGCGGCAACCATCATCTTGTCCTCGCGCCACGGAATCGCGGTGATCTCACGGTTTGATTCGGGGTAGCTCACCAAGCCCAGGTCGGCCTGGTCCGTGACCACTGCGTCGTAGACTTTCTCGGGCCGCAGGTACTCCACCAGCAGTTGCGCTTCCGGCATCCGCACGCCTACCTCGAGCTCGAGACGCGCCATGTCGGAAATGCCGACAGAGTAGATCGCCGCAACCCTGACTGTGCCTTGGACTCGGCCTCTGAGTTTGTCCAATTGCCTGTCGAATTCGTCCTTGCGGCGCAGCACGTCGCGGCAGAACTCGTAGTACAGGCGCCCGGCTTCGGTCAGCTCGAAAGGCCGCGTGCTGCGGTCCAGGAGATCGACTCCCAGCAGGCGCTCCGCCTCCTGCAATTGCTGGCTGGCTGCGGACTGGCTCACGCCGCAGATCTCAGCTCCCCGAGTCATATTCCGGGCCAGAGCGACATCCCTGAAAAGCTTGAGGTGGTCGAGGGTCATCGAATGACATTATAAGCCAAAATTATATTTTAGAATATCAATACCATTTAACCTGAAAGTCTGTTATACTTCTGCCTACCCTCTCCGTAGAGGGATTCTCCCTTATGAGCGCGGACGCCGGAGCCATATTTGTACAACCGCGGGACGCGGAAGAGCAGGCGCCCCGCCGACGGGCGATCACGGTCTTCCTGTGCGCCAACTGCGCCCGTCCAGCGCGGGCTGCCACCTCGGCCGGCCACTCGCGGCCTGCCGTGCCGGAGTTTGGCTGGCCCTGGCCGGTGCGGCAAGTCTTGGTTTCCTGCACCGGGCGGCTTCAGCCGGAGCACGTTCTAAAAGCGTTCGAATCCGGCTCCGAGGCCGTCTGCATGGTCGCCTGCCGGGACGATAACTGCCACCATCTCGAAGGCAGCAAGCGGTGCGCGCGCCGGGCGGCCTTCCTCCGTTCCCTCCTCGAGGAGATCGGCCTGGGCGGCGATCGTTTGATGCTCTTCCACCTGCCCGGCACGGCGGCGGAAGACATGGCGCTGGGGAGCGGAAGAACCGTGGAAGCGCTTGCCGCCGCGGATTCGAACGCCCAAGCGGCTGCCATCCGCGATCTGGTAGTGAGGGCCCTGGTGGATTTGCCCCCCAGCCCTCTGCACAAAGCTCCCGTGGCCGGAGCGGACGACAATGCCCCCCAGGAAGTGGAGTTCGGCAATGACGACAACGAACAGTAGACTTGGTCAGGCGCTCGGTTCCAGCCGGCTGGCTCTTACGGCTGAGTGCCTGCCGCCACTGGGCGACGGCGCTGGCGCGGTGAAGAAGCTCTCCTCCCTCCTGCCAGCCCACCTGGACGCGGTAGTAGTGGCGGATTCGCCCGGCGGGATTCACGGATCGGCCCTGGCGTGTGCGGCCATGCTGGCAGGGGAAGGGCGCCCCAGCGTGCTGTCGATGGTGACGCGGGATCGCAACCGTATCGCCCTCGAGAGCGACGCTCGAGGCGCGGCGGCCCTCGGCGTCGAAGCCATCTTTTGCCTGAGCGGCGACCACCAGTCTCTGAGCGTCTGCCCGCAGGCGGCGGGCGTCTACGACATCGACTCCATCCAATTCACCCAGGCCCTTAAGGGATGGATGCGCGAGGGCCCGCTCCCGGAATTGCCGATCGGTGCGGCCGCCCACCCTTATCAGCAACCTCTGGAGCTGAACCTGCTCCGCTTGCGGAAGAAGATTGCGGCTGGAGCCAGCTTCCTGCTGACGCAGGCGATATTCGACCTGGCGGGTTTTACCAAGTGGATGGATGCCGTCCGCGCGGCCGGGCTGGATCAGAAGGTGGCGATCATTGCGAGCGTGCTACCGCTGACTAGTGTGGAGCTGGCCAAGGTACTCGACCGGCGGCGCACCTACGGACCGGTGCCGGAAAGTGTCATAACCCGGCTGAGCGGCGCCGCGGATGCGGCCAAAGAGGGAATCGAGATCGCGGCAGAAATGGCGGCCCAAGTCAAAGCCATCCCCGGCGTCCGCGGCATTCATGTGCTCTGCGGCGGGTGCGAATCAGCGGCCGCCATCGTGATCCAAAAAGGCGGATTGGCCTAGGCGAGGCTGAACATGCCCGATCGGTACCACATTCACACCGCCGCGATGCTCGGATGGTTCCCCCGGATCGGCAAGTTCGCCAATGTCGATTGGCGCGAGGACTGCTCCCGCTGCAGCAACTGCGTCAAGCTTCGCTGTCTCTACGACGTCTACCGGCACGAGTCGGCATTCAACCGCGATCCCGTGTCGCCGGGCGTGACCTTGGACGAATGCAAAGCCTGCCTTTCCTGCGTCCAGGGCTGCACCAAGGGGCTGCTGGATGTTTCGGTGAACCCGGAATTCCTGAACATGGGCGATGCGTACTGGACGCCCGGCATTATCCTCACTACCTGGAACCAGGCGGATACCGGCAGGATCCCGGTCTCGGGGGCGGGTTATCGCGGCCGGTTTCATGGCCCCGGTTTCGACTCGATCTGGACGGACATGTCGGAAATCGTCCGTCCCACCCGCGATGGCATTCACGGGCGCGAGTACATCTCGACCAGCGTGGATATCGGTCCCAAGCCGCTGCGCCTGGAGTTCACGCCCGACGGCCGGATGCTGACCCCGCCCTTGCGGCTGCTGGAGATTCAGCTTCCCGTAATCCTCGACGTGCCGGCTTGGCGGGAGCAGGGCGCGCGCCTGGCCGCCGCACGCATCTCGGCGGCGCAGGAGCTCAAGACGCTGGCCGTAGTCCGCGCCGGCGAGGCCGTCCAGGCGCTGCCCAAGCAATTGCCGTTTGTGGTGCCCGTAGTGGCGAGGGAGGACATCGCCAACTGCCGGGACATTCTCGAGGGCGCGAGGATGGCGCAATTGCGGGACAGCCCGGACGTAGCGGTTCTGGCCGGCGAGCTGCATTCCATCAACCCGCAGTTGACCGTTGCGGTGCGGCTGCCGCTTTCGCCCGCGGCGGCCGACCGGATCCTCGAGTTGAACCGCGCGGGGCTCAAGGTGTTCCAACTGTGCGCCGACCAGCATGGCCGCGAGAAGCTGGGCAACGGACGGCGCGGCCGCTATATCAAAGACGCTCTCCGCGAGGTTCACGGGCGGTTGGTCAAGGAAGGGCTGCGCGACGAGATCACGCTGATCGTCTCCGGCGGCATCGCACTGGCGGAGCACATGGCCAAGGCGATCATCTGCGGAGCCGATCTGGTGGCCGTGGACACGGCGCTGCTGGTGGCGCTCGGCTGCCGGGTTTGTCGCGACGCTCATCCGAGGGACCCGGAAGGCCAGGCCATGTGCGGCTCGGGCGAGTTGTGCCCCGCCGAAACCGATTCGTCCGACCACGCCTACGCGACGCAGCGGATGGTGAACCTGATGGGCGCCTGGCACAGCCAGTTGATCGAGGTTCTGGGCGCCATGGGTATCCGCGAGGTTCGCCGTCTGCGCGGCGAGGTGGGAAGGGCCATCTTCATGGAAGACATCGAGAAGGAGGCGTTCGGCGACCTCTGCCGCGTGCCTCGGCCGCAGGTGAGCGAATGACCGCAACCGATGCCGCCGTCGAAGCTCCGGTTCGGGTCCGCCCGCCGGAGCCTGCGTCCGCGCAAGTGGGCTACAGCGACTGGCCGCAGGAAAGCGTGGCCCGCGAAATCCGGCCCGCGCCCGACCGTTACCGGAACGCCTTGGGCAAGTACAAGGTGGACCGGAGCGCGGTGTGCGCCTCCTGCGGCCGATGCGTGGAGGCCTGCCAGTATGGAGTGCATAGCAAGCCGGCCGGCTACGCCTTTACGCTACGGCCACTCGACAGTTTCTGCGTCGGCCCGGCCTGCGCCGAAACGCCCGAGTCCTGCGTCTCCCTGTGCCCGCGGCACGCCCTCACCGTGCGGCCGAACCCCAGCGCCCAGTGCATGGGCGATCCGCGCTGGTCGAGCGATTTGATCCTCGCGACCTGGCATCAGGCCGCCACCGGCCGGTCTGCCCCGCCCCACCTGGAAAGCCGGACGGGCGCTTCGGGCGGCGGGTTCGACAGCCTGCGGTTCAAGTTCGAAGTCCCCGGATTCGAACCTGGCCCACGCGTCCCAGCGGACACCGAAATCGACATCGGGTTGGACTTGAACCACCGCGGCGATGGCCGGCCGCAGATCCACATCGACCTCCCCGTGTATGGCGGGGGGATGAGCTTCGGGTCGGTGAGCATCCACACGATTCTGGGCAAAGCCCGCGCGGCCGCGGCGTGGAACTCGTTCACCTGCACCGGCGAGGGCGGGTATCACGACCGTCTGAGGCCCTACGACGACCATGTGATCACGCAAGTGGCCACCGGCCTCTTCGGCGTGCGCGAGGACACCATCCAGCGCGTGCGGATCGTCGAGTTCAAATACGCGCAGGGCGCCAAACCCGGCCTGGGTGGACACCTGCTGGGCGACAAGAACACCCCCGCCGTGGCGCGTATGCGCGAGGCAGTGGCGGGCAACGCACTGTTCAGCCCCTTCCCCTTCCACAGCGTCTACAGCGTGGAAGACCACAAGAAGCATGTCGATTGGATCCAGGAAGTGAATCCCCACTGTCTGGTGAGCGTGAAGGTATCGACGCCCACCGACGTGGACATGGTGGCCGTGGGCAGCTACTACGCGGGAGCCCACATCATCCACCTGGACGGCAGCTATGGCGGCACCGGCGCCGCGCCGGACATCGCCAAGAAGAACATCGCGATGCCCATCGAGTACGCTGTCCCGAAGGTGCACAAGTTCCTCACCGCCGAAGGCATCCGGGACAAAGTGACGCTGATCGCCTCGGGCGGCATCCGCACCGCGTATGACGCGCTGAAGACCATCGCCCTGGGCGCCGACGGCGTGGTGATCGGCACCGTCGAATTGGTGGCCCTGGGCTGCGTGCGATGCGCCTGTTGCGAAAGCGGGCGTGGTTGCCCGCGCGGCATCGCTTCCACCGATCCCGAGCTGATGATGCAGATGAGTCTGGAGTGGGCCAGCCAGCGGCTGATCAATCTCAACTTCGCCTGGCGTGATCAGATGGTGGAAGCGCTCGCGCGGCTCGGCATGACCAGCATCCGCGAGCTCCGCGGGCGCACCGACGTGCTGTGCTACTTGAGCGACGAAGCGGCGGAGGTCTCATGAGCGGCTTTGCCGAACGCCTGCTGGCCAGCCGGTCGCAGATCTACTCCGATCTCGAGCGGGTGCCGGAACGCGAGGAAGAAGGCGGCTGTGGCGTCACCGGATTTGCCTGCAGCGTGCCCGTCAAGGGACGGTTCATCTACGAGCCCTCCATCCAGATGCAGAACCGCGGCAATGGGAAGGGTGGCGGCATCGCTGCCGTCGGTCTTGCGCCCGAGCAGATCGGCGTCTCCCGCGAGGCGCTCGAGAGCCACTACCTGCTGCAGATCGCCTTGCTCGATTCCGGGGCCCACGCCGAGGTCGAGCGGCAGTTCGTGCTGCCCCACTTCGACATAGCTCTGTCTACCCGGCAGCCCCACATCGACGATTACCGCGACTTACCCGGACTCCAGGTTCGCCCGCCGGATGTTCACCGCTATGTGGTCCGCGTCAAGCCGGCCGTTCTGGATACCTTTGCGCGCACGGCCGGCCTGCAGGGTCTCGAGCCTCGCCAGTTGGAAGATGAGTTCGTGTGGCGGAACTCTTACCAGCTCAATGACGCCTTCTACGCGTCTCTGGGCGAGAAGAGGGCCTTCGTTCTTTCGCACGGCCGGAACCAACTGGTCTTCAAGATGGTCGGCTACGCCGAGCAGAACGTGGAGTATTACCAGCTTCAGGATTTCGCCGCCCACGTGTGGATCGCGCATCAGCGTTACCCCACCAAAGGCCGCGTGTGGCACCCCGGCGGCGCACACCCGTTCACCGGGCTGAACGAGGCGCTGGTGCACAACGGCGACTTCGCCAACTATTCCTCCGTGTGCGAGTACCTGCGGCAGCGCAACATCCGCCAGCAGTTCCTCACCGACACGGAGGTTTCCGTCCAGCTCTTCGATTTGTGGGACCGCGTCTACCAATATCCGCTGGAGTACATCATCGAAGCGCTGGCGCCCACTACGGAACTCGATTTCGACCAGTTGCCGACGGAGAAGCAGGCGATCTACCGGCAGATCCAGGCCACCCACATTCATGCCTCGCCGGATGGCCCGTGGTTCTTCATCATCGCACGCACGCACGCGGACCAGTTCCAGTTGCTGGGAATCACCGACACCGCCATGCTGCGGCCCCAGGTGTTCGCCTTCTCCGATAGCGGCGAAGTGCAGATCGGGCTGATCTGCTCGGAGAAGCAGGCCATCGACGCCACCCTGCGGAGCCTGGCGAAGGAAGATCCGCGATTCTGTCCCGTGGCCGACAAGTATTGGAACGCCCGGGGCGGATCCTCGAGCGATGGCGGCGCGTTCGTCTTCACCGTGTCGCCGGGCGAGAACGGTGGCATGCGCCTGTCTTGCGCGGACAAGTTCGGCCGCGCGGTGGAATTGCAGGGCGGCTCGGTTCGTTGCGACCTGGGGAGCTTCGCAACGAACGGCAACGGAAGCTCCGGCGCCGTAAAGGAGATGCAGCAGACCGGCGACGCGGAGGGCCTTTTCGAATACGCGCTGGGCTTGGCTGCATGGCCGGCCGGCGAGTTACGGCAGTTCTGCCAGGGCCTGGTGCGGGGAGCCGACAGCCTGAGATCCCGCGCGGCTGCCCTCGAAGTGCTTACGCTGCTGCACGACCGCCCGTTCGACACCGGCGACAAGCGCCGGGCCACGGTGATCCAGGTGATCGAGGAGGCCATCGACCGCCTGCTGGACCTGGCTCCGCTCTTCGGCGAACCGCCCGCGCACCTGTGGCGGCGGATTACCTGGGCCACGCGCGACCGCCTCGCCGCTCCGTGCTCCGGCGAGGACCTGCTGGCGATTGACGCCCAGGGTTTCCCTCCCGAGGGCGAAGACTGCGATGCCAGGCTGCTCCGCCGGGCTTACGAAATGGGCTGGAAGCGTTTTGCCGTCTACCGGCTGCGCGGCCAGCGCTTCCACGGAGCGGGCCTGGGCGCCGCCACCGGCGGCGTCCGGATCGACCTTTACGGCTCCAACGGCGATTACGCCGCCAGCGGCATGGATGGCCTCGAGATCCGCATCCACGGCAATGCCCAGGACCAGGTGGCGCAGATCGCCAAGCGCGGCAAGCTGGTCATCTACGGTGATGTCGGCCAGACCTTCATGTACGGCGCCAAGGGCGGCGAGGTCTACGTACTCGGCAACGCCGCGGGACGGCCCCTGATCAATGCGGTCGGACGCCCGCGCGTCGTGATCAACGGGACCTGCCTGGATTTCCTGGCGGAATCGTTCATGGCGGGCGATCCGCTGGCCGGCGGCGGCTTCGTCATCCTCAACGGCATCGAGTTCGATGCGCGTGGCCGCATGACGCCCCTGGCGGCGCCGTATCCGGGCGCCAACCTGTTCTCGCTGGCCAGCGGTGGGGCCATCTACATCCGCGATCCGCACCACAAGGTTGTCGAGCGCCAGCTCAACGGCGGAGTGTTCAGCCCGGTCACCGATAAGGACTGGCGGTTGATCCGCCCCTACCTGGAGGAGAACGAGCGGCTCTTCGGCGCGCCGGTGCGGGAGCTGCTGACCGTGGATGGCCGCTTGAGCGCGCCGGGGGATGTGTATCGCAAGGTCGGCGCCGTGAAGCTGTCGGTGCTGGCCGGTTCGGAGAAAAAGAAATGACGGGCGGGATCGCACCTCCAATCGAAATCGAGAGTATCGGCGGCGGCCTGGCTTTCGAGGTGAAAGAGCGCAGTGGGGCTTCGCCCATGAGCTGTTACCAGTGCGCCAAGTGCTCCAGCGGCTGCCCGGTTGCGGCGGGAGGCGATTTCAGGCCGCACCAACTGGTGCGCATGGTGCAAACGGAACAGCGCCAGGCGGTGCTCTCCAGCATTTTCATCTGGCAATGCACGTCCTGCCAGACCTGCACCACACGTTGTCCGCAACAGGTTGACATCGCCGGCATGATCGACGCTCTGCGGGCCATCAGCCGCGGCGAAGGATCGGCCGCTCCCGGCACCGCCGTTCCGGTCTTCAACGATATCTTTCTCGACGCCGTCCGCGAGCGCGGGCGAATCTTCGAGCTGGGTCTGATGGCGAAGTACAAACTCCGCACCAAACGGCTGTTCGAGGACGCGGGCAAGGCGCCGATGATGCTGCGGAAGGGCAAGCTACCTCTTTACGCCCCGCGAGTGGGCGGGAAGGACGAGCGCGAGGCTCTGTTCGGCCGGGCCGCCGAGGGAGGCGACCAGTGAGCTACACTTTCTTCCCAGGCTGTTCGCTGGATGGCGCCGCCAAGGATTACCACCGTTCCACGCTGGCAGTGGCCGCCAAGCTGGGCCTGGAGATGCCTGAGCTGAAGGACTGGATCTGTTGCGGCTCGACCGCTGCTCACTCGAGCGACCCGCTGCTGGCCGATGCTCTGCCGGCCAAGAGCCTTTCGGCCGCCGGAGGCGCCACGGTCGCGGTGGCTTGCGCCGCCTGCTACAGCCGGCTGAAGACGGCGAACCACCATATCGCCGGGGACGCGGCCCTGCGCGCCCGCGTGGCGCACGTGGTGGGGCGCGACTACGACGGCCGGACCCCGGTCCTGCACCTGCTCGAGATCCTCTGCCGCGACATCGGCCTCAAGCGGGTCGCCGCAGCCATCCGCCGCCCGCTCAGCGGGCTGAAAGTGGCCTGCTATTACGGCTGCCTGCTCTCGCGCCCGCCCGAGATCACCAATTTCGACGACCCAGAAAACCCAACGCTGATGGACCAGCTCCTCGAAGCCGCTGGGGCGACGCCGCTCGCGTGGCCGCACAAGACCGAGTGCTGCGGGGCGAGCTTCTCGATCACCGATTCGAGCGTCGTGCTCGAGCTGGGCAACCGGATTCTCTCGATGGCCCAGGCGGCCGGGGCGGATTGCATCGCGACCGCCTGCCCGCTGTGCCAACTGAACCTGGACCTGCGGCAGCGGGATATGGAGCGCAGATTCGGGTGCCGGTACAATCTGCCGGTGTTCTACTTCACGCAGTTGCTGGGCCTGGCGATGGGCTGCCGGCCGGACGAACTGTCGTTGGACAGCCTGATCGTGGAACCAAAGGCGTTGCTCGAGGCCAAGGGAATCGGGCGCTGAGGCATGACAATGATCGGGAACAATGGGAATTCGCATAGCGCGCCCGAAGCGGTCGGCGCAGTGCTGGTCTGCGGGGCCGGCGTCACCGGCATTCAAGCCTCTCTCGATCTGGCCGGGAGCGGATTCAAGGTCTATCTGCTGGATTCCTCCCCCGCCATCGGCGGGCGCATGGCCCAACTCGACAAAACCTTCCCCACAGGCGATTGCGCCATGTGCATCCTTTCGCCGAAGTTGGTCGAGTGCGCGCGGAACAAGAACATCGAGATCGTCACCCTGGCGGACGTGGAGGGAATCTCAGGCGAGCCCGGCAATTTCAAAGTCAAGATCCGCCAGAACCCGCGTTACGTGGATACGGCCAAGTGCAACGCCTGCGGCGACTGCACCGAGGTCTGCCCGGTCAGCCTGCGCAGCGAGTTCGACCGCAATCTGGGAACGCGCAAAGCCATCTTCCGTCCCTACCCGCAAGCCATTCCCAACGTCTTCGGCATTTCCAAAGCCGCCGGGCCCGCGCCCTGCAAATCCGCCTGTCCGGCCGGAGTGAACGCGCAGGGGTACGTGGCCCTGATTGCGGCGGGCAAGTTTCAGGAAGCCTACGCTCTCATCCGCCAGCGCTGCCCACTCCCGGCGGCCTGCGGGCGTGTGTGCCAGCACCCTTGCGAGGAGAACTGCAACCGCCGCGAAATCGACCAGCCGGTCGCGGTTCGCGACTTGAAACGCTTCGTGGCCGATTACATTCACGCCAACCCCAGCCAGTATCCGCCCGCGAAGGCGCCCGCGGCCAAGCTGGATTCGAAAGTCGCCGTCATTGGCGGCGGACCGGCGGGCTTGACGGTGGCTGCCGACCTCGCTTTGCGTGGCTATGGCATCACCTTGTTCGAGGCGCAGGCGCGCCTGGGTGGCATGCTCCGCTACGGCATTCCCGATTACCGCCTTCCCGAAGATGTTCTGGATCGCGAGATTCAATACATCCTCGACTTGGGCGTGGAGGCCAGAACCGGCGAGCGGGTAGCCGATCCGAAGCGCCTCTTAAAGGCGGAGGACGGAAGTTCCCACGCGGGCTCTTTTGACGCCGTCTTCGTGGCTCCCGGCGCATGGCTCGGCCGCAAGATGGGCATTCCGGGGGAAGACGCCCAGGGCGTCATCGAGGCGCTCGACTTCCTCTACCAGGTCAACAACGGGAAGACGCCGGCCATCGGCCCCAAGGTGGTCGTCATTGGCGGCGGCGATGTGGCGATGGATGCGGCCCGCTGCGCGCGGCGGCTGCCCGGCGTCGAATCGGTCGCCGTGGCCTACCGCAGGAGCCGCGCGGAAATGCCGGCGCATCCCTGGGAAGCGGCCGAGGCCCTCGAAGAAGGCGTGGTCTTCCATACCGATCTGGGACCCGCCCGGATCGAGACGGTGGCCGGGAAGGTCTCCGCCATCGCTTTTCATCCCCGCATCGCCGGGTCCGGCCCCACCCGGAAGATCGAGCCGCGCTTCGACGAATCGCAGACTACTGTCCTCAAAGTGGACACGGTCATCGTAGCCATCAGCCAGGCAATCGACTCGGCCGGGATGGGCGTGTCCACCGGATCGAGCGGCCGGATCGCCGCCGACAAAGGCACGCTGGCCACCAGCGTCCCCGGCATTTTCGCAGGCGGCGACGCGGTGCTGGGTCCGTCTTCCATCGCCGATGCGATGGGCCAGGGCCACATCGCAGCCGAAGCCATCGATGCCTACCTTCGCGGCGGCAAGCCGGCCAATGCGCCAGCGGCTACCGCGCAGGCCGAGCCAGCCCGCAATCCCAAGCCGGGCGCACCGCGGGAAGACCGCGTCAAAATGGCGCAGACGGATATGGCGACGCGGCGGCGCGTTTTCACCGAGATTAACCGGGGCTACACCGCCGAGCAGGCCATCGCCGAAGCCAAACGCTGCCTGGCGTGCGGCCTGTGCAGCGAGTGCATGGAGTGCGTGAAGGCATGTTCGGCCGGCGCCATCTGCCACGATCAGCGGGCCCAGGAACGCGAGCTCGACGTGGGCAGCGTGATTCTCACGCCCGGCTTCGAGGAGTTCCAGGCGTCGCTGCGCGGCGAATTCGGCCACGGGCGCTATGCGAACGTGCTCTCGAGCGTCCAGTTCGAGCGCATGCTCTCCGCGGCGGGTCCCACCGGCGGCCTCATCGAGCGCCCCTCGGATGGCGGCGCGGTGAATAGCATCGCTTTCATCCAATGCGTGGGCAGCCGCGATGCCGCCCGCGGCGCGGGTTACTGCTCGTCCATCTGCTGCATGAGCGCCACCAAGGAGGCGATGGTCGCGCTAGAGCACGCGCACGGGCGGAAACTCGAAATCTCCATCTTCTGCATGGACGTGCGGGCGTTCGGCAAGGAGTTCGATAGCTACGTCAACCGCGCCCGCGACGAGCACGGCGTGAAGTTCATCCGGGCCATCCCCTCCCGTGTGGTCGAGATGCCGGGCGACCGGACACCGCGCATTCGCTACTTCGACCAGGACGGCGCCGAACAGCAGCGGGATTTCGACCTGGTCGTGTTGAGCGTGGGGCTACGGCCTTCCGCCGGCGTGAAGGAAATGGCCACGCACCTGGGAGTCGAGCTGAACGAGTTCGGTTTCAGCCGGACGGAGCGGCTCTCTCCGCTGGCGACATCCAAACCGGGCATTTACGTGGCCGGGGCGTTCCAGGAACCCAAGGACATTCCCGAATCGGTGGCCCAGGCCTCCGCGGCCGCGTCCTGCGCCATGGGCCAGCTCGCGCACTCCCGCGGCACCATGGTCCAGCGCCACGAATATCCCTGGGAGCGGGACATCACCGATGAAACGCCGCGCGTGGGCGTGTTCATTTGCCACTGCGGCCACAACATCGCTTCGGTCATCGACGTGAAACAGGTGGCCGAGAAAGCCGCCGGCATGTCCCACGTCTGCCACGCCGAAGCCAACCTGTTTACTTGCTCGGACACCAACCAGCAGCACATCAAGGACATGATCGTGAAGCACCGGCTCAACCGCCTGGTGGTGTCCTCCTGCTCGCCGCGGACGCACGAGATGCTCTTCCAGGAGACGCTGCGCGAGAGCGGGCTGAACCAGTATCTCTTCGCCATGACCAACATTCGCGACCAGTGCTCGTGGGTCCACAAGGACGATCCCGAGGCGGCCACCGCGAAGGCGCTGGAACTGACCTCGATGGCGGTAGCCAGGGCGCGCCACGTGAAAGCCCTTCCGACCGGCAGGTTGCCCGTGACGGCATCGGCGCTGGTCATCGGTGGCGGGCTGGCCGGCATGACCGCGGCGCTGGCCGTCGCCGACCAGGGGTTCGCAGTCCACCTGGCGGAGAAAGAGCCGCATTTGGGCGGCCTGCTCCGCAACGTCCAAGGCACGCTCGAAGGGGCCGATGTGCAGAGCTACCTCCACCAGCTCGTGGCCCGAGTGCAGTCTCACGAGAAGATTCATGTTTACCTGAACGCCACGCCCGCCGCGATTAGCGGCCACGTGGGCAATTTCAAGAGCGTGCTGAGAGTGGCTGGCCGCGAACAGCCCGTCAGCCACGGGGTCGTGATCGTGGCGGTTGGCGGGCAGCGGAGAGAGACCGCGATGTACCTCCACGGCCAGAACCCGCACGTAACCACGCAGGCAGCTCTCGAGTCTGCGCTCGCGGGCGGAAACCTGCCGCCGGAACTCGCGGGCAAGCCAGATCCCACCGTGGTCATGATTCAGTGCGTCGAAAGCCGCAACGAGCAGCACCCTTATTGCAGCCGGATCTGCTGTTCGGAAGCGGTGCAGAACGCGCTGGAGATCAAGCGCCGCCTGCCCCAGGCCAAAGTGGCTGTGCTGGGCCGCGACATCCGCACCTACGGGTTCCGCGAGGTGTACTTTCAGAAGGCTCGCGAGGCCGGGGTTCTGTTCATCCGCTACCCGGACCAGAGCGACCCGGTGGTGACCGAGGAAGGCGGCCGGCTCAAGGTGACCGTCCACGACATCGCGAGCAACCGCGACCTGGTTCTGCGTCCGGATCTGCTGGCGCTGGCGACCGGCATCGCTCCGGCGGCGGACAACCCGGCGCTTTCGATGCTGCTGCGAAGCGCCCTGACAGCCGACGGCTTCTTCCTGGAAGCCCACCCGAAGCTCCGCCCGGTGGATCTGGCCAACGAAGGCGAGTTTCTCTGCGGGCTGGCCCATTCGCCGAGATTCATCGACGAGACCATTGCACAGGCTCAGGCCGCCGCGGGACGTGCCGCCACCATCCTGTCCAAAACTCACCTGGAGGTTCCCGGCCAGGTCGCCCGCGTCAACCCGGAGAACTGCGTCGCTTGTGCCACCTGTGTGAAGGTCTGCCCGTACGGAGCGCCGGCGATCAACGACCTCAACAAGGCCGAAATCCAGAGCGCCAAGTGCATGGGGTGCGGAAGCTGCGCGGCGGCCTGCCCAGCCAGGACCATCGTCCTCCAGCATCAGGAAGACCAGGCCTTGGTGGCAATGCTCGACGAGTTGCTCGTCGCCGGAGTGAACGCATGATCGAACTGGATCGAGAAGAAACCGTGAGCGCGGCGCGTGCCGGGCGCTGGGAGCCGCGCATCCTCGCCTTCTGCTGCAACTACTGCGCCTACGCGGCAGCCGACCTGGCGGGATCCAAGCGCATGCAGTATCCCGTCAACGTGCGCATCGTTCACACGCCTTGCACGGGCAAGATAGAAATGGAGCATGTCCTCGACGCCTTCGAGAAGGGCATCGACGGAATTCTGGTGGCCGGATGCCTGGAAGGCGGCTGCCATTTCCTGGAGGGCAATCTCCGGGCGCGGAAGCACACCGGCCGCATCCGCGAGATTCTGGATGAAATCGGCGTCGGCGCGGAGCGGCTCAAGATGGTGAACCTTTCCGCCGCCATGGCGCCGACGTTCGTCGAGCGCGTCGAGGAGATCGTCGAAACCGTCCGTGGGCTGGGCCCCAGTCCCCTCAGACCGTCCAGCCGGAAAGAAAGTGCAGGAGAGCCATGATCGTCGCTTCCCCCAAGTCCGTTACCGAACTCAAGAACCTCGTCGCGCCCCACCGCAAAGTCCTTTTCGTGGGCTGCGGAACCTGCGTCACGGTGTGCCTGGCCGGCGGCGAGCGCGAGGTGGGTATTGCCTCCTATGCCGTCCGCATGGCTCGCAAGATCGAAGGGAAGCCTCTCGAACTCACCCAGATCACGATTGAACGCCAGTGCGAGAACGAGTTCCTCAAGGACCTCGCCGGGCCGGCGGCCCAGGCCGAAGCCATCGTGTCTTTCGGCTGCGGCGCGGGCGTACAGGCGATCGCCGAGCGATTCCCCGCCAAACCGGTCTACCCCGCGCTGAACACGCAATTCCTCGGGATTCTGGAGGAACAGGCGGTCTGGACGGAGAAGTGTTTGGGCTGTGGCGACTGCATGCTGGCGCAATTCGGCGGCGTCTGCCCAATCACCCGTTGCGCCAAGCGTCTGCTCAACGGACCCTGCGGCGGATCGACCGAAACCGGGTGCGAGGTGGACGAGGGCCGCCCGTGCGCCTGGCAGCTCATCTTCCAGCGCCTCAAGGGCATCGACCAACTCGACCGCCTGGACTCGATCGTCCCGCCCAAGGACTGGCGCCCCAGTTGGCACGGCAGCCCCCGCAAAATCGTCCGCGAAGAGCATAGGGTGTAAGCGGCTTCACTGGGGAACCCGAATAACCGGGGCCATCGTTATTGGGCTCTTGCACGATCTCCACCGCGGTCGCCATGGGCCGAGGCTCCGAACAGCCGGAGCGAGCATCGAGGCGAGCACTGACGGTGCCGCTCGGTGTTGGTACAGTGACTCGGGCAAGCCAACCTCCAGAGCGGGAGATAATTGCCGCCGTGCGCTGCGCCTGGCGAAATCGAACGGGGGTGCGCTCGGGTTGTGTCTGCTCGTTATACTGATTACTTGCCGCCCAAAAAACAGGTTCGATACCGCGATGCCGGTGTCAATATCGACGAGGGTAGCCGCGCGGTGGCTGCCATCAAAGAGCTGGCTCACGGGACGTTCACCCGCGGGGTGCTCACGGATATTGGCGGCTTCGGCGCCTGCTACCAGGTGAGCGGATTTCGCAAGCCGGTCCTGGTGAGTTCGGCCGACGGCGTGGGAACCAAGCTGAAAGTGGCTTTCCTCACTGGCCGCCACGATACCGTCGGCGAGGACCTGGTCAACCACTGCGTCAACGACATCGCGGTGCAGGGCGCGGTGCCGCTGTTTTTCCTCGACTACTTCGCAGTCGGCAAGCTGGACGCGGACGTGGCGGCGGCGGTGGTTTCAGGGCTAGCGCGCGGTTGCCGCAACAACGGGTGCGCTCTCATTGGCGGCGAGACGGCCGAGATGCCGGGCATGTACGCGCCATCGGAATACGACCTGGCCGGCTTCATCGTGGGCGCGGCCGAGCGCTCCCAACTGCTGACCGGCAAGCGAATCCGCGCCGGAGACGCCTTGCTGGCGCTGCCCTCGAACGGCCTGCACACCAACGGCTATTCGCTGGCGCGCAAGCTGCTGTTTGAAACCGCCGGTCTGGGTCCGAACGCGGTGCTTCCGGAGACCGGCGGCACGGTGGCGGACGCGCTGCTGGCCGTGCACCGCAGCTATTTGAAGCCCATCCGCGCGCTGATGAAGGCGCGCTTGTTGCGCGGCGCGGCGCACATCACGGGCGGCGGCATCACCGACAACACGCCGCGCATGCTGCCGGACGGGCTGGCCATCGCCATCGACACCCAAGCCTGGCGAATCCCGCCGCTGTTCGAGCTGCTGCGCCGGATCGGCAACATTCCGGAAGACGATTTCCGGCGAACCTTCAACCTGGGCGCCGGCATGATTCTGGCGGTTCCCGCGCGGGCCGCTATTCGTGCGGAAGCTTTGCTCAGCCGGCTGGGTGAAACCGCGTTCCGTATCGGTACGGTCAAGCTCGAAAAGCGGGGACGTCCCCGCGTGGAGTACCGATGAAACGCCTCGGCATTCTGCTTTCCGGCCGCGGCTCGAACTTCGAGGCCATTGCGGACAGCGTGGCGGCGGGTTCGATTGACGCCCAAATTGCCGTCGTCATCGCCAACCGGGCGGAAGCGCGCGGACTGGAAGTGGCGCGCCAGCGCGGGCTGAACGCCGTCTGCATCCCCTCCAAGGGGCTGGACCGCGAAATCTACGACCGCATGCTGGTGGAGGAACTGCACCGGAACGCGGTGGACCTGGTGTGCCTGGCAGGGTTCATGCGCTTGCTCAGCGCGTCGTTCATTCGCGAGTTCCCCAACCGGATTCTCAATATTCATCCCTCGCTGCTGCCGGCATTCCCGGGCTTGGATGCGCAGCACCAGGCGCTGGCGCACGGCGTTAAAATCACCGGCTGCACCGTCCACTTTGTCGACGAGGATCTGGATGCCGGCCCGATCCTCATTCAGGCCGCCGTGCCGGTCCTCAACGACGATACCGTCGAGGCGCTGTCGGCGCGTATTCTGCGCGAGGAGCACCGGATTTATTCGGAAGCCATCCGGCTGGCGCTGGCCGGCGCCTATCGCGTCGAAGGGCGGCGCATCGTCTTCTGCTGAAGGAACTCGGAGAACTTCATGGGCGGTCCGGGGCCCGTCTCCATCTGCTTTTCCACCGCCCGCTGATACTGCCGCAGCGTTTCGAGCCGGTGCCGCGGGGCCAAATCGCAGTTATGGTAGTCCATCAGGATCTCCACTTCCCATGCCTGAAAAGAGTTGCGCGTAACGGAGCCGCGCATCAGCTCGGCCACCAGCTTGCGAAACCGGTTCAGCATGATCTCGAGTTGAATCAGATCGTCCACAACCATTGCATGTAATGGATCGGCGGACCGCGGGCAGAACATTAGGGCCGTCTCTTCGATCGCCTTCGTCACCGGACTTTTGTTTTAAGCCGGTAACCGTGAAACAATCTCTGGATAGGTAGCCGGCGTGATCCAGCGAGCCTTCTCATCGCAACCCTTGCGTATCCCGGCCGCCGCGGGCGCGCAATGAAGGCTCCGGGCTCGGTCGCGGCGCTCGACTGCTTTCTCATCGCGGACGACCTGACGGGTGCCTGCGATGCCGCCGTTCATTTCGCCATGCGCGGGCGCCGGACGATAGTGCGGATTGCGCCGGGCGCCGAACTCGCGGATGCAACCGTCATCGCCGTCAGTACGGACAGCCGGGACCTCGAACCCGCGGCTGCCCGGGACGCGGTCGCAGCCGCAGCCGCGAGTCTACCAATTGGTTCGCCGTCGATTCTCTTCAAGAAGATCGATTCCACGCTGCGCGGCCATACCGGGGCGGAGATCACGGCGGCCCTCACCGCCTCCGGTTGCGATGCCGCCGTGGTGTGCCCTGCTTTTCCACGGATGAATCGCATCGTGGAAGCTGGATACCTGCGCGTCGCCGGCGACGCGGATTTTGCGCCCATCGAAGTCGCCGCTCACTTGCGCGCACAAGGGGCGGAGGGATGCGTGCACACCGGGTACGAAGCCATCCCGGAGGCAATCTCTTCCGGCGCTCGGATGGTGGTGCTCGATGCGGTTTGCGATGACGATTTGGATCGGATCGCCGCGGTGGCTCCAGCGTTCGATTTCCGCGTCTTGTGGGTGGGTTCGGCGGGCCTCGCGTCCGCGCTGGCACGCACGCTGCCGGCCGGACCGCAGTTTCGTCCTCGACCGGCGCCCAAAGGACCCGTGCTGTTCTGCATCGGATCGGATCATCGGGTGACCGTCGCGCAGCAGACGGCTCTCGTAGGCCAGCGCCGGGCGTTGCTGGTTCACGCAGGGCCGACCAGCGGGGACTGCATTGGGGCCGCGCTGAGTCGCGGCCAGCACGTGGTGTTGCGCATTCCACACGGCCGGGTCTCCGCGGAAGCCTTGCAGGAACTGGCCGCCCACGCTCCCACCTCCGCGCTGGTGCTCTCCGGCGGCGACACAGCTTCCCTGTTTTGCCGAGCCGCCGGAGTGCAGCGTATCGATCTTTTCGATGAAATCATTCCCGGAGTTCCTTGTGGCATCATTCGCGGCGGCGTGTTCGATGGGATTTCAGTCGCCACCAAATCCGGCGGATTTGGGCCTCCGGATGCTCTAATTCAAGTAGCGGACTATTTTGCATGCCTGAACCATTAGAGATGCCGGCCATTGTTTTAACCATGGGCGATCCAGCCGGAATCGGCCCCGAAATCGTTGTCAAGGCCCTTGCCGATCCGCAACTCGCGCCGCTGGCCCGCTGGATTGTGGTGGGAGATGCGCGAGTCCTGGAAAGGGCGGAGCGGGTTACCGGCCTGAAGCTGGAATCGGCGGAACTTCGCGACGTCAGGGCGCTCACCGGCATCGAGGAGTTCGCATTCGGCCGGCTGGACGCACGCTGCGGAATCGCGGCGGTGGAGTACGTCCGCATCGCCACGGAATTGTGTCTGCGCGGAGAGGCCGAAGCCATGGTGACGGCGCCCCTCAACAAGGAAGCCGTAACCCTATCCGGCCGCCGGTTTTCCGGCCACACCGAGTACATTGCGGAGTTGTGCGGTGCTACCGAGTCTCGCATGTTGCTCTCGAGCGAACGGTTCTCCACCGTGCACGTCACGACGCACGTTGCGCTGCGCCAGGCGTGCGACCTGGACACACCGCGCATCCTCCGCACCATCGAGCTGGGGAATGAAGCCATGAAACTGCTCGGGTTCGAGCGGCCACGCATCGCGGTGTGCGGATTGAATCCCCACGCCGGCGAGCACGGGCTGTTCGGCAATGAAGAGGAGCGCTTCATCGCGCCGGCCATCGCGGCCGCCTGCCGCCAGGGCATCCTGTGCAGCGGCCCGCATGCCGGCGACACGGTTTTCCTCCAGGCATCCCGCGGCGCATACGATCTGGTTGTTGCCATGCACCACGATCAGGGTCATATCCCAATGAAACTAATCGACTTCGAAGGGACGGTCAATATTTCCTTAGGCATTCCGATCGTCCGCACCTCGGTGGATCATGGCACGGCGTTCGATATCGCCGGCAAAAACCAAGCCGATCCGCGCAGCATGAAGCAGGCTATGCGCGTGGCGGCGCGCATGGCTTCAACGAGGCGGGCCGGCGCCCGGCGGTAGAGAACCTGGAGAGACTGACGTCAGGTACGCATGAGAATGCGGTGAACGATCTCGGCGTTTTCGCGGACCTCGTCCTTGACTCGGGGAAACATGCCCACGTAAATCCCGTCGATGGGCTTGATGCTTTCGAAAGCGGTGCGGAAGGCCTGCTCGATGCCGCGATCGGGGACCCGTCCGGCGGCCAGGATCTTGAAGGCGAAGCAGGGTTTCCGGGTCTGCCGGATTACCTCATACATGCGCGGCGGATCGCTCTTCAGGTAGATGTCGCTCGGCATCTCCATCATCTCGCCGTTCAACACCTTCTTCCATTCGTCCACGGTGCGGCGCCGGTTATAGACGCAGCCGGAGTAGAAATCGACGTCCCAGTTCTCCTCCTCGATCCGCGCGATGACTTCCGGAATGTGCGTGCCCACCCCCACCATGACTCCCAAATCCCGCACCTTCTTGCACCACTCCTTGACGCTGTTCATTGCGCCGTTCTGGTAGGCGGTATCGACCACTTCGCCCTGCCTTTGCAGCGCCAGCGGCTGGAGGGTCCGCACCAGCATTTCCACATCGACCCCGGCGGTCACCTGGGGGATCAGGTGCATCTTGCCGCCCTCGGCCACGAAACGCGCCCAGTCCTGCGGCCCCCTATCCAGGTGGACGTAGTTGAACGCATTGATGCCGAAGCGGTTGGCCTGGTGCATCACGTCGCAGACTTTATCCTGGGTGTACCATTCCTTCATGGTCGTGCCGAAGTTGTTGTTGTAATGAGCAAAGCCGTAGAAGGGGTTGACGCCCAGGACCATGCGGCTGATTTCCACGCCGCCGAATTTCATCTTCGGGACCTGAATCTGCGAGGCCGGTGTGAGCGGCCCGGACTGTTGCACCGGAGCTTGCGGAGCGCCAGGAGGCATGTTGCCCTGCAGCCCTCCGGACTGCGCCTCTAATGCAGATGTTGCGCCCGTCAGACTGGCTGCGAGCCCTGCACCGGACTGTAGGAAATTTCTACGCGAGAAAGACATGGTGACGACCTCCCGGCCATTAATTCATCGGGTCCGAACTGGCTCCAGCATATCGGATCTCATGCTCCGGTTCAAGGAGCCATGAGTCTGTTCGTAACTGGGCCTAGAATGAAGGTGGATCGCGAACATGACGCTGGCCGAACAGCTTGCTATGCACACCCGCGAAGGCGATTTGTACGAATCGCTGGAGGGGAACCGCATTCGCTGCTATGCCTGCGGCCACTGCTGCCCGATCCCTGCCGGGTTTGCTGGCGTCTGCAAAGTCAGGTTCAATCGCGGCGGCAAGTTGATGGTTCCCTACGGGTACGTCAACGCCTTGCATTGCGATCCGATTGAGAAGAAGCCCTTCTTCCACGCCCTGCCCGGGACGCGCGCGCTCAGTTTCGGCTTGCTGGGCTGCGACCTGCATTGCGGCTACTGCCAGAACTGGGTGAGCTCGCAGGCGCTGCGCGATATCCGCGCCTCGCTGGATTTTCGTGAGATCGCGCCTTCAGAGATTGTCAGGCTGGCTCTGCGGCAGCACGCGTCGTCGGTCATCAGCACCTATAATGAGCCGCTGATCACCAGCGAATGGGCCGTGGCCGTTTTCCGTGAAGCCCGCCGTGCCGGCCTCAATACCGGTTACGTCTCCAACGGGAACGCCACACCGCAGGTGCTGGAGTATCTGCGCCCCTGGGTCGATCTTTACAAGGTGGATCTCAAGAGCTTCGACGACCGCCGGTATCACGAGTTGGGCGGGCGCCTGGCGCCGATCCTCGATTCCATCGCGCGCATCCACAGCATGGGGTTCTGGCTGGAAGTCGTCACGCTCGTCGTGCCTGGGTTCAACGATTCGGATGCGGAGCTGGCAGCGCTCGCGGGTTTCCTGGCCGGTATCTCTCCGGACATCCCCTGGCACGTCACCGCATTCTACCCGACCTACAAGATGACCGCGTCCGGCGCTACCACCGCTCGTATGCTGGAGCGCGCCGCATCGATCGGGCGCGCCGCCGGACTGCGCTACGTTTATGCGGGCAACCTCCCGGGCAGCGTCGGTGGACTCGAAAACACGCAGTGCCCGAATTGCCGGGCGCTGCTGGTGGAACGGTCCGGTTTCGAAGTCCTCCGGAATATACTGACGGCAGACGGCGCCTGCCCGCATTGCCGATTGGCGATTCCGGGCTTCTGGCGTCCCGGCCCGCAGCGGGATCGCGAGAACTTCGCAACGATCCAGAAACAATGTGGTTGACCACATGGCTTCCTCACACGCGACACCATTTTCCGGCTCGTGGTATCCGGGGCGGCCCGCTGATTTGGAGGCGCTCCTGGATCGGCTGTTCGACTCTTCCCTGAAGAGGACCGGCCCCGCCCTTCTGCCGCGCCCGCTCGCATTTGTCGTTCCGCATGCGGGCCTCGCTTACTCGGGCACGGTTGCCGCTTCGGCCTACCGCCATTTGCAGGCCGCGAAACCCGAACGAGTCTTCATCCTCGGATTCACGCATCAAGGTGGCAGACCGGGGGTCTCGATTCCCGACATCGATGCGTTCGAGACTCCCCTCGGCGAGGTCACAGTCGATCGGGCGGCCGCGCGGGAGATGGCATCCGGCGGGCAATTCGCGATGGTCGCCGAAGCCCAGGTGTGCGATCACTCGGTTGAGATCCAGCTCCCGCTGCTCGAAAAGGCCGTGGCCGGCGTGCCGGTCGTTCCGCTGTATGTGGGTCCTCTGAACGACGCTGGCCGGCGCGCGGCGGCGCAGGCTCTGGCGCAACGTGTCCGGCCAGGCGACGTCTTGTTGGCCAGCTCCGACTTGACTCACTATGGCCGGAGTTTCGGTTACCAGCCGTTTCCCGCTGGTCCGGACGTGAGCCGGCGGCTGTTCCAGCTCGATTCCCGCGTGATCGATGCGGCCGGCAGTCTTGCCCCCACGCTGTTCCTCGACACGTTGCAAAAACTCGACTCCACGGTTTGTGGGTACCAGCCGGTCGCCCTGCTGCTCGAAACCCTCGGCCTGCTGCCGGGTGAAGAAGTGTTTCAGCAGACGTTGGACTACCAGACCTCGGCCGACATCACCGGCGATTTCAAGCACGTTGTCAGCTACGGATCTCTCGGCCACTTTCGCGCCGATTCTTTCCAACTGGATGAGGAAGCCCAGGGAGCCCTGCTGTTAAGCGCGCGGGCGACCCTCCGGCATCTGTCGGCGACCGGCGAGCGGAAACCGATTCCGCCAGCGGCTGCCAGCCCGTTGCTAATGCGGCGGGCGGGCGTCTTCGTGAGTCTGCACCAGGGCCGCGAGCTTTTCGGGTGCATTGGTTTGATAACCGCGGAAACGCCGCTGGCGGAAGCGGTACCCAACCTGACACTGGACGCGGCGCTCGACGACCCGCGGTTTGCGCGGCGATCGAGCGTGCCGGACGGATTGAAAATCGAGATCTCGGTGCTCACGCCGATGAAGCGAATCCGGGACTGGAGATCGTTCCAGATCGGACGGCACGGCGCGTATCTCGAGTCCGGCGGCCACAGCGGACTGCTGCTACCGCAGGTCGCCACTCACGGCGCCTTCACCCAGTCGAGCTTCCTGGAGGCCTTATCCCGCAAGGCCGGCCTGCGGCCTGGCGCGTATCAGGATCCGCAGGCACGGCTGTCCGTATTCCAGGCGCAAGTATTCGGGGATGGGTGTTGAGGCTCTGGCGAGTGGAAGGCGGGGCAGTCCCACGGCAGCACGCGATTCGGGATGAGCGGCGTAGTTCCGGTAACCCACTTATCGGGCGCAGCCACGCCGAATAGTTGGCTAAGTGACTCAAAGGGCGTTATAGTCGCCATTGATGGCTGGTAACCTACCTCGTAGCCATGGTGAGTGCAGCCAGATCACTGCTTCGATCCTCCTGGGCATGCTCCCCCTATTCCTGCCGGCAACCGCCCTCAGCCAAAGCCATGCGCTGATATTCGAAAAAGAAATTGGTGTCGGTTGGCGCACGCACGAGAACGGCTGGATGAGTCTTGTGTCGTTTAGCCCGGACGGAACGATGGTTGCGTCGGACGCTTCAACGAAACTGGACTACGCTTCAGGCGACCTCACGCTGTGGAGTTTTCCGGATGGGAGGTTTATCAAGCACCTGCCTGCAAGGCCCATGGCCATTTCGCGCGATTGGAAATACTACGCGTGCTATAACAGCGTCGCGAAGATGGAGACTGGTGAGGCGGTCATATCTCTCGGAAAGAGTGCGGAGGTCTCTGCCTTCAGCCCGGATAGCCGTTACGTCGCCGAGTTGTCATACAGCCAGGCCGCCCGCAATTCCAGGATTCGCATCGTTGAGCTTGCCAGTGGCAAACAGGTCAGTGCATTCGGAACGATCGCTCCAAACGCGATCGCAATAAGCCCCGACGGTGTGACCCTGGCCGCAGGCTACTGGGATATCGTCACGTTGTGGAATATGTTTACCGGGAAACGGCTGGCCGTCTTCCCGGGCTTCGATAATTACGTTGGGGCGCTCTCATTCAGCCCTGACGGCAAATTGCTTGCGGCAGGTGCCGGGGGCACACTCCAGATCTGGGACGTTCGCCGTCTCACAAGGGCCGAGTCTCTCGACATCGGAGCAGGAGGTGCGGGATTATCTGCACCGGAGTTCAGTCCTGACGGGCGACTGATTGCTGTGGGCGTGTATGGCATCGGAACCGCGTACCTGATTGACGTTGGCCGCGGAAAGATCATCGACCACCAAAAGGTGTCGGACATGGGCTGTGGCTCCGTCGCCTTCAGCCCGAATGGCCAGTTTCTGATCACACCCTCCACCGGCGGGTTAATCAAATGGCCTTACGACAAAGGCGGAACAATTCGTGTTTTCAGGATCAACGCTCCCTGACCGACCTGCGCGCCAGCGCTGCCGCCCCTACACGCCCGAATTAATCCCCGCGATCGCTTCGGCAATCTCGCGGCCAGGATATTCGTAATCCTCCAGCTTCCCGGAAATGTAATTCTCGTATGCAGCGAGGTCGAAATGGCCGTGGCCGCTAAGGCCGAAGAGGATGACTTTGCCGGTCCCCGCTTCCTTGGCGGCCAGCGCTTCATCGATGGCGGCGCGAATGGCGTGTGCGCTTTCGGGCGCGGGCAGGATGCCTTCGGTGCGCGCGAATTGGATCGCCGCCTCGAACACGGGGAGCTGCGTGTAGGCCTTGGCGTCGATGTGCCCGAGCTTCACCAGGTGGCTGATCAGCGGGGAAGCTCCGTGGTAGCGCAACCCGCCGGCGTGGATTCCCGGCGGCACGAAATCGTGGCCCAGCGTGAACATCTTGACCAGCGGCGTGAGCTTGGCTGTATCGCCGTAATCGTAGGTGAACTTACCGCGGGTCAGGGTGGGACAGGCGGAAGGCTCGATGGCGAGAATGCGCGGGCCCTTGCCGGCGAAACGGTCCAGCACGTAAGGCAGCGCCAGTCCGCCGAAATTGCTGCCGCCGCCAAAGCAGCCGATCACCACGTCCGGCTCGTCGCCCGCCATCTTCATCTGCAGCTTGGCCTCCTGGCCGATCACGGTCTGGTGCATCAGCACGTGGTTGAGCACGCTGCCCAGCGAGTAGTTGGTGTCGGCGTGAGTCGCGGCGTCCTCCACCGCTTCACTGATAGCGATGCCCAGGCTGCCCGGCGAATCCGGGTGCGCCGCCAGCACAGTGCGGCCGGCGTGCGTTTGTTCGCTCGGGCTGGCAAAAACTTCCGCGCCCCACACGTGCATCATCATGCGGCGATATGGTTTTTGATCGTAGCTGACGCGCACCATGTAGACGGTGCATTCCATGCCAAACATCTGGCAGGCCAGCGCCAGCGCGCTGCCCCACTGCCCCGCCCCGGTTTCCGTTGCCAGGCGGCGGATGCCGGCGCGCTTGTTGTAATAAGCCTGCGCCACCGCCGTGTTGGGCTTGTGACTGCCGGCCGGGCTGGTGCCCTCGTACTTGTAATAAATGTGCGCCGGCGTATCGAGCGCCTTCTCCAGGCGCCGCGCGCGATAAAGCGGCGTGGCGCGCCACAGGCGATAGATGTCCATCACCTCGCCCGGGATCTCGATCTCCGGCTTCGGAGAGAACTCCTGCTCGATCAACTCCATCGGAAAGATCGGCGCCAGATCCTGGGGGCCAAGCGGCTGGTGAGTGCCCGGATGCAGAGGCGGGGCGAGCGGCTCCGGGAGCGACGGCAGCACGTTCACCCAGACCGCGGGGATCTGTTGGTCGGTAAGAAGGAACTTGGAGGCTTCAGACATGGAAGGCTTATTGTAATACGACTGCCGGCGTGGCGCCCCGCCTCACCGCCCGATTTGGTTACCATGTGACTTCATGTTCGACTGGAAGCAAGATCCGCACCGCCGGCGCAACCCGCTAACCGGCGAATGGGTGCTGGTATCGCCGCATCGCACCGAGCGGCCCTGGCAGGGGCAGGTGGAAGAGACCGCCCGCGCGGCGCAGCCCGAATACTCGCCCGACTGCTACCTCTGCCCCGGCAACGAGCGCGCCGGCGGCGCCCGCAATCCGCGCTACACATCGACCTTCGTTTTCGATAACGACTTCGCTGCGCTTCGCCCCGATACGCCGCCGGACCGCTTCGATGAGAGCGGACTCCTGATGGCGCAAGGCGAGCCGGGCATCTGCCGCGTCGTGTGCTTCTCGCCCAAGCACGATCTCACCCTCGCCCAAATGGAACCCGCCGAAATCCGCCGCGTGGTCGACACGTGGGCCGGGCAATACAGCGAGTTGGGCGCGCGCGAATCCATCCGCTACGTGCAGATTTTCGAAAACCGCGGCGCCATGATGGGCTGCAGCAACGCGCATCCCCATGGCCAGATCTGGTCGAATGCGCACTTGCCGAACGAGGTCGCCAAGGAACAGGCCGCGCAACTCAAGTGGCGCGAAGCCCGCGCGCGGTGCCTCATCTGCGACTACGCGGCGCTCGAAGCCGTGCGCCGGGAACGGCTGGTGGACGAAAACGCAGCCTGGATGGCGGTGGTGCCGTTTTGGGCGGTCTGGCCGTTCGAGACGCTGGTGATGTCCAAGCGGCACGTCGCCGCCATCGATGGCCTGGATGACGGCGAGCGCGACGGCCTGGCCGACCTCCTGAAACGTCTGACCGCGCGCTACGACCGCCTATTTGCGGCGCCGTTTCCTTACAGCATGGGCTTCCACCAGAGTCCGACCGATGGACAGGCGCATCCGGAGTGGCATATGCACTTGCATTTCCATCCTCCCCTGCTGCGCTCGGCCACGGTGCGCAAATTCCTGGTCGGATACGAATTGCTGGCCACTCCGCAGCGCGATCTTACGCCGGAAGCCGCCGCCGAGCGCCTGCGCTCGGTGTAGTTTCGTTGCAGCCCCGCACCAATGCGCACGCCGCGGATGCTACTTTATTTCGCCATGCATGGCTTGCTTGGCGAATTCACCGGATGCGTTCAGCGTGTAATTCCAATCGCTGATCAGCGTGGGACCCCATTCCGGGTCGAAGCACCAGACGATCCAACTGATGCCCTTACTTTCCAGGTACTTGATAATCGACGGTCCGTACGGCGTCTGCCCGGTGGCTCCGGCCGGCGGCGCTGAGAATCCGCCGAATTCGGTGGCCACCACGGGGTAAGTGGCGGCGGCGAAACCGAAGTCTTCTTCCCATTTCGGCTCCCATGGCCGCGGCCGCTTGTTGGCATAGGGATGAACCACGTAGCCGACGCCATCGGCGGCGATCGGACTGAGGATCAGCGGAGTCAGATCGTACGCCCAATCGAAACCGGCCACCAGCGGTATCGCCTTCGCGTTGTTCGCGCGGATAATGGCAATCAGGTTTTCGTTGATCTTCTTCCATTCGTCCCAGGAGACCGGGCCGAGTTGGTTGCGGAAAGTGGTGGGCTCGTTGAAGAATTCAAAAAACGCCACCGTGTTGTGGCCGGCGAAATGGCGGGCCATGATGCGCCAGAACTGGTATGTCTCCTGGAGCGAAGTATCGTACATCGGGTCCTGAAAAACGCCAGTCGTGAGATTGCCGATGGAATGCCAGTCGAGATCGACATACATCCCCAGGTCGGTCGACCACTCCACGGCCTGGTCGAGCAATTTGAGATACTCGGCCGGCGTTCGTTCCCGCCAGGCGACCGGGTGGATCGGAATGCGCACCACGTGGGCGCCCATCTCCTGCACTTTGACGAAGTGCTCGCGGTTCCAATGACCCTGCATTTCGAGCTTGTCGGGATCGGAAATGGCAAGACCGCGGAACAGCACCGTCGCGCCCTGCGGATCGACGAACTTGTTGCCCTTGACGGAAATCAACGGCAGCTTCTGGGCGTTGGTGGTGTAGGGGCGGACGCCGGGGCCGGCATCGCGCCACCAGGTGTGCGCCCGCGCCGCGGGAGCGGTCTGCCCCTGCGCCGCAGCGGCAACGAGCGCGGCGCCGAGCGAAATCCGGATGACGGTGTACTTGGTTGAGAATCGCATAGGAATCTGACTGCTATTCATAACCCATTGCTTGCCGGAGCGAAAGGGGGTGGGCGGGTGCGCGGGATTTGCCTGCCGCAAAAACCAGTGCGGAAGCTTCAAGCTGATACGCTGGTGTTTTGGACGAGACAACCATGGATGCCGATGAGCTGCGGGCACTGCGCAGGAAGCAACACGATTTCAGCGATCAGCTTCGCGAGATCGGCTGGTACCACAGCTTCGAGCTGCCCGATGGGACCTCGATCCACGGCTACATGAGCCTGGAATGGCAGCGCGAGCGCTGGTCCCGTTTCCCCATTCCGGCCGATCTCACTGGCAAGCGCGTGCTCGATATCGGTGCCTGGGACGGCTGGTTCAGTTTCGAAGCCGAGCGGCGTGGCGCCACGGTGACGTCCGTCGATTGCATGGAGCAGGCGAACTATCTCGAGCTGCACCGCAAGCTCCGGTCCAGGGCCGACTACCGCAATCTCGATCTTTTTGAGTTGCCTTGGGTGAACCTGGGCAAATTCGACATCGTCTTTTGTTTGGGCGTGCTCTATCACTTGAGGCACCCACTGTGGGGCCTGGAGATTCTTTGCGGCCTCTCGACCGAGCTCGTCATGGTGGAAACCTTCGTCACCGATGGCGCCAATTGGCAAGATCACGTGAATGACATTCCCAGCATGGAGTTCTACGAGACCACCGAGCTCAACGGCAATATGGACAACTGGAACGGCCCGACGGTCGGCTGCGTTCTGGCGATGTGCCGCGCGTCCGGATTCGCGCGAGTGGAACTGATCGCGGTCGATCCTGAGAACGCCGTGGTGGCGTGCTTCCGCAAGTTGCCGCCAGAGCCCGCCGAGCCGGCCCAGGAACCGCCGGAGCTGCTAGCGGCGATCAATCCGGCAACTCAGGGCGTCAACTTCAATTCCAGACGCGACCACGACATCGACTGCTGGTTCAGAACCGGGGCCGCGATTCCATTGAAAGAGGAGCTGCTGTTGGAAGTGGGAGAATTCGGCGCTGCCGCGACGCTGGTCGCTCCGGATAGCGGAATTTACTGGGCCAAATTCACTCTCCCTCCCGGCGTGAAGACGGGCTGGAACGACGTGCGATTGCGCCTCGCCAACAGCCGCTTCAGCGCAGCGCAGCGCATCGCGATCGATATGCCGCCGCCGGCGGAGCGCACTGTGATCGCCGGCGTGCGCGACTCACTGCACTGGGAAGCCAACACCGTGAACGTCACGGAAAACGGTTACCTATCGTGCTGGGTGGAGCGCCTCCCGGAAAACGCGGACCGAGGCAATCTCCGGCTGTGGCTGGGCGAAGCGCGCATGGCGATCACGTTCGTCGGCGAACCCGTGGAGGGGCGACGGCAGATCAACGCCAAGGCGCCGCAGGACTGCCCAAAAGGCGAGCTGCCCTTGCGGGTGGAGTGCGCCGGCGTGAGTTCGGAACCGGTGGCCGTGAAGGTGGTTTGAGGACGGAACGGCCAAGAGGAGGTCTTCCGCAGCGGATACCGCGATTTCCACGACGCCCGAGCCAGTACCGGCGAATTCTCCACCCTCATGGTAGCCGGAGGTGTTAGCCGCCGTACCGCCAACCCAGATGTGGTTTCCCACGGACCTGGCTTCCGCAACGGCCGTGCTCGAGCCAAGGTCCGCACCCGACTCCCTCGCATAGGACGACTTTCGGCTGCCGCCACGCGGTGACATCTCCCACAGGTTCGCTATGCTGAAGTTTCCATGCCCGGGGGAAGCTTCCAGTATGTGGACGTCAGTGTGCCGGCGCCGCTCGATCAGCCGTTCACTTACTCGCTGCCCGAGACCCTCCGCCATCGCGTGCGTCCAGGCAGCCGGATCGTGGTTCCCTTCGGCCCGCGCAAACTCACCGGCGTGATCCTGCGCTGCCACGACGAACGGCCGGACATTGCCACTCGCGATGCGCTGCGTCTGATCGATTCCGAGCCGGTCCTGGATGAGGAACTGCTCAGCCTGGGCCGCTGGATCGCCGGTTATTACTGCGCCCCGTTGGGTGACGTGCTGCGTGGCATGTTGCCGTTGGCATCGGAAATCCGCCGCGGCAAAGTCTGGTCGCTGACCGATGCCGGCCGCGACGCAGCGCGCCAGTTGCTTCTCGATGCCGCGCCCGACGACCCCGTGGCGCGCATCCTGGGGCTGCTCGAAAGGCGTCCACTTTCGGCCGCCTACCTGTCGCGAATCCTGCCGCTCGCCGACAGAGCCATCCGTTCGCTGGAGCGCAAAGGTCTAATAGGCGCCGAACAAGTGCAAACCGAGCGCGACCCTCTGCGCGCGCCCGCCGGACGCCTGCGCGTGGAACTTGCCACGAACCCGGCCGAGCGAAAGCTGAACAAGCCGGAGCGCGAGTTGAGGGCCTTCCTCGAACTGCATCCCGGCTCGCACAATCTCAAGGATCTGGAAAGCATGATGGCCCACTCCAGCGCCGCCGCACGCTCGCTGGCGCGCAAAGGCGTGGTCACGCTCACCGCGGAAGCCATCGGCGTCACAGCGGGCGCCGTGCGCGCGCCGCACACGCTCAACCCGGAGCAGCAGGCGGCCTATGATGCCATTCGCCTCGCAATTGACGCGCGTGAGTTTCGCGCCTTCCTTCTTTACGGTGTCACCGGCTCCGGCAAAACCGAAATCTACCTCAACGCCATCCAGGCCGTGGTGGCGCAAGGGCGCGGCGCGCTGCTGTTGGTGCCGGAAATTGCGCTCACACCCGCCATGGCCGGCCAGTTCTTTTCGCGCTTCGGCGACCGGGTGGCCATTCTGCACAGCGCGTTCACCGATGTGGAACGCTCCGAGCAGTGGCGCCGCATCCGCTCCGGCTCGGCTTCGGTGGTGGTGGGCACCCGCTCCGGCGTGTTCGCGCCCGTCCGCAATCTCGGGCTGATCGTAGTCGATGAAGAGCACGACGGCAGTTACAAGCAGGAGGAAACGCCGCGTTACAACGGCCGCGACGTCGCCCTGGTGCGCGCTCAGGCGGCGCACGCCTGCGTGGTGTTGGGATCGGCCACGCCCAGCTTGGAAAGCCGTTACAACGCCGAGCGCGGCAAGTACACCCTGCTCACGCTCCCCGGCCGCATCGAAGACCGTCCCATGCCGGCGGTCTCGCTTGTCGATATGCGCCAGGAGTTTCTGGAGACGCGCCAGCAGGCTACCTTCTCGCGCAAACTGGTCGAAGCTATAGGGCAGCGCCTGGAAAACGGCGAGCAGACCATCATCCTGCTCAACCGCCGCGGCTTTTCCAGTTTCGTCGCCTGCCGCGCCTGCGGCGAGCGCGTCCAGTGCGTCAACTGCTCCGTCACGCTCACCTTTCACAAGCGCGACCGGCGCCTGCTGTGCCACTATTGCGGCTACGCCGAAAGGGTGCCCAGCGTTTGTCCCAAGTGCTCGAGCGAGCACTTGTATTTTCTAGGCGTCGGTTCCGAGCGCGTGGAGGAAGAGCTGCACCGCGCCTTTCCCGCCGCGCGCATCGCACGGCTTGATCGCGACACGGTGACCGGCAAGCGGCAGTACGAAACCATCCTCGACGGTTTCCGCGAAGGCAGCTTCGACATCCTGGTCGGCACGCAAATGATCGCCAAGGGCCACGACATCCCCAACGTTACGCTGGTAGGCGTGGTCTCCGCCGATGTCGGCCTCGGCATGCCCGATTTTCGCGCCGCCGAGCGCACCTTTCAGCTCCTCACCCAGGTGGCCGGCCGCGCCGGACGCGGCAACCTGCCCGGGATAGTGCTCATCCAGACGATTAATCCCGATCACTACGCCGTCCGCATGGCGGCCGCGCAGGACTATCAAGCGTTCTATGAAAAGGAGCTCGCCTTCCGCCGCGCCATGTCCTATCCGCCCTTCAGCGCCATGGCCAACGCGCTGGTCCGCAGCGACAAAAAAGAACTGGCCCTGCGGATGAGCGCGGAGCTGGGAATGCTGCTCACGCCGCCGCCCGAAAAGCTGCGCGTGCTGGGCCCCGCCGAAGCCCCCGTGCCGCGGCTCAAGGCCGAATACCGCTACCAGTTACTCATCAAATCCGCCAGCCGCATAGCCCTCAACGCGCTGCTGAAAAAAGTGCGCGCCTTCGCGCAAGACCGCAAGTGGCCGGCCACGGCGTTGGTGATTGACGTGGACCCGCTTTCGCTGCTGTAGAGTAGGAGCTTGGCGCACCGCAAGCGGCGTTCGAGACCCTGATCTACAACAGTCATCGGAAACCAAGGCAAGCTTCACCTTGAGCCCCTCCGCGACCTGCGTCGCTCGTTGACGCCGAAGCCGCGATTGATGCGCTCCCGGGACACCTGAGAAGCTGCCGCCAGAAGACATTGAAGGAGTGCCCGGCAGCCGCTTGAGGGTTTTACTCCTACGACTCCATGACACCGACATAGGCGACTTACGAAATAAAGTGGTTCACAAGGACGCGTACCGGCCGACGCTGGACGAGGCTAAGGGTGCGCGCGATGAAGCGCGCGCAACACTCCACGGACTAACGAGGGTCCTTCGGCTGCGAGGTGACGCTGGTTGGTACATAAGCAAAGCCGGCCGATGAACACGGCTCCAGTAGTAAAATGGCCAGGGGGGCCCGGAACATGCGATACATTCTCTCGATCCGCGGCGGCGGCATTCGCGGCATCATTCCCACCTGCTGCCTGATGAAACTCGAATTGCAGTTGGGCGGCCTGACCCGCGACCACATCGCCTACTGCGCGGGAACTTCCACCGGCGCACTGCTCACGGCTGCGGTCGCCGCCGGCATCCCCGCCGCCGGCATTCTCAAGATTTACACCGACCGTGCCAAAGAAATCTTCACCCCCACGGGTGTCATCGCGGACGCCAAGCTGGTCGCCGAAGGCTTCAGGTACAATCCCACTGGCCTCCGCGACGTCCTGGTCAGCGTCTTCGGGCCCGCCGCCTCTTGGGTGGTCAACGATTGCCCCATCGGTGTGATGATCTCCGCCACCGCCATGAACGGGCGCAACTGGTTTTTCGTCAAGGACAATGCCCGGAACGCCCGAACCACCGGATCGGTCGCACTGGTGGATGCCGCAGTCGCTTCCGCCTGCGCGCCCACGTATTTCAACCATTGGACAATCGACAACATCGATGGCCGGACCATTAGCTTCTTCGATGGCGGCACAGGAGGCACCGCCAATCCCGTTTACCAAGCGTGCGTCGAGGCCTTCGAGTTCGACACCTTCACTCCCGCCGGCACCCGCGTAATCGAGCTCGGAACGGGTTACTTCCCGGGCTCTGACACACCGCCGTCCGGCCTGTTGAAGGTGGTTGCCTGGACCGCTAACACGCTGGTGGACACCTCCGAAGACTGGGTCGACGAAGCCGTAAACCGCCAGTGGCCCGGCGTCGTGACCACCGTCAACCCGCTCCTCCCCAGCGACATCGGCGAAGACGATCTCTCCGCTATTCCCACTCTGGTAACGATTGGCCAACAATTAGCCGCGACCCTGGACTGGACCAAGATCATCCCCTAGAGGCCGGAGTCTGCACCTATGCGGCCGGTTCCGGGTGGACTTCGATTTCTTCGGGGTCCACACCGAGGCGTTCGGGCTCGGGGAGGCGGCCGGTGAAGTGGGCCCAGCCCCAGAACAGGGCGGTCGAGGAACTGAGCACGCCGGCAATCGCGCCGATGGTGCGCGGGTTCCAGTATTCGCTGGCGATGCCGGCGAGCGTCATCGAAATCAGCATCACCGACCAGGTGACGGATTCCATGGTGGCGAAGACGCGGCCGCGCAATCCATCGGGAACGATGCGCAGCAGTTGCGACATGTTGAGCACCGAGCTCACGGCCACGCCGGCGCGCGAGAGGGCGATGAAGAACAGCGCCCAGCCGAAGCTGCGCATCTGGCTGAACAGAACGTAAGAGCCGCCGTGGACGATGTAGCAGACCACGATGGCGCGCTTGTAATTGGTGAAGCTGAGGCGGCGGCCTATCGAATAGCCGAGCGCGCCGCCAGCGAGCAGGCCGATCCCGGCGAAACTCCAGATGGTGCCCAGGCCGGCGGGGCCGCGGTTGAAAACGATCTCGCCGAAAATGGTGAACAGGATCTGCGCCGCGCCGCCGCCGGAGGCCCAGCCGACGTTGATGAGCAGGAGCCCCATCACCAGCGGCACGCCGCGCATGTACCGCAGGCCCTCTTTGTACTCGTGCCAAGGGCGGACGATTTCGGCTTCGGTGAGGGCGCGCCGCGGCGGATAGAAGCCGCGTCCGGGCAAGCGCAAACGCGAAATGCAAATCGCGGAAATCAGAAACGAGAGCGCATTGCCCACGAAGGCCCAGCGGTAGCCGAACTGCATCACGCTGACGCCGGCGAGGAAGGTGCCGATTGTGAGCGTGGTCCACCCCGTGGTCTGCGTGAGCGAATTGGCGACGTGCAACTCCTCGCGTGTGGCGATGGCGGGCAGAATGGCGGAGCGGCCGGCGGTGAAGAAGGGCGAGGCACCCATCAACAGCGCGCTTAACGAATAGAGCAGCCATGTGTCGCCGCGGCCAACGGCCAGGATGAAGCCGAGCGCGACCACGGCGCGGATGAGGTCGCTCGCAATCATCACCTGCTTGCGGTTGAGGCGGTCGAGCACCACGCCGGCGGCAGGCCCGATCAGCATGGCTGGAATGGCGCGCGAGAGCATCACTCCGCTCACCACCATGCCGGAGCGGGTGGCCGCAACGGCCAGGCTGAACACGGCGATGTTGTTGAAGTGGTCGCCGATTTCGCTCACGATCTGGCCCACCCACATGTAGCGGTAGTTTCGGTTTCGGCCGAGCAGCGAGAAGAAGGCGTTCAACCGGCCGTCTCCTCGCGCACTGTGATGGCGGCGATGAATTCGCGATCGAGCGCGTAGCCGAAGCCCGGCTGATCGCGAATTTCGATGGTGCCCTGCGGAGTGGTTTCGACCGCCGGCTGAATGATATCGCGCTGCCAGTAGCGGCGGCTGGCGGACACGTCGCCGGGCAGCACGAAATTGGGCAGCGTGGCCAGCGCCACGTTGTGCGCGCGGCCGATGCCGGCTTCCAGCATGCCCCCGCACCAAACGGGTATACCCGCGGCCTGCGCCACGTCGTGCACACGGCGCGCTTCGGCGAAGCCGCCCACGCGGCCCAGCTTGATGTTGAGGATTTGGCAGGCGCGCAGGCGGATGGCCTGGGCAGCGTGGTGCGCGTTGCGAATGGATTCGTCCAGGCAGATGGGCGTCTGCAAGCGCGCCTGCAACTCGGCGTGGTCGATGATGTCGTCGTGGGCCAGCGGCTGCTCGATCATCATCAGGTAGAAATCGTCCAGCTTGCGCAGGCGATCCGCATCGGCCAGGGTGTACGCGGAGTTGGCGTCGGCCATCAGCTTGATGAGCGGAAAGCGCTCGCGCACGCGCGCCACCACGTCCACATCCCAGCCGGGCTTGATCTTCATTTTGATGCGCTGATAGCCGGCGGCCAACTCGCGCTCGATGGTTTCGAGCAACTCCTCGACCGAATCCTGAATGCCAATGGAGACGCCGCACGGTATTTCGCGCCGCGCGCCGCCGCCGATCTTTTTCCAAAGCGGCACGCCTTCCATGCGCGCGGCCAGGTCCCACACCGCGGCTTCCAGGCCGCCTTTGGCCATGTTGTGGCCGCGGATGGAAGCGGTGAGCGGGTAAACCGCCTCCGGCCCGTCGAGCTCGCGGCCCAGCACGCGCGGGGCGGCGTAATCGCGCAGAATCCGCCAGGCCGATTCGGTCCATTCCTCGTTGTAAAAAGGGTTCTCGCCGGCGGTCGCTTCGCCCCAGCCGGAAATGCCGCCCGCCTGCGCTTCCACCAAAATGATGTGGCGCTCGCAGGTGCGGGCAAAACTGGTTTCGAAGAAATGCACCAGCGGCATGCGGATCTGGCGCAGGGAGATGCGTTCGATCTTCATTGCCATAGCTCCAGCAGATAGGTTCCCTCGGCGGGACCGCGCTCGAAGCCGGTCATCGCCAGGCCGCGCGCAAACGCATCTTGAAACAGCGCGGCGTTGGCTTTTTGAATTTCGCGCGCGCGGGTTCCGCGCTTGCGGATGAACCCTATGGCGGCTGGATACGAAATGCGCTCGACGGCGTGGACGGGCGGCCGCTCGCCCGCCAGGATTTGCTTCACGCGCGGCGAATCCAGCCACCATTCGGCGGTGCAGCGATCGGTCGGCAGACCGCCATGCAGCGGGCTGGCCGTGAGGCCGTACTGATTCTCTGCGTAGCGGCGCACGATGGCGCCGAGGCGTTCCAGGTTGAAGAAGCCGTTCTTGAGCTCGAGCGGATCGAACGTCCATTCGATCAGGCCGATGCCGCGGGCGAGCGCCTCCTCGCGCTGGCGGAGCTTGAGGCGGCGGCCAATGCCGCGATTGCGGTATCCCACCAGCACGCCCAGCATGTGGCTGTGCAGATATGGCGTCGGACCCGGCTTGACGCCGGGGATGGCGAAGCAGAAAGCGATCAGGCGTTTGCCGTCGTAAGCGCCGAAAATGTGGCCGCCCACTTTGTCGAGCACCACCAGAAACCGCATGGGCAACAGGTCGATTGCGTCGAAGCCCCAGATGACTTTCTGCAACTCGACCACGCCGGCGAACTGGGACAGATCGCGCAACTGCCGGATTTCGATCATAGCTTGGCTTCCTGCCACAGCGCCTCCATTTCCTCAATGGTCGCATCGGCTGGTTTCTTGCCGCGCTCGGCCAGCTTGCGCTCGATGTAGCCGAAGCGCTGGCGGAACTTGGCATTGGTCGCGCGCAGCGCCTGCTCCGGATCGACTTTGACGAAGCGTGCCAGGTTGACCAGCACGAACAGCAGGTCGCCCAGCTCGTTTGCCAGTTCGGCGGGCGAACCGCAGCGGCGCGCTTCGGCGAATTCGCGCAGTTCCTCGTGAAGCTTGTCGAGCACCTGCTCGGGGTTCTCCCAATCGAAGCCGACTTGGGCGGCGCGCGAGGTAATCTGCTGCGCCTCGACCAGCGCGGGTAAAATGCGCGGCACGCCGTCCAGCAGGCTTTCCCGTTCGCGCCCCTGCTCGGCCTTTTCAGCCGCCTTCACCTCGCTCCAGATGCGCTTCACATCGCCGGCCGTCGCGGCAGATTCCTCGCCGAAGATGTGCGGGTGGCGGCGGAGCAGCTTGCGGTTGATCGCGTCCAGCGCGTCTTCGATGGTGAAGAACTCCTGTTCGGTCGCCATCTGCGCGTAGAAGACGGCCTGCAGGATGTAGTCGCCGAGTTCTTCGGCGAGATCGGGCCAGTCGCGGCGGTCGATGGCGTCAAGCACCTCGTAGGTCTCTTCCAGAGTGTGGGGCTTGATGCTGTCGAAGGTCTGCTCGCGGTCCCATGGGCAGCCCCCCGGCGCGCGCAAGCGGGCCATCAGGGCAACCAGCCGCTCAAACCTTTCAGCGGCACTCAACGGGCGGCTCCGGCCAGACGCCGGCTGGAGCGCCGGAACACAACATCAGTGCGAGTAGCTGGAGTTGATGAACGCGTCGACATCTTTATGCATTTTATCGTGCGCCTTGCGGTCGATATAGACCATGTGGCCGGATTCGTAGTAGGCGAACCCGATGTTCTTGCGCACGGGCGGCTCCAGGTTCATGTGCGAGACGGTTTCCTCGATGCCGTTGAACGGCGTGGCGACGTCGTAATAGCCGCACAGCACCAGCACCCTCAGGTAGCCCTGCTCGGTCATGGCGGAGCGCAGCACCTCGGCTACCCGCGTTTCGCCGTTGTCGTTCCACGGATGCACATTGGCGCTGACTTCATAGTTCATCTGGCTCTTCCAGTTGAGCTCGCGGCCCAGGTAGTCCTGGAACGTGGCCACGAAGGCACCTTCATAGGAGGCTTCACTCGGGTCGTATTCGTCTTGCTCGCCAGCGGCATCCACGTCGATGCCGAGGAACCGCGAATCTAGGCGGCCGACGGTGCGCCGCTTGTCGCGCATCAACTCCTTGAACCAGCGTGACGGAACGATCCGCAGGTTGGCTTCTTCGATATACTGCGGCTTGAGACCGGTGAAGCGGGCTATGTCCGCGGCGACTTTCCGATGCTCGGCCGGAGTGAGCTGGTCGCCTTTTTCGAGCGCCTGGGCGTACTCGCCGTGGGCGAACTCGCGCGCCGCCTGGGCCACGGATTCGATACTCTCCTTTTGCAAATCGGGCGGCAAGAGGTGGTGATACCAGGCGGTGGTGGTGTAGGTGGGCAGGTAGAAGATGTCTCGGTCGTCGGCGCCCCAGTCGGAAAACGCTACCGTGGAAAGCAGTACGATACCGTTCAGGTAGATCTGGCGGCGATGTTCGAGAACGCCGGCCAACTCGGCCGAGCGCGTGGTGCCGTAGCTTTCGCCGATCAGGAATTTGGGCGAGGCCCAGCGCTCATTGCGGGTGATGTACTGGTAAATGAAATCGGCGAACCAGTTGGCGTCTTCGGTGACGCCGTAGAACTGCGCGGCGCTCTGGCCTGGCGCGGGCCGGCTGTAGCCGGTGTTGATGGCGTCGACGAATACCAGATCGGTCGCATCCAGGTTGGAATCCTCGTCGTCGACGATGCTGTACGGCGCCGGCATGCCGTGACCGTCGGGTGTGAGCACGACACGCCGCGGCCCCATGCCCATGTGCGTGAACAGCGAAGCCGAGCCGGGCCCGCCGTTGTACACAAAAGCCACCGGCCGTTTGCCGGTGTCCGAGACGCCATCCTGGGTGTAAGCCACATAGAAGAAAGTCGCTTTGGGCGTGTCGTCATCGGCCTTGAGAACGTACGTGCCGGCGGTGGCGGTGTAGTGGATGTCTTCGCCGCCGATGCGCGCCGCGTGCTGGGTGACCACGGTCTTCTCTTCCGGCGGGGCCGGGCGCGGCGATGCCGGCGCTGGTTCAGAGCCGGCCGGGCGTGGAGGCGCCGGATGCTGAGCTTGCGGCACACCGCCTTGTCCGCTGCGCTGCGCCGGCGGAGTGGTCAAAGCGTCGCTCTGTGGCGGCTGGGCCGGGGCCGCCGCCCATGAAGCCAGCAGGCAGGAAAGTGCGATATTGAGAATCGGGCCCTTCGTCACCATCGCTGTTTCTCTCTTTGAAACGCCAATCGTATACGATCCCGGCGTGCGGAAGCAAGCGCGCCGGCTGATCACACGCGGTCGCGTTGGGGCGCTCAGACTTCAGCGATAGAATAGCGAAGATAAGGCGAAATAAGACGGTTCAGAGTCCGCCCATCATCGAGCCGGTACCCGAGCATGTCCATCACGGCGAAAGCGATAGGCCGGTGCTAACTTTCGACAATACGCCCAACTGTCTTTATAAACTATTGATACGCCACCGCATTGCCGCTAAGCTGGCTCCGAGATGACTTCTTCACCGGAAGTCGCCGGGTAGACGTGCGATGCCCAAAGCGACCCTCGTCCTGACCACAATCTTCGATCCAGTTATTCTGGATGCCTACCGTCGCAATTTCGAGTGCTATGGCCACCTGGATGAACTCGATGTAATCGTGATACCGGACAGGAAAACTCCGGCGGCGGCGTTCGAGACTTGTACTCGTCTGGCGCGCCAGGGATTGAAAGTTGTCTGCCCGGCGCTCGAAGAACAGGAAGCCTTTCTCAAACGAGTTGGACTGCCCTCCGGGTTTATCCCTTACAACTTGGACAACCGGCGGAACGTGGGATTCCTCATGGCGTGGGAGCGGGGTTCCGATTTTCTGATCTCCATCGATGACGATAACTTCTGTAGCGACGGCGAGGACTACTTCGCCGCTCATGCCAGTGTTCTGTATGGCCGGGAGTCGTATCTGATTGCAAGCTCTGAGAGCCACTTTTTGAACATCTGCGACCTTTTACAGATTGATGTTCCCTCGGTGTACGCCCGTGGTTATCCGTACTTTGCGAGGCATGAGGGTTCCGCGCTGCGAACCTTCACCGGCGACGCCGACATCATGATCAATGCCGGCCTCTGGATGCAAGACCCGGACGTCGACGCGATCACCTGGTTAGGACTGCACCCGAGAGTGACTGGCTTTAAGAATCGATCCGTGGTGCTGGACGCTGGAACGTGGTCTCCCGTGAACTCACAGAATACGGCTGTGCGGAGGGAGATACTTCCCACTTACTATTTCATCCGGATGGGCTATCCGCTCCACGGCGCTAAGGTGGACCGGTATGGAGACATCTTTTCCGGCTATTTCGCTTTGGCGTGCGCCAAGCATCTGGGCGGTACGGCACGTTTCGGAACACCGATAGCCGATCACCGCAGAAACAGCCATAACTATTTGAATGACGCCACTGCCGAGCTGCCCGCGGTCGTTTTGCTGGAAGACATTTTGGCCTGGCTGATCGATGTTCCACTGAGCGGCTCGACTGGGTTGGAGGCTTATTTGTCGCTGAGTCACCTTCTGGAAGAAGCGGTAGAGAAGTTCCAAGGGCAGGCTTGGAACGATGCATCGCGGGGCTTTGTACACGAAACGGCTCATCTGATGCGGCTCTGGATCGCGGCCTGCCACGTGGCCGGCGGTTCGGATTCCGTGTCTCAAGGCATTGTGACGACGACACACCAGTTCCGAAGGAGTGACCATGAGAATCTCGGTCGTGATGACCGTGTACTCGGAAACCGAGCTTTTGCGCGAATCGGTGCGGCAGATTCGGAACCAGTTGCATGAGTGGCCGATCGAAATCCTGATCGTTGTGCATCCCAAATCAAGCCCCGAGTGCATGGCGCTGTGTGACGAACTCGGCCGCGAATCGGACGTCCGCATCATTGTTCAGGGTCCGCGCGCCGGTATAGGTTGGGCGTACCGGGAAGCCATTCCGTATGTTACTGGCACTTACACACTCATCATGTCAAGCGACCTGGAGACCAATCCGGCGGATGCGGCTGCGATCATACGCAAAGCCGAGGAGACCGGAGTGGATATCGTCTGCGCCAGCCGGTGGATGCGCGGCGGCGGCTTCACCGGTTACAACCCGGTAAAACTGGTTCTGAATTTCGGCTACAACCTGATTTTCCGTATTCTGTATCGCACATCGATCCATGACATCACTTTCGGCTACAAGCTGATCCGCAGCGAGATACTGCGCGAGGTCAAATGGGCGTACGGTACGCATGAATTCTGCGCCGAGCTGATTCTACGACCCTTGCGCCTGGGCTACACGGCGACCGAAGTGCCCACACGCTGGGTCAAGCGGCCGGAGGGCGAATCGAAGATGATCTTCATACGAAACTTCCGCTTTGTTTCTGCCGCGTGGCATGTCTTCTTTACGCCGAAAGCCGGTCATCTGCTTGCTTCCGCCGGGCACGTAGAACAGGGAACCAGTGCGCGGTAGCGCTCGTTGTAGGTTGGATTGGAAGAGACCAGCCTCGCTGGCGTGTGACGCCGCTGCCGCTGGCTTGTTTGCCGCGTTTGCCGGAAGGTGCTGATACCAAATGGCTTATTGACAACTACCCGAGAACTTCCAGGCGTGACTCGAACCGATGGCCCTTGGATCGAGAGCGGAACGCCGCGCAACCACATCGCGTTGCAAAAAAGGTACTTAAGCGCGCAGCAATCTGGTTTCGGAGAAAACTGGATATCCGGATTGTCTCTTATGTAAAGCCAATCCGCTCCTCGGCCGAGAGTGGCGAAATCTGCCGAGTCTATCAGAGACAATATTGACTTCAGACCCGCGCTGAATACAACATTTACTTTTTCGGCACAAGCGAAAGCGCGTCTAGTTCCTTTCAGGGAGATCACGATCATGGAATGGAAGCAGTGGGAAGGTCGCGTTATCGATGGGGACTTCCATCTGCGCCAGTACCTGGGCGGCTCCGCACACAGCGCCGTGTTCCTCACAGAATACGGCCAAGGAACTCCGCAAAAGGCCGTGATCAAGCTGATTCCGGCCGATTCGGGTAAGGCGCACGCCTGGATGTTGCGGCGGGAACTTGCCGCGAGGCTGTCGCACCCCGGTTTACTTTCCATCGTTCACTTCGGAACTTGTCAGCTCGACGGCACTGGCTTGGTCTACGTTGTCATGGAGCACGCCGAAGAAGATCTGTCGCAAGTGATTCCGATCCGGCCGCTTGCGCCGCCAGAGGCGCGCGAAATGCTGGTGGCTGTGCAAGAGACGCTGGCCTACGTTCACGCAAACGGCTTCGTGCACGGTTGCCTGACCCCCACGAACATCATGGCTGCCGGTGATCGGATAAAAATCTCGAGTGACGGGCTCTTGCGGATCGGCGAGTCGAGCGACGATCTCTGGGAGCGGAACCCTAATGGCGCGCCCGAGAGCCGCGACGGTATTGCGCCGGCCGGGGATGTCTGGTCGCTCGGCATGATGCTGGTGGAGGCGCTGACGCAACGAGCGCCGGCGTGGGACCCTGCCGGGACTTGCGATCCGGTCGTACCGGAGCACCTGGAGACGCCGTTCCTCGATATTGCGCGCCGTTGTCTGCGATCGGACCCTCGATCGCGCTGCTCCCTCGAGGAAATTGCCCTCGCGTTGCAGCCAGCCTCATCCGCGCCACACGCGCGTCCGGGCGTTGCGGAGACTGTCCCAGTCACGAAACCAGCGGTGCATAAGGCGGAGCGGAAGCGGCAGTATCTTTTTCCGGTGGCGGCGGTAGCCATATTGGGAGTGCTGATCTTCACCGGAGTGATCTTGATGCATGCGTTGAGGTCACCTGGGACCGAGCCCCGTCGTCCCGAACCCTCGGGGCAGGCCGCGGTGCAGGAGAAACCTGAGACCGTTCCGGCTGCGCCGGTAGCCAAGGAAGTGGCAGCGCCGAGTGGAGGCAAGACGTCTGACGCGCTTACGCTAGTGCCCACGCCTCCGGCATCGGGGCCTGCCACGGACAATTCCGCCGAGAGGCCCCCTGCCGCAGACGTTGTCGATCGCTTTGTGCCTGAAGTTCCTCCGCAGATTCTCGGAACGATTCGGGGCAGGGTGACGGTCAACGTAAAGGTCAGCGTCGATCGGTCCGGTTCAGTGGTGGACGCGGAACTCGAGTCGCGCGCAGGGAGCAAGTATTTTGACAGGATGGCCCTGCAAGCGGCGCGCCGCTGGAGGTTCAGGCCGGCGAGCGATGCCGGCAACGACGGCGAGAGCACACGGCGGTTGCGATTCGAATTCCGGACGGACGGATGCGTTGCGTCTTTAGGCCAGGCGCAGCACTAAGTTCCAGTCGCCGTGGAATTCGTCGGGACGCAGATGGCCGTTTTTGCGGTGATCACCGACGGACAGCGCGCGCCGATCGTTCTCAACGACCTCCAGAACTGTGGCCGTCGTTGCCGTCGGCGGGCATCGGGCCGATATTAGCCGGCATTTCGTGCGAGTGGCTCAGCGATTTTCGTACCACTTGAGACGGTTGGAATCGATGCAGACGACATCGGGGCGGCCGTCTCCATTCAAGTCGGCGATGGCGCAGGAAGCGGCCCCCATTCCCCCTTTGTCGAGATCGGAACGGGCCCAGCGTTTGGCAGCGGCATTGTAGGTGTAGAGGTAGACGGAATGGGGCTGGCCGCGGAAGCCGGCGACGATTTCATCGTTGCCGTCGTGGTTGAAGTCGGCGGTCTGGATGGTGTGGCCATCAAGCAGAGAGTCGTCGATTACATCGCGTTCCCATTGGGAGTTTTTCTGGGTGTAAACGACGACCTGGTTGCCGTGCCAGGGTTCGATGGCGGCGAGGAATCGAGTCGCGCCGAGATGTCCTACGGCAACGTCACTCGATCCGGACTTGGGCCAGGGCGCCGGATCGCCTTTGGCGATTTCGATGCGCTGGAAGGCCCCGCCCTTGGTCGCACAGAATTGGTGAATGCCGGTGAAGCTGGCGGTCAGAATACAGTTGGAATCGGTGATGAAGATGCCGTGCACAACGCCGGAGTTTTCGGTGCTGATGACGCGCCGCTTCCATTCGCCGGGGCGGTAGTAGACCAGCGGGGTTTGATCGCGGTAGTCGGGAGCGGTGGCTCTGGCGCCGGTGAGCGCGGCGTTTACGACGACGGGGTGGCCATCGCCGAAAAGATCCGCGACACGCAGGCGGTGGCTGGTGGGCAGGCGGTCGATTTCGGTAGCGGTCCAGGGCTGGAGCGGATCGGGGCCGGGGCGAAGAACACTGACAAGGCCGATGGAGTTCTTGGCTTCGTTACTGAATTCGCTGGCGAGAACGATTTCGTTGCCGATGACGGCGCAGTTGATCATGCGGGACTGGCTGGTCGCGAGGACGTGGCGCTGCCAGCCGGGATTCTCATACCAGACGAGCTCGCTCATGCCGCTCGCGAGCGCAATGAGGTCGGGCTTGCCATCGTGGTTGAGGTCGGCGACCACGACCTGGTAGCCTCCGCGGAGGTCGGTGGCGATGGTGTGCTCGACGAAGGTGGCGGGCGGCCCGGCAGACAGGAGCGGAAATGCCAGAAGGACAGGCAGACGGCGCACGCTCTCCAGTATACTTTCCTTTTCAGCCTGGAATCCAAGTCTCTCGGCCGCAGCTCGCATTAGCGCCCGTCCCCTGCCTTCATCCACGTGGAACCCTTGTTTCTATTCGGGACGGACGGCGGCGAGCGGTGCATCGTCAGTGCGCAATCAGATACAAAGTGCCGAAGTAAACCAACGCTATCCCGAGAATCGAGAAGCTCAAAGTCAGGATGATGCGCTCGGGGTGTTGTGCCGCTGCGGCTGTCCCTTCCCGCTGGTTGGGTCCGTGCTTACTTACCAAGACTCTCATCGTATTGGCCGTCCTGTCAATGCGGCAGGCCCGCGTTGAGCCGTGTTATCTGCCTGCCAGTTGGTCTCCCCTGGTTTGCGCCTGCCGCTCCAGATCACCTACCTTCAAACGGGAAGCAGCTACTCTGATTCGGTACCAGACTCGCGGACCAGACGTCTCACTCCCAAGTTGAAACATACGCTGGACGAAGGGCCGGGCACTCTCCGGGTTAACAGAGTACTGCATCGCGTACTCAATCAGTTGGTCCAGCGTTCCAAGCTCCATCATCTTGGCCGTCACGATGGAGCGCACTTGGTTCTCCGCGCTCCGTTCTTGCGACCCGGTCCCGGCAGGGAACACTCCGACCGCTGCCCGCATCACCAGCAGCAGTTCTTTCCCGTTGGACGCCTTCTCAGCCATCTGCAGAATCACCTTCTGCTGCGCCGGGGACTGCGGCGGCGCCGTGCTGGCAGCCATGTATAGCTGCTTCAGAGCTGCGCTGACCACCTGCTCCGCTTCGGGTACCGGTGCCGCGGCACTTCTCGCCGCGGTGTCGCAGGAAGCCAGGCTCCAGGCGACCATCACGACAACTGATGCGCCAAGTAAACGCTTCCGCATATTGGAAGCGTACATCCAAATTGGATTTCTGAAGCCGGTTTTTTCACAACTTGACGCAAATTTCTGCACAGTATAGGATTAAAGAGGTCCTTATGTCCCGTTTTGGAGCTTCGCAACGGGCCGTTTGTCGAAAAACACCACGCTATGACGGCTGGGAACCTATTCCGGCTCGCTGCCATTGCGACCCTCCTGACCGCCAACCTCCGCTGCCAGCAGGCGGCGCAGCCGCACGCCGAGGATTGTCTCGGCTGCCATGATCCCGGCCCGCGCACGGGCAAGCGCCAAGCCGGAGTGCCTCCGGGCTTCCATGCGGCCGCCTTAAAGGCGTCGCCGCATGCCGCCCTCGATTGCGTTGCCTGCCACACCGACATCAAGGAGGTACCGCATCCGGAAAAACTGGCCCCCGTCAATTGCGGCCAGTGTCACAGCGAAGAACAGAGCCAGTACGCCGCCAGCGTCCACGGGAAGAAGGCGGCCCAGAACGACCCGTATGCCCCCAACTGCAAGCTCTGCCACGGCACGCATGACATTCTGCCCCCGTCCAACATGAAGTCGCCGGTCGCTACCATCAACGTTCCGCGGCTCTGCGGCGGCTGTCACAGCGAAGGCACAGAAGTCAGCAAGACGCGCGCCATCTCGCAGACCAACATATCCGAGAATTATAAGGACAGCATTCACGGCATCGGTCTTTTCAAGCAGGGTCTGACCGTTACTGCCGTATGCACCAGTTGCCATACGGCGCACAACCAGCTTCCCCACACGGATCCACGCTCCTCTATCGCCAAGCAGAACATCGCCAAAACCTGTACGCGGTGCCACGCGATGATCGAGCAGGTGCACCGCCAGGTGATCCGCGGCGAACTGTGGGAAAAGCAGCCGCACCTGATCCCAGCGTGCGTCGACTGCCATGAGCCGCACGAAATCCGCAAGGTTTATTACACGGAGGGGATGTCGAACGGCGATTGCCTGAGCTGCCACTCGAATCCCAACCTGAAGGGCACGGGCTCCGGACAATCCAGATCGATGTACGTCAACGCGGCCGAACTGGCCGGCTCCCGCCATTCCCGCATCGCCTGCGTGCAATGCCATACCGGCGGGACCCCGTCTGACGTGCGAGCCTGCGACACCATCAAGGATAAGGTGGATTGCTCCATCTGCCACGACAAGGTAGTGGACCAGTACCGCGAAAGCACGCACGGCACCCTGGCCGCGCAAGGCAGTCCCGACGCGCCCCTCTGCGAGGACTGCCACAGCCCGCACGGCACCCTGGGCAAGCTCGATTCCGCCGATCCTACATTCTCGCGCAACGTCCCCGCGCTGTGCGCAAAATGCCACCAGGAAGGGCATAAGGCCGCCGTTCGCTACACCGGCAAGCAGAATCACATCGTGGACCATTACCGAGAGAGCATCCACGGCAAAGGGCTCCTGCAGGCCGGCCTGACCGTCACCGCCAATTGCGCCGACTGCCACACCCCGCACCACGAGCTACCCAGCCGCGACCCACGCTCCAGCGTGAACCGCGCGCACATCGCCGAAACCTGCGCGCAATGCCATCGCGGCATCTACGAGTTATTCACCGCCAGCGTTCACAGCCCCAAGGTCACTCGCTCCGGGAAACCGCTGCCGGTCTGCGCCGATTGCCACTCCGCCCACAGCATCCAGCGCACGGACCTTTCCGAGTTCCGGCTGAGCATCATGGACCAATGTGGCCGCTGTCACCAGCAGATCACCGAGGCGTACTTCGACACGTTCCACGGGAAGGTCTCCAAATTGGGATACCTGAAGACCGCCAAGTGTTACGACTGTCATGGAGCGCACGACATTCTGCCGGTCAACGATCCGCGCTCGCATCTCAGCCGCAACAACATCGTCGCTACCTGCGGAAAGTGCCATACCGGGTCCCACCGCCAGTTCGCCGGCTATCTGACACACGCCACCCACCACGATCCGAAAAAGTATCCTTTCCTGTTCGTCACCTTCTGGGGCATGACCACCCTGCTGATCGGCACGCTGGTGGTCTCCGGCGTGCACACCGCCTTGTGGCTGCCGCGATCGTTCGAATACCGCAAGCGGAACAAGAACGGACCAGCGGAAGCCGGAACTTATGTGCGCCGTTTCCGGCGCTTCCATCGCAACCTCCACTTGATGGTTGTCTCCAGCTTCCTCGGTCTCGCGCTGACCGGCATGATTCTGAAGTTTTCCTACGCGGGCTGGGCCAAGTTTCTGGCCCACCTCCTGGGCGGTTTTGAAGCAGCGGGCCTGATCCATCGGTTCTGCGCCTGCCTGACATTCACTTACTTCGGGCTTCACGCGTACGATCTGGTGAAGCAGCGGCGCTCGAGCGGCAAGAGCTGGCGACAGTTCATCGCCGGCGAAGAGAGTATGCTCTTCAATCGGCGCGACTGGCACGAGCTGCTCGGTTCCCTCAAATGGTTCTTCAAGCGCGGCCCTCGTCCCGAATACGGCCGCTGGACCTATTGGGAGAAATTCGACTATTTCGCGGTGTTCTGGGGCGTAGCCGTGATCGGTGGCACGGGCCTGCTGCTGTGGTTTCCGGAGATCTTCACGCACGTTTTCCCCGGCTGGGCCGTCAATGTCGCCACCACGATCCACAGCGATGAAGCCCTTCTGGCCGTGAGTTTCATTTTTGTAGTTCACTTTTTCAACACCCACTTCCGTCCCGAAAAATTCCCCATGGACACCGTGATTTTCACCGAGGGCATGCCGCTCGAGGAGTTTGAGCGCGACCGTCCCCGGGAGTACCGTCAACTGGTGGAGAGCGGCGAGTTGGCCCAGATGATGATGCCCGCGCCCGCGCCCCGCGACGTGAGATTCTGGCGCCGCCTCGGTTTCACCGCTCTTACCATCGGCCTGGTGTTGATCGGCCTGATCGTCTACGCGATGATTTTCGCCTATCGCTGAAGTTGCCTTGGTGGCTCTGCCGCCGGTGCCTAGAGGTCCGAAAGCTGGAAAGTAGGTGCGTCAGACGTGGAATCGAGGACCAGACGTAACCGGTTGAGAAAACAGAGGGCGTTGAAAGATCGTTGGATGGGGCCAAAATCAGAGCGAGAAGTGAATTGATCGCGGGATTGCGCCGGGCGGCTCTCCGTCAGACACGCCACGTAACCCGCTCCTGGGCCGCCCGGTCGATTATCCTTACTGGTATGAAGATTGGTTTCATCGGACTCGGCCGTATGGGTTCCGGCATGGCGCGCAACCTGCTTCGTGCCGGCCATGAGCTAGTTGTATTCAACCGCAGCCGGGATAAGGCGGAGGCCCTGGTAGCCAGTGGCGCCCGTATCGCCGATTCCCCGGCCGGTGCCTGTTGCGAATCGGAGGCCGTCATGACCATGGTCGCCGACGACCGGGCGGTCGAACAGATCGTCTTCGGCGAAAACGCCATCGCCTCCGCGCTTCCGGCCGGTGCGATCCACATTTCGTGCAGCACCATCAGCACCGCGCTCGCCAGGCGGCTCGCCGCGGAACACCGCCGGCGCGGGCAGATGTATTTGAGCGTCCCCGTTTTCGGCCGTCCAGAAGCCGCCGAAAGCAAGAATCTCCTTGTGGTGGCCGCCGGTCCGCCGGAACTCGTGGAGCGCTGCCGGCCCCTGTTCGACGCCATCGGCCGCCAGACATTTGTGGTTGGCTCCGATCCTGCGCAGGCCAATGCCGCCAAGCTTTGCGGAAACTTCATGATCGCCGCCATGCTGGAGGCGTTCGGCGAGGCTTTCGCCACGCTGCGCAAGGCCGGCGTACCACCCCGCGCCTTCCTGGAGATTATGAGTGCGTTGTTCGGCTCGCCGGTCTATGCGAACTACGGAGGTTTGGCTGTCGACGAGAAGTTCGAACCGGCCGGATTCGCGGTGCGCTTGGGGCTCAAAGACGTCCGTCTGGTGCTCGAAACGGCTGAGGAACTCGCCGCGCCGATGCCGCTTGCCAGCCTGATCCACGATCATTTACTCTCGGCCGTGGCTCACGGACAAGCCGATCTGGACTGGTCGAGCGTCACCCGCGTTGCCGCGCGCAGTGCTGGTATCGGGTAGCCATCTCGCCCGCGGATTTCCACTGCGCTTGGCCTCGCGCGCGCCCAATTCCGCCGAACAGTGTCATTGGGGCCCGGTGGGAGCGATGGGGTGGCGTGTCCGCGGACGGCCGCGACGGGCGAAGCCCCCAGGAAGGTGCTCGTGATCGCGTGCCATTTATGAAATGCGTTCTAGCCATTCATCGCGCCGGCGGTTTCACGGCGGAAATACTCCACGGTGAGGCGCAGGCCTTCTTCGAGCGTCACTTGCGGCTCCCAGCCTAGCGCCGCGCGCGCCTTGCCGATATCGGGGCAGCGCTGCCTGGGGTCGTCCTCGGGTAGCGGCCGGAACTCGATGGGCGAATGCGAACCCGTTAGCCGCCGTATGTACTCCGCGAACTCGAGGATCGTCATTTCGTGCGGGTTGCCCAGGTTCACCGGGTAGCGCTCGCCGGAGAGCATCAGCCGGTAGATGCCGTCCACCAAGTCGGTCACGTAACAGAAACTGCGGGTCTGCGAGCCACGCCCGAAAACCGTGATCGGCGTCCCGGCGAGCGCCTCGCAAAGAAAGGCCGGCACCACGCGGCCATCATTCAGCTTCATGCGCGGGCCGTAAGTATTAAAGATGCGCGCGATGCCGGTGTCCACGCCGTGCTTGCGGTAGTAGGCCATGGTCAGTGCTTCGGCGAACCGCTTGCCTTCGTCGTAGCAGGAGCGCGGCCCGACCGGATTCACGTGGCCCCAGTACGTTTCCACCTGCGGGTGGACCTCCGGGTCGCCATAGCATTCCGAAGTGGAAGTCAGCAGGAAGCGCGCGCACTTCTCCAGCGCCAGGTCGAGCATGCGCTGCGTGCCGGCCGAGCCCACCGCGAGGGTTTCGATCGGGTGCTCGAGATAGTCCTTCGGGCTGGCGGGCGAAGCCATGTTCACCACCACATCCACCACGCCCGCGATCGAAAACGGCTCGGTGATGTCCTGCTGGATGAGCCGGAAACGCGGTTCGTCCGCCAGGTGCCCCAGGTTGCGTGTGGCTCCGCTAAGGAAATTGTCGAGCCCCACCACCGTGTGCCCCTCCGCCAACAGGCGGTCGCAAAAATGAGACCCGATGAACCCGGCCGCGCCGGAAACGACAATGCGCAAGAGAACCTCCTTTTTGATTTTAGCCGTGGCGGGCGCGGAGCCGGCGAAGAAAACCGGCAACCTGAAGGATGCCCCACCAGTGCTACATTTGAGACTCTGGCGAATGCCGATGCACGCATCGTGGCTGGAACGCTTCATTCTGATTGTGCTCGCCGGCGCTTCGGTGTGGCTGTTCTGGCGGCGCTTTCGCACTGTGGTTCGCGTGTTGCGCACTGCCCGCTCGACGCCGGACTATAGCCTCGCGCCGATCGGTCCGCGCATTCGCAGTTTTCTTTGGGAAGTCGCCGCGCAGGGCAAGGTGATTGGCGGGCGCCCGCTCGTGGGCCTCGCGCACGCGTTCGTGTTCTGGGGATTCTGCGCCTTCGCGCTGGTCACGCTGAATCATTTCGCCGAGGCATTCGGCGTGCGGCTGCTCCCGCCAGAGAGCGCATGGGGCCGCGCCTATTTGGACTTTGTCGCCGTCTGGGCGGTCGCGGTCGCGGTGGCGATCACCGGCCTTTTCGTGCGGCGGTTTGTCGCGCGGCCGGTCTGGCTCGGCGAGCTTTCGAAAGAATCGGGCGTGATCGCGGGGCTGATCTTTTTCCTGATGCTCACCTACCTGGCGGGGCTGCGGCTACCCGAGGGCACCGGCGCCCACGTGAACTGGTGGCTGCACACGCTGGCGATTCTGGCGTTTCTGCCGTTGATTCCGCACACCAAGCATCTCCACCTGGCGCTCAGCCCGGTGACCGTGTTCCTGCGGCGGCAAGGCTTCAGCCGCATACCGCCGCTCGCGGGTGATGAGGATTTCGGTCTCGACACCGGCAAAGACATAACCCGCATCGACGCCTTGCAGGCATTCACCTGCGTCGAATGCGGACGCTGCACCGAGCATTGCCCCGCGTACTCGACCGGAAAGATCTTGAACCCGAAGGAAATCGTGCTGGGCGTTCGCCGTTACCTGAACGAATTCGGAACGAATGGCGAAGCGCCGCTGCTGGGCCGGCACATCGAAGAAGAAGCCGCGTTTCAATGCACCACCTGCGGCGGCTGCGAATTCGAGTGCCCGGTGGGGATTCAGCATTTGCCGCTGATCGTCGGCCTGCGCCGCGGCGCGGTGAACACCGGAAAATGGGAGAACGAATACGGCTCCAAGCTGTTCCTCAACCTGGAGCGCAATGGTAACGCGCTTGGCTTCGCCCCCGCCGAGCGGCAGAAGTTCATCGAGAAAAACGAGCTGCCCTATTTCGACGGTGCGCAGGAATATTGCCTCTGGCTGGGCTGCATGGGCGCGTACGATCCCCAGGGACGGGAGATCGTTTTGGCGCTGGCTCGCGTGCTGCGCCACGCCGGCGTCACCTTCGGCGTGCTGCGCAAGGAAAAATGCACCGGCGATCCGGCGCGCCGGCTGGGCAACGATCTCGCCGGCGCCCAGGTGGCGGAGGCCAACATCGAAACGCTGCGCACGGCGCACGTGGCTCGCATGGTGTCCATCTGCCCGCATTGCGTGCGCACCATCGGCACCGATTGGCGCGAGTATGGAGCCGCGTTCAGAATCGAGCACCACAGCGAACTGCTGGCGCGGTTGGGAACAAGCGATGCCAATCGGCTGCCGGTCGCCCAAGCCTCGGCCGGTACCGTCGTATTCCACGATCCCTGTTATCTGGGCCGTTACCGCGATGTCTACGACGAACCGCGCAGCGTACTGGCGCGCTACGCGGATGTAGCCGATCCGCCGCGCGCCCGCAAGCGCTCCTTCTGCTGCGGCGCCGGCGGCGGGCAGATGTTTCTCGGCGAGGAGAAAGGCAAACGTATCAACCTGGCGCGCGCCGAAGAACTCGTAGCCACCGGCGCCCCCGTGATCGGCACCGCTTGCCCGTTCTGCCAGAGCATGTTTCGCGACGCCCTCGGCACTCTCACCCAGTCGCCACCCAAGCTGCTCGATATCGCGCAGATCGCGGCCGCGGCGCTGACGGACCGGTAACTCGTGGCGCGCGCGTCCACGCGTGCTGTGTCGGCAGTCGTGCCGACATTTTTTCTGCCAAATTCGTGCTGGCACGGGCGAAGAAAAGTCGCGATGACTCGCGACTCTGCACGCGTGGACGCGCGCGCCACGGCTACCCCGCCAGCCTCGCATTTTCCGCGCCGCCGGGCAGCAGCAGCTCCAGAAAAGCTTGTGCGGCGCGGTTGAATTTCTTTCGCCGACGGTGCACGATGCCCACCGGCCGCACCAGGCCCGGAGTTTCCAGCCCCACCGCTACCAGCCGCCCTCGATCGACGTCCGCCTGCATGCTGCGCGCGGGCAGAATGCTGACGCCCGATCCCAACGCCACGGCTTCCTTGATCATCTGGACGTTGTCGAAGTGCATCACCATCCGCACCGTCACCCCGCGCACGCGCAGGAAGCGGTCGATTTCGCGGCGAATCGAAAGATCTTCATCGAAGCCGATGAAATCGATTGCCTCCAGGTCGGCTGCCAGCACAAGCCGGTGGCCGGCGAGCGGGTGCGACGGCGGCACGGCCAGCCGCATCTCTTCCTCGCGCCAAGGAATCGCGGAAATCTCGCGGCTCGACTCGGGATAGCTCACCAGCCCCAGGTCCGCCTGGCCGCCGCTCACCGCGGCATAGACCTTGTCCGGCCGCATGTATTCCACTTCCAGGCGCGCGGTGGGGTGACTCAAGGAAAACTCTTCGCTCAGCCGGCTCATCTCCGAAAGCCCGATCGAATAGATCGACGCCACCCGCACGGTGCCTTCCACTTCCTGTTTGAGCCGCTCCAGCGCGAGCTGAAACTCGTCTTCCTGCCGCATCACATCGCGGCAGAAGTCGGCGTACAGCTTACCGGCGGGCGTCAGTTCCAGGGGCCTCTTGGAGCGGTCCAGCAAGGGCGCTCCCAAGCGCCGTTCCACCTCCTGCACATGTTGGCTCGCCGCAGATTGGGTGACACCGCAGAGCTTAGCTCCTTTGCTCATGCTGCCCGTGACAGCTATCTCCTTGAAAAGGCGAAGATCCCAGAAGCTCACCCGTTCAGTATATCATAATCTGTGCTAATTTAGTTATAGAATCAATTTTCTGTTGCCTAATAGTAGCTCTGCTGGTAAACTGGTGAGCTAAGGCAACCGCCGAAACAGCACCAGCCGCGGCCGGACTACCCTCCGCGAGTCGTGGATGACATCGGGACGATTTATGAATGACAGCGTTATGCCTCGCGGCCTGCCCCAACCACAGGGTCTCTATGACCCAGCGCAAGAACGCGACTCCTGCGGCATCGGCTTCGTTGCCAATATCAAAGGCCAGAAATCGCACGACATCATCGTCAAGGGCATTCAGGTGCTGATCAACCTGACCCACCGCGGCGCGTGCGGCTGCGATCCGGAAACCGGCGACGGCGCCGGCGTGCTGATTCAGATCCCGCACAAGTTCTTCGCCCGCGAGTGCGCCAAGCGCGGCTTCACGCTGCCGGCCGCCGGCGAATACGGGGTGGGCATGACGTTCCTTCCGGTGGAACGCCACGACCGCCTGCAATGCGAAGGCATTCTGGAGCGCATCGTCACCGAGGAAGGTCTCACCGTGCTCGGCTGGCGCGACACTCCCATCAATGGCGCCGCCATTGGCCGCGAGGCGCGCAACAGCCAGCCCTACATCCAGCAGATTTTCGTCGGCCGCGCCAAGGGGATGAACGAGGATCAGCTCGAGCGCAAACTGTATCTGGTCCGCAAACGTGCCGAAACCGAGGTTGCCAAGTCGGATCTGCCCGATAAGAGCTTCTTCTACATGCCGTCGTTCTCGTGCCGCACCATCGTCTACAAGGGCCTGCTGCTGGCGCCGCAAATCGCCAACTTCTATCCCGAGCTGAGCGATCCGGACGTGGTCAGCGCGCTCTGCCTGGTGCACCAACGCTTCTCCACCAACACCTTTCCCACCTGGCAACTGGCGCACCCTTACCGGTTCATCGCGCACAACGGGGAAATCAACACGCTGCGCGGCAATGTGAATTGGATGCACGCGCGGCAGTCGGTGCTGGAATCGCCCTTGTTCGGCGCCGATATCAAGAAGCTGTTCCCCATCATCCAGCCGGGCGGCAGCGATTCGGCTTCGTTCGATAACGCGCTCGAGCTGCTGGTGATGGCCGGCCGCGGCATCAGCCACGCCATGGCCATGCTGATTCCCGAAGCGTGGTCGGGCAACCCGGACATGAACCCGCAGAAACGCGCGTTCTACGAATATCACGCGTCGCTGATGGAACCGTGGGACGGCCCGGCCGCCATCGCCTTCACCGACGGCCGCTCGATCGGCGCCACCCTGGACCGCAACGGCCTGCGCCCGGCGCGCTACCTGGTCACCAACGACGACCTCATCATCATGGCTTCGGAAGCCGGCGTGCTCCCCGTCAAGCCCGAGGATGTCAAGCTCAAGGGCCGCTTGCAGCCCGGAAAGATGTTGCTGGTGGATACCGTGGGCGGCCGCATCATTTCGGACAGGGAACTCAAGGCCAGCCTGTATGGCCGCAACCCATACCAGCTCTGGATCAAGGAGAACCAGGTCAATATTCACGAACTGCCCGAGCCGCCGCGCGAGTACGGCACCGAGCGGGACACCCTGCTGCTGCGGCAGCGCGCCTTCGGCTACACGGATGAAGATTTGAAAATGATCCTCGGCCCGATGGCCGCCAAGGGCGAAGAGCCGGTCGGCTCGATGGGCGCCGATACGCCGCTGGCCTGTCTTTCCGACAAGCCGCAGCCGCTGTTCAACTACTTCAAGCAGCTTTTCGCCCAGGTGACCAACCCGCCCATCGACCCCATCCGCGAAGAGATGGTCATGTCGCTGATCAGTTACATCGGCACCGAGCGGAACATCCTGGCCGAAACCCCGCAGCACTGCCACACGCTGCGCCTGCCGCATCCCATCCTCACCAACCGCGATCTGGAGCGGCTGCGGCGCGTTTCGCAAGGCGATTTCCTAGCCACCACGCTACCCATGCTCTTCGCCGTCGAGGAAAACGGCCGCGGCCTGGAGCGCGCGCTCGACCAGCTCTGCCGCCGCGCTTCGCTCGCCATCCAGTCCGGCTATACGCTGCTGATTCTCTCCGACCGCGGCCTGGACCGGGACTACGCGCCGATTCCCAGCCTGCTCGCGCTCACCGCCGTACACAATCACCTGGTGCGCGAGGAGACGCGTACACAAGTGGCGCTCATCATCGAATCGGGCGAGCCGCGCGAAGTGATGCACTTCGCGCTGCTGATTGGCTACGGCGCCAGCGCCGTCAATCCCTACCTGGCTCTCGAAACGTTGCAAGCCGGCCAGCTTCAGGATACCGGCGTGAAGCCGGAAAAGGCCGTGGCTCATTTCATCAAGGCCATCAACAAGGGCCTGCTCAAGACTTTTTCCAAGATGGGCATTTCCACCTTGCAGAGCTATCGCGGCGCGCAGGTGTTCGAAGCCATCGGCCTCTCGAAGCGTCTGGTGGATCGCTATTTCACGGGCACCGTTTCGCGCATCGAGGGCGTGGATCTGGACGTTCTGGCGCGCGAGGCCATCCTCAAGCACCAGCATGCCTTCCAGCCGGTGCACGAATCCGATACCGACCTCGCCATCGGCGGCACCTATCAATATCGCGCGCGCGGCGAGTACCACCTCTTCAATCCGCAGACCATCGCCAAGTTGCAGCACGCCGTGCGGCAGGAGAGCTTTACCACCTTCCAGGAATACACGGAGCTGATCGACGGGCAGAATCAGCAACTCGCCACATTGCGCGGGCTGCTCGAGATCAAGCAGTCGGACCAGCCGATTCCGCTCGAAGAGGTCGAGCCGGTAGCTTCCATCGTCAAACGCTTCGCTACCGGCGCCATGTCGTTCGGCTCCATTTCCAAGGAAGCCCACGAAACCCTGGCGCTGGCCATGAACCGCATCGGCGGCAAATCGAACACCGGCGAGGGCGGCGAAGACGAGGAGCGCTTCGGCGACGGGCGCCGCTCCGCCATCAAGCAGGTGGCCTCCGGCCGCTTCGGCGTCACCGCCAGTTACCTGGTCAACGCCGACGAATTGCAGATCAAGATGGCGCAGGGCGCCAAGCCCGGCGAAGGCGGCCAGCTTCCGGGCCATAAAGTGGATGCGGTGATCGCCCGCGTGCGCCACTCGATTCCCGGCGTGGGCTTGATTTCTCCCCCGCCGCACCACGACATCTATTCCATCGAAGACCTGGCGCAGTTGATTTACGATCTCAAGAACGTCAACCCGCGCGCGCGCATCGCGGTCAAGCTGGTGGCCGAAGTGGGCGTGGGGACAGTGGCGGCCGGCGTCGCCAAGGCGCATGCCGACGTGGTGCTGATCTCAGGCGATTCCGGCGGCACCGGCGCTTCCCCGCTCAGCAGCATCCGCCATGCCGGCATACCCTGGGAGCTGGGCCTGGCCGAAACGCATCAGGTGCTGGTGCTCAACGATCTGCGCGGCCGCATTCGCGTGCAGACCGATGGCAAGCTGCAAACCGGCCGCGACGTGGTGATCGCGGCCCTGCTGGGCGCCGAGGAGTTCGGCTTCTCGACCGCGCCGCTGGTGGCCCTCGGCTGCATCATGATGCGCAAGTGCCACCTCAACACCTGCCCGGTCGGCGTGGCCACGCAGGACCCGGCGCTACGCGCCAAGTTCCGCGGCGCGCCCGAGCACGTCATCAACTTCTTCTTCTACCTCGCCGAGCAGGTCCGCGGCTACATGGCGCAGATGGGCTTCCGCACCTTCGACGAGATGGTGGGCCGGGTGGACATGCTGGACCCGCGTGCGGCGCTGGACCACTGGAAAGCCAAGGGCCTCGACTTGTCGATGATCCTGCACAACCCGCAGGTGCCGCTGCGCATCGCGCGGCGCTGCGTCCAGGCGCAGGATCACGGGCTCGACCAGGCGCTCGATTACAAGCTGATCGATCACGCCCGCGACGCCATCGAGGGCGGCGACCCCATTGTCATCAAGCTCCCCATCCGCAATATTCACCGCACCGTGGGCGCCATGCTCTCGGGCGAGATCGCGCGCCGCCACGGTTCGGCTGGCTTGCCCGACGGCACCATCCACTTTCAGTTCACCGGTTCGGCCGGCCAGAGCTTCGGTGCGTTTCTGGCCCACGGCGTGACGCTGGAACTGGAAGGCGACGCCAACGATTACGTCGGCAAGGGCCTCTCCGGCGGCAAGCTGATCGTCTATCCGCCGCGCGCGTCAACCTTCCTGCCGGAAGAGAATATCGTCATCGGCAACGTGGCCCTCTATGGCGCTACCAGCGGGGAAGCGTTTCTCAACGGCATGGCCGGCGAGCGCTTCGCCGTGCGCAACTCCGGCGCCACCGCCGTGGTGGAAGGCCTGGGCGATCACGGCTGCGAGTACATGACCAATGGCCTGGTGGTGGTGCTCGGCAAGGTCGGCCGCAATTTCGCCGCCGGCATGAGCGGAGGCATTGCCTTCGTCCTCGATGAGAAGGGCGATTTCGCCGAGAAGCGCTGCAATACCGCCGGCGTGGACCTGGAATCCGTGGGCGAAGCCGATGCCGGCCTGCTGCAGGGGCTGATTTATCGCCACGTCGAGTACACCGCCAGCCCGCGCGGTAAGTGGATACTGGAAAACTGGGAGCAGATGGTGCCCCAGTTCGTCAAAGTATTCCCGCACGAATACAAGCGCGTCCTGGGAATTCACCGCGAAACCGCCGCGGTGGCGTAGCGCCGGCGGATTTCAAAACGGAGCCGACATGGGAAAAACAACCGGGTTCATGGAATACACGCGCGAGGTGGCCGAGCGCCGCCCGCCGGCCGAGCGCATCAAGGACTGGTTCGAAATCTACCGCCCCTTCCCCGAGGCGAGCCTGCGCAGCCAGGCCGCTCGTTGCATGGATTGCGGAGTTCCCTTTTGCCACACCGGTTGCCCGCTCACCAACCTGATCCCCGATTGGAACGACTTCATCTACCATGGCCGCTGGCACGACGCCGTGCGGCAGTTGCACTCGACCAACAATTTCCCCGAATTCACCGGCCGCATCTGCCCGGCGCCCTGCGAGGCCTCGTGCGTGCTCGGCATCAATGAGCCGCCGGTAGCCATCAAGCAGATCGAACGCTCCATCGTCGATCGCGGCTTTGAGGAGGGCATCATCCGGCCGGAACCTGCCGCCGTCAAGACCGGCAAGCGCGTCGCCGTGGTGGGATCTGGCCCCGCCGGGCTCGCCGCCGCGCAGCAGTTGGCGCGCGCCGGCCACGCCGTCACCGTGTTTGAGAAGAACGACCGCATCGGCGGCCTGCTGCGCTACGGCATCCCCAACTTCAAAATGGAAAAGCACCTCATCGACCGGCGCCTGGAGCAGATGCGCGGCGAAGGCGTCGAATTCCGGACCAACGTCCACGTCGGCGGCAATGTGCCGGTGGAGGACCTGCGCAAGGAGTTCGATGCCATCCTGCTGGCCGGCGGCGCCGAACATCCGCGCGACCTCAACGTGCCCGGCCGCAACTTGCAGGGTATTCATTTCGCCATGGAGTTCCTGCCGCAGCAGAACCGGCGCAACGAAGGCGATACGGTCCCGGAATCCGAGGCCATCCTGGCAACCGGCAAGCGCGTCATCATCATCGGTGGCGGCGACACCGGCGCCGATTGCCTGGGGACGAGTCATCGCCAGGGCGCGCTCTCCGTCACCCAATTCGAGCTGCTACCCAAACCGCCCGACGATCGTTCGCCATCCACCCCTTGGCCGCTGTGGCCCATGCAACTGCGCGTCGAAAGCTCGCATGAAGAAGGCGGCATGCGCGATTGGGGCGTCGCCACCACCGGTTTCACCGGCGACGATCGTGGCCACGTGAAGCAACTGCACGCCGTGCGCGTCGGCCCGCCGCCCAAATTCGAGGCCATCGCCGCGAGCGAGTTCACCATCGATGCCGGCCTGGTGCTGCTGGCGATGGGTTTCCTCGGTCCGGTGAAGAACGGCATGATCGAACAGCTCGGCGTGGCGCTGGACGCGCGCGGCAACGTGGCCGCCGATGCGAATTACATGTCGAGCGTGCCTGGCGTGTTCGCCGCCGGCGACATGCGCCGCGGCCAGTCCCTGGTGGTCTGGGCCATCGCCGAAGGCCGCAAAGCCGCGCAAGGCATCGACCGTTACCTCACCGGTGCCACGAAGCTGGCGTAAGCGCGGTTGGCAGTTACCTGCTGGCTTGGGGGTGCGGCCGACGCCGCATCCACGGCCGGGCTCGCCGCCCGGCTGCACCGATTGACAATCGGTGCGCGGGTTGCCAACCCGCCCCACAAGCCAGAGCGTCAACCAAGGCGGTCACAAGAAGTGCTCGCCGCTCAGAACGAAAGCGAAGCGATCATCTCATCCAGGTCGTGCTGCAAGGCGGTCTTCTTCTTTTGGAGTTCCGCCTGGCGGTCGCGCAGGCCGGTCAGCTTCTGCTCCAGCGCGCCGAGCTGCCGCGCGTAGTCCTGCACCTGCTGCTGCTGGCCGCTGACGCGGTTGAGACTCTCAATATTCCGGCGCAGCCGGTCCTCATCCGTGTTCAGGTCCTTCAACTGGCGCTCGGCGTCGTCGATAGCGGCGTTGTTCTCGGCGATCTGCTGTTTCTGATTGGCGATCCGCCCAAGCTGCTTGCGGCCTTCTTCGTTCAGGTCGCGGTTGCGGACATAGCTCAGCAGGAAATCCGGTGTTGCATTGGTAAGGAGAAAGAACTTACTGTCGATGTGTTCTTCGGAGACCGCGAACGTCTTGGTCGCTCCCGCCGCGAGCGGCACTTCAAAACGGTAGTTGTCCGCGGTCTTCTCCATCGGCTTCTGGTTGAGCAGCGTGTAGCCGGCGCGCAGCGGATGTTCGATGATCAGCGTCTTGGCCTTCTGGTCCACATTCCGTACGGTGTAAGTCACGATCTCTTCCGTAGCGGACTTGGCGGTGAGTACGCCTTGGTACAAATGAATCTCGCGCGTCACCGCCTGCTTGCTGTCGAACGCCGTGGTAATCCGCGTGCCCAAGTCGACAGCGTAACTGATGAGCCGCTTGTCGCCGGCCTTGAGCGTCTCCATCAGCGCTTCGCCGCCGTACACGCCGCCGTCATACACGGTGATGGGGCCGCCATCCAGGACCTTGCCGGTCGAATTGGTCAGCTCGGCGGCGTTGGTGGGATGCTCGGAGGAACGGTCGGACCAGATCAGCAGTTTGCGCGCGTCGAGCGCCTCTTGCAGGAACGGCAGCATGGCCGATTCGTTCTTGCGGATGGTCACCGGTTGCGCCATGCGGTATTCGAACAGCTCGCCGACCGCATCGGCCGAAGCTCCGGCAACGATGGAGCTGGGAGAGGCGAAGGCCGGCGGCATACCCGCGAAGTTGCCTGATTTAACCACGAAAGACGGCTGCGCCTTGGCCGAACTAACAGCGCCGAGGGAACCCGCCGAGAACTGCGGAGCCGCCGACGCATCCCCATTCGCATTGATTCCGATTACCTCTCCCGAGTATCCCCCCTCATGCAGCACCGGCCGCGCCGCGGTATCCTCCGGCAACTCGGCGCTGGGCCGGCTCACGTAGCGCGGCGCATAAAGCTGGCTGGTAAAGGAAATCGGCCGCCCCGAGACCAGCGAAAGCCGCACCTTGGTCCAATCCTCGCCGGTGGTGTTATCCACGATGGCCCAACCTTCGAGCACCGGTTTCCCGGCGTCCGGCAGGATCAGCCGGTAGCTCGATTTCCATACCGGCGCCGGGACCATGTAGCTGGCCGTGATTTGCCGCTCCTTGGCGCCGGTGGAATCGATATACACGCTGCGCCGTTCCTTCGACCGCGCGGCGGCCAGCGCCGCCAGGTAATCCCGGAACTGTTGCTGCAGTTGCGAATCGGCGAAGCGAATGCCGGCGGCCGCGCCCAGGTCCAGGTTGCGCAGCTCACCCGAATCGAGCAGCAACGTCAACTGCTCGCGCGCCGGCTGATTTTCGGCGGCAGGGATTTCGCGCGCGTTGACGATCGCGCCGCTCACCGTATCGTTGCCGAACTTGAGCTCGATCCGCGCGCCCTTCAACTGGTCGAGCATGCCGCTCAACGGCTGCGCGCCGCCAATCTGAAAGGGGAACTGCGCCAGCGTGTGGCTGAGCGGGTCCATGGAATCGTAGCGCAGGCCGGAAATCTTACCGCCGCCGCGCTCTTCAATGGTCAGCGATTTCAAAACGTCGTTCATCTCCCCCGCGTCGAAATCCAGACGCGCCGAGTCGCCGGGCCCCAACGTGCCCGCGCGCTCGAAGAATCCCACCCCGTGCTTGTAGAGCACCACCTGGGTGACCGGTAATTCCGCGGGCACGGCCAGCGCCGCGCCCACCAGCAGGCAGAACAGTGTGCGTATCATCATTAGTTTTAGACTCCGGCCAGGCGGCGGGGTTACCGCCTTTTCAGGCCCAAAACGCCGATCGCAGCAGATCCCTTCACTCGCCCATCACTTTGAGAATCAAGCGCTTGGAGCGCCGGCCATCGAATTCGGCGTAATAGACCTGTTGCCAGGGGCCGAAATCCAGTCTGCCCTTGGTTACCGGCACGATTACCTGGTGGTGCACCAGCAGGCTCTTCAGATGCGAATCGCCGTTGGTTTCGCCAGTGCGGTGATGCCGGTAGTTCTCGCGGAACGGCGCCAGCGATTCCAGCCACTCGTCGATGTCGGCAAGCAGCCCGTCTTCGGCGTCGTTGACCCACACGCCCGCCGTGATGTGCATGGCGGATACCAGGATCATTCCTTCCTGGATGCCGCTCTTGCTCAGCGCGGTTGCGACGTGAGATGTAATGTTTACATATTCCCGGTGTTTGATAGTCTTGAAGGTCAGATATTCCGTGTAGAATTTCATAGGGCGATCATAGCAATTACGTCGCATGAGTCACTCGTCGCGGGAGATCCTGATTGTCGATGACGAGGGCACGCTTCTCAAGTTGATGAGCGTGTACCTGCGCCGGCTCGGATACACCGTGACGGCCGCGAATACCGTTGCGAAAGCCTGGGAACACGTGAAACGAAGCCCGGGGCAATTCGCCGTGGTGGTGATTGACGCGGGCATGGCAGAAACCGGCATCGACGATCTGGTTCTCGAACTCCTCGCCTTCCACCCGAGCCTGCGAGTGGTGGTCAACAGCGGGTATCCTGTGGATATGAGCGTTTTGCAGCAGGCCGCGCCGGGACGCGCCGAGTTTCTGCACAAGCCTTTCAGTCCGGACATGCTGGTAGCGGCGTTGCGGAGGATGCTTGGCCCGCAAGAAGAAGTTTGATCTCCCCAAAGAGGTCAGGGCCATCGCCCGCGAGCGCGTGGGGCGCGTGCCGCCGGCCGCGGTGATTCCGCCCAAGCCGTCGCGTCCCAAAGTCAAGCACAAGAAACGCCAGGACGAGGAAATGGAATGAAAATGGCAAATCCGTATTCGCGGCGCGACTTCGTGGCCCTCTCGGTGGCCGGGCCCCTGGTGGGATGGCTGCCGTGGTTCCGGCCCAAGGAACTCGTGGTGGGGGACGCGCGGTTCCGCATCGTCCGTAACCATCGTTCCACCCGGCGCTATGTGCTGCTCGATGGCGGCCAGGATGCCGCGCGCCAAGTGCTCTTGCAGCACATGGAATCGCAGCGCGGGACCGCGTACCTGATCGAGGGCGCGGCCAGGGAGGTCGAGATCGCCGGCGGCAAGCTCGATCCCAACCGGATGTTCTCGCGCGCCGGCGCCGAAGCCAGCCTGAGAAGCTTGAACCCCGGGTGGAACGAAGGGCAAATCACTGCGGCGCTCGACCTGCTCGACCGCCAGCGCGAAAAGCTCCTCGACGCGCTGATCCCGCCGGATCGCGGCCTCTTGATCGCGCTGGGCGCCGGCGCGCCTTCGGTGACGGACGCGGCCGCTATCGCCGAGCAGCGCTCGCTGCCGCAGCCGGACAAGCCGCATGCGTTTTTCCTGTGCACCGATCCGGGGGATTACCAGGCGCTGGCGGCATCGCCGTATAACGTAGTTCTCTCGCGCAACGTCGTCGCGCGCGACGACGGCTCGCTCGATCGCCGCGCCGCCGCCCGCCAAGTCCGCTTCCTGCACATCGCAGCCCGCCCCGGCGACGCCGCCGCGCAGCGCGACATGCTGGCCTGGGCCGAAACCCACTTGCGGTAGCCGGGCTGGGAACACGGCGGTTACCGAGGCGGCCTGCAGGTGGTCTGCTCATTTCTGCCGCCGGCTGGGCGTTTCGGCAGATCAGCGGTCCATTGGAGAATCGGGCGGCTTTTCCGGGCCGCGCAGTCGCGGAGGAACAGGTTGATGAGATTCTGATAAGGCATCCCCATGTTGGCCGCCATCTGCTTGAAATACTCCACAGCCGTGATGTCGAGGCGGATGGTGATCTGGCGCTTAAGCCGCTTGACGTAGGGATTCTTGCGAGACCGGGAAAAATCGTATTCGCTTCTCATCGGAAACTCCAGTACGTTCTCTCTTCACGTGGTGTGGCGCGCCGCGCGGAGATTAGCCGGATCACCGAAGTATCCCGCCGGTAGCAATGAGTGACGAGGAGGCAGCGCGCCTTGATCGGGCCTTCCTTCGATCCCAGGCAAATTCGATATTGCCCACAGCGTTATATTAGCAATACCCGGGGCCGAGGGGGACTTCGCGTTCAGCGCTGCATCCACCCCCGCCCGCTCCTGATAGAATTGGAGGGTTCCGCCATGGCTCTGGATTCGACGGAAGGTTCGCTGAAGGAGCGGGGGGTTCGCCTCACCCGCCAGCGGCAGATTCTGCTCGAATTGATCGACCGCACGGGCGCTCACCTGGATGTCGAACAGCTCTACTGCATGGCCAAGGAACGCGACCCGAAAATCAATCGTGTCACGGTGTATCGCACGCTGAATATGCTAAAGGCGGGCGGGCTGGTGGACGAACTCGACCTGATGCACTACGGCGGCGACCAGCACTATTACGAAACCCGCCTCAAGCAGGAGCACGCTCACGTGGTCTGCCTGCGATGCGGCCGCGTGGAGGAATTCTTCGGCGAGCCGCTACAGCGCCTGCGCAAACAAATTGAAAGCCATTTCGGATTTCAGATCCTGGTGGCGCGCACCGAAGTGGGCGGGTACTGCGCGCATTGCCAGACGCTGCGGGCGCGCGAAATAGAGACGGTGCGTCACCAGGTGAAATCCGTTGCCAAGGCGCCCGCCGGCGGCGCTCGCACGCGGCGAGCCCGCGCCCGGCTCAAGTAGATGGAACCGGCCACTGCCGTTTCGCCCGCCGCCGAGCCGGCGTCCCTGATCGTCACCGATCCTGGTGGCCACCGCACCCGCGTCTCCATCCAGCCGTTGCCGTTCCTGATTGGCCGCCAGCCGGAAAGCCAGCTCATACTGCGCGACAGCCGGGTCTCGCGGTCGCATGCGCGCATCGTGTTCGAACACGGCGGGTACGTACTCGAAGACACAGGCAGCCGCCACGGCACCTTTGTCAACGGCCAGCGTGTCGAACGGCAGCCACTCGCCAACTCCGACCGTATCGATTTCGGCGCGCAGGATTCCTATCAACTCCTGTTCATGATCGATGGCGCCGAATTGCGCCGCCTGATGGAACAGATGGCCGCTCCCGGACCCGCGCCTGGCGCGCCCGGACTGGGGGGCGGACTGGCCAAGCTGCGCGCCGTGCTCGACCTGGCGCGCACTCTGCAAAGCTCGTTCACGCTCGAAGACGTGCTGGTCCAGGTGGTGGATACCGCCTTGGCCGTCACCGGCTCCGAGCGCGGCTTTCTGCTGCTCAAATCGGGTGATGGCTTGGAGACCAGAGTCGCCCGCCATCGCCGCGGCTACAAGCTGCCGCTCGACGATCTGCGCGTGCCGCGCGCCGTTATTCATCGAGCCTTGCAGCACCGGCGCGAACTGCTGTCGATGAACTTCGACTTGGGCAGCGGCGGTGGAACTACCGCCGAACACAGCGTGGCCGATCTCGAGCTGCGCAGCGTGGTGTGCGTGCCGCTGGTGCGCATACGCGCCGGGCAAGGCGACTCGACCAGCCTGCTCACCACCGGCGCCGAAACCGTGGGCGTGCTGTATCTCGATTCGCGCCTGGCCGCGGCCGATATGGCGGGCGGCAACCGCGAGCTGCTGCAGACGCTGGCGATGGAAGCCTCCACCGTGCTCGAAAACGCACGCCTGCTCGAAGAAGAGCGGGCCAAACAGCGCATGGAGGAGGAACTGAAGGTCGCACGCGATATCCAGCAAAGCCTGCTGCCGCGCACTCTGCCGTCCGCCGGCTGGCTGCGCGCGGCTGGCAGCAGCGTAGCTTCGGCGCAGGTGGGCGGCGACTATTATGACGTGATCGCCGTCAACGAACGTTGCTGGGGCGCGGTGGTGGCCGATGTTTCCGGCAAGGGCGTCAGCTCCGCGCTGCTGGCCGCGCTGCTGCAGGGCGCCCTAATACCCGCCAGCGATCACGCCGACGTGCTGGCGCGCCGCATGGAGCGGCTCAACACATTTCTCATCGATCGCACCGGCGGGGAAAAATACGCCACGGTTTTCTACTGTCTGCTGGATCGAAGCGGGCGGCTCGATTACGTCAACGCCGCCCACTGCCCGCCGATCGTGGTGCGGCCCGGCGGCGAAACCGCGGAGCTGGAAGCCACCGGTGTTCCGGTGGGACTGCTCGAAGGATCTACGTATCAGCTTGCCGGGCGGCAGCTTTCGTCCGGCGAGAAAGTGGTCATTTACACCGATGGTGTCACCGAGGCCCAGGACGCGCATGGCGCGTTTTTCGGCCGCAAGCGCCTCTTCGACCTGGTGCGCTCCCACGCCGGCACGTCTTCGGCCGAGTTGCATGACGCAATCCAAGGCGCCGTGCGCGATTTCACCGAAGGCGCCCCGCAGTCCGATGACATTACGCTGGTGGTGCTGGATTACAGGGGGTAGGGCGGTCGGGAGGACTTGGATACGGCCACGTGTACTCATTTTCGAGTACAATGAAGTTGTGTCGATCGGCGAGTTGAGGCGGCTTCTGAGGGCGTAAGGATGCACGTTCGAAGAGGGCAAGAAGCACACTATGGTTCGCCTCGGGCCGCGTTCGGCGATGATGCCACGCCATCCATCGAAGGAGATTGCAAGCGGCACGCTGAACGCGATTCCTCAAGCAGCTAGGGCTGAAAGGAATGTAGGACATGGCGCAATACCAGGCTGAGTTTAAACCGGAAGGGGACGTGATCGTCGTGACGTTCCCGGATGTGGGATACGGCGCCACGCAGGGCGCCACGGAGGCCGAGGCGCTGGAAATGGCGGCGGACTTTCTGACCGTGGCGATCGGCGACCTGATCAAGCAGGGCAAGAAACTGCCGCGAGCACGTGCCCGGCGCGGCAGGAAATACCGCTGGATCAGGCTGCCGGTGCTGGCCGCGGCGAAGATGGAGTTGTACCGGGCGCTCAAGAGCTCGGGAGTCCGCAAGGCGGAGTTGGCGCGCCGGCTGGGGATCTCCAGAGGGAACGTGGACCGGCTTTTCGACCTGCATCACAGCACCCGCCTGGAACTTCTGGAGGCGGCGTTTGCCGTCCTCGGCCGCCGGCTTTCGATTGGTGTGGAGAGAGCGGCCTGACGGCGCGTGGGAGCAGTCCGTGCGTGAGTATCAGTTGCGGCGGGGGCGTATCTCAAAGCCCACGCCTTCCTGCGCTTGAAGATGTGCGAGGACGCCGAACAGGTTCTTGGCCGAAGGGTTGCCATGCGGCCCAAACATCCGCATGAGGCTGGTGGCCGGGATGGATGTCGCCTCTTCCAACCGCCGAAAGCCGACCGTCGCATTGATATAGTTGCGCAGGATCGCGCGGCCCGTCTTCTCGTCGCCGGAAAGCATGAGCTCGATTGCTTCCCGAAGCAACGCCTGGCGGAATCGCGGTTCCCGTTGGGCGCGTTCGCGGATGGTTTCGCGAAAATCCTTGGTCAGTGGCATCGTGTATCAGAATGGGAACAATTCGATAATAACATATACGTTAGCATCGACCCAAGACTCGGCCTACTCCGCCTGCGGTCTCGGCACTTTTGCCGGCGCCCTGGCGTCTAACTGGGGTTGGCGGTGAACCGAATGAAACTCACGAATTTGCTGGTCATTGTGGCTTCCTGTGCGGCGGGCTATCTCGGCGGCTCGCTGGCTCCTCAGGCCCGCGTAGAGGCGCGCGGTCCGGAAGTGGTGCGCGCCTCGCGGTTCGAGCTCGTTGACGCAGCCGGCAAAACGGTGGCTCGCTGGGAAGTCGACTCGGAGAAACATCAAATTCACCTTTGTTTCTCATCGAAAGGTGGCCCCATCGGCCTTGACCTCGGCGTTTCGACGGAGGGGCAACCCTCTCTCACTATGAACGGCCATGATGGAAAGCCCCGAATCTATGTGGGAACTGGCTGGATGGATAAGCCAGGGCTCGTCATGAGTGACGAACGGTGGCTGGGTCGAATCGTATTGGGACATGCCGGATCTGACACGCCCGACATTCTCGAGGACCCCTGGGATCATTGGGGGCTGGAATTCCGTCCCTTTGGTACTGAGATGCCGATTGCGGCAATAGGCATGAGCAACTCGGGCAGGGATCACACCCGAGGCATTCTGTTGCTGGACGGCAAGAGCATCCGCTAGCCCCCTCCCCCACGTGCGTCAATTTCAGCATATAGAAACCTGATACTATGTTGATAATCTGTACAGCCTATTGATCTTTCTCGTTCTCGACTTCCTGGCAATCTGATTGCAGAATCAATAGGTTTCAGTCGATGTCGTGCCTGGCTTGCGTGATTTGGCGCAGCGCTGGGCTGAGGAAAGGACGGCAACATTTGCCAGTCGCTGCCGGAGTTCAAAAAGAGTATTTGCGCGCCTTGCCGGGCGACGATGTCCGGCAGATCCTGTGGCGCTTCGCGGATCGCTACGATTTGCAGATGCTGGTGCAATCGGTCCGGGCGGTAGCCCGCGGACCGGTAGCCCAACTGGTGGCGGCGGGCGGGCGCAACACCCATGAGTGGACGCCCGAAAAGGCGGCGCTGCTCCAGGCGTTCGACGAATCCGGCGTCACTGGTGCGGGCCTGGACCCGGAGCAGGGCGGCTTCATCGAAGGCCCCAAGAACCTGGCGCTGGCGCTGACGGCGTTCGAACTGGCGTGGGTGGATGCAGGCGCAGCCACCGGCAGCCTGGCGGGATTCCTGGCGCTCTCGCCCATCCATGAGCGCGGCACCGGCGAGCAGCGCGCTTACTACATGAGCCGCTGCGCTCCTCCGCAGCCCGGAGAAGACCGCAAGCCTTGGCGCGGCGCGTTCTGCCTCACCGAACCCATCCCGTACGTGGGCGTCGAGACCGGCATTCTGGGCGGGAAGGTCAAGATTGCGGACTGGAAGCCGGGCGAAGAGCCGATGTTGCAGGTGGATAAGCGCGGACGCTTCATCACCAACATGGGCTTCGCCAACTTCGTCACGGCCGCGGTCGATTCCGACGACCCGCGCATCAAGGGAAGCTGCATGGTCATCCTGGAAGAGACCGACCCAGGCCTGTTCGACCGCGGCACGCCGACGCGCAAACTGGTGCACCAGCTCTCCTCCACCTGCGACCCGATTTTCAGCATGAAAGTCCCGGCCAGCCGCATCGTGGGCGGATACACCGTGAAGGATGGCGTGATCGTGCCGCGCTACAACCACGGCGAAGTCATTGAGGCCGTTTTCCGCCGCACGCGCGTCACGGTGGCGATCATGACCTCGGCCAAGCTGCTCTCGGCGGTCGAACCGGTGATCCGTTACCATCGCAATCGGTTCCGCGGCGGCTCCATCGCCGCGCCCGGATCCCCGCGCTACGAGCTCGGCCTGCAAATGAAGGAAGATGCGGTGCATCGCCTGGTGGACGTGTGGGCCACCGGCGAAGCCAGTGCCGCCCTGGGGTTCGAAGCGGCGCGTGTGTTCGACCGGCTGGACCCGCTGGAACGGCGCCGCGAAGAGGTGCTCGCAGCACGCGGCCTGACCGGTAGCGCAGTACTGAAGAGCCGGCGGCAAATCTCCAAGGACGCGATTGAGTTTCTGGCCGGCCGCCGTCCCGAGCTGGCCGGCGATGTGCTCATCGAATACGCCGTGCTGGATAGCGTCGCCAACGTGCTTTGCCCTGCCTGCAAGCTGTGGAACACGGGCCACGGCGCGCAGATGATGCGCGAAGCGGTGAGCCTGATGGGCGGCTATGGCATCACCGAGGATTGCCCCGGTTTCCTGGGACACAAGTGGATGGATTCGCAGCTCGAAGCCACCTACGAGGGGCCGGAAGCGGTGCAGCGGCGCCAGCTCAGCCTGACCATGGCCGACGAGTTGTTCCTGACGCAGTTCCGCGAATGGATTCGCGAGATGCGTGTGATCGCCAACGACCGGCCCGGCACTGGCGCCTGCGCGCTGGCCACCGCCATGCAAATGTGGCTGTGGACGCTCGGCCATCTGCGCCGCGTGGGCGATGCCGATGGCGAAAAGCTGTATCAGGGCGCGCGCCAGGGCGTGACCTTCCCGCTGGCCGATGCGCTGTGCTGGCTGCTGGCGTCGCGATTCCAGATCCTCGATTTGATCGAGCTCGAAAAGAAGGGACCGGAGAATCCGACGCTGGCCGAAGGCCTGCCGGGGTTGGTGGCCTTTCTCACCGACCTGTGCCACGTGCAGGCGGCGCGCGCCGCCGGCGAAGTGGGCCGCATCTGCGCCGAGCTGGTGCACGGCTACAACCGCCATCCCGCGTGGGACACCGAGGGCTGCGCCTCCTGCTACCAGGCCGAGGACCTGGAGGCGATGGAAAGCCTGATCCCCGGCATCGCGTCGATCGCCCGCGGCTACACCGATGTGATCGAGAACGAGGGAACTCATCCGGCCAAAGCCGGCCCGTGCGTGCGGTTTGAAGGGCTCGACCAGTTCTCGCGCTTGCGTGTGCGCATGGATGGCTGCCTCACCGGCTCGCAGCTTGCCAAGGACCGCGCCGCCGAAGCGCTCACCAAGGTGATGATTCCCGAGGCTCTGGATTACCCCGCATGAGCGAAGCGGCCATCGAACGGCTATCGATGGAGACCGACATCGTCTGCGCCGGATTCGGCCCGGCGATGGCCGGTTTCCTGTCTACCCTCTCGCAGCACATTCTGAACCCGGATGGCACGCCCGCCATCGAGAGCCCATCCACGCCCGGCATGCCGCTGCAAGTGGTGTGTTACGAGCGCGCCGACGGCATCGGCTTCACCGTTTCCGGGGTAGTGACGCGAGCCCGCGGCATCCGCACCTCCCTGCCGGATGCGACGCTGGCCGAAATCCCGATGGCGGCACAGGTCGCTGCGGAGAAGGTGGTTTACCTGCTCGACCCGGTGGGCGCCAGCCGGCGGTCGGCCGCCATGCGGGCAGCCGACGGGCTGGTGCGCACCGTGCGCATGGATCAGGACCACGCCATCGAACTGCCGTATTCGCCTCCGTTTCTCGAGAAGCACGGCGGCTGGGTCTTCTCGCTCGGCCAGTTTCTGCAGTACGTCGGCAATGAGCTGATGGCGTCGGGGACGGTCCAGCTTTGGCCCGGAATGCCGGTGTCGGAAGCGCTGCTGGATGATGCGGGCGAGCGGGTGTGCGGCGTGCGCCTGCTCGACCAGGGCGTGGATCGGGAAGGCCGGCCCGATGCAGGCTACATGCCGGGCATGGATATACGCGCCGCCTTGACGGTGGTGGGCGATGGGCCTGTGGGTGCGGTGGGCCGCCAGTTGGATCGGCATTTCGGCTTGCCCGCCGGGCATCATCAGCGCGAATGGGCGCTAGGGATGAAGATGGTGGTCGATCTGACGGCGGAATGCGAGCTCAAGCCGGGCACGGTGATCCACACCTTCGGCTATCCCGAGCCGGAAATCTTCGGTTTCTTTTACGTGATGCCGGACCACGTGGCTACGGTCGGTATCTTCGTCCCCTCGTGGTTTCACAGCCCCATGCGCACGGTCTACCGCTATTTGCAGCATTATATGCTGCACCCGTATCTGTGGCGCCACTTGAAGGGCGGCCGGTTGCGGAGCTGGGGCGCCAAATCGCTGCAGGAATCGGGCAAGCGCGGCGAGCCGTTCCTGGTCGGCGAAGGCTATGCGCGGATCGGTGAAGGTTCGGGAAGCACCAACGTGCTCACGGGCTCCGGCGTGGATGAGGCCTGGACTACCGGCGCGCAACTGGCCGAAGCGGTAGTGGAATTGTTGCAACAGAAGCTGCCGCTCAATCGCGAGAACCTGGAGCGGACCTACGTAGTGCGGCGCCGTGCGAGCTGGGTGGAAGAGGAAGGCCGTATCGCGGAAAAGGCGCGCGATGGCTTCCACAAGGGCGTCATCACCGGCATGGTCGGCATGGCGCTGGCCGCGTTCACCCAGGGCAAAATCACGCTGGACGGCGAGCCGCAGCTTCTGCCCGAGCCGAAGGAGTATTACCGTGACAAGATTCCGCCCGAGGAGATGGAGCGCATTATTGCCGAGTGCCGCAACCGGGGCGTCGCATGCCACGACGCTTTAATGGAACGCTGCGGCTGGCCCGAAATTCCGTGCGACGGGCAGTTGCTGGTCTCTCATCAGGACGCACTGCTGCTGGGTGGGAAGGTGCAGGCGCCGGGCGGATTTGCCGACCATGTGCACTTTGTCTATCCGGATTTCTGCGCGCGCTGCGCCGCCAAACTGTGCATCGAGATGTGCTCGGGCCAGGCGATCACGCTGGGCGCGGATGGGATGCCGGCGTTCGACCGCGAAAAGTGCGTCCATTGCGGCGGCTGCCTGTGGAATTGCGGCACCTCGCTTGAAGACGACCCGCAGCGCGGCAACATCGATTTCCGCGCCGGCGCCGGCGGTTTCCATTCGGCTGAAAACTGATGCGGCGGTATTCGTGCACAAGACCCATGTGGGGCAGGATGGAATCCTGCGCGGTGGTTGCCAACCGCCGCGCGAGCCGATTGTCAATCGGTTCGCTGCCCGTTAGGCTACCCCAGCGGCTACGGGCCGGGCTCTGCCCGGCTGCGCCGATTGTCATTCGGCGCGCAGGTTATCAACTTGCCCCACCGGAATTCTGAACATGTCAACAACTTTTCAAATCGTAGTTTGTGGAAGCATCGTGCCGGACCCGCTGCAAACGTTGGAACCGGTGACCGGTCCGGCGGGACCTGCGCTTAAGAACGAAATGATGTTGCCGGCGGTACTCGATCCGTGGGCCGCGCACGCGCTCTATGAAGCCGCGCACCTGGCGGCGGCGCTCCCGGGCAGCAAGGTCTGGCTGGTCAGCATGGGCCCCAAGGCCAAGCTGCAACAGGTGATGATGACGGTGGCGCAGAAGGTGCCGTTCGAGCTGGTGGCGCTGGATGGGTCGGCCTCGGGATTCACCGATTCGTTCGCCACCGCGGCGGCGCTGGCCGGCGCCATCGAAGCCATTCCGGGATTCGATAAATCGCGCCTGCTGCTATTCGGCGGCTGGGAATCGGCGTCGCGGGGCGCCGGCTCCACCATCCAGATGACGGCCGAGCGCCTCGGCGTCATCGAACAATTTCAAGGCGTGGACCGGATCGCGGTGCGCGAGGATGGCTGCTTCGAGGTGCTGGAACGCATCGAAGGCGGCCGTCACCAGGTTTCGGTGTGCGCCGCGCCGCCCGCGGCGTTGGGCTGGGCCACCGGCTTCCTGCCCGAGCCGCGCAACAATCCGCAGGTCGGCATGGCCAACATGAAGACCGTCATGCCGGCATTGCAGCGCGCCAAGGCCGCTGCGGCGGCGGATCCCAGACTGAGCTTCGTTTCAGTCAGCCTGCCCAAGCAGCAGCGTGAGACGCGCATCGAAAAGAATATGACGCCGGAAGAGATCGCGCGCGAAATCGCTGCCTGGATCCGGGAGGAATAACATGGAGTCCATTCTGCTCTTGGCCCATACCGAAGCCGATGGCGCGCTGGCTAAGCTGCCGCTGGAGGCTCTCACCGCCGCGCTCGAATTGGGCGGCGAGTTGACCGTGGGACTGGTGGGCGGCGCGGTCGAGCCCGCCGCCAACATGGCCGCTGCCGCGGGAGCGCGGCGGATACTGGCCGTCACCGGCGAGCCGTTCACCCAGCCGCGCTACGCGACCGATGCCGCTGCGGCCGAGGCGCTCGCCCGCGCCGCCGGCGCCGCCATTGTGCTCGCCGCCGCCACCTCACGTTGGGCGCGCGCGCTTCCCGGCGTGGCGTACCGGCTGGGCGGCCACATCGATACGCACGCCACCGGTCTGGCCGCGCGCGATGGCGTCCCGGCAGTCAACCGCTGGTTCTACCGGCAGCGCATGGAAGCGGTTCTAACGCGCACCGCGCGGCCCTGGCTCGTGCTGCTCGATGCCGGCTGCTTCGCTCCATGGAGTGGGACACCGGCGGGCGCGGCGCAGGTGGAGTTTGTCCCGGTCGAAGCGCCACAGTCGCGCACCACCGTCACTGGCGTCCAAGCGCCCAAGGCCGATGAGCAGACCATCCGCCCGGATGCCAAGCTGCTGTTCGTGGCCGGCGCCGGGTGGACCAAGAAGCAGCCCGATGGCGCGGTGCATGTCGAGGAAGCGCAGCGGCTCATCCTCGGCTTCCTGCACGGCACCCAAGCCTCGCTCGGCGGCAGCAAATCGTTGGTCGATTTGAGCGGTGAAGGCGAAGCCGTGCTGCCCTTCATGACGCATCTCAACCAGGTGGGCCAAACCGGCTCCACGCCGCGGCACCAAAAGGGCCTGTCCACTTGCTGCCATGGCGAGGAGCCGCACGTGGTCGGCTGGCGATTCGTGACCGAACGCCGCGCCGTGAACCTCGACCCCAATTGCGGCTGGAGCCGCGGCAAAGCCGACGTGGTTTATGTAGCCGACGCTTTCGCCGTGGTGCGGGAATTGAACCGGCTGCTGGGATAGCCTCGCGCGCCGTGAGCTACTGCTGCGGCGGTTGCGACGGTTGCTGCTGCCCGCTGTCGGGGTCGCGGCGCTTCAGCGTCGGGCGATCGTTGTCGTCGGTGCTCGTACTGGAGCCGGTGCCGTCGTCCACCGGGCCGGTGCCGGTGCCGGGAGCGCGGCGCAAACGCGGCCGGTTCGGATCGTCCTTGTTATCCACCTTATGGCGGTTGTGCAACATGGCCAGCCTGCCCTTGACGTCGTTGAATTCCGAGGTGTTGACCACGTACTCGTCCTTGGGCTTCAGCTCGGTCTGGATCTCCTCCTGCGCCGACTTGATCCGGTCATCGTTCATCGGGTGGGTCATGAACACCTTGGCGATCGAGCCCGGCTTCCTCTTTTCCATGGTCTCGATTTTTTCGAAGAAATCGACAAACGCCGTGGGGTCGTAGCCCGACTTATAGAGGTACTGCAAACCGAAATGATCGGCTTGCTTCTCTTCAGCCCGCGTGAATTGCAGCATGGTCAGGGGAATCGCCAGGCCCATGCCCTGGCGGATGGCGTAGCCGGTCCAGGTCCAACCGGTGAAAATCGAGCCGGCGATCGCCCCAATCTCCATCAAGTCACCCTTGGTTTGCTGGCGCGTGGCGTGGCGGCAGGCGACGTGGGCAATTTCGTGCGCCATCACACCGGCCAGTTCGGCTTCGGTATCGGCTTTGAGAATGAGGCCGGAATTCACAAAGAAGAATCCGCCGGGAAGAGCGAAAGCATTTACTTCTTCGGTGTCCAGCACTTTGATGGTGAACGGCACTTTGGCGTCGGAGTTGCGGACGATATTCTGGCCGACGCGGTTTACGTACTCGGCAATGATCGGATCGTCGACGACCTTGGCCTGGCGCTCCACCTCGGCTGCCAACTGCTTGCCAATCGCGATCTCCTTCTCGAGCGAGTAAAAGTTGATGCCGCTGCCGACGTCGCGATCCCCAATCGCGTCGGGATCGTTATTCTTGTTCTTGCTGTCATCGCCATACGCACCACCAGCCAACAGGCTGAGGGCGGCGAAAATTGTTACAAGAGAGGCGGAACGGCGCTTCATGGGGGACTCCCTCTACATACACTATACGCCCGAACTCGGCGCATGGAGCTGTCAAATGATTTTACGTGGCGGCGGGGCAAGTGGTTTCACCCCAAGCGGTGATGTCAATACAGGCCCAGGCTAATGACTTTACCGGCCGAATCCACCAGGACGTCCAGCCGCCGGTCCACGTAGGAGTAGAACTTGCGTCCTTTGTTGGCCTCAGTAGCGCTGACCTCGCCGCCCCACTGGCGCCGGCAGTCCTGCCAGGTCATGTTCTGCGGATAAACGAAGACGGTTCTCAGCAAGCCGCTTCCGGATTCAAAGTCCAGTTCGAGCTCCTTGTAGCGGCCGGTTGGATCGGGGAACGCGTAAATCTGGCCGTTGACACTCTGGTTGTCGCCGTAGGCCGGGCGCTGGCGCAGCGGCTGGCCAAGCAGAAAACGAGCATCGTCGGCCGTCCACTGGCCGATCATCCTCTGGCAGAAGACCGCGCTGTTCTGGTCGAAGGCCGGGGGATAAAACACCTTCGTGGAGCTGCGCGGAGCGGTTCCGGCCGGCGTGGCGGGACCACCCGGCTTGGCCGATTCCGCCGGCGCAGGCTTGGCGGCCTCCGGCTCGCTTGCAGGGGGCGCACCCGGCAAGAGCACCACCACATCGCCTTGATCCTGGTCCTGATTGCGCAGAACTGGCGGCACCGAGGCGGACCCGGTTTTCGGGTGGTCCGGCGGTTCGGCCGCAATGGCGAGCCAGCCAGCCATCAGGCAGATAGGGACACCCAAGACCCTTCTCATACCAACCTCAACAAAATACAGACGAATACATTTCAAAAATAGCCGATAGCGACCTGTGTTGCGAGCCCGAATTTGGCAAGCAGCGGGATGTACACAAAAGTTAAGTGTGTTACGAAATCGCCCCGTGAGCCCGGCCGTCACGGGCGCTGGGCGTCGAAGAGGTTTTCGACGAAACTGCGCTCGATGGGCCAATAGCCGTAAACCCGCTTGCCGCCGCTCGTGAAAGTGCCGGCCGCGAGCACGCCGCTCAAATCGGCCGGGTTGGGGTTCTGATTCTCTCGCGCGATCATCTGGCGCAGCACGCCGGTGACGCGGGTCAGTTCGAGCGCCGCGTCCGCCGCATCGATTTCATCGCGGCAGACCACGTCCAGTTTAGCAGCCATGCGCCGGCCTTCCGGAGCGAAAGCCAGAGTGACGCTTTCGGCCTCGCTCAAGCTGTGCGCGAACATACGAGTGCCGGCGGGAAGATTGTCGCCGGAACGCAGCATCGAAACCGGAACCGAAAGCCATACCGGAGCTGCCGGCGGGATGGCGGGCGTGCCGGGCGCCGGCGTGGCCAGGCGCAAGGCGGCCGATGCATCCGGGCTGACCGCCAGCGCCATCAGGCCGGAGCGCAGCGGGAAGAACGAAATCCGGCGCTCCGGGAGAGTGCCTTGCATGCGGCACAGGTCGCGCTCGCAATGGCCGCCCTGCCCGGCCACGTAAGCCCGCAGCCGGGGCCAATCGAAACGCCCCTCGATCAGCAGGAATTTGCCGGTGGGCGCGAAGGCCACCAGCGCCCGATCCAGGTCCCGCTGATAGTTGAAGTTGGTCCTGCGCACGAAGGCCTGGTATTCGGGGTCCAGGCCTGTCTGGGAGCCGTCCAGCATTTGCAGAATGCCGGCGCGCCGCAGCGCCCGGAAATCGACCGCAAGGACCAGCGCGTTATCGGCGGGCAGCCGTTGGAGCAGCCGGGTGATGGTGAACGGCTGCGACCGGTACCAATCAACGCCGGCGATCAAAAGCGCTGTGACGGCCAGCGCCGCTGCCAGCCAATATAAGCGGGTCCTCAGGGTCACTACATCAGTATTGCACCAGGGCCGGGGGCGCGAAGTGGTGGTGCCTAAAAGTCGTGGCGCAGACTGATTTTGGCTTTGCTATCCTCATAAATTGACCGGCGGACTGGGTTTCCGCCGACGCCCCCACCTCTATGCACAAGCTTCTTGCACTCAATCGCAGCGAAATCGCGATTCGCATTATGCGTGCGGCCAACGAACTGGGCCTGCGCACAGTGGCTATCTACTCGCAGGAAGACCGCCTCGCCTTGCATCGCTTCAAGGCTGACGAAGCGTATCTCATCGGCCAGGGCAAGGGCCCTGTGGAAGCCTACCTGGATGTCGAAGGCATCGTGGATTTGGCCAAGGAAAAGGGCGTTGATGCCATCCATCCCGGCTATGGCTTTCTTTCCGAGAACCCGGCGCTGGCGCGCGCCTGCGATCGCGCCGGCATCACATTCATAGGGCCCAGCGCGGAACTGCTGGAACTGCTGGGCGATAAAACCGCGGCACGCCGGCTGGCGGAAAAGGCCGGCATTCCGGTGGTGCCGGGCACCGGGCAGCCGATACGCAACCCCAAGCAGGCGGAGAAGATCGCCGGCGAGATCGGCTTCCCGCTCATGATCAAGGCGGCCTTCGGCGGCGGCGGCCGCGGCATGCGGGTGGTGGAGAAGCCAGCCGATTTCGCCGGTCGGCTGGAAGAAGCCCGCCGCGAAGCCGGAGCCGCTTTCGGCAACGACGCCGTCTTCCTGGAAGGCTTCGTGCGCCGCGCGCGGCACGTCGAGGTGCAGATTCTGGGCGACCGCCGTGGCAATATTCTGCACCTTTACGAGCGCGACTGCTCGGTCCAGCGCCGCCATCAAAAGGTGGTCGAAGTGGCGCCCGCGATTTCGCTCGATCCGGCCCTGCGCGCCGCTTTGGCCGACGCCGCGGTCCGCCTGGCGCGAGCCGCCGGCTATTACAACGCCGGTACGGTGGAGTTCCTGGTGGACGCCGATTCGGGTGAATGGTACTTCATCGAGGTCAACCCGCGCATTCAGGTGGAACATACGGTCACCGAAATGGTGACGGGAATCGATTTGGTGCGCTCGCAGATCCAGATAGCGCAGGGTCTGGAATTGCACGGCGCGGAGATGGACCTGCCGGCCCAGGAGCGGATTCCGCTGTACGGCTACGCGCTGCAGTGCCGCATCACCACCGAGGATCCGGTTAACGGCTTCGTGCCGGATTACGGCAAGCTGTCCACCTACCGTTCGCCGGCCGGATTCGGCATCCGGCTGGACGGAGGATCGGCATATTCGGGCGCGGTGATCACGCCGTATTACGATTCCCTGCTGGTGAAGGTGACCGCCTGGGGACGCACTTTCCGCCAGGCCTGCCAGCGCATGGACCGTTCCCTGCGCGAGTTTCGCGTGCGCGGCGTCAAGACCAACATTCAGTTTTTGGAAAACGTGGTCAACGACCGGGAGTTTCAGGCGGGCCACGTGACCACGCTTTGGCTGGAGGAAAACGCGGCGCTGTTCCGCTTCACGCCGCGCCGCGACCGCGCCACCAAGCTGCTCAGCTACCTGGCGGACGTGATCGTCAACGGCAACCCGGCCGTGGCGGGAAAGCCGCGGCCCACACGCCTGGATCCCGCGCCGGCGCCGCGGCATGTGGCCGCCGCGCCGCCCGGCGGCACACGCCAGTTGCTCGACAAGCTGGGGCCGGAAGGATTCGCCGCCTGGGCGGCTGCCGAGCGCCGGCTGCTGATCACCGATACCACGTTCCGCGACGCCCATCAGTCGCTGCTCGCCACGCGCGTCCGCAGCTACGACATGCTGCGCATCGCCAACTTCATGGCGCACCGGCTGCACCGTCTTTTCAGCCTAGAAATGTGGGGCGGAGCCACCTTCGATGTCGCCATGCGGTTCCTGCACGAGGACCCTTTCGCCCGCCTGCGCCGCCTGCGCGAAGCCATCCCCAATATTTGTTTTCAGATGCTGCTGCGCGCTTCCAACGCAGTCGGCTACGCGGCTTACCCGGATAACGTGGTGGCCGAGTTCATCTACGAAGCCTCGGCGCAGGGGATCGATATCTTCCGCATTTTCGACTCGCTCAACTGGCTGCCCAATATGAAAGCGTCGATGGAGGCGGTGCGCAAGACGCGTTCGGTGTGCGAGGCCGCCATCTGCTACACCGGCGACATTTTGGACCCCAAGCGCGACAAGTTCTCGCTCGATTACTACGTCCGCATGGCCAAGGAGCTGGAGCGGATGGGTGCGCACGTGCTGGCCATCAAGGACATGGCGGGGCTGTGCCGTCCCTATGCGGCCGGAAAGCTGGTTGGTGCCCTGCGCCAGGTAGTCGGCATCCCGATTCACTTCCACACCCACGATACCAGCGGCGTTAACGCAGCCTCAGTGCTGAAAGCAGCCGACGCTGGCGTCGACATTGCGGACGCCGCCATCGCCTCCATGAGCGGGCAGACCAGCCAGCCCAATCTTAATTCCATCGTGGCCGCGCTCGAGCACACGCGGCGCGCGACCGGGCTCGATCTGGATGCGCTCAACCAATGCGCGGACTACTGGGAAGTGGTGCGCGAGTTCTACGCGCCGTTCGACACCGGCCCCAAGTCCGGCAGCGCCGAGGTCTATCTCCACGAGATGCCCGGCGGCCAGTACACCAACCTCAAGGAACAGGCCGAATCGATGGGCCTGGGCGCGCGCTGGCACGAACTGGCGCGCGCTTACGCCGACGTCAACATGGCCTTCGGCGACATCGTCAAGGTCACGCCCTCGAGCAAGGTGGTGGGCGATATGGCGATCTTCCTGCTCAACCACAACATGACCATGGAACAATTCGGCTTCCTCACGCCGGAGCATAATCTCACGCTTCCCGCCTCGGTCATCGACATGTTCATGGGCGCGCTGGGCGAGCCGGAAGGCGGCTGGCCGAAGAAACTGCAAGCCATCATCCTGCGCGGCGCCAAGCCGCGCAAAGGGCGCCCGGGAGCGCACCTGCCCAAAGTGGAGTTGGAGGACACCGCGGCTGCGCTCGAAAAGAAGATCGGCCGCCGGCCCGCTCATGACGAGGTGTTGAGTTACCTGATGTACCCGGAGGTCTTCCTCAAGTGCGCGCACAATCGGCAGGCCTGGGGAGACGTGGATGTGCTGCCGACGCCGCAGTTTTATTACGGCATGGGGCGGTCTACCGATGTCGCCGTCGAACTGGAGCCGGGCAAGACCCTGGTAGTGAAGTTTCTCACCGTGGGCGAACCGCACCCCGACGGCACGCGCACGGTCTTCTTCGAGCTCAACGGTCAGCCTCGCGAAGTCACCGTCCGCGACCGCAGCCTGGATGTGAAGGAGCGGGCCGCGCCCAAAGCCGATCCGAATCAGCCCGGCCAGATCGGCGCTCCGATTCCCGGGGTGGTGTCGACCGTCGCCGTGCAGATGAACCAGGTGATTCAAAAAGGCGACCAACTGCTGGTAATGGAAGCGATGAAAATGCAGAGCACGGTTTATGCGCCAGTGGGCGGCCGGGTGACGCAGGTTCTGGTGCAGCCCGGCCAGCACGTGGAAGCGAAGGACCTGCTGCTGACGATTGAATGAGCCGGCGCGGCAGGTTTCATCACGACAACTGGGCTTGGCTGGCGCGAATGGCCATAGGGGCCTGGCGGACGTGCGAGCGGCAGAGGAATTCGAGGAGGACGATCATTTTATGTTCCAGGTCGGGGCCGGAACGCCGTACACGCGTGCGCGAGATCTGGAATTCGGCAATGCGCGCTCCCAGCTCGGCCCGCGAGCAACCGGATTGAGGGCCGGCCTCGAGGACCGAGGCTCCCAGAAACTCGGCGATGAACCGCATTTCGTCGGTGGAAAGTCCTGCCAGGAAGCGGCGGGCGCAGAAGCGGCGCGATGGATCGGCGCAGGCTGCCAAGGCCGAGACCAGCGTGCTTCGCAAGGCAGATCTCCTTTCGGTGACCGGACAGAAATGGAAACTGGATCTGGCCGTATTATGGCGAAATCCGCACCCGCGCGCAACCGGACATCGCCAACGGTGGCGTTAGTATTCGATTTGTTCGATCCCACTCACGCGTGAGTCGTTCGCTTGACCCGCGGGTGATGCTGGGAGCTGGATCCCTGCCAGCAGGTAGAAGGCGCCGGAAACCAGCACCGCCCAGATCAGGCTGACCATGATTGCGAAGCGACGGTCCCAATGCATGCTTGTGAACCTCCTGGTTGCGTTCGTAAAGAGTTAAGACGGCCGCGGCGGCAATCACCGCCGCGGCAGTCGCCGCCACGGCCTCCGAACTGCCGCGGCAAACCCCGGCGAGAATCACATCCCGCGCCACTTCCATGCAAAGCAGGGAGTCTCCTGGCGAAACGGAGACAATGTCCCGCGCGGGAATCTTCCCGGTTGCCGGTATGGTTTCGCGGGTGCGAATATGCCAGCCTGTATCTCCATCCGAAAGTAGGGCATGGAGCGCCTGGGAACGGCAGAAGAGCGATTCCGCCCGCCGCAGCCAGGAATCATGTCCGCTGCCGTGGGCTTCAGCAGCGTGCGCCGGGTTAGCAGCCTGCGCCAGGTTAATGGCTCGCCGACCATGGGTTCCACACAACATATCGGCCGTCAATTCGGTTTCATTACCGGAATTAACCCGCACCGGAACTCATGCTCGCGAGTCCCGCCAAGCGGTAACTCGCAATGCGGTTAAACTGAACGTGGTGGCGCGCAAAAAGTCCTTCTCGGAACAGGCGGCGGAATACAGCACGCTGGCGTTTGTTCTGCCGGTTTCGACCTTCATCGGCTGGTTGCTAGGCCACCTGCTCGACAAGGCCTTCGGCACCGGCTACCTCAACATCGTCGGTCTGATACTGGGAATCGTCGCCGGCTTCGTCAAGCTCATCCGGCAGGCGATGCAGGATATCCATGACAACGAAGGTTGACGAGCTTGACTTCGAGCGAGCCAGCCGCCGCATTGTGCGCTTTCTCGCCTACGTGGCCGTGGCGGGAACGGTGCTGGCCGGGGCGGCGGGCGGCTGGAAATGGGCGGCCGGCTTCCTGGCCGGATCGGCCGCGGCATGGTTCAACTTTCGCTGGCTGAAGCAGTTGGTGCACGCGCTCGGCGGGGAACGCGCGCATTCCTCTTTCCGGTGGGCGCTGCGATACTTTCTTTTCGGCGGCTGCGGCTATGTTATAGTACGGTTTTCTTCGATCCCGGCGCCGGCTTTCATTGCCGGGATGCTGGCTCTGATCGCGGCGATCTTCATCGAAATCCTCTTCGAGTTGGTGTATGCAAGAAAGCGAACTCTGGATCACCAGGATTTTTAACGACCGCTTCGGCGATTTGGGAAATGCCGCGCTGCAGTTGGTCGGAATCCATCCCCAGGCGCGCCCCTGGGCCAACTACATCCTGATGCAGTTCCTGGTGTTCGTTTTGCTGGTGGTGATATTCGCCGTCCTGCGTGCGCGCCTTTCGGCGGCCAATCCGGGCAAGCTGCAACAGACCTTCGAACTGTTCTACGGGTTCGTGCGCGGCCAGGCGGAAAACCAGATGGGGCACTCGGCGTTACGCTATCTTTCTTTCTTCGGAACCATCTTTATCTTCATCCTGGTTTCGAACCTGATCGGGCTGATCCCTGTGTTCGAGTCTCCCACCATGAATGCGCCGGTTACCCTCGGCTGCGCCATGGCGACTTTCTTGTACTACCACCTAATGGGAGTGCAGACGCACGGGTTCAAATACATCTTGCAGTTCATGGGGCCCAAATGGTGGCTGGCCTTTCTGATGTTCCCGATCGAGATCGTCAGCCATCTGGCGCGTCCCCTTGCGCTCACCATTCGTCTTTTTGCCAACATGTTCGCCGGTGAGCAGGTGACGTTGGTGTTTGTCGGCCTGACCTACCTGGGCGTGCCGGTGCTTTTCATGGTTCTGCACGCATTCGTGAGCGTGGTGCAGGCTTACATTTTTATGCTGCTCACCATGTTCTACGTGGGCTCCGCGGTTTCGCACGAACATTAATTCGGGCTTTATGCCGCCCGCGAGCGTGAGCCCGCCGGTCTCCCCAGGCACGGCGGGAACCACCTCCCCGCGCGCGATTTCATCTAAGGAGAAAAACAAATGACGAAGAAGCTGTTTTTCGTGCTGGCACTGATGTTGCTTGCCAGTTGCGTGCTGTGCGCGCAGACGCCGGGCAATGCGGCCCCGGCCGAACCGTTCGATCCGCGCCCGCTGGCCGCCGGATTGTCGATGGCGATTGCCTCCGGCCTTTGCGGGCTAGGGCAAGGCAAGGCCATTGCAAGCGCTGTGGAAGGCATGGGGCGCAATCCGGGAGCGGCCGCGGTAATTCAGTTGGCGATGCTGATCGGTCTGGCGTTTGTCGAGTCACTGGCGCTGTTCACGTTCTTGATCGTGTTTCTCTTCGTGAAGTAGTTCCCCAAAACAGGGGGGAAGGGCACTGGAACGTCCCCCCTGTACCAATAAACCCTACTGTACCGATAAATCTAAAATGCTAGTACCTGTGGTGGGTGGTTAACTGCGCGGTCTATTGATTTGTGGCCGCTGGCGCCATTAGCATTTAAGACGATCCACTCATGGAACAGAGAAGAACTCAGCGATTCGCGCTCCAGCTCCCATTATCGGTGGTACGCTCCGGCGTTGAGCGAACCAGCTTGGCTGGCCATACCAAGAACATCAGTTCGACGGGTGTGCTGTTCACTACGGAGAACGAGCCGTTGGTAAGCGGTTCGATAGAGTATGTGATCAGTCTGAACCAGGATGAGACGGGGCCCGTCAACCTGCGTTGCCTGGGCAAGGTGGTACGGTTGGAGCGCGCAGCCAACGGTAGCCACGCAGGTGCGCAGGCTTACCAGGTGGCCGCCACGCTGGAGCGGTACGAATTCGTGCGCACCCGTTAGGATCGCCGTCTGCCCGCCGGCGCCGGCAAAGTACGCCGTGGCGCCCATTGACACTGTACCCCCTACAATGGACTTCATGTCCCTGCGCGCGTCGCTCGAAGCGTATTTCGAATTTGCAGCGCTGAACGCGAACTGGCACACGGAGATTCTGGCCGGCTTCACCACGTTCATGACGATGGCTTACATCGTCTTCGTCAATCCGGCGATTCTGCATGAAGCGGGGATGCCGCTGGCCGCGGTGACCGCGGCGACCTGTCTGGCGGCAGCGGTGGGCAGCGTGTTGATGGGCGCACTGGCCAGGTACCCCATTGCGCTGGCGCCCGGGATGGGACTCAACGCCTATTTCACTTACACGGTAGTGAAGGGCATGGGCGTGCCGTGGCAGACGGCACTGGGAGCGGTCTTCATCTCCGGCGTTGCATTTCTTTTGCTCACGGCGCTGGGGGTGCGGCAGCTCATCATTTCAACCATCCCGTTCGAACTTTACGCGGCCGTCGCGGCGGGGGTAGGCCTCTTCATCGCGTTCATTGGCTTTCGCAACTCCGGCATCATCCTGGCGAATCCGGTTACTACCGTCACGCTGGGGAATCTGAGCGAGAAGAATACGGCGCTGGCCCTCTTCGGACTGCTGCTGATGGCGGCATTGCTGGCGTGGCGGGTGCGCGCCGCGATGCTGATCGGAATCCTCGCCACCACGGCCATCGGTCTCGTCACGGGGGTGGCGAAGTGGATGCCGCAGTCGTACCGCCTGCGGGATCTTTCGGCTACGGCCGGCAAGCTCGACATCGGCGGCATCCTGCGGCTGGGCTTCCTCGAAATCATTTTCGTCTTTTTGTTCATCGACATGTTCGATAACATCGGCACGCTGGTGGCGGTGGGCAAGCGCGCAGGACTGTTCGACCGCACACACCAGATTCCGCGCGTCAACCGCATTCTGTTTGCCGACGCCACGGCTACGGTGGTGGGCGCGCTGAGCGGCACTTCCACCGTGGTGAGCTACATTGAAAGCGCGGCCGGCGTGGAGGCGGGCGGGCGCACCGGCGTCACCGCCATCGTCACCGGCCTGCTGTTCGCGGTGGCGCTGTTTGTGGCACCGGCGGTGGGCGCCATTCCCGCCGCGGCCTCTGCGCCGGCGCTGATTATTGTGGGCAGCCTGATGATGTCGTCGGTGGCGGAGATCGCCTGGCAGGATCCCGAAGTTGCCATCCCCGCGTTTCTCACCATCATGACCATTCCGCTGACTTATAGCATCGCCAACGGCCTGGCGTTCGGTTTCACCGCCTTCACGCTGCTGAAAGTGGTGCGCGGCAAATTCCGCCAGGTGAACTGGTTCGTGTACGCGCTGACGGTACTGTTCGTGCTGCGCTTCGTCTATCTTTCGCGGGGATAAGCTGGCGTGCTAACCGAAAATGGCAGGCACGCAGATCTGTAGTACGGGCAAGCTAACCCGGGTTCAGGGGCTGCCCGGAAATCACCCTTTCCATCAGCGTTGGGCAGCTATTGCTTAACGAGTCTCATCGCCCCGCTCCATTTCGCCGGAGTGAACGTGCGGATGCGAATGTACCTCACCCGTCGCATGCCTGTGCCGGTGCGCATGAACCAGGTTGGTGCGTTCCAGCAATTCGCGATCCCGCAGAACCTCCGCGGGAGCGGCCTCCGCCACAACCCGGCCGCCATCGAGCACCAGGCAGCGGTCCGCGATATCCTCTAGGTCCCCGAGATTGTGGGTGGCAGTGATCACCGACTTCGCGCCGCCGCCCCATTCCACCAGTAGGTCGATCATCTGGCTCTGGCTGCGCGGATCGAGCGCGGCGGTCGGCTCGTCCAGCAGCAGAACCGCCGGATCCAGCACCAGCACGCTCGCCAGCGCCACCCGTTTCTGCTCGCCGCCCGACAGCCGGTGCGGCGCGCGGTCTTTCAAGTGCGCGATGCCGAACCGCGCGAGCGTCTCGCCCACGCGCTCCTGCACCGCGGACTTAGGCCAGCCAAGCTGCAGCGGGCCGAACGCCACTTCGTCGAACACCGTGGAATTGAACAATTGCACATCCGGATTCTGAAACACCAGCCCCACTTGCCGCCGGAACGAAAACGCAAACGCGTCGTCGGCGAAGCGATCCTCGGTCAACTCTTCTCCGCGGAAGCGAACCACGCCCGCCTGCCCGAAGTACAGGCCGTCCAGAATCCGCAGCAGCGTGGATTTGCCGCTACCGTTGGCTCCCACCAGCGCCACGCGGCTGCCCTCTCGAATCGAGATACTCAAGTCCTCGATCGCAGCCAGCCGGTCATAGCGGTAGGTCAACCCCGCAGTTTCGAACAGCATCACCGGCCCGCCCACACACCCCCCGCGGCCAGCGCCACAAAGCATGCCAGAGCCAGCCAGTCGAGACTCTTCATCGCGAAATCGTCCAGCAGGTGAACTTCGCCGCGGAATCCGCGCGCCTGCATGGCCAGGTAGACTTCGCCGCTCAATTGAAATGTGCGGCTGAGCAGCACACCCGCACTCGCGACCGCCATGCGCCGGCGCCCGGCACCCTGGAGCGCGCCCACGCTGCGGCTCTTGCGCGACTGGAACATCTCGTGCGCCGTCTCCAGCAGCAGCAGAATGTAGCGCGACGCCATGCCGAGGATCGCCACAAACACCACCGGGACCCGAAACACCCGCAGCGCCTTCAGCACGTGTATCCAGGGTGTAGTGAACACCAGCAACAGCGCCAGCGTCGCCGCCGTCTCCACGCGCAGCAGCAGGTAGCTGGCGGTGGTCAACCCTTGCGCAGTTACCGTCCAGTCGAGGCCGGGCACGCGGTATAGCGCATCGCCGGGCGTCAGAAACAAAGCCGGCACGGCGATGACGCCGGTAAACGCCAGCGCTCCCATCCATGCCCTGGCCGCCAGCACGCGGAAGGGAACGTGCGAAAGCACGGCCAGCACACCGGCGAGTGCGAAAATGGCCGCGATCACCCACAGCCGCCTTGCCATCGCAGCGGCCAGGATCAGCGAAAACAATCCCGCCACTTTCACCCGCGCGTCCAGGCGCTGCAGCAAGCCTCCGCCCGCGGCGGAACTCTCGGCGTGGAACGCCCGTTCCATGGCCCGGTACAGCCGCTCGATGGTGCGCTCCAGGAATCCGCCCTGCCGATGCGGCAGCTTCATGTGGTCGGCTCTTTTCGGCCCAACAGCCATCCCACCGTCAGGCAAGCCAGCAAAATCAAGCCCGCGCCAAACATGGCCGACAGCAGGTACCCGAATGCCGCGCTGCGAACGTATGGCGGCGCGTAGCGCGCGAACGGCGCGGTCCATATTTGCGACAGGTGCGCCAGCCCTTGCGGCGCGCTCAGCGGGGCCGGCTGGTGGAACGACGATGCCGCGATTTCGTGCCGCACGGCGGGGTCCGAGAAATCCCTTGCCATCCACTCGCCCCAAGCCGATCCGGTCGCCAGAATCCCCAACGGCGTCAGGATCAGCAGCGCGACCAGACCCACCCAAAGCGGCCGCAATGTCCGGCCGGCAGCCGGTTCGGCGATCTCCGCGCCGCCCGCCGTGCTCTTCAACAGCGATGGATCGGATCGCTGCAGGAACGCCACCACTCCCGCCGATACGGTCAGCTCGGCGAAGCCGGCAATCGTCAGGTGGCCCAGCATCATCGCCGGAATCGCGATGCTGAGCGGGTACGGGCAATACAGCGGCGCGCCCGTCGCGTCCTTAAACAGCAGCGGCTGGATGCCAAACTCGATCGCCGCCAGCAGCGCCGAAACGTTAATCGCCGCGTAGCCCGACAGGCCGGCCGCTATCACCCGGCGCGCCGAGCCGATGGCCGCTCGCCCGGAAATAATGCGGTACACCGCGTACGCCGCCAGTGCGCCAACAATCGCCATATTGAAACAGTTGGCGCCGATCGCTGTGATGCCGCCATCGCCAAAAAACAAAGCTTGAATCACGATCGCGATGGACACCGCCAGCATGGCAGCCCACGGTCCCAAAACCACCGCCGCCAGCCCGATGCCCACCGCATGGCCGGTGGTCCCGCCCGGAAGCGGCAGGTTGAACATCATGATCACGAAGGAAAACGCCGCGAACAGCGAGATCAGCGGCACCAACCGTGTGTGCAGCGCTTTCCGGACGCGTTTGAGTGCGACGTACCAGAATGGCGCGGCGCCGGTATAGAGGGCCGCACAGGTGGCCGGGCTCAGATATCCATCCGGTATGTGCATGGCGGTTCGAAGCCGTGGCGGCTTGCGGGTAATTCTCAGTGTAGTACGATTCGTGCATTTGTATGCTCTGGGGTGGGGCATCTTTTGCTTTGCCCGGACCACGATGTGGAACCGATTTTGACGCGTGCTACCTTGTATCTTCGGATCGAGGAATTCGTGCCTCGCCCGGCGCGACAAAGGAGCGCCTCCTTTCGTGAGCCTTCGATTACTACGTGTTTCGGCGGCGCTGGCTGGTCTCTGCGGCGCAGCCACGGCACAAAGCGTGCCGAACCAGCGACCCGCATCCGTCCCCTACACCTGGAAGAGCGTGCAGATGGTGGGCGGCGGGTTCGTTGACGGCATCATTTTCCACCCGGCCGCCAAGGGCGTGCGCTACGCCCGCACCGATATCGGCGGCGCTTACCGCTGGAACGACCTCGCCCATCGCTGGGAGCCGCTGCTCGACTGGGTACCATACGAGAACCTCAACTGGATGGGCGTCGAGAGCATCGCCGTCGATGCCTCCGATCCCAATCGCGTGTATCTCGCTTGCGGCACTTACACCAACCCCGCCACGCCGGATGGCGCCATTCTGCGTTCCGGCGACCGTGGCAGGACCTTCCAGCACACCAACGTGCCCTTCAAGTTCGGCGGCAACGAAAACGGCCGCGGCTACGGCGAGCGCCTGGCCGTCGATCCCAATTATGGCGACATCCTCTATTTGGGAACGCGCCACGACGGGCTGTGGAAGAGCACGGACCGCGCGGTGACCTGGAGCAAGGTGGAAAGCTTCCCCGATGTCACCGAAGCGCCCGCCGAAGGCACCCAACAGGGGCGGGGAAGCGGCATCGTTTTCGTGGTGTTCGATCCGCGCAGCGGAGTGAAAGGCAAAGCGAGCTCTACCATTTACGCGGGCGTTTCCCTGACGGGACGCGACAACCTGTTCCGTTCGAAGGATGCCGGCAAGAGCTGGCAGCCCGTGCCTGGTGCGCCCACGCAATACGGGCCCGCGCGCGCCGCCCTGGCTTCCGATGGTACCCTCTACATCTCGTACGTGACCGGCCCCAACCCATACCGGCCGGCCGACGGCGGCATCTGGAAGCTCGATACCGCCAGCGGTTCTTGGACGGATATCACGCCCGACCGGCCCGACGCCGCGAACAACAGAGCATTCGGGTATGGCGGTGTTTCGGTGGACGCGCATCATCCTCGGACCGTGATCGCCAGCACGTATTACCGCCCGGGCGGCGAAGATGTTTTCCGCAGCCTGGACGGCGGCAAGACCTGGAAAGGGGTCTTCGCCTCGGGCGGCACTTACGATTTTTCGCTGGCGCCCTACGTGGCCAAAACGCCGATTCACTGGCTGTTCGACGTCGAAATCGATCCGGCCAATTCCGGCCACGCCATTTTCACTACCGGCTACGGCGGCCACGAGACCTTCAACCTCACCGCCATGGATTCCGGCCAGCCGACCAAGTGGAGCGTCATGAGCACCGGCATCGAAGAGACCGTCGCGCTGGATTTGCTCAGCCCGCCTAAGGGCGCGCACCTGATCACCGCCATCGGCGATTACGGCGGCTTCGTGCACTGGAACCTCGATAAGCCCGCGCCCGAAGGCAGCTCCGCCCCGCCGCGGTTCGGCAACACCACCGGTCTCGCCGGCGCCGAAAACAGTCCGGACATAATCGTCCGCGTCGGCAGGGCCGCCGGTGATCGCGGTGGCGGCAACATCGGTTACTCGATGGATGGGGGCAGGACGTGGCAGCCCACTCCGTCGGCGCCGCCCAACGCCAGCCTGGGGAGCATCGCGGTCTCCACCGACGGCGCCACCTGGGTGTGGACGCCGGAGCGCAACGCTGTGTACTTCACCCGCGATTTAGGCGGGCGCTGGACCAAGTCGGAAGGCATCCCCGAAAACACGCGCGTGATTGCCGACCGCGTCAATCCGCGCAGGTTCTATGGCCTCGCGCTGTTCGACGGGAAGCTCTACGTCAGCACCGATGGCGCGGCGACTTTCACCGCGCAGCCATTCACGCTGCCCGATGGTCTTCCCACGCGCGGCCGCGACCGCGGCGACAACCGCGGCGGCCAGGACCGCATCTACGCCGCGCCGGGCAAGGAGGGCGACCTATGGCTGGCTGCCTTCAATGGCCTGTACCACTCCACTGATAACGGCGTGACGTTCTCCCGTTCAGGCCACGTCGAACAGATTCACGCCTTCGGCTTCGGCAAAGCCGCGCCCGGCGCCACTTACTCAACCCTGTATCTCATCGGCGTAGTGGATGGACTGCGCGGCATTTTCCGTTCCACCACCGCCGCCCGAAGCTGGGTGCGGATCAACGATGATCGCCATCAATGGGGTTTGCTGCTACAGATCACCGGCGATCCCAAGCAGTTCGGCAGAGTCTACGTCGGCTCCCACGGCCGCGGAACCTTCTACGGCGACCCAGCGGCCCGCTGAGGGCGCGTCAGGAAACAACCAGCTAGGTCGGTTGACGGCCCTGACAAACAAGCTGCTGGGCGGCCGGCGGCAAGGGTAGTACCATGGCTAGCATGAGATGGCGTTGGCTGTTGGCGTGTGCCGCACTTGTCTGTGTCGCGCTCGTCGCACTTCGACCAGTCGGCCCGCCGGCTCGATGGTGGCACAGCGCCCAGGTTGTTTCGGTCGAAAGCTCAGGCCTCTTTCGTTACCTCGAAATTATCGACAGCCGTGATCCTGAGTGCAGGTTGGAGTATAGGGAATTCAGGAATCCGCTCTGGCCGCTCTCGATTAGCAAAGGGATGACTGTCCAAGTCGCCCAAGTCCAGGCAAGGGGTGGCCCGGTCGTCTATTTAGTCGACCAGCGGGGCCACCAACACAGCGGGAGACTGATCCTGCAGGCCCTCATGGCCAGGCGCGCGCCCGAACCGCGGTAGCCTTCGAGCGCCTCCAACTCCCGGTCCCTGCGTCGTGGTGGATTCCACTGATGCGCCGGAGTGACCAACCGCCTCGACCACCCGGCACGTCTCCGGTCCGGTGACCGGCCTCAAACCGCTACGTCCAGAATGCGTATGTCTGTGTCCGGCTCTTGCCCCTGTTCCTTGAGAACGTCGAGCACGCCGGCGATGGCTTCGCAGATGTTCTCCTTGAGAATATCGACCGTCTCGCCTTGCGAGTAGCAGCCCGGGAGCGCAGGGACTTCGCCCCAGAATCCGCCATCCGGATCTTGATGGACGACAACGGCGTAGTGCTGCACACCTCAACTCTTGCATAAGCAGCTACCCGCCGCCGTGCCTCGCTTAGCCCGGCTGCTAGAATGAATGAAAAATGATCCAGACCCTATTCGGCACCGTCGAGCGGGAACCGTCGCTGCTCGAAAAGCTCAAGAGCGGCGTGCAGAAGACCCGCGCCGGCCTGGTTACCGCGCTCGAGGACGCGCTCCAGGGGAAAAAAGAGATCGATGCCGATTTGTTGGACGAACTGGAGTCCACGCTGATCGCTTCCGACATGGGCGTGCGCACCACCGAGGAGATCCTGGACCGCATCCGCCAGCGCGTCGAGCGGCATCAATTGAACGATGCCGCCGAATTGAAGGGCCTCATCCGCGAGCATCTCCTCGAAATTCTCCAGGCTTCCGAGCGCGTCCCGGTCCACGTTGCCGAGCCGCCCGCGGTCATCCTGGTGGTCGGCGTCAACGGTTCGGGTAAGACTACCACCATCGGCAAGCTGGCGGCCCGATTCAAGAGCGAACAGCGCAGCGTCCTGCTGTGCGCCGCCGACACGTTTCGCGCCGCGGCCATCGAACAACTCGAAATCTGGGGTGAGCGCACCGGCTCTCCCGTGGTGCGTCAGCGCGCGGGCAGCGACCCCAGCGCGGTGCTGTTCGACGCCGTCAGCGCGGCGCGCGCGCGCAAAGTGGATTACGTGATCGTGGACACCGCCGGCCGCCTGCAAACCAAGGAAAACCTGATGGCCGAATTGCAGAAGATGGCTCGCACCGCCAAGAAAGTCATCCCCGAGGCGCCGCACGAGGTGCTGCTGGTGCTGGATGCGACCACCGGCCAAAACGGCCTGGAACAGGCGCGCAAGTTCACCGAGACTTCCGGCGTCACCGGCATCGTTCTGGCCAAGCTGGATGGCACCGCCAAGGGAGGCATTGTGGTGGCCATCGCGCGCGAGCTCGATCTGCCCATCCGCTACGTCGGGGTGGGCGAAAAGGTGGACGACCTGCTGCCGTTCGATGCCGAGAAGTTCATCGCGTCGCTGTTCGAAATATGAACCCCGCATTCATGCGCGAAGCCTTCGACCTGGCGCGGCGAGGACGCGCGTTGGCCAGCCCCAATCCCATGGTCGGCGCCGTGCTTGAGCGCGACGGCGAAGTGGTGGGACGCGGCTTTCACACTTACGCCGGTGTGCAGCACGCCGAAGTCATCGCCCTCGCGTATGCGGGCGAAAGGGCGCGTGGGGCCACCCTCTATCTCAACCTGGAACCGTGCTCCCACCCGGGCCGCACGCCGCCCTGTGCGGACGCGATCATCGCCGCCGGCGTCGCCACGGTGGTGGCGCCGCTGGCCGATCCCAACCCGCTGGTCGGCGGCGAAGGCTTCCGCCGTTTGCAGGCTGCCGGAGTGGAAGTGGCGATGGCGACCGAATTCGCGGCCGAGGCCGCCAAGTTGAATGAGCCGTTCCTGCATTTCATGCGCACCGGCCGGCCGCTGGTGACGCTCAAAACCGCCATCACGCTCGACGGCAAGATCTCCGCGCCGGACGACAACCGCGGCTGGATCACCAGTGAGCGCGCACGCGCCCACGTGCAGGAGCTGCGCCACGATCACGATGCCATTCTCACCGGAATCGGCACCGTCCTGGCCGACGATTGCCTCCTCACCGACCGCACCGGCTTCGCGCGCAGCCGCCCGCTGCTGCGCCTGGTAATGGATTCGCAGCTTCGCCTGCCGCCCGATTCGAAGATGGTGCGCAGCGCGGCCGGCGACGTTGTCGCGGTCACCACCTCCGCCGCATCGCCCGAACGCCGCAAGACGCTCGAAGCCGCCGGCGTCGAGGTGCTCGTGCTGAACGGGCCAGGCGGGCGCGCCGATCTGGCGGGCGCCATCGACTGGCTGGGCCGGCGGCGCTATTTGTCGCTGATGATCGAAGCCGGCAGCAAGCTGAATTGGACAGCGCTCGAAACCGAAGTCGTCGATCGCATCTTGTTTTATTACGGCCCGAAGATTCTGGGCGGCCTGGAGGCGCTTCCCCTCGCCGGCGGCATCGGCCGGCGGCGCCGCGTGGACGCCATCCGCGTCCACAACATCACCATTCACTCCATTCCGCCCGACGAGTTTGCCATCGAAGGATATGTTCACCGGGATCATTGAAGAACTGGGCACCGTGGAAGCCCTGGAAATGCGGCCGGCCGGCGCGCGTCTGAAGGTGCGCTGCGCGGCCGTGCTGCCGGATATGACTATTGGCGCCAGCATCGCTGTCAACGGCGTGTGCCTCACCGCCGTGGATCGGCGGCCCGATTCTTTTTCCGCCGACCTGGCACCCGAGACCCTGCGCCTCAGCAACCTGGGCGACTTGCGCGCCGGCTCGCGCGTGAACCTCGAGCGCCCCTTGTCGCCCACCGGCCGCCTGGACGGCCACATCGTGCAGGGCCACGTCGATTCGACCGGCGAATTCCTCTCGCTCGAAGCCCTGGGCGAGGACAACTGGTGGCTGCGTATCCGCGTGCCCCCCGAGCTTGACCCGTTTCTGGTCTACAAAGGCTCCATCGCCATCGACGGCATCAGCCTCACCATCGCCGCGCTCGAGGGCGACGCGCTCAGCGTCACCATCATTCCGCACACCTACCGCAACACCACGCTCGCCACCTATAGTCCCGGCGCCCGCGTCAACATCGAATGCGACATCCTTGCCAAACACGTCGAAAAACTGTTGCGCAAACTCGACGTCAAGACCGGGTTGACCATCGACAAACTCCAGGAGCAAGGCTACTGACGTAGGGCGGGTCCCCGACAGCCGGGCGCCCGCCCTACGCTGGTACCATCAGATCTTGCGGCAGGTTGACTTTGAAGTGGTGGCGGAATGTGCGCGGACCGGCGCGCGCGCGGGGCTGCTGCACACGGCGCACGGCGTGATCGAGACGCCGGTGTTTATGCCGGTCGGCACGCAGGCGACGGTGAAAGGGCTGACATCGCGGGACTTGGCCGAGGACCTGGGTGTGCGCATCCTGCTGGCCAACACCTATCATCTTTACTTGCGGCCGGGGGCGGAAGCGATCCGTGGGCTGGGTGGGCTGCACCGGTTCATGGACTGGCCCCACGCCATCCTCACCGATTCGGGCGGGTTCCAGGTGTTCAGCCTGAGCGGGCTGCGCAAGGTCGACGAGCAGGGGGTGATCTTTCAGTCGCACTTGAATGGCGACACGCACCGTTTCACGCCCGAATCCACGGTGGATGCGCAGTTGGCTTTTGGCAGCGATATCCTGATGGCGTTGGACGAATGCCCGGAATACCCGGTGAGCCAGAGCCAGGCGCGCGAGAGCATGCTGCGCACGGTGCGCTGGGCGCGCCAGGCGGCCGTACATCACGCGCGGCGGCTGTCCGAGATGGATGCCCGGCACGCGCTGTTTCCGATTGTGCAGGGCAGCACGTACGCGGAACTGCGGCGAGAGTGCGCCACGGAACTTGCCGGTCTCGATGCTGACGGCTACGCGATTGGCGGCCTTTCGGTCGGCGAGCCACGGCCCCTGAGCCTGGAGATGGTGGAGGAGAGCGTTGCCGTGCTGCCGCGGTCGCGGCCGCGCTACGCGATGGGGGTGGGCATGCCGGCGGAGCTGGCCGAATACGTGGCGCGCGGCGTGGATATGATGGATTGCGTGCTGCCCAGCCGCAACGCGCGCAACGGATACCTGTTCACGAGCGAAGGGCGCGTGGTGATCAAACACACCCGCTACAAAGACGATGCGCGGCCGCTCGATCCGCGTTGCGGCTGCTACACCTGCCAGCGGTTTTCACGGGCTTATCTGCGGCACCTGTTTCTGGCCGGCGAGATCCTGTTCGCCATGCTGGCCACCCGCCACAACCTGCGGCGCTACCTTGACATCATGAGGGAGATCAGGCTTGCTATAATATCGGATTCGTTCCCGGAATACTTGGAGTGCGCCCGGCCGGCGGAAGACGCCGGGTAGGGTGCAGTTTGGCCAATACGTGATTTTGAGCTTCTATTTGCAAACATCGGCGCCGTCCACCGGACCGTTGGGCTCGCTGGCGGGACTCCTCCCCATTCTCCTGATCTTCGGGATCTTTTATTTCCTGCTGTTCATGCCCATGCAGAAACAGCGCAAGCAGCAGAAGGCGATGCTGGCCGGGCTGCAGAACGGCGTTGAAGTGGTGACCTCGGGCGGGATCGTCGGCACCATCGTGGCAATCGACGAGGACAAGCTGGTGCTGCGCGTGAAGCCGGACAACGTCAAGATTCAGGTCACCCGCGGTTCGGTGGCGAACCTCGTATCGGGCGATCTCAAGAAGGCGCAATCGTAGCAATCTCTAATTGACAGGCTTTTCCATTCCATGACACAGAATTTGAAGTGGCGAACCGTGGTGATCGTGGTGACGATCCTGATCTGCATTTTCGGCATCATCGGTCTGCCCAAATCGAAAACCGACCTGGTCCAGAATCTGAAGGAAAACATCCGCCTGGGGCTCGATCTCAAGGGCGGCAGCCAACTGGTGGAAGAGGTGCATGTCGAAGACGCGGTGAAAGCGGACGCCGACCAGTCCATGGAGCGCATGAAGGCGGACATGACCAAGCAAAGCATTACCTTCGCGAGCATGGACCGCAACGATCCGCAGCCGCCGTCGGTGGCGGACGCGGACAATATCATCATCACGGTGAAGGGCGTGCCGGCGACCCAGGCGAGCGCATTCCGCAGCCTGGTGAACGATCGTTACAGCGCTTACGCGCTCACGGTGGTGAATTCCACCGATTACACGATGCGTTTGAAGCCTTCGGACCTGATCGCGCTCAAGCGCGACACGGTGCAGCGGACCATCGACACGATCGGCAACCGCATCAATGAGCTTGGGGTGGCGGAATCGAGCGTGCAGCAGTACGGCCGCGCGGGCGCCGACTACGAGGTGCTGGTGCAGTTGCCGGGTGTGGACGACCCGGCGCGGGTGAAGGAGCTGATCGGCACGGCCGCGGTGCTCGAGATCGACGAGGTCAAGGACGGGCCGTTCCCCAGCCGCGAAGCGGCGATGGCGCAGAAGGGCGGTGTTCTGCCGCTGAACAGCAAGCTGGCCAAGGCCAAGCCGCGCGGAGCGGCGCCGGGCGAAGAGTGGTTCCTGCTGGGGCGTCCCGCGGTGATCATGGGCAGCGAAATGCGCAACGCCCACGCCGGCCAGGACGAATACCGCAAGTGGGAAACCGGTTTCACCCTGTCGCCGGATGGCGGGCGCCGGTTTGGCACGTTCACCGAGAAAAATATCGGCAACAAGCTGGCGGTGGTGCTGGACAACCAGATCGTGAGCGTGGCCACGATTCAGTCCAGGATTGAAGATTCCGGACGGATTACGAACCTGGGCAGCGAAGAGGAAGCCGAGGACCTGGCGCGCTACCTGCGTTCCGGTTCCCTGCCGGCCAGTGTGACGCCGGTGGAGGAAAGATCCGTCGGGCCGTCGCTGGGAGCGGACTCGATCCGGGAAGGAATCCAGGCGGCCATCGCCGGCCTGGTGGCGGTGGTGATGGTGATGCTGCTGTACTACAGGCGCAGCGGCGTCAACGCGGTGCTGGCCCTGCTGCTGAACACGGTGATACTGCTGGCGGCGATTTCCTATTTCCATGCCGCGCTCACCTTGCCGGGGATCGCGGGCGTGATTCTGACGATCGGTATGGCGGTGGACTCGAACGTGCTGATTTTCGAGCGAATCCGCGAGGAGCTGCGGGCCGGCAAGGCGGTGGTGGCTGCGGTGGAGAACGGTTTCAACAAGGCCTTGGGGACGATCATCGATACCCACGTCACCACGATCGTGTCGTGCGCCTTCCTGTTTCTGTTCGGAGAAGGCCCGGTGAAGGGATTCGCGGTCACGCTGACGATCGGTCTGCTCGCCAACGTTTTCACGGCCGTATTCGTGTCGCGGACGATCTTCAGCTACGAATTGTCCGGACGCCGCCGCATGGAGACGCTCAGTATTTAGTGCTCAGCATTTAGTACAATGACCGGGCGGAAAGAAACAGCGGGAATCGGGTGCGGCGGGCGGAAGCCGGCCGGCAGCCGGGTCCCTGGCTGGCGAGCGGGAACAAAACAGGGAAGGCTGGTGTCCAAGCTTACATAAGGCGCCAGCATGGCCAGCGTCGATGGAATTATTTAAAAACACGAACTACGATTTTCTGGGCAAGAAATGGCCGTTTATTATCGCCAGCCTGGTGCTGACGGCGGCCGGATTCATCAGCATCGCGGCCAAGGGCGGGCTGAAGTATGGGATCGACTTCAAGCAGGGCGTGATGATGACGGTGAAGTTCGCCTACGCCCCGCCGCTCGATAAGATTCGCTCCGCCATGTCCAGCTCGCCAAAGATTAAAGGCGAAGTTTCGGTGCAGAACGAAACCAGCGCGCAGGATACCGTCGAAATCGGCACGGAGGCGTTGAGCGAGGGCCAGATGAACGTCAATCGCCAGGACATGACGGACGTGTTGACAGCCACCTTCGGGCAGGGCGCGGACGGCAAGCTGGATTTCAACAACGCCGGACATGACGCGCTGGCCGAACGGCTGCGGGACGCGCTGGCGCGCAACAATGTGGCGGCGAGCGAACAGGACCTCCAGAACCTGGTGACGGGGCTGCTGTCGGTGCGCGACACCCAATACTCCGGGCTGATTAAAAAATTTAGCGAATTGTCTTCCACACCGGGCATGAATGCTGGTATTATGAACACTCTTCGCGAGGAGTGTTACTTGGCTCCTTTCCACATTGCGGGAGTGGAAATGGTGGGACCGAAGGTGGGCGCGGAACTGCGCAAGAAGGCCGTGCTGGCCACGCTGTACGCGCTGGCCGGAATGCTGGCCTATATCGCCTTCCGATTCGAGTGGATCTACGGGCTGGGCGCGGTGATCGCCTGCTTCCACGACACCATCATTACGATCGGTCTGTTTTCGTTGTTCAACAAGGACATCACCATGACGGTGATTGCGGCCCTGTTGACGCTGGTGGGCTATTCGATGAACGACACCATCGTGATTTTCGACCGCATCCGGGAGAACCTGAAGATTAGCCGGCGCGAGCCGCTCGAGTCGGTGATGAACCGCGCGGTGAACCAGACGCTGAGCCGGACGGTAATGACTTCGGGGCTGACGTTTTTGACGGTGATCGCGTTGTTCCTGTTCGGCGGCCCGGTGCTGAACGGATTCTCGTTCGCGCTGGTGTGCGGCATTCTGGTGGGAACGTATTCCTCGGTGTTCGTGGCCAGTCCGATTGTGTTGTTCTGGCATGGGTGGGCGGACCGGCGGGGCGTGAGAACGGCCCCCGCCGTGGCTGCGGCTCCCCGGCCGGACACTCCGCGGAAGACTGCGGCCAAGGCGGTGAAATAAGGCGGCAAGAATTCTGGCCGTCGGTGGGACATTTTAGCCGTCCGCTGGACGCGACGGCGCTTGAGTGCAGGGAAAGGAAGTGCCTCATGTTTGAACAGACATTCGTACAAACCGGGAAGACGAACAAGGGCTGGACGGTCTTGATATCGACCTTGATTCAGTTGTTCGCCATTGGCGTGTTCGTGCTTCTGCCCATGATCTACTTCGACGTCCTTCCCGCAGCCTCGCTGCAAAGTATCTTTGTGGCGCCGCCGCCGCCGCCGCCCCCCCCGCCGCCGCCCCCGCCGGTGCAGCCCAAGATAGTAAAGGTGATTCCGCGGCAGTTCGACGCCGGCAAGCTGATGGCGCCGAAAACGATTCCGAAGGATATCGCGATGATCAAGGAAGATGAGCTTCCGCCTCCCACGACCGGCGTCGCAGTCGGCGGCGTGGTGGGTGGCGTGGCCGGTGGTTCGATGGGCGGCGTGCTGGGCGGCATTATCGGTGGGGCTTCTTCCCTCGCGCCTCCGCCTCCGCCGCCTCCGCCCAAGGCGGTCACTCCGCAGCGCATCCGCGTGGGCGGCAATGTGCAGCAGGCCAACCTGATCACGAAGATCAGTCCGGTGTATCCGCCCTTGGCCAAGCAGGCCCGTATTCAGGGGACGGTGGAATTAAGCGCTATTATCGGCAAGGACGGCCGGGTACAAGACCTGAAGGTGGTACGAGGCCATCCGCTGCTGGTGGCGTCAGCGCTGGATGCGGTCAAGAATTGGGTCTACCGCCCGACCATGCTGAATGGAGAACCGGTCGAAGTTGCGACCACCATCGATGTCAACTTTACGTTGCAGTAGTACCCCGGCGGCGCGAAAGCGGAGCCGGCAAGAGCAGTAACATTTCAACTCGCAGGAGAAAAATCAGAATATGTTCGCGCATGTGCATTTCGCGTTCTTGTATTTGCTCCAGGAGACGGTAGGCTGGGACCTGCCGCACCTTTGGAGCCAGATGGGCACGCCGGCCAAGCTGGTCGTGATCATGTTGTTCATCATGTCCGCGTATTCGATCGGCGTGATGATCGACAGGTTGCTGGCTTACAGCGCCGCCCGTAAACAGTCCCGGCAGTTTGCTCCGGCGGTGGCCGGCGCGCTGCGGGAAGGCAAACTGGAAGAAGCCGTCAAGATCGCCGACCGCTACAAGAAGAGCCACCTAGCTAAGGTTGTGGTCGCCGGTTTGCAGGAATTCCAGGCGCATCAGATCAGCTCCGAGATCCCGGGTGAGGAGATCGAAGCTTCCAAGCGCGCCCTGGACCGTGCCCAGGCTATCGTTCACGCCGAACTGAAACGCGGCGTTTCGGGTCTGGCGACCATCGGTTCCACGGCTCCGTTCGTCGGCTTGTTCGGAACCGTCCTTGGCATCATCAACGCGTTCCGCGGCATTTCGACTGAAAAGTCGACCGGCCTGGGCGCCGTGGCCGGCGGTATTTCCGAGGCCCTGGTAACCACCGCCATTGGTCTGTTCGTGGCCATCCCAGCGGTGTGGATGTACAACTATTTCACTAACAAAATCGAAGCCTTCGATGTGGAGATGGGCAACTCCAGCTCCGAACTCATCGATTACTTCTTGAAGCGCAGCCAGCGCGGCGCCGCCCACAAGTAGCGGTGAGCCTGAGCGACTAGAATAGTCGGGATTCCCGGCGAGTTGAAAACCGCGGGGAGCCGGAAGCGGCTCCCCGCAAGCGCAGCCGGCTTCCCAGGGAGATACAGCAATGGCGATGGAATTCAAAATACACTCGGCTCCCCCGCCGGTAGCCGACATCAACGTCACCCCGATGGTGGACGTCATGCTCGTGCTGCTCATCATCTTCATGGTCATCACGCCGATGTTGACGCACGGCGTCAGCGTCGATATGGTGAAGACCCAGAACCCGATCCCCATGCAGGCGGCCGACAAGAGCGATGCGGTGTTGATCGCCGTCACTCGCAATGGCGGGGTGTTCCTCAACAATACGCAGATGAGGCCTGAGGATCTGGCGCCCAAGGTGAAAGACATGCTCACCAACCGGCTGGACAAGGAGTGCTTCCTGCGCGCCGATCAGCGCGCCAAGTATCAGGTCGTGCTGGATGTGGTGCAGAATCTTCAATCGGCCGGCGTGGACCAACTGGGCCTCCTCACCGAACAGATCGAGGCAAAGAAGCAACCGGTAGCGGCTGCGAGGTAGAGCAAGAGGAGTTTTCGAAAAGGAGCAATTTTATGTCAATGGCAGTGGGCGGAACGGGCGGTCCGAAATCCGACATCAACATGACGCCTATGATTGACGTGCTGCTGGTGCTGATCATTATTTTCATGGTGATCACGCCGCTGACGCCGAAAGGTCTCGAGGCTCTGGTGCCGCAGCCGCCTCCGCCGGGCGCGCCGCCGGAGAACAACATCCGCACGGTGGTGATCAGCATAAATGCGGATCACAGCATGCTGATTAACCAGGATCCGATCGAGGAATCGGCCCTGGAGAACCGCCTGGTGGAGATTTTCAAGACGCGTGCCGAACGCGTGGTATTCGTCAAAGGCGATCCGAACCTGGAATTCAGTTGGGTAGCCAGAGTCATTGACATCGCGCACGGGGCCCAGATCGACAAGGTCGGCCTGATGCCATACAAGGACCTCGGACAATAGGAGATCATACGCGATGCGCAAACTGACAATCGTTCTCGCCGCGGTTGCGTTGGTTTTCGCGGCCACCGGCTGCAACAAGCTGAAGTCGCGCTCTCAGGTCAATGAGGGCGTGGCAGCATTCAAGGGCGCCCAGTATCCGCAGGCCGTCGAGCACTTCAAGAACGCGGTCGACCTCGACCCCACGTTTCTCTCGGCGCGCGAGTACCTGGCGGTCGCCTACTATCAGCAGTACATTCCTGGGGCACGGTCGCCGGAAAACGACCAGATGGCGGAAGCGGCTTACGACCAGTTCCAGAAGGTCCTCGAGCAGAACCCGAAGGACCAGTTGGCCATCATGTCCATCGCCAGCCTGTTTCTGAATCAGCAGAAATGGGATGACGCCAAACAGTGGTTCGAAAAAGCCATCGCCGTGAATCCCAACAACGCCGACGCGTATTACAGCCTGGGGTTCATCGCCTGGTCCAAGTGGTTCCCGGCTTTCGGCGAGGCGCTCGCCACGGTGGGCATGAAGCAGGAGGACCAGTTCCCCATCAAGGATAAGAAGGTCAAGGCGGAACTCAAGGAGAAATGGGATCCGGTGATCGAGGACGGGTTGAAGGACCTGGACAAAACGCTGGAGATCAACCCCGAGTACGACGACGCCATGACGTACGAGAATCTGTTCATCCGCGAGCGCGCTTACATGGCGGACACCAAAGAGGAGTACGACCAACAGGTCAATATCGCCGAGGCCTGGATCGACAAGGCCATGGCAACTAAGAAGAGCAAGGAAGAGAAGAAAGCCAAGCAATCGTCCGGCGGCATCGTCAACGACGCGAGTAAGTAGCTCTTAGAACCACTGCCTTCCCTACACGCTCGCGGCTGAAGTGCGATCTGCTTCGGCCGCGAGCGTTCGTGTTTACAGGCCCAGGTGGGGGTGCAGCACCGCCCCGGCGGATTACCACGCGCTGGCCGCCCGGCTTTGGTTAGCGCGAGCAACAGGAGGGGCTGGTGACGAGAATCTCCGGCTCGCCGGGTTGCCGGCTGGCACCATCGGCTGTGAAGTAGCGCTGCCCGGAGAGGTTGCGGTAGAGATTGCCGGCCACGGCGGAGGCCAGGCCGCCGTTGACGCCTCTGTAGGGGCTGGCCAGCATGACCACGACCACCAGCCTGTGGAAGCCCACTTCGTTGAACGAGCCGAACCAACCCATGAAATCGTGGGCACGAGAATCGGTGCAGGTGCCGGTTTTGCCGAGAATCGGCTCGTTGGGGTCATAGGCCGCGTTGCGTCCGGTGCCATACTCCACTGAGCCGCGCATGCCCATCTTGATATCGTCGATGCCGTTGGGCGCCAGATCCAGTTGGCGCTTCACCTGCGGCGCCAAATGCGACGCCTCCTCCTGGGTATGCGGATACTGCAGGTAGTACAGCGTGCCGCCGTTGGCGATAGCCGAAAGCAGCGCGGCCAGTTCCAGCGGCGTCATCTGGAACCCTTCGCCGTAGGCCGCCACCAGAATCATGCCGCCCTTCGGCTGCTCAGCCGCGATCTCTCCCGGCTGCTCGCCGGAAATATCCAGGCCAGCCTTTTCGCCAAGGCCCATCATCCGAGCGTAACGAACCACCCGCTCGAAGCCCAGACGGGTGCCCAGCGCGCCAAAGTACTCGTTGTTGGAGCGCGCCAGCGCGGTGGTCATGTTGTAGCTCGAGTAACGGCCAATGCGAATGAAGTCGTCGCGCTCCACCACGTGCTCGGTGAGGGCGGCCAGCGCGGTGACCAGCTTGATGGTGGAGCAGGGAATGAACCCGGTCTCGAACGCCAGTTTCTGGTTGACTATGGTGAGGACGCGCCCGTTGCCGGGGTCCACCACCACGACGGAGCCGCGACGCGCTCCCAGGGCTTCCACTGCGGCACGCCGCACGGTCGGGTCGTCGCCGTCCACGTCGTCCCCGTCGGTCGGGTCTACCGGCTGCACGCGGTGGCGCACCGCCGTCCTTCCGCCTGATGCCGCCGGTGCCGACGCGGCAGACGCAACTCCCGTGCCCAGCACGAAAGCCGCCGCAACCACCCATCCCGGTATTAGCCTGCTCATGTTCCGCGAAAACGGCTGCCGGCGCGGTCAAAAGCATGACCACAAAAGCTCTCAGTCCGACAGGACGTTGTAGTCATTATCGGTTACTCCGGCTCAGGAATCAACCTAAGGAATACACTACGATCTCTGGTTAGTGCCAGCGCTATTACTACCGGAAACCCACTCAGGGAATTGCGCTTGCGCGACGCACCGGCCGCGCGCAGGGCGCGTTCGATCAGTCAGTTGTGCTCGCACACGGCCTGATCGAAGACCGGGATGGAGCCGGGGGTGCCGAAGGAGGGTTCCGGCTGGCACCGCGCCGGGCCAGGTGAACCGCCCCGCCAGATCGGCAGTCAAATGTGTAAACTTCGCCCGGCTACTTCAGTTTTGTCAGTTTCTTGCGGATGTCGGCGGCGTTCTTGGCGTCTGCAGCCAGATCGAGGTACTTTTTGTAGGCGTCGCGAGCCGCGTTTTTGTCTTTGAGCCTCTCGTCGGCTTTGCCGAGCAGCAGCCACGCCTCGCTGTTGCCGTTATCCCACTTGGTGGCACTCAGGTAACGGCCGGCCGCAGCGCGGTAGTTCCCCTTCCTGGCATAAAACTTGCCCGCCAGCACATCTTTCTTCGATTGCAAGGGGTTAAAGGAATACGTTGTGGTCACCAGCGAAGAGTCTTCTTCCGGCGGCACTTCCTCCTTGTCGGAGGTGGCGGGCTGCGGGCGCTCCGTCTTGAGTTGGGTGGGCGGCGAATCGGACGGCGCCTGCGGGTTGCCGGAATTCTGGGCCGCCAGCGTAGCTGCGCCCAGTGCCAGCAAGGCTAGAAGCCGGCGTGACATAATTCAATTATAGCGTTCCCTCCGATGGACCTCCGTGAAAAGGCAGCGCAGCTTCCGCTGGCGCCCGGCGTGTATCTGTACAAGGACGGCGGCGGCCAGGTCATCTACGTCGGCAAGGCCAAGGTGCTGCGCCATCGCGTGCGCAGCTACTTTTCCGAGGACAAGCTGGCCGATGCCAAAACCGGGAGCCTGATCGCGGAGGCGCGCGATCTCGATTACATTCTGGTCGACAACGAAAAGGAAGCGCTGGCGCTCGAAAACAACCTCATCAAGCAGTACCAGCCACGCTTCAACGTGCTGTTGCGCGATGACAAAACCTATCCCTACGTCAAGCTGACCAAAGAGCGCTACCCGCGCGTGTACGTGACCCGCCGCCTGCGTAAGGATGGGGCCACCTATTTCGGCCCTTTCTTCCCCGGCAACCTGGCGCACCGGCTGGTACACTTCGTCCACCGCTATTTCCTGGTGCCCTCGTGCAAGGTGGACCTGACGCGTTACCACCCCAAGCCCTGCTTGCAGTATCACATTCACCGCTGCCTGGGCCCGTGCGTGGAGGGACTGGTGGCTGACGATACTTACGAGGCTGCGGTGCGCAACGTGCGCCAGTTCCTGGACGGCCGGCACACCGATCTGGCACGCGATCTGCGCGCGCGCATGGAAGCGGCTTCGCGCGAGATGCGGTTCGAGGAAGCGGCCTCGCTGCGCGACCTGCTGGCCACCGTCGAGGAGATCGAAGAGCGGCAGAAGATGGCCGCTGCCACGGGCGACGACGTCGACATTTTCGGCTGCTACGCGGAACCGCCGCTGGTGGCGTTGAACCTCTTCCACCTGCGGCACGGCCAGATCGTCGACCGCCGCGAGTTCTTCTGGGAGGACCAGGCGGAATTCGACGAGCCGCAGTTCTTCTCTTCGCTGCTCAAGCAGCTCTATCTCGACCAGCAGTTCATACCGGCGGAGATTCACGTGCCCGTGGACTTCGAGGACCGCGAAACGCTGGAAGAGTTGCTGAGCGAGAAGCGCGGAGCGCCGCACGGCGGACGCGTCGAAATCCGCACGCCGCAGCGCGGCCAGAAGAAAGCGCTGATGGACCTGGTCGGGACCAATGCCAAACACAGCTTCGACGCGCGCTTCCGCGTCTTGAAGCCTTCCTCGAAGGCGATTCAGCAAGCCTTGCAGGACGCGCTCACCCTGCCCGCCGCGCCCAAGCGCATCGAGTGTTTCGACATCTCGCACATACAGGGCACCGACAAAGTGGCCAGTATGGTGGTGTGGGAAGACGGGCGCATGAAGAAATCCGATTACCGCAAGTTCATCATTAAAACGGTCGTCGGCAACGACGATTTCGCCAGCATGCGCGAAGTGGTGACGCGCCGCTACGCGCGCCTGCAGGAAGAAAAGCAGCCGCTGCCGGGGCTGGTGCTGATCGATGGCGGGCTGGGTCAATTGCACGCCGCGGCGGAATCGCTCGAGGCGCTTGGCGTTGCCGATCAGCCGCTGGCCTCGATTGCCAAGCGCGAGGAGATCATTTACGTATATGGGCAGGAAGACGAACCGGTGGTGCTGGACCGTTTTTCTCCCATTCTGCACCTGATCCAATCCATCCGCGACGAGGCGCACCGCTTCGCTGTCACCTTCCACCGCTCGCGCCGCTCCGCCCGCCAGTTGACCAGCGAGCTGGACGCCATTGCGGGCGTCGGCGAGAAGACCGTGCAGAAGCTGCTGAAGCAGTTCGGCAGCTCGGAGCTGGTACGGGCAGCCTCGGAAGACGATCTCGCCAAAGCAGTCGGCCGCGCCGCCGCGCGGAAGGTGAAGGCCCACCATGGGCCCTGAGTAAGATTACAGGGTATTCGTCGTTTGGAATCAGTAACTTCCGGATACGCCGTGACTCGGCCAGAGCGTTTGTGCGAGCGCCGCTATTGGCTCGGCGTCTTCTGATCCACCACTGAGCGGATTGCCTTGCGCAGTTCCGATTCGGCCTGGGTACCGATGAACTGCTGGCGCACCACGCTGTCCCGGTCGATCACAAACAGCGCTGGGATCTTATGAATTCCGTAACGGCGATGCATTTCGCGATTGACATCGAGCAGCATCGGCATCTCGTAACGGTGCTCCTCGACGAATTTCTTCACCGTTGCACGCGATTCATCGCTGATCGCGTAAAAGCGGACGGCGCCCCCAAACTCCGAGCGGATCTTCTCGATCTCCGGAAACTCCACGCGGCAAGGCACGCACCAGGTCGCCCAGAAATCGAGCACCACCACATTCCCATGCAGACTTTCGAGCGCCACGGATTCCCCATCCAGCGTCTTGAGAGTGAAGTCCGCAGCGCGATCGCCGATCCGAATAGGGTTGCCTGGAGGAGCCATTGTCTCGACCTCGGTCCAACCAGGGTCGGGCTCAAAGTGAAACAGGGAGTCGCCGACTTCCTGGTTCAACTCCACCAGTTTCAGTTTCATGGTGGTTTCGATCTGTCCATCAGGCGACTTACTCTTCTCCTTACACTGCAATATGACGAATCTTCGCTGGTCCACCAATAGTTCGACTTCCGTTTCGGGCGTATGTGCGCGAATCGAGTAGCAGCGCACACTCTCACGGCCCAGCGCGAAATCCTGCTGTTTCGCAATCACAGGATCCTGCAGGGTTTTGGCCAGTGCCAGGAGCCGGTGGAGCATGATGTTCTCCAGGGAATCGTGCAGGTCTCTGCTGGCAACCTTCGCGTCGTGCTCTTCATCGCTGTCCTCCGTCGGCGAGGTCGCCGACACCCGGGACCACTGTTTCTTGGATTCCAGGGCCAGCCAGATAGTGCTGCCATCGCTTACGGCCAGCGCCTGTTGTGGAGGCTGCTTCAAGCGAGCGAAATACCGGTCGCCAGTTGTGTTGGCCAATTCACATTCCGAAACTGCGGTCTGAGAGCTGCCCGCCGAATAAGTGGTTTCCTCCCTCTCCGCAACCATGTGGACCGCTTTCAGGTTGCTGTAAGTCAAAACCACTTTGTCGAGCACCTGCCGCGCCGTGAGCCCCCGCGCGCCGGTGGGGACAGCCAGTATCCACAGACAAACAAAGTAGCGCGTCATGGTATCGCCGCTAACCTTTGGTGCGACACGCCTCGCCGCGTTCGTGTCGATGCGTTTCACGTTCTCCCAGGAGTCGATCATCCTGACCACGATCGATTATACATCCGGCTACCTATTGTGGAGTTGGATATCTCGTTTATTCGGTTTGCTGGCGCGCCGCGGCCGGTCCGTGTCATACTCTTAAGTGGGAGATTGAAATGCGAAACACTTCATTCCCCGCATTCCCCGCATTCGCCGCGGTTCTCGGTCCGCTGCTACTGTTTGCTGGCACCGCCTCTGCGCAAACCGAACCAGTGGTCCCATCCCTTACCGGCGGCCCGCAGCCACAGGCTCCGAAGCCCCTGGATGTTCCTTCGCAGCCTCCCACGACCGAAGAGCGGGCGAAGCTCCTGGACGAGGTGCGTCAATACGCCCTCAACTATACGCACGGGCTTCCCGACTTCATCTGCCTGGAGCAGACCCGCCGCTACGAGGACGCCACCGGCGGGGAAGCGTCGCGGCTGGAGGATGTCCTCACGGCGCAGCTCAGCTATTTCAACCAAAAGGAGGATTACAAGCTGGTTTCGCAGAACGGTCGCGTAGTCCCCGGCACGTCATACGCTTCGGTAAATGGGGTCTTCTCGATGGGCGATTTCGGCACCACCATGCGCGACATCTTCGACCCCGCCAGTCATACCAGCTTTAAGTGGGAGAAGTGGACCACGCTGCGCGGACGCCGGACGTACGTCTTTTTCTACCGGGTCCCGCTGCGGTTGTACACCATCGAGTATCAGGCCGGGCAGAAGGACGTTGTGCAGAGGGTTAAGGTGGCATATCGCGGATCGGTGTTCGTCGACAAAGAGTTGAATGCGATCGTGCGGATTACGCAAGAGGCCCTCAATATTCCGCCCTCGTTTCCCGCACGGGAAGCGAGGGAAACGCTGGACTACGACTTCATCAAGATTGGCGATAGCGAGTTTCTTCTGCCGCTGGAAGCCACCTTGCAGGTGCACATCCAGATGTACAGCGGCGCGGTGTGGAGAAAGAACGTGAAGGAATTCCGGCTGTACCGGAAGTTCTCGGCCAATGCGGCGATCAAGTTCGACGGCCAGGACCTGCCGCCGCTGCCCGAAGACAGAACCAAGGAACAACCGCCTCAACTGCAGCCGCAGTGAGGTCCTGGCAAGAGATCCGTAATTCCAACCAGTGACGCGCCGCTTACGGCTCAATCACGATCTGCACGGGGTTGCTCGCCTGGCCGTCGGCGCTGAGGTGCAGTTCGGCGGTGCCGGCGTTAGTGAGGGCGGGGAGCTGCGCTTCAACCAGGTAGAAACCGATGTAACCTGGCGCCAGCGTGGCGAGCGTGACTTGGAGCGGCGCTCCATCGAGATAGACTTTCACGGCCGCAACAACCGCGGGCGGATCATCAAGCGGCGCCTGCATGCCGGTCGGCCAGTTGGGCTGAACCTTGCCGAGGCCGGTGGCCAGAATCTTCACGCGCCCGTTGGAATGGGCGGGATTGCGTCCATCGAGTGGTAGGTCGCTGTCGGCATCGAACAATGCCGCGGTGCCATCACGCGAAACCAGGATCGCCGGTGAGACCGGCTGCACCGCGAGTGGAAGGGTGAAGCTGCCGGCAGCGGTATCGAGCGCGAGCCCAACGCTCGGGCCGATCGCTTCGAACGGAACCTGCACCTGCGATTCGCCCTCCGCCGCGGCCAGCACGGGGAACTCGAGCTTGGCGCCGGTGGCACGGCTCACTTGCGCTCCCACCACGCTCAGCAGTGAACCGGGCGCGGCCGGCCGGGTGCTGAAATCGGCTGCATTGACGATGCGCGGCGACCGTGAGCGGTGTGGCGCCGCGGTGGCGTATACGCCGTAACCGTCGAACGCGGCATAAAGTTGGACGCCCGCCGGATCCAGTCGCACGTCATAGGCTGGCGCCGCCGGCAGCCGCGCCGACAGGTTCACCCAGTTCACCGGATTGACGCTCGCGTTTTCCAAATCCGCCACGCCGTAAAACACGCCCGCATCGGTTGCCACATATACCGCTCCTGCGGCGCGGTCCGCGGTGACTCCGTGCGCCGGCCGGTTGGGCAGATTGAAATCGAGCGTGTCCCAGAAGTCTCCGCCATTGGTGGTGCGCAGCACGTGTGGTCCGGCACCGGAGAGCGCGGCCAGCGCGACGCGCGGCTCGACGGGGTCGGCGAAGATGTTCTCCACACGGCCGCCGCCGGCCGGCCACGCCGGGGCAGGGAACGTGCGGCCGCCGTCCCCCGAAACCCAGATGCGGCCGTCGGCCGAACCCGCGTAAACCGTGCCGCCCGATTGGCCCACCGCCGTGATCTCGGTCTGCAGCCGGCTCGAATACACTTCTTTCTGCAAGGCATCAGGCGAGTTGGCGTCCGCCGGTTGCCATAGCGAGCCGCTGGGCGGCAACTCCAGCGCGCCCAGGTTTGCCACCTCGACAATCGTCCCCGAAGTTCCGGTAACGGTCGAGAGGATGCGGCGCACCGGAAGATTGGGCAGCTCCTGGTTCAGCGCCGACCAGGAAAGCCCACCATCGAGCGAACGCCACACGCCAAAATCGTTGGCCGCCACCAGTTGATCGGCGTCTGCAGGCGAAACCGCGACGCTGTTCACGCCATCGCCAATCAGCGACCGGGAACCGAACGCGGTCAGGTTGCGCCAAGTGTGGCCGCCGTCCTCGGAGCTGTAGAGCTGCCTTCCTAAGCCGAAGATTACATTGGGATTGGACGACGAAGTGAGGATTCGCGCGGAAGCTTCCGGCAGGCGTGCGGCGGTGGCTGGCTGGTTGGGTGGCACCTCAGGCGCGTCCGCCGCCGGAGTCCACGTTTCATAGTCGGCGGTCTCGAACACCGCGCTCGAAGCGGTTCGCGCATATAGTACCCCGCCGCCCGGAGTGAACCACACCTGGTCCACAGGGCCGGTGGCAGGGCCGGCCAGTTGCAAATCGACCGAGGCGCTCCCTACCTTCCGCCATGAGGGCGCCGTCTGGGCGAACCCTACCGTGGCGGCAAGAATCACCGCGACCGCGCAACAAAATGAAACGCGGAGTGTTCCTTTATGACACACGTGCAGTTCCATTTTAGCTCAAGTCCCGGTCGGGCATAATCATCAAATGGCTGATATCACTCGATTTGTGAAGTATACTTCCTTCCGGCACTATATGTGCATTGCAAGTTTGGTGCTAGACTTGAGGAGAAATGGCTAGGGGCGCTGGTTTCGAGTTTTTGTGTCCCGAAATCTGATATGGTCCGGCGCTTGAAGCACATGCGGTATCGGTCTACGCTGCTGCTGGCGGCCACCGTCGTCGTGTCGTTGGCATCGCTCCATGCTCAGGACGAGAGTGCGGCGACAGTCCTGGTACAACTGAACCGGGTCTCCGTGCTGGACAGCGCCGGTTATTTGCGGCCGCTTTCCATCGGCGACCGGCTGCGCCTGCACGAAACCGTTGTTACTGGTCCCGATAGCTACGCCCGTTTCCAACTCTCCGACGGCAGCACCTTCGATGTGTATTCGAACTCGAAGGTAGTGTTCCGCGAAACCCCTGGCATCACCGACCTGCTGGACCTGTTCATCGGGCGAGTGAAGGTTTTCATTGAACATTCCAAGGGTCCGAATCCGAAGGACGTAAAAACACCCACGGCGGTGATTTCTGTGCGCGGCACGGTGTTTGACGTGGAAGTACAGGATGCCGATGGAACCACGTTTGTCACTCTGGACGACGGTCTGGTGGACGTTCGCAACCTGACCGCGCCCGGCCCGTCGGTGCTGCTCAAGCCGGGCGAATCCATCCTCGTCGAACCGAACAGGCCTCTGATTCCGCAACAGATCAACCAACACGCTGCGTTTCGCATCCTCTTGAAGGCCGCCGAGCAGGCCATGGCCCAGGTGTTAGTGGGCGGTCATGTCGGGCCGGGCATCGGTTCCGCCGGCGGCGTGGGTGCGCAAGGTGACAAGGGCAAGCCCGGCGGCAGCACCGGCACCGGCACCACCGGCACCGGTACCACGGGCGCGCCTGCCCCACCCCCGCCTCCCCCTGGCCCATAGATAGATTCGCTTGCAGCAAATAACTTTTCGCGGTTGGTGGTGGCGCGCACTCGTGCGTGCCGTGTCTCTACTCGGCAGTCTCTGCCCCGGAGCAGCGAACGTCGGCAGGAATATGTGCTCGACATTTGCCCGCAGCCGGATTCGGGCTCCGGAAGGAATCGCGGTAGGATCGTTGCGGCGGGTGAGCATCAGCAATGTGGCGGTGTACGACGCCGATCCTCGGCACGGCTCGATCATCAGCGGCATTCCCTATCGCGGCGGCCTGACTCGGGATCAGGTGGCGAAGCGGCCTCTCTGGTGAACACGTTTTTCTTCAGAGCTTCCGGCGGCGTGCCACCGCGCGAGCCGTTCGCCACCCCGGAGCGGGAGGAAGCATGTCTCGGGCCCTCGATGTTCCGTATGTGGCTGTTTTTTTGCCGCCTTTTTCGTGATCGACGAGTTGGAGGCTGAGGAAGCCGTGGAACCTGCCGCCGGGATTTCAGCGGAGGCCGGCAAATCTGATACGATAACCTGCCGATGGCATTCCGGAAACTATCGATCCTCAGCTTACTCATCGCAGGCGCGGCGCTGCACGCGCAACCGCCTGCGGCGCCTCCGTCTCCCGCCGAGGTCACGCGCACGCAGTTGGCCTATACTCTGGCGCACTATACCAAGTATGAATACAGGATTCCGATGCGCGACGGCGTGCGGTTGTTTGCCGCAGTCTACGTCCCGAAAGACGCTACCGCGGCGTATCCGATCATCCTGATGCGAACGCCGTATAGCGTCGCGCCGTATGGCGCCGACAATTACAAGGCGCAGGTTGGTCCATCCTTTGCCGCGGAGGAAGAGGGCTTCATTTTCGTCTACGAGGATGTGCGCGGCCGCTACATGTCGGAGGGCACGTTTGTGGACGTGCGCCCGCACAAAACGCATTACGACGGCCCGACGGATACCGATGAGAGCACCGACACGTACGACACCATCGATTGGCTGGTGAAACACGTCCCGAATAACAACGGAAAGGCCGGTATGTGGGGGATCTCCTATCCGGGCTTTTTCGCGGCTCATGGCTTGATCGATTCCCATCCGGCACTGAAGGCGGTTTCCCCGCAGGCCCCGATGGGCGACGTCGGGAATGGCGACGATGGGTACCACAACGGCGCATTCCACTTGGCCGCGAACTTTCGTTTTTACTCGGGTTTCCTGCCGCGCAAGGGGAATGATCCGGAGCCGCTGCAACCGGCGGTTGGTTTCGAGCCCGGAACGATGGACGCCTATGATTTCTTCCTGCGCATGGGTCCGGTGTCGGATGCCAACGAGAAGTACCTCAAGCACCAGAGCGTCTACTGGGACGACACCATCAAGCACGACACCTACGACGAATACTGGCAGTCGCGCGCGCAGGCGCCGTATATGAAGAATGTTACACCGGCGGTAATGTGGGTGGGCGGTTGGTTCGATGCCGAGGATCTCGCGGGACCGTTGAAGCTGTTCGATTCCCTGGAGAAGAACGGCGCCACCGCGCCGGATACGCTGGTAATGGGCCCATGGCGGCACGGCGGTTGGGCACGCGATCCCGGCGATACGCTGGGCAATCTGAGCTTCAAGTCGAATACATCCGGGTATTTTCAGGAGAACATCGAACTCCCGTTCTTCGTCCAAAACCTGAAGGGTAAGGGCAACGGACTGAAAGCCGCCGCGGATGGCAGCGTTCCCAAGGCGATCGTGTTTGAGACGGGACGCAACGAGTGGCATCGTTTCGACGCCTGGCCGCCGAAGAATGGCACGGTACGTTCGCTGTATTTCGATGAAGACGGCAAGCTCTCCTGGAGCGCGCCGCCCGCGGTGGGCTTCGATGAATATTCGAGCGATCCCAACAAACCAGTGCCCTCGACGGGCGAAGTCGCTCCAGGCATGGGGATGCCGGCGGATTATATGACGTTCGACCAGCGCTTCGCAGCCAGACGGCCGGACGTGCTGACTTACGAAACCGCGCCGCTCGACCACGACGTCACGATCGCCGGACCGATCACTCCCGTGCTGCGGGTATCTACGTCGGGCACGGATTCGGATTTTATCGTGAAGCTAATTGACGTTTACCCGAACGATTATCCCGACCCGGACCCAAATGCGAAAGGCGTCTACATGGGCGGCTACCAGCAGCTTGTGCGCGGCGAGCCGTTCCGTGGCAAGTTCCGCAACAGCATGTCGAAGCCGGAGCCATTCACGCCGGACCGGCCGGAGAAGATCGAGTTTTGGATGCCGGATGTGTTGCACACGTTCCGCTCCGGGCACCGCATCATGGTGCAGATTCAGAGTTCGTGGTTCCCGCTGGTCGATCGGAACCCGCAAAAGTTTCTGGATATTCCGAACGCCCATCCGGCGGATTTCCAAAAGGCGATGGAACGCGTGTATCGCGGTGGAGCGGAAGGATCGCATCTGCGCGTGCTGGTAATGGAATAAACAACGGTGGGAGTGCGCGCCGCGGGAAGGGGAACATGAAAATGCCAATCACAGCATTGTTTTTGGATGTCGGTGGCGTCCTGCTCAACAACGGGTGGGATCATCATGCTCGCAGACGCGCAGCGAGGAAGTTCAATCTCGAGTGGGCCGAGATGGAGGAACGGCATCGCCTGACCTTCGAAGCCCACGAAGAGGGGAAGATCACGACTGATGAGTACTTAGGGCGGGTCGTCTTCTACCAAAAGCGGCCGTTCACGCGGCCGCAGTTCCGGCGCTTCATGTTCGCGCAATCGAAACCTTACCCCGAGATGCTCGAACTGGCGGTGCAGCTTAAGGCGCAGCGCGGGCTGAAAATCGCCGTGATCAGCAACGAGGCGCGAGAACTGAATGAGTACCGGATTCGAGAATTCGGGTTGGACAGGTTCGTGGATGCGTTTATTTCCTCCTGCTATGTCCACGTCCGCAAGCCCGACGAGGAGATCTTTCGGCTTGCCCTCGACATTGTTCAGGCTCCCGCCGCGCACGCAGTCTATATCGAAAACACTCCGATGTTCGTCCAGGTCGCGGAAGGTTTGGGGATTCGAAGCATTCTCCACACGGACTACAGGTCTACCTGCGCGAAACTCGCCACGCACGGATTGCACGTCGAAGGCGCCGCAGATGAAGCTAAGCCGAAGGGATAAAGATGAGAATCAACACCAAGGACTTCCGTGTGCGGCCCGGAGAAAAGGTCGTACTCAAAGAGTGGCCGACGAAGGTAAAGCCGTTTTACAAGTCGGAGAAACAGTATCGGAGGACCCTGGAGGAACACGTCGCCGGGTTGAGCTCCGTGCAGCGCCTGTTTTACGCGTCCAAACGCTACGCGATGCTGCTGATTTTTCAAGCGATGGACGCCGCCGGCAAGGATGGCGCCATACGGCACGTGATGTCCGGGGTGAATCCGCAAGGCTGCCAGGTTTTCAATTTCAAGCAGCCCAGCGCGGACGAACTGGCACATGATTTTCTCTGGCGCACGACCTGCCGGCTCCCCGAACGCGGTGAGATCGGCATATTCAATCGTTCTCATTACGAGGAAGTGCTGGTCGTGCGGGTGCACCCGGAGATTCTTCGCAGCCAGGGGCTTTCGGAAGAGTTATGCAACGAGAAAACCGTCTGGAACGAGCGGTATCGCTCGATCGTGGATCTGGAAAGCCATCTTTATCGCAATGGGACGCGGACGGTGAAGGTCTTCTTGCACCTGTCGAAGGACGAACAACGGAAGCGGTTCCTCGAGCGCATTGATGAGCCGGAAAAGAACTGGAAATTCAGTCTTGCTGACATCCACGAGAGGGGATACTGGAAGCAGTACATGGAGGCTTACGAGGCTTGTTTGAGCGCGACCAGCACCCATCACGCACCCTGGTACGTGGTTCCTGCCGACGATAAGGAGAATGCCCGGTTAGTTGTTTCCCAAATTGTCCTCGATACGCTGAATGAACTGAAGCTGGCGTATCCCAAGACCACCGCCAAGCGCCAGCAGGAACTGAAATCCATCCGCAAGCTGTTAGCGAAGTAGCGCTTGAATTATGGTGTCTGTTATGGATACCCGGCGCCGTGGGAAGGCGAACCAGGCGGCCCTTACCGAACTCGGTACGGCGTGCTGCTGCCTCCTGCATCACGGATCGTCAATCGAGCAGGCCGGTCTGTGACTGGGCCAGCACATGGCCGCTTTGCGACAGATAGCTCATACGGTACAGGTGGCTTCCCTGGCGATCGTCGACCGTCACTCGGCACGGGGAAACCGAACATGCGTAGCTCGTCTGGGCGCCGGATGGCGCCGTTACCACAATTTGCACGCTGGCCGCCGAAGGCACGTTGCCCAGATCAAATCCCACGAAGACCGCACGTGGTCGCGCAGCCTGCACGCCGCCCAGCCGCTGTGCGGGCCATCGCCAGGATGCGCCAATCCCGAAGAAGAAGCCATACCACTTTCCTGCACCAATACCATAGCCCGTAGATGCGTTCAGGTTCCCGTTGCTGCTATCGCACGTATTTCCATCGCTTGGCGCATAAACGCCGCCAGTCGTAAATGCTGGATTTCCCATGCAGTTTCCGTACATCAAATCGCCCCATGCAACCGCCGCCGGACTTCCACCTTCCGACACGTAATAATCAGTCAACGACATAGAATTCTCTATTGTGTTGACGCGCTCAGCAGTGTAAGAGTAATTGGCGCCTGGAAGTCCGGTTGGGGGATAGCCACCATAACAAACCGCATTGCCCATCGAGGCTAACGTGATCGGATTACATGCGGGCTGCAATGCATAGTAGTTTGCGCCCGACACAGGATCGTATATGTTGTGTTCGAATATGCCGGCGTCATTCCGCAACGACGCAAACTCGGATGACACAGCCGGTTGCGTCGTAGCCGAGGCTTGCTGTCCCTGCAACCACGCGTATTGACGAATCCCCAGCATAAAGGGCTGAACGGCAAATCCAGTAACATTGGAGGTATAAGCGTAGTTCGTACTGTTTGTGCCGGTCCACGGCCGATTCAGGGTAATTGAGGAAGACGAGTTATAGAGGCAAGACCATTCGTACTGGCTCATCGGGTCGGCCTCGAACGACATGAACGACGTTACACCGTCACCGCCAACACTCCCATTATCGAACATCACGCTTGCGGTCGTGCTGCTGTTACCGGGCCAGGTTGCCCCAAAGCTAATCGTGAACTGCGTTGAACTGTCAGGCGTGGCGTAGACCCAGATGGTCGGCACTGAGTTGCCGTTCCGGTCCACCAACCCCGGCCCCGTGATAGCCACCCGATCCCATCCGGTCGTTGGGAATCCGATACCTGAAACGACGCTCGAACCGCTAATGACTGTAACGTTTGATGCCTGTGCGATTCCGAAGCAAAACTTATTCGATAGACCTGTTCCGGTTCCAGCCGTCGATCCGTTAGTCAGCGTTACCGCGTTTGCCGCCGATTGAGACTCAGGCCACCCATAGAAGGTGGTGCGCCACGAGTTGTCTGTGTTACCGAACTGGTTCGCGCAGGAAGCCTCGTTCGCTGCATACTGAGCCAACTTGCTGTTCCAGTACTGGTGCCAACTTACCCCGCCTGGGGCATAGGCGGAAGTCGTGTCGGGGTCAAACTCAGCCGCCAAAGCCAAAAACGCCCCGGCGTATCCATATTCTCTCGAATCATCGCCATTACAATCGAACGATGCACTAGCCATGCCCGCGCCTCCCAGTGCAAACGAACGAATGTCTTTCCACTCGGTTCCGTGGCCGGTGTCGGAAAGCATGGCATTCGCCACGCCGCCTATGACGGGTCCGCCGTAGAACAGCAAGCTGCCGTTCCCACCGTTGGATTTCTGTGGTTGACGTATCCAGATATCGCCGATCATCATTGACGAGTCGTGAAACTGTTTGAGGCCGGAACGCAGCCATCCGGCTAAGTTAGCCAGATCTTCAGAATAGAAGTCCAAGCCGCCCGTGCTGGATTGGTTGTACCACCAGTTACCGACTTGGTAAGTGTATGGCTGTACGGTCGTGACCGGAGGGGACGCTAAGGCGCCTGGGTCCCAGTATGGCGCAATGTACGTGAGCGTGTCGGATTCGCAGCCATACGATGTGGGCCAGTACTTAGTAAACGATACTGCGGGGTCAAACCCCTGCGCCACCGTATACCCAAGATCGAGAAAGACGTTGGGATTGACGATCCAATAGGTCAAGCTACTCGCTGTATCGGCATCCGATGGAAAAGGTCGAGCCAATATCAGATTGGTAGCGTTTGTAAGACTGGAAATCGGAGCAATGAACCTAAATGCCGTGCCTGAATGGGTGGCAGCGACCACGAGGTCGTAGCCGTTCGCTGCCGTTGCCGAGGACCAGGTGCCGCCCGTGAGGGCGACTGCCGTGGATCCGGCTGTCAATGCCACGGTGCCTGCCGAATAAGAAAGTGACCCGATGGGGCCAGGGACGCCGGCCGGGCACAACGTGCTGGTAAAGTGCGTCCCGGAACCAACAATGGGATCGTTCCCTACGACATCGCCGGCATTCCAAGACTGAGCTGCGAGCCGTGTACCATTTGAAGGGTCCGCATAACCTCGCCCGTCGTAGCAGAACGTAAGCGTAGCGGGTGTCGTTCCAGAGACAGCGCAGACTCGGATCTCCTCAGCCGTCAGGCTGCTGCGATTGCTCGAAGCGCTGGAAATATAGATTCTCGCCGGTAGCGTGCTCAACTGCAAGGATGTGGCATCCGCGACGGTACAAGACGTGGCGCTACTAGAACACGCCGCAGTCAGGGTCGTTCCGGTCGACCCCATATATGTGGGTGCCATCCCGACACCGGTCCAGTTATAGCTCACCGTGCCTGTCTGCATCACTTCCCAGGTCGCATAAGGCCAGGTCGGCGACAGCCCATAGCTGATGTACTGGTTGTACCGCTGAATGCTGCCCGCCAGATGCCAGTAGTCCCCAAGCTCCCATGGGTTCTGTCCGAACGCGATCATGGGACCCAGTATCGCATCAGCCGCTGGATTCGCGTTAACCACCAAGCCGTTTGAGTCCGTTGCGACTGCGCCTATGTGTGTCACGGCTGTTGCTGTATCGCCAGCCTGATCCGTCACGGTCAATTGGACCGCGTAGTCGCCAAAAACAAGCCCGGTAAGCATAGGTGTCTGTGACGTCTGGTCGCTCCAAAACGGCGCCGTTTGCCCCGGATGCAGCAGCACCTGCCAGAAGCATGAAACGCTGGCGCTCTCTGATTGCGAGTAACTGCTAGCGCAGGAAAGGCCCGCTGGTTGCCCTGCGCGCCAACTGGGCTGATATCCCGGTATCGGTGCGGGCCATGATGGACTCACATTTGTATTCGTCATCAAGGGCACCACAAGAGACTGTCCCAGAGTGGTCACGTAGCTCGCTCTGCCACTGCTCAATATCCCGTTGTATCTGCCGGGGCCGGAATCGTCTAGGTTGCCGTCGAATTTCCACTGGAAGACCAGGCCGGTGGCAGTATCCGCCGTCACAGGTGGTCGGGAGTTGACGCCCACCGTCGCTGAATAAATACGCGCGTAGTTGATAGCGTACCCACCGCCGTTGCCGTCACCGACACTCGCACCATTCGAGTAGGTGTTTTCCTGCGAGTAAGAAACCGTCGCATTGAACACTTGGTTTCCGTTGACGTCCCACGCCTGACACACGTCTGTTAAGGACGAGGGGAAGTGCTGAAGGCGGAACGTGACGAAGCCTCCCGGCAGGCCGTATGTTTCTATCTGAAAGCAGTTACCGTTATTGTCTCCCTGGCAGACATATAGCCTTTGGTCCGTCCCACTGAGACAATTCAGGTAAGTATTTGCGCTGACGATGCCCGGATTGAATGTATGAAAATACCCAGATCCGCAAATCGGCAGGTTTTGCAGGGACTCTTCAACCCGATACGGTGTTCCCGGAGACAGCGCCGGTATCGAATTGTTGTAGACGGACTGGCCAGGGCCAAGAACGATCCCCTGCCCAGCGAAACAGAGCGAGGCCCAGAGTAACAATAAAGGTGATTTCATGTTAGTGGTGCACGCTCGCATGATACAGAGTCAACTGAAACTGGTCGCCCGTGTTATAGGTTTGGCAGCCGACGCCCCAGTAGCCGGGAGAAGAAACGCCGGTCGTATCGCTTTCCCGATAAAGCTGAGCCCACCCGCTGCCCGTGTTGGTGTAGAACATCCGGCTCGTGCCATCGTCGACGATCTTGGCGCGTATTGCGGGCTGCGTTGTCACGCTCGCTTCATTGGCGCGCTGGGAGTAACCAGAGGCATTCCAGTACCCTACGCCTACCATGGATGCGCCGGCGCCGCCTGACGGATACCACGTCATGAGTTCCCACGTTGCGCCACCTGTTTGCGCACCCGTCACGCCGAAACCGCAGCCAAAGTCATACCAAGCCGAGGCCGTCGAGAGCAATTGAAAAGTGAAAGCGACTTCGATGGTGTAGGGAGCCGTCAATCCGATGGGCGCGGACATCGATTGAACTTCGAAAACACCAGAACCCATAGCATGCACGCCGGAAAACTGCACCGCGCCCGCCACGCTGGCAGTCGTTGGGTTGTCACTCCCGTTACTCGCTCCGGTCCACGTCAGAGCCGTCGGTTCAACCACCTGCATATCGAACGCGACTGGCTGCCATGCGGTGCCGTCGCAGATCCACTTCTTGTACGAAATGTCGGAGGCCCAAAAGAATGTGCCAGTGGCGGCGCCGTTGCAGGCCGGCCGGTTCGCATAGGTGTTAAACGCCGGTGCTGGAGCCGCCCCACCTTCCCCCCCGCTCTGCTGCGTCCACACGTCCGCCGACGAGCACTCATAGATCTGCTGTCCGGCCGCCGCGCCGCCGACGAACGCCAGCTCGCCCACCGCACACGTCGCCGGTAGGCTGCCGGATGAGGCAACCACGATGGTCGGCGTGGTGTGCGCCGCTCCGGAATAATCCTGCGTGCCCGCCGTGAAAGTGTTGCTCGAGTTCGTCGCTACCGCGTTGGTAACTTGTGACGCGGCGTAGTCCCCGTTCGCAGCCGTCACTGCTCCCGTCCGTCCAAACACGCTCTGCACCGGTCCCGATCCGCCTCCCGATGTCTGTGCCGACCCCGTTCCAAGGAACCGGAAATTGACGCCATCATACCAGATCTCGCGCATGCTGCCAGCCACGATGTCCGCCGCCGATGGATCGCTCGCGCCGTCTGCCTGCTTGACGCTCGTCGCTCCTAAGGAATCCACATTCAGCGTGGTGGCTCCACCCGCTCCGTCCACATCGGGTACCCAATGCAGCACCATGCCTACCGTGTAGGCCGTCGCTGTCGGTGTCATCGAGCATGCGTACGTGGTCGGCGAGCCGCTGGCCGCATCGCACAGCAGGTTGGAGCCAGTTTGTTCGCCCGGCAGTGTGGCGACTACCGCCGTATCCAGAGCCGACTCGATGTCGATTGCGGTTCCAGTATCTGTAATCACCGATATCAGGCCCACGCCCGTCATGAAGTTAGTTATCGGGCGGGATCCAACCGTAACGCCGTTGCTGTCTATTGTCTCGCTCCCGCCTTCCGAGGTCCACGTGTTGGCCGCCGAACAGCCGTACAGATTCGCCCCGGCGGACGCATCGGTGGCGAAGTAGGTCTGGCCCACGGTGCAGGCTGTGGGCATGCTGGCGAGCGTTCCCTGCATCATGGCGCTTGCTCCCGCCTGGCCGCCCTGCGCCGACCACGTGTTCACGGCAGTGCAGCCATACAGGTTGGCTCCCGTCGGCGCACTGGATAGGAAGAAGATCTGGCCCACCGCGCACGTGCTTGGCAGGCTGGTCCCGGCTTTAATCGGTACGTTCTTGACTTGGGTGCTCAGGTCTATCTGTGTTTGGCCTGCGGCAATCCAAACCACCAGGACCATCCAAAGCATTCTCGGCATCTGTTCTCCTCGCCCTGTTGTACCCGCGCTCGCGTTGCTGGCAGCCATTCCGCTGCGAGCAAGTTGAGTTGTGCGGTAGACGGTGACTACCCGAAGCCAGGGGTTATTCAGGGAGCGCGAAACACGCCCCTCTCACCCACATTATTCATCGGGCAGGTGCCGGCAGCGTGTTGCGCACCCCTTTGTCTCTCTGGCAAACAACCTGTTTTCTGAGAATTACGGAAATTGCGTCAGGCTGTGACTGCCCCGGCGCTCCCCGCCGCCCGGCTTGGTTGATCGGGTCTAGCGTTAGGAATCACGCCCCATCACCATCCACCGGGCGTGCGGTTTTTCGCATCCGGCGGTCGAAGCAAGCGTATCCGCGAGGACGCGCCCGGCGCGGGCAGCCCCAGCTTCGACGATTCAGCTTGGACAACGATCAGCACGCCGCACACCCTCAACGACGTAGACTCATCTCGGCAGATTTTGACCGCGGCGGCAATCGCGGCACTACAAAGGGCTGGCATGGCACCGCAAATATTTCAAACCCCCGGCCAACCTTTACCGGCGATAAAATCTTGGTACACTTTGAGCTTGAAGCGGTCCGCCAGCAGGCTCTGGAGCATGATCGGAACCGGCCCCTGGGGATAGTTGAGGAGACGACCATATGGAATGTCCACACTGTAAATTTCGCTTACCAGACGGCTACGCGAGCAAGGACGGCTCTTGTCCAATCTGCAATCAGCAATTACCTGTACCTGTACCTATTAGGAAAAATATATATAACTGTCCCTACTGCAAAATATTCTTACCCACGGACTATGTGGAAAATGGCGGCAACCTTTGTCCATCGTGCAGAAAACAATTTGTTATTAAGAAAAAAGCACGGAGGTAGCGCGTAGGTAAAATGACCCTTTTTGCGCTCTCGGCGTTTTCCGCCACGCGGCACTGCTTTTTGCCGATCTTTTTGTCTTAGCCGTCGTAACTCAGCTCGGAGTCGGCTGGTACCAGCGCTGGGTGGGCGTGCGCACCGATCTGCGATGATAAGAACAATTCAAGTCTGGAATGTTTTGGCACATCTTTGGGTGTGTGCCCTCCCTCCCTGAGTATCGGAGTCACACAGAAAGACCAAAACCAACTTAACAACACGGCGCAGACTGCCGCGCAAGTCAAGGTCGGTGACGGACGGAACGTTCCCGGGCCCTGCCACGCCGCGCTATGGCACGAGCATGATTGGCGCCTGCCAAAAGGCAGCTTTCTGGGCGGCGGGGTCGACCACTGAGATCTGGCAGTTATAGCGGCCGGGCGGCAGCTTGGCCAGCGACAGGCTGAACTTCAGCGGCAAGGTCTTGATGCGGCTTTCGAGCAGCTCCGACACCTGCAAGGGCGGGGTTTCGAACACCTTCGCCCGGCCGCGGTAAAACGTCACGAAGGCGACGACCGGCTCGGGCGCGGCGGCGGATTCGTAGGCTTGCAGGTACACATACATCTCTCGGGCTGCGCTGAATACTCTAGTCACGCTGGGGATCAACTTCTGACCGTCCAGAACTAAGGGATTCATCACCTGCAGCTTGTCCTTGCCGGCGGTGTAGAGAGCGTCACGCAGATCCACACGCTGGCTGCTCAAGACGACCGAACTGATGGGGATCCGCTTGTCTTCCTTATTCAGATTAGGAATCACGAACTTACTCATGTAAGTGCCGATACGGCCGGTTTCGTCATCGCGAGCCAGCACTTTGATGGAGTAGGTTCCGGGTAGAAGGGTATAGCCGGTGTCGTACTCGATGGGACGCTTAACTAGCTCGGCGGCGGTTTCGCCGCTCAGCTTAATATCCACCTTGTCGCGGATGTTCTGGATGGTGGTTCCGTACTCGTCCTTGATTTCGCCGATGAAATCGATGACCGTGCGCTCGGCACCGCCGCGCCTCGCTAGCGCCAGCTCGCTGCCGGGAATCTTCATCACTACCGGCACGTAATATTCGGCGTGGTTGAGCTGGAAGTAGTTGACCTCCATGGCGATGGTCAGGTCGGTGATGGGGTCCCCGAGCATCAGGGCCTCTTCGAGCTGCCGTTCCTTGTCCGCGACGGTGAACTTGTTGAATTCCTTTCCGCCGAAGTAACCTTGCCGGTAGTCGAGCTTGGCGGAAGTAATTTCCTTGAGCGAGATCTTGACGCGGCGGAACTTGCCATCCAATGCCGAATTGGTCGTATAGTAGCCGATGATGTAGTAACTGGAAAGGGCTTCCTGCGCTTCGAGGATGCCGCGGCCAAGGTCGTTGACATCGAGCAACGCTTTGCCGCCCGTGTCGGAAGCCAGCGTGTACATCGTATCCTGCGAGCTTTGCAGGCTCTGCATGTTGGCCATAGCGCCCGCGCCGGTATACATGGACAAGCCGCCGGGCGATCCTTTGGTGGCATCGCCCATCGGCGGCAGCGCCACCAGGCCGCGCGCGTCGATAGTGAACATCGCGACGTTGGCGCGAATGGCAGCATTGGTGGTGGCGCGCAACTGGGCCAGGTTATCGACGCCGTTGAGCTGCATGCCGCTGGCAAAGTAGATGAGTGCCTTCTTCTCATTCAGGTTGCCGAGCATTTTCGCGGCGGTCTGAATGGCGGAAAGCTGGCGGTCGGTGTTGAAAATGTTGAATTCGGAATCGTCCTGGCCGAAGGCGGAGAAGGTGTCCGACGCCATGTCGTCGCTGTCGGATTCCTGGAATCCCTCGCCCACGCCGACGATCAGCTTCTGGATGGTCTGCTGCAACAGGTCGCGGTCGGCCGTGAAGTCCTGCAGCACTTTCACCGCGCCGCCGTCGTATTCCATCAGGGCCACCAGGTCGGCGGTGGTGATCTGCGAGCGCAGAAACTTCTGCGCCGCCCCGAGCGCCCGCAACTGGTCCGCCACCGGCATGGCGCTCATGTCGAAATAGAGCGCCAGCAGCCGCCGGTCGCGGTAGCGGATGTCGCCCGGAGCCTCCGGCGCAATCGGCGTGCTGGTGACGGCCGGCGCGGCTTTCGATTCGGTCAGTTGCGCCACCGTCGTGGGCGCCAGTGCGGGCGCGGGCGTGTTATCGAGCTGCTGAAACTCGCAGAAGCTGATGGTTTGCGGCTGGCCGTTTTCGGTGACCACGAAATCCCTCGCCGTCAGGCCTTCGATGGGTTTGCCACTCTTATCTTTCACCGATACGGTCTCCACCACCAGTTGCGTGGTGGATTGAAACTTCGCCGCCGGTTCGGGCGGCTGCTGGGCGAACGCGCCCGCTGCGGCGAGAACGGCGAGGGCGGCGAGCGATGCGCCCAGGCAGAAAGCCGGAGCGGCCGGTTTTTCGCTGGTCATCATCATCTTAGAACCTCAGGCGCAGGGTGACCTGCATGGCGCGCATGGCGTTGGCGGACGTGGGCAATCCGAACAGGGCGGTGTCGGTCACGGTAGTAACCCAGCTCGAATACGTCACATGGTTGAGCACGTTGGACGCGTCGAAGCGCAGGTCCGCATTCCAGCGATCCGTGACGCGGAAAGTTCGCGCCATGGATGCGTTCATGCTGAACTGCGCCGGCCCGGTGATGGAATTCCGCCCCGCGTCGCCCCACTCGCCGGTGGGCGGGGCGGTGTAAGCCGCGGGATTGAGGTTGCGGCCATCGGTCGCACTGTAGAGGGGCGCGCCGGTATAGTCGGGCCGGATGCTTCCGGTTACGCCGGTGCCGCTGACGGCAGCCAGGTAAATGGGCGTCAACGGCATGCCAGTGCCCGCGGTGGGTTGCACGACGAACGTCCAGTCTTTGAGTACGGCGCCGCGCCAGCCGCTTACCAGCGTTCCGCCAGCCACGCCCATGCCGGTGGTGTACTGCAGGGTCGCGTTCACCGAGTGGCGCTGGTCGAAATTGGACAGGCCGCGCTCGCCGCTCAGGTCGAGCCAGTTCTGCGCAATCAGCGTGCCGCCCTGCCCACGCCCTCCCAAGGTGGAATCGTCGATGGCCTTGGCAAAGGTGTATTGCAGGCTGGCCATCCACCCGTTGTGTAAACGGCGCCGCAACTGCGTCTGCGCCGCTTCGCGCGTGGAGTTGCCATTCGACGTTACGTAAAGGAACCCGGTTGGGCACGAAGGGCAGGGATCGGCCGCGCCCAGCGGATAGGTATTGGGCAGGAACATTTGCATCCCGCGCGTGCCCTTGATTCCCAGATAGGTGAGAGTGGCGACCAGCGATCCCGGCAAGTCGCGCTGCACGGAGAGATTCCAGTTGTGGGAATAGCCGGCGCGCAGGTTGGGATCGACGGCGAAAGTGTTTTGGGTTGTCGTGGGAGACGGAAGGAACCCGTCGGCCAGAGACAGCGGATTGGCCGCGGTGTTGGCGACGGTGAGGCTTTTCGACAGCGGGGCCTGCTGCGCCAGTTGCACCGCCAGCGGCTGGTAGAACGAAGTGTTGTAGTAGATTCCGTAGCCCGCCCGCACCACCATCGAGGAGCCGAGCAGCGGGTGCCACGCGATGGCGACACGCGGCTGGAAGGCGTGCCGGTCGGGGCGCAGCAGCGAATCGGGGTAATGCTGGCCGGTGAGCGAGCCGACCGGATTCGAAGCCAATACCGGCGCCACAGCAGAAAAACCCGGACTGGCGTCCAGGTTCACCAGCCGCCCGTACTCTTCGGTGACGGGGGCGCCATACTCCCAGCGCAAACCCAGGTTGAGGCTCAGTCCCGGGCTGACGCGCCAGTCGTCGGATACAAAGGCATCGGAAACGGAATCCCGGAAATACTTGTCGGCATTGCCGAACGCGATCGAGCTGGTGTCGGGCACGCCGAGCAGGAAATCCGCGAAGTCGCTTCCGGTGCCGGGAACAGGCGAGCCATTGGAGTAGACCTCGGTCGCGGCACCGGTGAAGGTGAAGTTGCCGCGCGCGTTCTGCTGCGTCAGGTAGTTGAACTGCTGCCGGCGAAAATCGCCGCCGAAGGTGATGTTGTGCGCGCCGTGCAGCCAGAACAGGTTGGCCGAAAGGGCGCTGGTCTGCAAGCGATTGTTGGCTGCCTGGGCGTCGGAGAGCCCGCTGATGCCGGAGGAAAACTGCAGGTTGGGCGGTCCCCAATCCACCGGGCTCTGGTCGTTCCCGGTGATGCCGAAATCTTCCGAAACGTTCAGGCGGTTGGCGAAATCCGGCGTGACGCGCGAATCGGAGTGGCTGTACGAGTAGATGAAACTCGCGGTGAACCGTTGCGAGAAGAAGTGGCGCCAGTTCACGTTTCCATTCACGCCCAGCGTATCCGTGACATCCACCAGGTCGAACAGGTTGGGCGTGTCCGAGCGCGAATCCTGGAAATTGAAACCGCCGTTGAGCATATTCTTCTGATTGAGCATCTTGTTGAAGCGCGATTGCAGGCTGTCCTGATGCGTCGCGCTCTGGGTCGGTATCTGGTAATTGTAGCCGGCCGACCCGGCGAAATTGGGCCGCGGATAAAGGCTCAACAGTGCGACCGCCTGCGGGCTGATGAGGGATTGCGGGATTTGGTTCCCCGGAAAACCGGCTATTTGGACCGGCTGGCCTTGCAGGTTGAGGACCTGCGACAAATCGCCGGCACGTTCGGCCTCGGTGGGCATCAAACCGGTTTGCACGCTGTCATTGCGATTCCGCGTCCATTGATAGCCGACGTAAAAACGATTGGCCCAATTATTGTGCATCCCGGGAATTTTGAGCGGACCACCGAAATTGGCCATGCCGGTGAAGTGGTTGTAAGAAAGTTTGGGCGTGTTCTGGCCGGTGATGGAAAACGGGCTGGCGTCCAGGTTCGAATTGTCCATCGTGAAGCCAATGCTGCCGTTGTAGAGCCCGCGGCCGCCAGGGCGGAAGTTGCCGAATGCGGCCGACTGGCTGAAGGCCGAATTGGCGCCGTTGTTCACGCTGCCATTGATAAGGAAGCCGTCGTCGGCCTGCTTCCCGGCCTCAGCCACGGCCTGGCTATCGGATTGAGTGTCCACCTGGGCGGCGTCGGCCGATGCGTTCACATCCGTCTTCTGAAAACCGTTCTGCGGCGGAGCCACGGTGGGAATCGCGTTCTTCTTGCCGCCAACGGAGGGCGCCGGCGCCGGTGCTGGCGAGGCCGGCTGCGGCTGGCTGGGCGCCGCGCTGGCCGCCGCCTGAGCCGCAGGCGGCGCGGCCGCGCCATGCATCTCCGCCAGCGGAAGCATCTGCAATTGCCATTCGGGGCTGGGCGCGTCGGGCGCTACGGCTACTTCGCGCTCGATCGGCGCAAAGCACAACATCTCGACGCGAATTGTCCAGATCCCTTCGGCGAGATCCGGAAAGGTGTAGGCGCCCTGCTGGTCCGTCACCGCGGTCAGGCGTTTGCCGGCCTCGGTTGCGGTCACGGTGACCCCTGGCACCGGCAAACCGTTGAAGGTGACTCGCCCATGGTGCTCCACGGCGGCCAGATTGAAAAGCGCCACCAACAGGAGAAGGCAGATTTTAGCGGGCCGGCCAAGGCCGGCCCAAAGTATAATTCGCAATCTGGGCATTGTCCGCCGCCGGCCGGAGCCGGCGCAATTCTATAGTCTCACCAGTTATAGACACCCGCTGGCCCGCAACGTTGACCTGGCATGAGATTAAGGCGAAGCACTCTTCTGAATATGACGACGGCCGGCCAGAAAATGTTCGCCCCTTTCGGGGGTTTTTGTGGCAAAACCACTTCCGGAACAACGGCTGCCAGCTATGGTTGCGGCACGAGCACGCGTTCGGCCATGGCGTGCTTCAGCGCCTCGATTCCCTGCCCCGTCACGCTGGAGATTTCGAAAAATGGCAGTCCGCGCTCTTCGGCCAGTTGGCGCAGGCGGGCGACCCGCTCCGGGTCCTGCGCGGCATCCATCTTGGCGGCCACCACGATCATCGGTTTTGCGGCGAGTTCCTGGCTGAAACTAGCCAGTTCGCGCATAATGATCTCGAAATCTTCCTCCGGCTGGCGGCCGCTGGACGCCGATAAATCGACCAGGTGCGCCAGCAGGCGGGTGCGTTCGATGTGGCGCAGGAACTGGATGCCCAAGCCCGCGCCGGCGTGCGCGCCTTCGATGAGGCCGGGAAGGTCGGCTACTACGAAGCTGCGGAAGTCGTCCAGCTTGACCACGCCCAGATGGGGTTCCAGGGTGGTGAAGGCGTAATCGGCGATTTTGGGGCGGGCGGCGGAGATGCGCGAGATCAGGGTGGATTTTCCGGCGTTGGGGAAGCCGACCAGACCGACATCGGCCAGCAGCTTCAACTCCAGGCGCAGGCGTTTCTCTTCGCCGGGGCGTCCGGGCTCGTGCTCGGTCGGGGCCTGGTGGGTAGCGGTGGCGAAGTGCGTGTTGCCACGGCCGCCACGGCCACCCCGCGCGGCCAGGAATCGCTGGCCGGGTTCGGTGAAATCGAAAAGGCGGACGCCGGTGGCCTCGCCGTAAACTACGGTTCCGACAGGCACCAGCACTTCCAGCGAGCGGCCGTCGGCGCCGGTGCAGTTGCTGCCCTCACCGTGCCGGCCCCGCTCGGCGCGATGTTCGGGGTTGTAACTGAATTGAAGCAGTGTGTTCTGGTGAAGAGTCGACACCAGGTAGACGTCGCCGCCGCGGCCGCCGTCGCCGCCCGAAGGGCCGCCGCGCGGGACGTATTTCTCCCGCCGGAAGGCCATGCAGCCGTTGCCACCGTCGCCGGCTTTCACCAGGATGCGTGCTTGGTCCAGAAATAGCATGTCGTAGGGCCGGGGTGCCGCGGAGTGCGGATGTGCGGGCACGTTGTAAGGGCCGGGCACGCCCGGCCCCTACAGAGGAAAGAAGTCTTACCGGACGGCGTTGATGCGGACGAACTTGCCGAGGTGGCCGCGGTCCTTGAATTCGACCACGCCGGTCACCTTGGCGAACAGGGTATCGTCTTTGCCCCAGCCGACGTTGAGGCCGGCCTTGATCTTGGTGCCGCGCTGCCGCACGATGATCGAACCGCCGGGAACCAATTGGCCGCCAAACACTTTCACGCCCAGCCGCTGCGCGTTGGAGTCGCGCCCGTTCTTGGAACTGCCTAAGCCCTTCTTATGCGCCATACGTCACCTATGCCAGAATCTCGCCGACCTTGATTTCGGTGAAGGCCTGGCGATGCCCGATGGTTTTCTTGTACTGTTTCTTACGCTTGAACTTGAAAACGATCACCTTATCGCCGCGGCCGTTGCCTAGGATGGTCGCTTTCAGGGTGCGCGCCGAGACCAGGGCGCCATCCTCGAATGCGGCCTTCACCGGCAGCTCCACCTCCTCGCCGACTTCGCCCGGCAGCTTTTCCACACGGACGACCTCACCCGGGGAAACCACATACTGCTTCCCGCCGGTTTCAATAATCAGTTGCATTTCAACCTCTGCTTTGGGAGCCGGAACACACGGAGTGCGTCGGGAACCGCTGGAGTAAACTTTGAGTTTACTACAGATCCTGGGCCGGCGGCAAACGCAACCGAGCAAACGCTCGCCGGGCGTTCGGTTCAGGCGGGTTCCGTCGAGGAAGGGCGCACCACACGCTGGCGTTTCCCACCGGTGCAGAGTAGTACCTGCGGACGGGTGCGTGGTTTTTGCGACTCGCTTTCCGGCCAGTTATGATAAGCTGTAGACTGAGTTGTCTGGGCGGAGTTCTTCCACAATTTGGTAACGTCGGGGCCACCAAAGGCGTCCAACCAAGCGAAGAGTAGCGGCCCATCCGGGGAGATGGTGGCATAAGACATGGCTGATCTCTCAAATTCCAGTAGTTCATTGGGCACCAGACCGGACGATCACCTCGCCCGGTTGCTGGTGGACGATATCGAGGATCCCTGGTACAAGTCTTTCTGGCAGAATGTCAAGGAAACCATTAACCCGCCCAAGCTGCCCCCGCTCGAGCTCACTTCCCATCCGGTGGCAGTAAAGGATATCTGGGGGCTGTACGGACGGCAGAAGAAGTCGTTCGTGATGTCGACCGGCTTCCAAGCGGTTGTGGTCCTGGCGGCCTTCTGGGTTTTCTCGCTTCCGGCCGTGCAGAAGACGGTGAAACAAGGCGTGTCGGTGTTCTTGCCGGATCTTTCGCCGGCGCCCGAGGTGCAGGTGAATAAGGGCGGCGGCGGCGGCGGCGACCGCTCGTTGCTGGCCGCCAGCAAGGGACGCTTACCGAAGATCGCGCCGCGGCAGTTCACTCCACCCGCGGCGGTCATCAACAATCCGAATCCCAAACTGACGATGGACCCCACCATCCTGGCGCCTCCGGATGTCGCAATGCCGAACGTCAACATGAGCCAGTACGGCGACCCGTTGGCCAAGCTGGGTCCTGCCTCGAACGGACCAGGCTCGGGCGGCGGCATCGGTTCCGGCCATGGCGGCGGCGTAGGCTCCGGCAGTGGAGGCGGCTTCGGCCCCGGATCGGACGGCGGATTCGGCGGCGGCGCCTACAGGGTGGGCAATGGTGTCAGCGCGCCGGTCCTGCTCTTCAAGAAAGAGCCGGAGTATTCCGAGGAGGCTCGCAAGGCCAAATATCAGGGCACGGTGGTCCTCGCCATCGAAGTGGATCCCAGCGGCCGCGCCGTCAACCCGAGAGTGGTTCGGAGTTTGGGGCTGGGGCTGGACGAGAAGGCCCTGGAAGCCGTGCGCCAGTGGAAATTCAAGCCGGGCTACAAGGACGGCAAACCCGTCACCGTGGCAGCCACGATTGAAGTCAACTTCCGGTTGCTGTAGCAACTGGCCAAAATCGAAAATGGAAATGACTGCCGGAACAAACCCGGCGGTTTTGTTTTACGGGCTAAGGTTGGCCTATCCTTGCGCCGTCTGGCATTCCGGGCACGGGCAGATGTGGCGGAGGTGATCCCAGGAGTAAATGCCGGCGTTGTGGCCGTCGCTCCAGTTGATGCGGATAGCGTAGTTGCCCACCGGTTCGGCGCCCAACATCTTCAATACCGGTTTGAACATCGGGAAGGGGTTGGCGGCTTCGGGCTGGCGCGGCGGGGTGCCGTGCGCGCCCGTGCAGCCGGCGCAGGGACACTTGTCCCGCAAGTAAACCAGCGGGTACTGGCTGTGATGGCCGTCTTTCCAGTCGATCTTGATGCCGCCGGATTTGGAGATGGCTATGTGTTCGGGGTCGTTCGCAAGGCTCATGTCTGATTGAAGAGGCGCTCGACGTCGCGCACGCCCGAGATGCGGCGCATGGCAGAAACCAGCTTCTCAAGTTGCTTCTTGTCGCGCACGTCCACCGTCATCTCCACCACGCCGCCGACCTGGTCGGTGAGCGACCTGGCTTCCAGGCTGCGGATGTTCGTACTTTCGTCGGAAAGCACGCCGGTCAACTGGTTGAGCATGCCGGGGCGGTCGTCGGTGTGGACCACGATGCGCACCGGGAACGCGTCGTCCACCGCCCGCACCCATTCAACCTCAATCTTGCGCTCGACGTCGTACATCAGGTTCTGCACGTTGGGGCAGGCGCGCGAATGCACGGCCACACCCTTGCCGCGGGTCACGTAGCCCACGATGGCTTCGCCGCGGATGGGGTTGCAGCATTTGGCGCGGTAGACGAGCAGGTCGTCCATGCCGCGTACCTTGATGACGGCGTCGTGATCCGGCTGGCGGCCGGGACCGGCCGGCGCACCGGCAGCGGGCTCGACCTCGGGGGCGAGAGGTTCGGCCGGTTCTTCCTCCACCTTATCCGGAGCCACCTTGCTCAGCACCTGGCGCGCTGAAAAGCGCCCGTATCCGAGCGCGGCGTACAGATCCTCGGTTTTCGAATAGCCGTAACCGGCGGCCACCTGATCCAGATCGGCGCGCGCTACGCGGGCCAGTTGCACGCCCAGGCGGCGGGCTTCCTTTTCGAGATACTTCTCGCCGATCTCGATGGCCTTCAAGCGCTCGCTAAAGTTGATTACGTGTTTGATCTTATTGCGCGCGCGGGAGGTGCGGACGAAGGCCAGCCAGTCCTTGCTCGGCTGGTGGCCGGGCTGGGTCATGATCTCGACGATGTCGCCGTTGCGCAATTGCGATCGCAGCGGAACAATGCGGCCGTTGACCTTGGCGCCGACGCAGGTATTGCCCACGTCGGAGTGGATGGCATAGGCGAAATCGATCGGCGTGGCTTCGCGCGGCAGCACGATCACCTTGCCCTTCGGCGTGAACGTGTAAGCCTCTTCCGGGTAGAGGTCCACCTTGAGCGTGGACATAAACTCGCCGGGATCCTGCATGTCGCGCTGCCATTCCACAAGGTGGCGCAGCCATGCGATGCGCTGGTCGTCGGCCGCCGGGCCTTTGCGGCCTTCCTTGTACTTCCAGTGCGCGGCGATGCCTTCCTCGGCGATGCGGTGCATTTCCTCGGTGCGGATCTGCACTTCGAATGTCTGCCCCTGCGGCCCCACGACCGAGGTATGTAGCGACTGGTAGAGGTTGGGCCGCGGGATAGCGATGAAATCCTTGATGCGGCCCGGAATGGGGCGCCAGCGATTGTGGATAACGCCGAGGGCGGCGTAGCAGTTCTTGACCGAGTCGGTGAGAATGCGTAGCGCCATCAAATCGTAGACCTGGTCGACCGTGATTTTCTGCCGCCGCAGCTTCTGGAAGACGGAGTAGGGACGCTTGACGCGGCCCTCGATGCGCGCCGGAATGCCTTCCCGCCGCAGTTCGGCCTCCACCGTCCGGCGGATTTCCTCGAGGAATTCCTCGTTGGAATGGCGGCGGCTCTCGATGGAGGCGATGATTTCGCGATAGGCGTCGGGCTCCAGGTACTGGAAGGCCAAGTCCTCGAGCTCGCCGCGCACTTTGCCCATCCCCAGGCGGTGGGCGATGGGAGCGTAGATTTCGATGGTCTCGCGGGCGATGCGCTGGCGCCGTTCGGGAGCCAAATAGCCGAGCGTGCGCATGTTGTGGATGCGGTCGGCCAGCTTGACCATGATGACGCGGATGTCCTCGACCATGGCCAGCAGCATCTTGCGGAAGCTTTCCGCCTGGCGATCCTCGGCGGAAAAGAAATCGAGTTTGGAGAGCTTGGTGACGCCATCGACGCTGCGCGCCACTTCTTCGCCGAACTGCTCGCGGACCTCGTCGACGGTGACGCTGGTGTCTTCCACCAAATCGTGCAGCAGCCCGGTCTCCATACCGACCACATCCATGCGCATTTCGGCGAGAATGCGAGCCACCATGATGGGGTGGACCATGTAGGGTTCGCCGGAATCCCGCATCTGGCCTTCGTGCCGCACGCGGGCGTACTGATACGCACGCTCGAGCGGAGCCAGGTCATCCTTGGGGCGGTACTCGCGGATCTTAGCCTCAAGCTCGCGGTACAACTGCCCCACCGGATCGGACGGCGGCGGCAGAGGCACGGGTTCCGAAAGGCTGGCGGGTTCGGATGCCACTTTCTTCGATTGTAGCAGGGGCGGCAAACCGCTCCGTGCTTCCCGGGCGCGCAGCCAGCCATAATGGAGAGGATGGAAACTCCAGTAACGGTTGTGATTCTGGCCGCGGGATTAGGGACCCGCATGAAATCGCACAAGGCCAAAGTGCTGCACCGCGCCGGCGGCAAGACTCTGGTAGAGCACGCGGTGGATACGGCGCTCGCGCTGACTCCGGCGGAGCGCGTTTTCGTGGTGGTGGGCTATCAGGCCGAGCGGGTCCGTGCCGCCATTGCCACACCCGGCATCGGCTTCATCGAGCAGACCGAACAGCTCGGCACAGGCCATGCACTGCTGGTGGGGCGCGAAACGCTTTCGCGTCTCGATGGCTACCTGGTGATCGTCTACGGCGATGGTCCGTTGCTGCGGGCAGCCACCGTACGCCGTCTCATCGAAACCCTGGAAGCGAGCGATGCTTCGGGCGCGCTGCTATCGGCCGACATGCCCGACCCTACCGGTTATGGGCGCGTGATTCGTGGCGTCAGCGACAGAGTGAAGGCCATCGTAGAGCAGAGCGCCGCCACTCCCCAGCAACTGGCGATTCGCGAAGCCAATATGGGCATCTACTGCTATCGCGCGGAACCGTTCTGGCGGCACGTGAGCGAAATGCGCCCCGATAATCCCGCACACGAATATTACCTCACCGACATGGTGGAGATTCTCGACCGCGCGGGACATTACGTTACGGCGATGAAGATCGACGATCCACGCGAATGCCTGGGGATCAACGACCGGGTCGAACTGGCAGAAGTGGACCGCTTGCTGCGCGAGCGCAAGCTGCGCGAGCTGATGCTGGCGGGCGTGACCATCGAGAAGCCCGAGACGGTGACCATCGATAGCGGCGTCGCGATCGGCATCGACACGGTGGTCGAGCCATTTACGCGCATCCTGGGCACTACCACCATCGGCGAAAACTGCCGTATTGGCGCGTCGAGCATTATCGAGGACTCGATCCTGGGTGACGATGTGGTGATTGGTCCGCTGACGGTGGTGACCGCTTCGCGCCTGGAGCGCGGCGCGCAAGCCGGACCGTTTTCCCGCCTGCGCCCGGGGAATTACGTCGCCGAGGGCGCCCACATAGGCAATTTCGTGGAGTTGAAAAAGACCCGGCTGGGCGCGGGTGCCAAGGCCAATCACCTGGCCTATCTGGGCGATGCGGAAATCGGCGCCAGGACCAACATCGGCGCGGGCACGATCACCTGCAACTACGATGGCTCGCGCAAGCACCCCACGCGGATTGGCGGCGGGGCCTTCGTGGGAAGCAACTCCACGCTGGTGGCGCCGCTCGAGATCGGCGACGGCGCTTACATCGCGGCCGGCTCCGTGATCACCGACCCGGTTCCCGCCGATTCGCTCGCCGTGGGCCGCGCCCGCCAAGTGAATAAAGAGGGTTGGGCTAAGAAGCGCCGCGCCCGATCAGCCTCCCCGCCAGCCGGCGAAAAATAACGCTGCGGGCAGGCCATTCAGCATCCGACGGCCGTTGCGAGTGTGTCGGCTGTATGAGGGCCATGGCGATGACTCTGTATTGCTTGTTCGACGGCCTGATCGGCCATCTGGAATCGATCGACCTTTCCGAGCCCGATACGCCGGAGCGATCCGAATGCGAAATCGGACCTGGAGTTTCGCGACCATCTGGTCAGGAAAGAACCTCCTATACCAAATAACACCTCTGGATGCTGGCACACCTCGAAGACCAGCCTCTGCTGGTGGTGTATAAGAAAACGCTTAGAATGAAGCACTTCCGTGCTCTTCCGTACCTGGAGAGGGCCGAGAGGGCTCCTCCCTGGATCCCCGGTGCCGCTCGGGCTGAAAAAAAACACCACGGGGCATACTGACGGCGAACCCAGATTGCAAAATGCCACGCTCACTGAATCGTCACATAAACCGAAGAGTAGTGGGTGACGGGCCCGGTCGTGCCTTGAATCTGCGCGTGAGCCGAACCAGTGGCCGCGACATCGATTGTCGATGATTGCGACGCTCGATTGTTGGCGTCCCCGCTGTACTGAGCGTAGATTTCATGCGTTCCTGGCGACGGCAACGCAACCTGTGCCGTTGCCGTACCGTTCACTAGTGTAGTTGGTGGCGCGAGGGCACCATCTTTGCCGTTCTCCCAAAAATTGACCGTGCCTGTAACTGCCTTCGAGGATGTCACCGTCGCGGTGAGCGCGAGCGAAGGCGTGTTTGCGGCTGGAATTTTAGTGGCTGACGCCGTGATCGCAGCCGTCGTAAGTACAGGATTGTTCTCGTCACCGCCTCCTCCACAACCAAACGCCAGCGCCACGACACAACTGACAGCGAGACCCAGCGCCACGCGGTAGCTCCGCTTGTGTGCGGACATCAACCACAGAAGCATCAGCAGCACCGCGCAAACACAGCTCCCTCCGAGTCGCCAGGCCGCTGGCTTGGAAATCCATATCATCCCTCGACGCCGCTTCCGCAGTGCGCTTGACGTTCCAGAGCTCGATGGTCCAAGCGAAGTCAGTGTTACGGTTGCTGTCCCCGAAGCATTGTTCGCGAGACGAATGGAAGCGGGAGAAATCGTACACGCCACATTCATAAGGAGTGGATCAGAACAGGTCAAAACGACAGTGCTGCTCATACTTGTCAACGGTGCGATGGTAATCGTCGAGGAACCGTTTTGGCCGGCAGTTATGGTCAACAAGCCTGGATTTGCTGTCAGCGAAAAATCCGGCAGATTTACAGCCACCAAATTGCTGGACGCCGAAGCGGTGCCGTAATTACTGTCACTGTTGTAGGTAATCACGAAGTTCTCGCCGTTTGTGGGCTTGACCGTTGCGCTCAGTTGAATCGCCCAATTTCCACTCTCGTCCGCGGTTGTGATGGTAGTCGCGCCACTCTTGATTTGCCCGTCGGCGGTGCCAGATAACGTAACAGTTCCCGTCGGTTTCAGTGCCGTGTTCGAGCTCGGAATTGCCGTGTCAATGATGCCAGTGATTGTCACCGTGCCGCCATAATTCACCGCCGTCGGGCTAACGCTGATACTGGCTGTCGCGCGATGAAGCACATTAATCGTCGTCGAAGTGGTTGAAGCTGCGTAATTCGAATCACCGCTATATTGAGCGGTAAGCGCGTACGAACCCGCGTTGGGTATCGTCACCGGAGTCGAATTGATCCAGAAAAAGGGTGCCGCGCCATTCAGCCCAGGCTCTGCCACCACCGGAACAGGGCTGGCAAGCTGAGCTGTCCCCACGAAAAACGCAATCGTGCCCGTCGGCGCCACGCCCGATTGCCTTTGCACGCTTCCACTAACACTGACCGGAAATCTTACGCCTTCAACCGGACTGCCCACTGTCAAAATCTGCTCCGTAATTGACGTCTGCAACCCCGGCCGCCCGGGCTTCCTGTAGATCGGTTGCGCGATCGCCCGCGTAAACGCGATGACATCCGTAATCTCCGCGGCGCTCAAGGTCTTCCCGTAAGGCGGCATCATGGAGGACTTCCCGAGGGCGCTCCCGCCCAGCGTGATGATGTTCTGCATGTACTCGTCGCTTTCTCCATTCAGTTTTTCGCCGTCGTTCATCAGCGGGGGCATGGGCGCCATGTTGCTGCGGTTTGATGGGCCCACCGGGCTGGCACCCGCGTGGCACCACACACAGTACTGGTAGAAGATGCGTTTGCCGTGCGCTTCCTGATAGCCCAGCTTGATCAGCTTGGTGTTGTCGTTCCAATCGAGCTCTGTGTCGTAGGCGCCATAGGCAACACCCGGCTTAACTGGCGCCGTGCTCCTATTGCAGCCGGAGAGCGCCAGCGCGCAAAGTACCGCGCACACAAGGGGGGCAGCCACCAGGAGTTTCACTTTCATCGGCCCACTCCTTGCAAGGTCACGCGCACATTCGCGGCATTCTCGGCAGTTTGCAGGTTGATCCCTGCGCGCAGCGTCATCAGGTACGCCGTGAGCGCCCGTATCTCTTCGTCCGTGAGGTTACGGCGGGGCTCGATCGTGTCCGGTTGCAAGTCTTGCGGGTTGCGTAGCCACGCTTCGATCCATGCCGGCGTCAGCCAGTTCCCGGAGTTGTTCAGATTCGGGCCCACGTAGCTGCCCGTTCCACCAATCGTGTGACAGGACTGGCACCGGTATTTCACTTCATAGAGTTGTTTGCCCGTCGATACCATCGCCGGGGTGAATTGTCTGGAATCCACACTCTCCGGATTAGCCCCAGGTTTTTGCATGGCCGTCGACAATAACTCCGCGGCGACTGCTGCATCCTTATCCGGCATGCTGAATTGCGGCATGCGCAGAATCAACGTCGGACGGATGGTCTGAGGATTTTTCAGGAAGTCCGCGATCCACTTTTTCTGTGCGCGGCTGCCTTCATAAGAAAGGTCCGGAGCAAGCGTTCCGCCATAGCCGTTAAAGCGATGGCAAGCGTAGCATCTATAGCGCTGGTAAACCTGGGCAAATGCGCCCACGGCCTGGAAAGATCCTTCTTTTCTGGGTACAACCAGATGCTGCAGAGCACTGGTGGGCGCTGGCCCTATCTGACTCAACAATGCGGTGGTCGCGGCGTCCATATCCGCCTGGTTCCAGTTGTACAGCGGCATGCGCGAGGCGGGATTTACCGATACCGGGTCCTGCAACTTCGCTTGAATGTAGGAAACCAGGTCGTGCTCGATCTTTGCATTGCTGAACTCCAACTCCGAAGCGTTCCTGGCGCCCACAGCGGTGAGATCGGTCCCAAAGTCCTTCTGCGCGCCGATTCCGGTCAATGCGTGACAATTGGCGCAGCCTTTCTCCCTGAACAAACGCTTTCCCGTCTTTACTTCTTCCTCCGTGGCCGCGCCGAGTTGCGGCACATTTGCTAGCAGGGCGGAATCTGCGAGCTTGTTGATCACATACTGCGAGACCTTGTAGAGGACTTCATCGCTCCACCCATACCGTGGCATCGTGCTATGCGGCAAATAACTTTGTGGGTTTCGCAGCCAGGCGATCAGCCATTCTTCGTTAACCTTACTGCCCACCTTGGTAAGCTCCGGGGCGATTTCTCCTCCGATCATTTTGGACTCACCGGCGCGCCTGGCTGCCAAGGAGTGGCAGGTGGTGCACATCATCTGCCGGAAACGCACTTCGCCCTGGGCAAGGAGTTCCGGGCTTTTACTCAACATGGTTACCACCGACGGATTAATCTTGTACGTCTCAGTCGGCTTGGCCTTTTGCACGCTCAAGAACGCGGAGAGGGCATTGATCTCGTCTTCCTTCAGGCGGAATTGCGGCATGCGCGGCTCGGCCTCATAGCCGTTCACGGTGACTTTGCCGTCTTGATCGACCATGGTACGGGGTTCCTTCAGCCATTTGTAAATCCACGGGCGCGAGACCTTATATCCCACACTCGAGAGATCCGGGCCCAACTCGATTGAATCTGGGTTGTTGAGCTTGTGGCAAGCCTGGCAGTTCAGGTGCGTCAGCAACTCACGGCCGCGCGCGAGTTGTGGCGCCTCCTTTAGATCATCCTGGTGGCAGCTCCCGCAGGAGGCTTGCAGGAAATGAGCAGGGAGGATGGGTTTTTCCCAATCCGGCGTGGTTTCGTGTGCTTCAGCTACTTCGGTCGCTAAACCCTGGCCGCGATGGCAAATGGTACATCCCCAGTCGCGAACACCATGGTAAATGGGCGGGTGTGCGCGAAAGGGCTGTGGAACGGAAGCATCCGCCAGGCTCGGTTTGGTAATGCCCTGATGGCAGGTAGTGCAGCGGTCCGTCACGTTCATTTCCGGCAACCACACCTGATCAATGCTCGGACTGTAATCGGCAAGAAGCTTTTTCGTGTCCGGCCGGGTCTGTGCGTACTTCACGAACCAGCGCTTATAATGCTTCCACTCCGCACGAAAGTCCTTGAGGGGCGAAATCGCCAGCACGAGCACGCAAACGACCGTGGACAGAGCGAAGGCAAGCCGCAGCTTCTCCGACAACTTGCCCATGTCTTCAGGCGGCATGTGTCCCCCAGGGCCACACCCAGGACCACCCGGGGCCCCGGAAGAACGTCCCTACCACCGTCAGGCAAAGGACCGTCGCAATGAACCACGTCATGATCCACCAGGAGAGCGGCTTGGCGCGCAGTGCGCCCATCCGTCCGGTGGTTGCCTTCGAAAGATACGACGCCACCAGCAGACCCGCGACAAGCACGGTCGGCACAATAATTGTCCAGGCGTCCACTACCACCAGCACGATCAGCAATGCAACCACTACCCAGAGGACGATGCCAAATCGCTTGGAAGCTTGTTCGCTCCAAAGCGGCTTTCCTTCCACGTTTACGTTGAAGTAAGGGATCACGCTGAGCGCGATAACCACCAGCGTAGGGATCAGAAATCCGGCCACAAACGGCGGGAAAAAGTGGAGCAATTCCTGCAAGCCCAGAAAATACCATGGCGCCTTCGCCGGGTTGGGTGTGAGCAGAGGGTTGGCTAACTGCTCCAGGGGCGCATCCCAAATCAACGCAACTAGCACCATCGCGATGATCAGCACTTCGAAAACGATGGCTTCGCGCACCAGCAGGTGCGGACAGCTCATCACTTTGCGCTCACGTTCATCTTTCACGTTGGCAGAAGTATTGCGTGTAATGAAGACAATCCGGCGGGGTTCCTTCTTGGCGTCGGAACTGAATCCTGATTCGATTTTAGTTTTGTCCATCATCGTCTTTTGACCCCACCGTCAGTCCGCCGTCCTTCCGCACACGCCACAAATGCACGCCGATGAAGAGGAACGCCAGCAGCGGGAGAATGACCACATGGAGCACGTAAAACCGTAACAGCGTATTTTCGCCGACAATGTGTCCACCCAAGGCCACGAAACGAACTTCGCTTCCGATGACCGGCGCGGCGGAAATTATGTTGGTGCCCACGGTAACCGCCCAGAATGCCAACTGATCCCAAGGCAGCAGGTAACCCGTATAGCTCAGGAACAACGTGAGGAGCAGCAGAATGATGCCAACCACCCAGTTGAACTCGTGGGGTGGTTTGTATCCGCCGCGATAAAATACGTGAAACATGTGCCAGAACACCAGCAGGACCAATAGGTGCGCACCGACACGGTGCACGTTCCGCACAAACACTCCGTTCGACACCACGAAGCGCAGGTCCTTCATGTCGTAATAGGCCTTTGGCGTCGCGGGATGGTAATAGAACATCAGGAGCACGCCGGTCACCACCAATGTGATGAACAGCAACAGCGACAATGACCCTAGATAGTAGGCTGCCCGCACGCGCAACGATTTTTCTCTCACCTTCACCGGCAGCCAGTGCAAAAACAGGTTGCCGAATACCGCGAGGCTGCGTGTGCGGTTGGTGATGGCCGGGCCGCGCCGGAAGATGGACTTCCAAACCCGTGTGGTCCGGAGGCTCTCGAGAGCGGTATTAAACGAAGTGCCCATGGTTTTCCTCAGACCTTCAAGACCTGATCGGCTTTGGTGATTTGCAGCTTATCCACTTGCAACTCACCGTCGGCGGTCAGGTTGATCGCGTAGTGTGGTAGGGGGGGTGTCGCGGGACCGTCGATTTTTTTGCCGTTCGGCTGAAATTTGCTGCCGTGGCAGGGACAGGCAATCATGTTCGCTTCCGGTTTCCACTGAGTGATGCAACCAAGATGCGTGCAGACCGCCGAGACCGCGTAAAATCCCGCCGCAGTACGTACGATGTAGACCTGCTGGTCTTGCAGGAAGGTGACAGAGTTCACCGGGTAGAGATCCGGATTGCCGGCGCGAAAGGTAGTCGGCAGCTCGAACAGGACCTTCGGCGAAAAGAACTGATAGGTCAACGCCGCGCCGCCCAGACCGGCAACTCCTAGCGCTCCCAAGGTGATTTCGTTCAGAAAATCCTTTCGTGACACCTCCCGCTTTGCGTCTGCATTTGCCTGTGCCGGGTTTGCCTTATCGTCGCTCATGGATTCAGAACGATCTCCTCATGGGCTGCAAGCTGAAATCCTGGTCGAATACCTCAAAAGCTTCCATCGAAATGGTGTTCACAGGGCAGCGTTCCACGCACAATCCGCAGCGGATGCAGATGGTTTCATCCTTAACCATTACGGAGCCCTCAACCTGGTTCAGTTCTTCCGGCGAGATGTTCTGGAGGTCTAGACTGCGTAGCTCGCGTTCTTCGCCCAGGCGTTCCTTTTCTTCGCCGGTGAATGCGAAGTTCTTTAGCGGCACCAAAGACAGGCAGTTCTCCGGACAGACATCCACACAGCCGCCACAGAGGATGCACTCTGTCCCATTCGCCTCGGTGCCCTCGAAGATCGTATTGATCCAACACCGTAGGCAGCGGCTGGCTTCTCGACGCGCCTGCTCCTCGGTGTAGCCGCATTCCACTTCCGCCACGCCAGTGCGCCGTTCGATCGGCAGAGCAGGCACAGCCAGGCGTGAATACTCGTCGTAATGGGCAGCCATTTCGTGGTGGTCGAGCACGGTGATCCGCACGAATCTTTCTTTTGGTTTCCATTGCGGGCCGCGCAGGAACTTGTCGATCTGCAGAGCCGCCTTTTTGCCGTCGGCTACCGCATTGATGATCAGGCGCGGCCCGAACGCAATGTCGCCGGCGGCGAAAATACCGGGCGCAGTGGTCATCAGAGTGTCGGGATTGATCTTCAATGTGCCTTGGCATGTGGTTTCGATGCCGTCCTCGGGCTTCAGGAAGGAAAGATCGGAAGCCTGCTGGATAGCCAGGATCACCGTGTCACATGGAATCACGGATTCGGTTCCCGGCGAGAACTTTGGATTGAATCGCTTGTTTTCATCGAATACAGAAATGCATTGGATGACTTCGAGGCCGGTAAGCTTCCCATCCTTCCCCACGAACTTCGTTGGGCCCAAAGAAGGACGCAGCTTCATGCCCTCAAGCAAACCGTGTTCGATTTCTTCTTCGGATGCCGGCATCTCCGCGCGCGACTCCAGGCAGACCAGCTGCACATCCCGCGCGCCCATGCGCAACCCCGCCCGCGAAACGTTCAGGCACTCCTTCATGGCCACGTCCATTTCGCTGGAAGTTGGCTCATTCGGAACGCCGGCATTGGCCATGTCTGCCACAAGCTTCGCCTGCTGTTCCCGCATCGCCAACCGAGCCACGTCGATGGCCACGTTGCCGCCGCCGATCACAACGACCCTCTTGCCTATCTCAAACCGGTAGCCTAAGTTTACATTCAGGAGAAAGTCGATGCCTTTGACGACTCCGTCCAGGTCATTTCCAGGAAGACTCAACTCGCGGCTGCGGTTCAGTCCAAACGCCATCAGCACCGCCTTGTACCCTTGCCGCCGCAGGTCCTCGAGAGTGAAATCCCGGCCGAGCCTTTTGTTCAGCTTCAACTCTGGCCCGAGATCGATAATCTCGCGGATCTGCGCTTCCAAGACGCCGCGGGGTAAGTTGTACTCCGGGATGCCGAGGTGCATCATGCCGCCTGGCACTACCGACGCTTCAAAGATCGTCACCGGATAGCCCAGCAATGCTAGGTCGTGCGCCGCGGACATCCCCGCCGGACCAGAGCCAATAATCGCGACTTTCTCGCCAAGCTTAACGTTGGGCTTGCCGCCAAAAACGTCGATCGGATTCCTCGACTCCGGCCCATAGCGTTCAGTGACAAAGCGTTTCAGCGCGCGGATCGAGATGGGCGCGTCAAACTCGCCGCGGCGGCATGCGGACTCGCAGGGATGCCCGCACACGCGCCCGCAAATGGACGCGAACGGGTTGGGGATGCGGGCATAGCGATACGCTTCCGCGTATCTTCCCTGAGCAATGAGCGAGACGTACCGGCCAGCCTGTGTATGGGCTGGACACGCCTGCATGCAAGGGAAGTTGGACTCCAACCACTCTAAATCGACCAGTCTGGTTTGCGCCGTCACGTGTCGCTCTCCGGATCTGCGATCACAATGTGCACTACAAACACCCCGAGGAACGCAAAGAACCTAAGCACGTCAAGCTCGGGTTTGTAGAACGTTGGTTGGGTCATATGTCAGCAGACCTGACGCGTGGCTTGAGCGGCTGAGTGCTGCGGGTCGGAGACTGGCGAATTTGTCCACCGAGCCTCCATGAGTTGGTCGGTTCCCGATATGCGTGAGATGACGAACTCACCGCCGGCTTGATGTTGCCAACTCTCTGCTGTTGCAGTGCAACGTTCGCTGCTGTGAAAGCAAGTGTGGAAAACACCAAAACGAAGAGCAAGCCGATTAGCGGGTTCATAGATCATTGAGTGTTAAGCATCTGTAATTCCGATATGTAAGGTCCCTGTTTTCAGTCTGGAACCTGCAAATCTTTCGGAGTATGTGCACTGATTTGGGCCCACTTGAATCGGCAATCTACCAGAAAGACGCCATTTGAGACGCCTCACTAACGCAAAACTGACGCGAGAAATAACGCGGGATAACGCCAGCACAATCCGTTCCGCTGGGACCTTTTCCACCCCCCTTCGGTGATGTCGCCTAACAGTGCTATGCCACTGATTCTTAAGCAACTCTGTCCGGATCTTTCCCAGATCTGGGCAGCATTCCGGACATCGTATGAAAGGCTGTTCCCCTATCGGTACGCGTTAAATCAACGAAGGCTGGAGGGCGCGGCAGGAAGAAAGCGGACTGAATTCCTCGGGGCTAAATTGTCCAGTGCTCATTGCTGAAGCCTCCCGCACCATTACCCCTCGGAGGGCGTCGGCAATTGATCCTGGGACAAGCCAGGGATGCCCGTGTTGAAGCCCATGCGAACCTGAATCTACGCACCATTACGCCTCGGAGGCGGTTCGCGACTGATTCTAGGGCTTGCTAGCGCCTCGGGCAGATATGGGCTGTCGCAGTAGCAAGCATCCAGGCTGGACGTCGGCATCACTCGATGCCGTCCGTAGTGCTCATCTTCGTCTCACTAATTTGGAGCATGTCCAAATCGTCGGCATAGTGCCGTGGAGGTTGAGACAGCGGATTCCTGCTAACCCATTGAAAACAAGATCATAAGATTTGGCGACCATTCTGGCAGCTGGAATGCGTTTGCCCTTTCGGGAAATCAGGCAGGGTCCAGCGCGGGGGAACTGAACAGCGATAGAGTTCCGGCCGACTGGGACCGAAAGGGCGGTAGCTTGTCCCAAACTCGTTGAAAGGCATCCATGAGCACCTCGGAACAGTGGTTCGCTCTTCGAGTGAAATCGCACTGTGAGAAAGTAGTTTCCACGATCGCCCGCAACAAGGGGTTCGAGGAGTTCTTGCCACTTTACCAGTGCCGCCAGCGGTGGTCAGACCGCTTGAAGTTGGTCGATTTTCCACTTTTCCCCGGGTACGTGTTTTGCCGATTGGACCCGCAGTACCGGCTCCCGCTATTGACCATTCCCGGGGTTCTCCACTTTGTGGGAATCGGAAAGGTTCCCGCTCCCATCGATGAGGAGGAAATCACCGCGATTCAAAGTGCCGTAGCGTCCGGGCTGCTGACTGAACCGTGGCCCTTCCTGGAGGTTGGGCAGCGCGTCCGGCTCGATGACGGACCTCTGGCTGGCCTGGAAGGCTTCCTCGTCGAAGTTCGCAAGCGATACCGGGTCGTTGTCTCCGTAACTCTTCTGAAAAGGTCGATGGCGGTGGAAATCGATCGTGAGTGGGTCGAGCCGCTGGACGCTAGCGGGCGCCGCATGGCGATCCCGATCAGAAGCTCACTGGTCGCAAATCCTTCGCGTATGTAAGTTCAAATTCTGCCGTAATTCTCTAGTCATCAGCGCTGCCTAGAATCGTCAGGTAGCGTTAAAGCAAACCTCGGCACGCCAGTTTTTCCCACGCCAAAGCGAGGGCTTTCCTGGGGAATGCCATGCTGTATCGGAGATCGATTAGGCAAACAACCCAGGCTCCGTACTGGTACGCGAGCAGTACAAAAGCCCGAATTTGGCCCTACATCGGGAATGCCCTTCGAATGCAACGTAACTTATAGTGGCCTCACTATGAGGTATCGTCACTCTTCACTTATCAACCAGTTTCAACAGCGATAGGAACGGTGAACTTGTGTTGAACAACATGCTCCGTCTTCGAGAAAACCCCCGGTTAGCACAGCGCTCTTCCATTGCTCCCAATGAACCCGAAGATTTTGGGATGCTCCCCCAGGAAATATTCATGCGATTGCTCCGATTGGAACGGAAAAGAACCGAGCGTTCCAACCGGCGTTTTGTGCTGATGATTCTTGAACCTGGCGAGCTTCTGAAATTTGGCGACCCAGAAGACACTCTCGACAAGATTCTGCGTGCATTGTCGCAGGCAACCCGCGACACCGACCTGAAAGGATGGTACCGGCACGGAAGTGCTATAGGAGTCATTTTTACCGAGATTGCTGCCGACGACGAAAACTCGGCTGTGCGGGCCCTTTCTGCAAAGGTCACCGACACGCTTTATGACGCACTGAGGGTTGAGCAGATCAACCAGATCAGCCTCTCTTTTCACGTCTTTCCCGAAGATTGGGATAACGATGGCCCGGATGGGCCAGCCAACTCGACCTTGCACCTGGACCTGGCAAGCGGCACCCACAAGAAGCGGATCTCGGCTCTCCTGAAGAGGTTGATTGACATTGCGGGAAGTCTTGCCATCCTGGTCCTTTGTCTTCCAGTACTGGCCGCAATTGCGATCGCGGTCAAGCTGACCTCGAAGGGCCCCATCCTCTTCCGCCAAACCAGACTAGGCCAATACGGAAGGAAGTTCACGTTCCTCAAATTCAGGTCCATGTACTTCGGTAACGACCACGCAATCCATGAAAACTACGTGAAGCAATTTATCGCAGGCGCGGCAGGGACAGAACAAACTGGACCAAACCAGAAAAAGCAGTTCAAGTTAGTCTCGGATCCAAGAGTCACACGCGTGGGGCAATTCCTGCGGAAGACCAGCCTGGACGAACTGCCGCAATTGCTCAACGTCCTTGGCGGCGAGATGTCGCTGGTAGGGCCGCGACCTCCGTTAATGTACGAGTTCAAACACTACGACTTATGGCACAAAGAGCGCCTCATGGCGATGAAACCGGGCATCACCGGCCTCTGGCAAGTTGAAGGGCGAAGCAGGGTGAAGTTCGATGAAATGGTTCGCATGGACATCCGGTACGCCAGGTCCTGGTCGTTGTGGCTGGACATTAGGATTCTGCTCCGGACACCGCTAGCAGTCATTTCCGGAGCTGGCGCGGCTTGAAACTGGAACTAGGATGATTCGAGTTGGCATTATCGGTTACGGCTATTGGGGGCCGCAAATTGCGCGCAACTTCAACGGCGTAGAAGACTGCAAAGTCTCCGTAATCTGCGACAAGAGCCCGGCCGCTCAAACGCGGATTCAGCACGCATATCCGAGTGCGCGTGCAACGGGCGACGTTTCGGAAGTGCTCCGCTCGCCGCATGTCGATGCCGTCGCTGTAATCACGCCCGTTTGGACACACTTCGAGTTGGCCAAGGCAGCCCTCGAAAACGGGAAGCATGTCTTTGTCGAAAAACCGTTTACATCGACCTCTGCGCAAGCCGAAGAGCTGATCGAGTTGGCCATGAAGAAGCATCTGACGATCATGGTCGATCACACCTTCCTGTTCACGGGTGCGGTCAAGAAGATCGGGCACTTGCTCGAGGACGGCACTCTGGGCAAGCTCTTCTACTACGATTCCATCAGGGTTAACCTGGGCCTGTTCCAGCACGACGTTAACGTCATCTGGGACCTTGCCCCTCACGACCTTTCCATCATGGACCACCTCGTGAAGTCGAGACCAGAATACCTGGCGGCAACCGGGCAAAACCATGTGAATAGCCACCAGGATGTCGCTTATATCACCGTCTACTTGAGCGACAACGTGATTGCACACTTCAACGTCAACTGGCTGTCGCCGGTCAAGGTGCGCACGACTCTCTTGGGAGGCGAAAAGAAGATGGTGGTGTGGAACGACCTGGATGCCGATGAAAAAATCAAGGTCTACGACAAAGGCGTGGACATCAAAAGCCGCCAGGGTGTTTACGAGTTGCTTGTCAGTTATCGCACGGGTGATATGTGGGCTCCCAAGGTCGAACAGACAGAAGCCCTGGCCTCGGAAATCCGGTACTTCATCGACTGCATTACGCGTAACGAAGTGCCCTTCAACGATGGAATCGCCGGCTTGCGTGTGGTCAAGTTGCTCGAAGCGGCGGACCGATCGCTCGCAGATATGGGTGCGGCGGTACGCCTATGAGTGAGTATCTGTGCATTGCACCTGACGTGAAGCTTGGGAAAAACGTAAAGTTTTCCAAGTTCGTTAACCTCTACGGCTGCGAGGTTGGCGACAACACGAAAATCGGCGCTTTCGTCGAGGTCCAAAAGAACGCAAGAATCGGAAAGAACTGTAAGATCTCCAGCCACACGTTTATCTGCGAAGGGGTAACGATTTCAGACGAGGTATTCATCGGACACGGAGTAGTATTCATCAACGATACCTACCCAAGAGCTACTAGCGGGACAGGGGAACTGCAGACGGAACAGGACTGGAAGGTCGAGACCACTCTCATCAAGAAGGGCGCCTCCATCGGATCAGGCGCTACCATCCTTTCGAACATTACGGTTGGGGAGAGGGCGATCGTGGGGGCCGGCAGCGTGGTGACAAAGAGCGTTCCGGACCACGCGATCGTAGCCGGCAATCCGGCGAAAGTGCTGAGGGTGATGGCGGACGCGGTGGGAGAGAAGAGCAAATGACGACAAACGGCAAGATTCCATTCCTGGACCTAGTGACTCCCCATGAGGAGCTAAAGGAAGAGCTTTGTGAGGTCTTTGCCGCGGCTCTAAAGACCGCTGCGTTTGTGGGCGGTGTCGCGGTCGAAGGCTTCGAACGAGACTTCGCCGAATTCTGCGGCACGGAGCACTGTGTGGGCGTAGCCAGCGGCACGGACGCGGTGCGATTCGCTTTGATGGCGGCGGGTCTCAGGAAGGGGGCTATCGTCGTTACGGTCCCGAATACATTCATCGCCACGACCGAAGCGATCACGCAGGCCGGTGGACACCCCGACTTCGTGGATATCGATGAGCGCACCTACAACATGGACCCCGAGAAACTGCGGGAGTACCTGGAAGTGCAGTGCTTCGTCGATCCGACCTTCGGGGAGCTGATCAACCGGAAGACCGGACGGCCCGTGGGAGCCGTGGTTCCCGTACACCTGTACGGACAGACCGCGGACATGGATCCGATCCTGGAATTGGCCGAACGCTATAAGCTAATAGTCGTCGAAGATGCTTGCCAAGCGCATGGGGCGGAATACTTTTCAAAGACGGAGCACTGCTGGAAGAAGGCGGGTTCAATGGGCTTGGCGGCAGCCTTCAGTTTCTATCCGGGGAAGAACTTGGGTGCATGCGGAGAAGGAGGCGCGGTAACCACCGACGACGCAGAGCTGGCCCGAAAGATCCGGATGCTGCGAGACCATGGCCAGGCCCAGAAGTATTATCACGACGTTGAGGGATACAATGGCAGACTGGATGCAATTCAAGCTGGAGTTCTGCGGGCCAAGCTCCGACACTTGGTGGCGTGGAACGAACAGCGCCGGCAGTGCGCCAAGGGCTACAGGGAAGTGCTCGGTTCGACTGAGCAGGTAGTGCTTCCCATGGAGCCTTTGTGGAGCAAGGCCGTGTACCACTTATATGTGGTCCGAGTTAACAACCGTGAGCAACTCCAACGCCACCTGGCGGATGCGGGCATTGGCACTGCAATTCACTATCCAGTTCCGCTCCATTTGCAGAAGGCATATGCAAAGTTAGGCTATCGGTCGGGAGACTTCCCCATAGCGGAGCGTTGCGCATCCGAAATAGTTTCGCTGCCGATGTTTCCGGGCCTGAGAGCTGAGGAACAGAGACGAGTCGCAGAAGTCGTGAACGCGTCTGTGAGTCACAGTTCCACAAGTAAGTTGGCACGAGCGGCGTCCAGCGCCGCCGAATAAGTGGCCGACGGTATCGGAGAGGTCGCTGTTGGCAAGGCAGCGGTCGGCTTGCTGGCCGCGGTGGGTCAAACCATCCGGGGGTTCGAATCCCTTCCCTCTCCGCCACGTTCTGTATATGAGCCTGTGTTACGAAGTCCCTTTTGGCACAATACTATAATAGAATGATAATCCCCACTCACGGATCGATTACCCAGCCGGACTTGTCCAGACGACATACATCTGATGCGGCGGCTGTTGCTTCGGCGTGGGCGAGGGATTTGGTGTCAGTCAGTTGGGAGTGAGGATTTCGCACATGCAGGCTGGAGGGCGTAACATCATCGTCTCCGGGAGAGCCATTCGGACCGCCCGGATAGACGGTGACCAATATCACTTTATAGAGGATCCCGAACCAATACTGGCGGAACTCCGAAGATCTGGCAACCGTGTGGATCTGTTCACATTCATGCAGAAGCTACCCGACAGTTCGCCACGGTACAGCTACCCTATGGAGTGGGACAATATGGCCGTACTGCCTGTCTCCACGTTTGACCACTGGTGGACACAGCAGATCGGGTTCAAGGCACGGAACAAAGCCAAGCAAGCTGAAAAGAAGGGAATTGTGGTCCGAGAAGTACCCTTTGATGATGTCCTCGTGCGGGGAATTTGGGAGATTTACAACGAGTGCCCTGTTCGTCAAGAAAGGCTGTTTCCTCACTATGGCAAGAGCCTTGAAGCCGTGCGCGAGGTGAGTGCGACATTTCTTGACTCAAGCATCTTTGTCGGAGCATTTGATGCCGAGAAACTGGTCGGATTCATCAAGCTTACTGCTGACGAGTCTTGGACTCAGGCCGGGATCATGCACATAGTCTCGTTGCTCGGGTACAGGGATAAGTCGCCCACGAATGCGCTGATCAGGCAAGCCGTTCGGTCTTGTGCTGATCGAGGTATTTCTTACTTGGTTTACGCGCAATTCGCTTACGGGAAGAAGCTGCGGAGCAGCCTAAGCGATTTCAAGGAACGGAATGGCTTTCGACGCGTTGATATCCCTCGCTATTACGTCCCGCTGACTCGTTGGGGCTCGCTCGCTTTTGCCATGCGGTTGCACCACCGACTGGCTGAGCGAGTACCAGAGCCCGTGGCGGCAACACTACGCGAATTGCGGAGCGCCTGGTACCAACACAAGTTCCAGCTGAAGCCGGAAGCGCTTTAGGGAGTTCGGAATTGCCAGGAATCGTCGGCCTTATCACCGATCTTCCAAGACTGAGCGCGGAGAGCCAGTTGCTCAAAATGGTGGAGTCCCTTTGTCACGAGCCATTTTACGTCAGCGGCACCTGGGTTGACAGCGCACAGGGTGTTTACGTGGGATGGGTGGCACGGCAGGGGTCCTTTGCCGATGGTATGCCGCTACACAACGAGCGCCGGGACGTCACGCTGATTTTTTCTGGCGAGGAGTTTCCCGAACCGAGCCTGATTACGTCGCTTCGACAACGCGGCCATGCAGTTGCCCCGGAAGGACCGTCATACTTGGTGCATCGGTACGAAGAGGAGCCCGACTTTCCCAAAGGATTGAATGGCCGGTTTCACGGCCTGACGGCCGACCGGACGCGCGGAACGGTGATGCTTTTCAATGACCGGTTCGGTTTGCAACGGATTTATTACCACGAGGCGAAGGATGCTTTTTACTTTGCAGCAGAGGCAAAGGCGATTCTAAAAGTTCGACCGGAGTTACGGTCCACCGATGCTCGCGGCCTTGGAGAATTCATCGTTTGCGGGTGCGTGCTTGAGAACCGGACTCTCTTTTCGGGCGTCCATGTCCTCCCCCCCGGTTCAGCTTGGCATTTCCGCGGCGGAGCGCTGGAGAGAAAAGCAGCCTACTTCGAGCCGCGCGAATGGGAAGAGCAGCAGCCGCTCAAGCCGGAACCTTATTACGCTCGCCTTCGAGAGGCCTTTGTCGGTAGTCTGCCCCGCTACTTCAATGGGCACGAACGCGTCGGCGTCTCGCTGACTGGTGGCCTGGACACACGGATCATCATGGCTTGGCGCAAGGCGCCGCCTGGCTCCCTGCCCTGTTATACGTTCGGCAGCATGTATCGAGACAACCAGGATGTGCTGTTGGCACGCAAGGTTGCAAGAATCTGCGGTCAGTCGCACCAGGTTATCACGACCGGTGCGGAGTTTTTATCACGCTTTTCGCATTATGCTGAGCGCTCGACCTACCTTACGGACGCCTGCGTCGACCTTAGCCGCTCTCCGGATCTCTATGTAAACGAGAAGGTTAGAGAGATAGCGCCAGTGCGGATGGTTGGGACCTACGGAAGTGAGATTCTTTTGCACGCGGTGATGTTTAAGGCGACATACCCTGCTGAGGGACTGTTCCGGCCCGAAATATTGTCCCATATCTATGCCGCTAAGAACACTTACGACACCAGCCTGAAGGCCCACCCGGCCACTTTTGTCGCTTTTCGCCAGTCGCCCTGGCACCACTATGGTGTGCTCGGCCTCGAGCAGACTCAGGTAGCCGTTCGTTCGCCGTTTCTTGACAACGATGTTGTGAAGACAGTGTACAGGGCTCCTGGCTCGGTTGCCATTAACGAGGAAGTTAGGCGACGCCTCATTCGGGACGGCAACCCGATCCTGTCTGATCTGCGCACCGATCGTGGAATCGGCGGACCCGCCTCCTTCCTCAACCACGCCTGTCTGGAGTTAACATTTAAGGCGGAGTACGCCTATGACTACGGTATGCCGCAGTGGATCGCCCAACTGGATCGCTTGTTCTCGCCGCTTCGCTTGGAACGCCTTTGGCTCGGTCGACACAAGGTGTTCCACTTTAGGGTGTGGTACCGCGACGCCTTGGCGAATTATGTGAGCGAAATGCTGCTCGACCGCCGCTCCTTAGGACGCTCATACTTAGTCCCCAAAACAGTCAAACAGATAGTCGACCAGCATCTTAAAGGCACCCGGAATTACACGACAGAGATTCATAGACTGCTCACCCTGGAACTGGCACACCGACTCTTCGTGGACTAAAGGTTAAAACGCAGTGGGGCTTCAACCTACAAATCAAGCAGCGACTAAGGTGCTGGGCGAAACAGCCACCTTAAGGAAAGTAGAAATTCTGCAAGCCGTCCTCCGATTCGTGGACTGGCTCAACCACTACGGAGAGGTTTCCTATGATTTCCAGACTTTCTACGCGGGTCGTCTTGGGCAGCGTGTAAAAGCGTTATATTACAGAAAGCCTCTCTTGGGAACGCTCGCGGTCTCTCCTATTATTTTCTGCGAGGCATTCCTACCGTCTACCCGCAGGCTATATTGGAAGCCTCAGCGTTTCCCGATAGCGGATGCCCATTACGCCATGGGCTTCTTCCGCCTTGCGAGGGTTCTTGAACAAGACCGATATGCCAGCCGGGCATTACACTTTCTTGAGATCCTCGATCAGACCAGATGCACAGGCTACGATAACTACTGTTGGGGTTATCCATTTAACTGGGAAACGGTGCGCGGCACGATCACGGAAGGCACACCGCTCATAACGACGGTACCTTACGTCTACGAGGCCTTCAAAGAAGCGTATCAGATCGACGGACAGGATAGATGGTTGCGGATTATGCGCTCGATCGCTCAGCACGCTCTCCTGGACTACAAAGACTTCGAGACCTCCCAAACCGCCTCTACATGCTCGTATACTCCAAACCCCGAGGATTCTGTCCGTGTCATTAATGCGAATGCCTATCGCGCGTTTCTCCTTACAAGCGCGGCGTGCGAGTTCTCAGACGACCGGTACCGAAAGGTCGGGCAGAGAAACCTCAACTTCGTGATCGAGTCTCAGAATCCCGATGGTTCCTGGTATTACGCCAACGATGGCAAGAGACACTTTATCGACCACTTTCACACTTGTTTCGTGCTAAAAGCACTTGCAAAAATTGAGGGACTTACAGGTGATCCGAAGTGCAGCAGCGCGATTGAGCGCGGCGTCGGGTACTACATCCGAAATCTGTTTGACGAACGCGGGTTGCCCAAACCGTTCTCTCGTCCTCCTCGATTGACAGTATATCGACGAGAACTGTACGACTATGCGGAGTGCATCAACCTCGCAACATTGCTGCGAGGTCGATTTTCCAAACTTGACGATCTGCTATGCACTGTCCTCAACCATGTACTCACGGTGTGGCAAAAGCCTGACGGTTCGTTCAAAAGCAGGCAACTTCTCATAGGTTGGGACCACACGCCCATGCATCGCTGGGCTCAATCACAGCTTTTTAGAAGCCTCTCCTTCTGCCTCTCCGTTGGAGAGTAATGACAGATGCTCGTAGCTGGTGGGGGCGCGCCAAGGTCGCCCGACGCTTCAATCTAGTAAATCTAGTAAATCTCCCGAGCAAATCTGCCTCTCGAGAAAAGGAGATCTTCTGAAAGTCAGCGTCTTCGGTTTAGGTTATGTCGGCGCCGTGTCCGCGGCATGCCTCGCCCATGATGGGCATGAAGTCATCGGGGTTGATCGGGCCCGAGTAAAAGTTGACCTGATAAACAATCGCAAGCCGCCAATCATCGAAGCCGATATCCAAGAAATCCTTGCCGCCGCAGTTGAAGCCGGCCGGTTGCGCGCCGTAGAGGATCCCGTACATGCCATCCATGCGACGGACCTTTCTTTTGTTTGCGTGGGAACTCCAGCCCAGGCAAATGGCAACCTCGACTTGACCTATATCAGACGCGTCTGCGAGGAAATAGGCGGCGCCCTGAGGAGCAAGGCCAAACGCCACACCGTGGTAATCCGCAGCACGATTTTACCCGGAACGATGCGCCGCATTGTGATTCCCATATTAGAGGAGTATTCCGGCAAGCAAGCTGGTGTGGGGTTCGGCGTCTGCAATAATCCGGAATTCCTCCGCGAAGGCTCTGCCGTAATGGACTTCAGATTCCCTGCCAGGACCATCATTGGCGAGTTGGATTGCGCGAGCGGCGAACTGCTGGCTGGTCTCTATGCAAGTATTGATGCACCCCTCATCAGGACCGACCTAGAAACCGCCGAGATGGTTAAGTATATTGACAACAGCTGGCACGCATTGAAAATAGGCTTCGCGAATGAGATCGGGAATCTCTGCAAATCTGTTGCCGTAGACGGACACAGGGCTATGGAGCTAGTCTGCTTGGATAAGAAACTCAACATCTCTCCTGCATATCTGGCTCCCGGTTTTGCCTTCGGGGGCTCGTGCTTGCCTAAGGATCTGCGAGCACTGGCTTACACCGCGAAGCTCCACGACCTGGAAACACCAATCCTGAGTTCGATTTTGCGGAGCAATGACCTACAAGTCGCCAGAGGCCTGCAGCTCATCATGGGAAAGGGCAATACACGCATTGGTATTTTGGGTTTTAGCTTTAAAGCCGGTACGGATGACCTCCGGGAAAGTCCCATGATTGAGATCATCGAGCGCCTCATCGGCAAGGGCTATGATCTGCGCATCTATGACAAAAATGTGCAGATAGCGAAATTGGTTGGGGCCAATCGAGACTTCATTCTAAATAGGATTCCGCACATTTCCAGGCTAATGGTCGGGGACATCGGTAACATTTTGGAGCACGCCGAGACCATTGTGATAGGAAACAAGGATCCGGACTTTCGGACGATACTCGAACGGCTCAACAATAGGCAGTGCGTAGTGGATCTTGTCCCCACTGCGGGTTTCTCAGGCAACACTGCGGCATACGAGTGCATTTGCTGACGCTGTCCCCACGGCACGAGGTGGGCAATGTGTGACTATTCTGAGCCTCTATTGAGGCTTTGGGGTATCTTGTGAAGCGGAAAGCTCTCATAATAGTTCAAAACCAGTCAGTACCGCCCGATCCCCGTGTGTTGAATGAGGCCCGCTCGCTTAATGCGAATGGGTACGAGGTGACTGTGCTGTGTCCCCGGCGCAAGGGGTGGCCTCAAGGACATCAAGTGCTTGACGGAATTCGGATCTACAGACATCCCATGGCCCAAGAAGCCAATACTCCCCTGGGATATCTGTGGGAATTTGCCTGGTCCCTTTTTTGGGAGTTCCTGTACAGTTGGTGGATTTACACAAGGCATGGTTTCCATGTCATTCAGGCCTGCAATCCTCCAGACGATATTTTCGTAATCGCACTACCATTCAAACTACTCGGCGTTAAGTTCATTTTCGATCATCACGATGCCAGCCCAGAGGTGTACTCTGCTAAAGGCGGCAAGCGGACCTCGGTCATCAATGCCTTGCTTTGGTTTGAAAAGATGACATATCGCGTTAGTGATGCCGTCATCGTAACCAACGAAAGCTACAGAGGCCTAGCTACAAACAGAGGGTGTCTGACTTCAGATGATGTCTTTGTTGTTCGGAACGGGCCCGATCCCCAGAGTTTCAAACCTGTTGCGCCTAACCCCGATCTCAGAAACGGGAAGCGCTACCTAATTGGCTACGTGGGGTGCATGAACGTGCAAGACGGCTTGGATATCCTGGTAAGAGTGGCGCACCATATAAAGACGCTTGGAAGGCGGGATATCGGTTTTGTGTGCGTCGGTGGTGGGCCTGAACTTACACAGCTGGAGAAGATGGTCAAGGATCTGGACTTGGCCGATATGGTCACGTTTACTGGGAGGGTTCCTGATCGGGAGCTGTTAGACATCCTCTCGACGGCCGATGTGTGCGTAAATCCGGACAGGCCTTGCGAAATGAATGATATTTCGACCATGATTAAGATCATGGAGTATATGGCTCTCGGCAAGCCCATCGTCCAGTTTGATTCGAAAGAGGGCCGGTTTAGCGCCCGAGAGGCCTCTTTATACGCCGACAAGGTGAACCAGGTCCCGGATTTTGCTGAGAAGATACTCTGGTTACTCGATCGTCCCGACGAACGAAGAAGAATGGGAGAATTTGGGAGAATGAGGGTCGAGACGGAACTGGCCTGGGACCATTCTGTTGAGAATCTGCTTGCCGCTTATGAGCGGGTTTTCAGCAAGGGGTCACGATCCAAGGACAGTGGTCGAGCCGAGTACCGTGAAAAAGGGGACGGATTCGACCGAATGGCGAACCCGGCCGATGATTTACCGACCGGCGCGGCGCCGGTGACCGTGGACCGCGTCGATTGTACGCGAGCTTACCCATCGTACGTTCTGGTCACACCTGCTCGCAATGAACAGGCGTTCATCGAGAAGACGATCCACTCTGTGATTCACCAAACGCTCTTACCTCTGAAGTGGGTGGTCGTGGACGACGGATCGACAGACAGGACGGCTGAGATCGTAAGTTCCTATGTTACAGAGCACCCTTGGATCGAGTTGATCCAAATGCCGCAACGGCGTGATCGCAGTTTTGCCGCTAAGGCGAGTGCGTTCAAGGCGGGATACGAGAGGCTCAGCGGCATCTCATTTGACATCATCGGTAATCTGGATGGGGATATTTCTTTTGGCGAGGACCATTTTGAGTTTCTGGCGCGGAAGTTCTCAGAGGACCCTGCTCTTGGTGTGGCCGGAACAGTCTTCCGGGAGGAAGGGTACAGATCAGATAGAGATAGCTTTGAGGGGCGTGACCATGTTGCAGGTCAGTGCCAATTGTTCCGAAGGCAGTGCTGGGAACAAATCGGCGGTTACACCCCACACCGGGCCGGAGGGATCGACTGGATGGCTGTGGTAACGGCACGCATGATCGGCTGGAAGACCGAATCATTCCGAGAGAGGTGGTTCTTTCACTACCGGCGCCTGGGGACCGCCGAACGCGGAGTCCTCGCTTCTCTGTTCTCATATGGGGAGAAAGACTACTATCTCGGTGGACATCCGGTCTGGGAGTTGTTCCGCGTGGCCTACCGAGTCAGCAAACAGCCGTTCATTGTGGGGGGCTTGGCCTTGGGGCTGGGGTACTGCTGGGCTTTTCTACGTCGTGTACCTCGGCCGATTTCCGGCGAACTCATGGTTTTCCACCGCAAGGAGCAGATGACCAAGCTCCGGGCCATCCTTAAGTCCCTGGTGAGATTTAAACGCGTAGATAACTTCACGCTGGCGAAAAATTAAGTTTCATGCGCCTCTGTGAGGCGGTGCCTGATGTCGCCGGATGGCGATAACAGAGTATTCCTCGCTTTGTTATTCGAGTTCGAAAGTCAAGACGTATGTGTGGCATTTGCGGACAATATAATTTCGGGGATCCGGAGCCCGTCCCGCGCCGTGACATCGAGACGATGACCAGGACCCTCGTCCATCGAGGCCCGGATGACGATGGGTACTACATCAGCGGGCCCCTCGGCTTGGGTTTTCGCCGGCTCTCGATCATCGACCTTGGCGGCGGTCATCAGCCCATGTCGGACCGGGAGGAGTCCGTTTGGGTGGTCTTCAACGGCGAAATCTATAACTTCCGTGAGGTAAGGAGCGAGCTGGAGCAGCACGGGCATGTGTTTCGCACGAACTCGGATACAGAAGTTGTCGTGCATGGATACAAGCAGTGGGGCGACGAGGTGCTCAATCGCCTGAATGGGATGTTCGGCCTGGCGATTTGGGACGCACGGAGAAGGCGGTTGGTTCTGGCGCGAGACCCATTCGGAATCAAGCTGCTCTATTACAGAATCGATGGGGATCGTTTGTATTTCGGCTCGGAGATGCGCGCCGTTCGAGCCGCTATGGCGGAGCGAGCCGAGATCGATCCCACCTCGCTGAACCTGTTCCTGCGGTATCGCTATACGCCGTCCCCTTACACGATAGTCAAGGGCATTCACAAGCTCGCTCCTGGAACTAAGCTAACAGTCCAAAACGGCTCTTATGAGTTGAGTCGATGGTACAGATTCAAACCTACTCCTTTTGCACCGGCAAAGTCGCCCGCCGAAGCCAGGGAAGAGTTGCTCGCCCTTTACAAAGGGGCGGTGCGGCGTCAACTCATCAGCGATGTGCCAGTTGGCTTGCTCTTGAGCGGCGGAGTTGATTCGGGACTACTGCTTGCTTTGATGAATCTCAACGGGACCGCCTGGCCGACCTACACCGTAGGATACGGCTCAACCTTTGCTGACGACGAATTGGCGGACGCCGCAGAAACTGCCCGAATCCTGGGATCGAAACACACCGCGGTTACGATCACGAGATCGATTTTCGAGGAAACACTGCCGAAGATTGTCGATTCTCTAGAAGAACCCATCGCAACCTCCTCGATTGTTCCAATGTATTTCGTGTGCGAACGAGCCCGCCAGGACGTCAAAGTCGCTCTGGTTGGACAGGGGCCGGACGAATTGTTTGGCGGCTATCGGCGTCACCTCGGCGTACGGTATGACAGCCTGTGGGCAGGAGTGCCGGGTTGGATGCGCAGCGCGATCTCGTCCGGCATCGAAGCCCTTCCGCGGAATGAAACCCTGAAGCGGGGAGTGCAATCTTTGGCGATCCCGGACCGCATGAGCAGGTATCAGCATGTCTTGTCGCTCCTGCCGGGGGGCCAAGTCGACGACCTGTTCCAGTGCGGGTTGCTCGATGCCAAGGTGGGAGACACCATACTGGAGTGCTGGGCGAGCATGACCGATCTCATGTCGTCAACCGACGAGCTTGGCGGGCTGCAGTTCCTGGAAGTGCGATCGACACTTCCTGACGAACTGTTGCTGTACGCGGACAAGCTGTCGATGGCTCACGGACTGGAGCTTCGTGTCCCCTATGTGGATAAAGAGATCGTCGAATACGTCGAACGATTGCCGGCGAATCTCAAGGTGCGGAATTGTTCGGGGAAATGGTTACACCGACAAGTGTGTCGAAGTTATCTTCCCGAATCGATCCTAAAGCGGCGAAAACGCGGGTTCGCTTGCACCGTGGTGGATGAGTGGTTCCGTAGCGCTCTTGATAGCAAGATGGTCGAGACGCTCCTAGAGAGAGGCTCCCGGATCTATCAGTACCTTCAGGCGAGCGCAGTGCGCAAACTTTTTGACGAGCATGCCTCCGGCCGTCGCGACAATCATAAAGTTCTGTTTAGCCTCGTCGTTCTCGAGCAATGGATGCGGGGCCACGAAACGCCGGTAGCGGTGTTGAGGTAATGCCGTTTCCCGTCCCGCGAAGCGGGGCACCGAGGTCCGGACGTTTTCTTCTAGCTCCGAAGTGGTGCCCCAAAGCAGTCCTGGGCAACGCCCCAGGGAAGTTGTAGACGGAAGATACCAAGTGTGCAGCATCGAGTGATGACCCGGCGTGAATAGGGCGAGTGGCCGTCATTGACTAGGTTCGAACAGATGCCCTGGAAGCGGACCGTTTTAGACCTCCGCGGATTGTTGCCAGATGTCTACCAACTGCCCGCAGGCGTATTGTTCCCCTATGCGCACATCGTTGGCGATATCGGGCCGCTTTTAGGCACGTTTACATTAATACCGAGATCGGTAGGTTCAAATCGGATACTGACTTTCTACGGCCGGAAATGTCGGCCTTACAACTGTCGGAGTTGACCTATAACCAGTCCCGGGGGCGGGGGGATGGCCCGAGGGGCTGACTCAGACTCCCGTGCGGATCAAATTCATGGTGGAGGACCGAGCTAGATGCAGAGTAAAGCAGCAGAGTTGTTTGCGAGAACAAGTGGCGCGGAGATACCGGTTGCGGAACTCGCCGTGGTCGTACCAACCTTTAACGAGCGAGACAACATATCGGAGCTCGTGAGCCGGCTCGAGCAGTGCCTTCGGGGAAAAGCGTGGGAAGTGATTTTCGTAGACGACGATTCGACTGACGGAACGGCGGCGCGCATCCGGGAGATCGCGCGGCAGGACTCGCGCGTCCGCTGCCTTCAGCGAATCGGCCGGCGCGGGCTTTCCTCGGCATGCATAGAAGGAATGCTGGCAAGCTCGTCTCCGTACCTCGCCGTCATCGACGGCGACTGCCAGCATGATGAAACAGTCCTGCCCCGCATGCTGGAACTCCTAAAGAGCGGGGAAGCAGACGTCGTCGTCGGCAGCCGCTATACCGAGGGCGGTGGGATCGGGACCTGGAAAGCGTCTCGGGCCAAAATAAGCCGGTTCGCTACGCGTCTCAGCCGCGCCGTAATCAAGCACGATTTATCCGATCCGATGAGCGGGTTCTTCGCCATGCGCCGCGAAGTTCTGGAGCTTGCGGTGCGCAATCTCTCGAGCGTTGGTTTCAAGATCCTCCTGGATATAATCGCTTCCTGTCCCAAGCCGCCGAAGGTCAAAGAAGTGCCCTACGAATTTCGTAATCGCCGCGCCGGCGAAAGCAAGCTGGACGGCCAGGCAGTGTGGGGTTACTTGATGCTGCTCGCGGACAAGCTCATCGGCGGCGTTTTCCCGGTGCGCTTCGTCTCCTTTGCCTTTATAGGCGCGGTTGGAGTGTTTATTCATTTCGCATCGCTCGCTGTCCTCTTTCGCGCGCTGTCATTGACGTTCACCGCCAGCCAGGCCGGCGCCACGGCGGTAGCGATGACGAGCAACTTCACCCTGAACAACGCCCTCACTTACAGGGATATGCGCCTCAAGGGATCGCGGTGGGTGAAGGGGCTGATTTCCTTTATGGTTACGTGTTCTTTTGGCGCTCTTGCGAACGTCGGAGTCGCGTCGTACCTCTTCAAACGCAACACGTTCTGGGCGTTGTCCGCTCTGGCGGGAATCGTGGTTGGCACGGTTTGGAACTATGGGATGACAGCCACTTACATCTGGGAAAGACCCCGTCCAAAATCCAAGAGCTAGTGTTCATAACTGGAGATATTGATTGATGTTCGAAACCGGGCGGCCGCCAGCAATGCAGGTGAAAGACACTGAGCCGGCCGGCGGTGTGCCTATGCCCAAGCTCTTCAGGAGCAAATCCGTATTTCTCATCCTTCTCGCCGCGCTGGTCGCCAACGCTGCCATAGTCCTTTTGGCGCTGCCGGAGGTGAGTAGCTCTTTGAAGCCGACTTACAGCACGAGTTTCGGGGACCTTTACGACCTGATAGCCAGGAATCTGGACCAGGGAAACGGATACCGCGTAGAGCCCGGGATGAGCTATACCATGCTTCGGGAGCCGGCATACCCGTTGGTTCTGGCGGCGGTCTTTAAGCTCGCCGGCTACGGTATCCAGCAGGCTCGCGTAGTGTGCGTACTGCTGGCCTTTGGAGCCGCGTTGATTCTGCTGCAGCTTACCCGGAAGATCACCGGCGACGCGGTCATCGCGCTGGTAGCGACAGTTCTGTTCCTCCTTTACCCTGGCGTCCTTGTCGCTGAGGCGCGAGCGGGCATTGAACTCCCCTGCATTTTCACCGTGATGCTTTTTATGCTTGTGCTTTACTGCGCAGTGGAGAAAGGATGCCTGTGGCGGTATTGGTTAGCTGGTTTGTTGCTGGGGGTGGCGGTTCTGGTAAGGAGCCAGGTTCTGCTATTTCCGCCCCTCTTGCTAGTGTACCTCCTCCTTGCCGCGAGGGGCTGGGTTGAGCGAGGGAAGGTCGTCGAAAGGATTGCAGTGCTCGCCCTCGGGGCGGTGGTTGTAATGTCGCCATGGGTAATTCGTAATTACGTCCTGGTGCATCAGTTTGTACCGACGGCCTCGGTCCCGGGAATTTCAGCCCAAGAGGGGCTTTACACCTGCGAAAACGCCGCATCTGCCGAGCCGTTCTACCAGCTCCAAACGAGGGCCGGGTTCGAGCGGGCAGAATTCGCCAGGCAGCTGGGGCTGCCGTTCAGGGGCCCCTACTACCAACTGTTCTACACGCCGCATGACGAAATTGCGTTCAATCGCGCTCTGCTTAGTCATGTCTCGACCGAATACCGCAATCATCCGGAGCTTCTGGCCCGGTGCGCCGCGAAGAACCTCTTCTTCAACTTCTGGTTTCTCGGCAAGAGACAGCAGTCGACGCTGATGAACGTGGCGATGCAGGCGCCGCTGCTCGGACTGGCTCTCGGAGGCGTCGCGGTTCTGCGGAAGCGTGGGCTCTTGCGCAAGGCAGGCATAGTCTTGCTATACATCCTTTACATCCCAGCGGTTCAGGCCCCAATCATCGCGCACGCGCGCCACAGCGTGTTGATTGTCCCGTTTCTTGCAACTCTGGCCGCTGCCTCCCTCGTGTGGGCTTGGCGAGCACTGAGGACGAAGAATTCCGACGCCCCATTGCTGTAAACCTTCGCTCCAACAAGCGGCAAGCAAACGGCAGCGGTTATTGGTCGGTGGTGACTGGTCAGCGGTTAGGAAGCGGACGCGACGAGCAAGACTAACTTAGCAGAAGACAAGAGTCGAGACGGCTTGCGGGTCGGAAAAGACGAAAACCGGCAGTAAGTCTTTGCAGTCGCCGATTTTGGACTGACAATTGAACGGCTCAAAGAATGGCAATGGGCCTGCGGAAGCCGGCAATTCGATGCTCGTCACTCATCATTCGTACTTGCAGACCTGCCAGACCTGCCGCCTGCGCGCTGATTGCTGACCGGTCGTCACTTATCTCTCGCCAACTTGCCACTGCTCTGAACCCGTGCCTCCGCAAATAGCAACCGTCCTCTTCGCCGTCGGCATCGCTGGCCTCTTCTGGCTCGATCGTGACCGCTCCGCGCGCCCATCGAAGGCCCTCTGGCTGCCCATAATCTGGGTGTCGGAGGCCGGGTCGCGATCTCTCGCCGTATGGCTCGATATGGGCGCGCCAAAGGAAATTCCAGGTCAGATTCCCGAGGGCAGCCCGCTCGACCAGCTTTTTGCCGGCGCGTTAATGTTATTGGGAGCAATCGTTCTCATTCGGCGCCGCAGACTCGTGAAGGTTCTGCTCAAAGCCAGTTGGCCGATCGTGCTTTACTTTAGTTTCTGTCTGATTAGCCTCGTTTGGTCCGATTTCCCCGACTGGGGCTTCAAGCGATGGGTCAGGGCTTTGGGCGATTTGATCATGGTCCTGATTGTTGCTACAGACGCGCAGCCGACTGCGGCCTTAAGGCGCCTGTTTTCGCGAGTAGGGTTTGTACTGCTGCCTGCTTCTGTCCTTCTCATCAACTACTACCCGCAGCTGGGCCAGAATTATGACGCATTCGGAGCGCAGTCGTTCACTGGCGTCGCAACCAACAAGAATGTCCTCGGGAACCTGGTCTTCATTGTAGCGCTGGGTGCCTTATGGCAGACACTCAGTCTCGTCCGTGACAGGGGGGCGCCCAATCGCGCCCGTCGCCTGCTGGGCCTATGCACTTTGCTTGCTTTTGCCGTCAAGCTCCTGGTTGCGGCGCACTGTGCCACTGCCGTGGCTTGCTTCGTTCTCGGAGCGGGGTTGATGCTCGCCGCCTCCCTGCCACTCATCAGACACCGTCCCGCGGCCGTGCATGCGCTGGTTCTCGCCCTATTACTAGGTGGTGGTCTCGCCCAAGTCCTAGGAGCCAGGGCTGCAGTTACGGAGGCATTGGGAAGGAAGCCGGATCTCACCGGACGTACAGAAATCTGGAAGATCCTGATTCCGATGGCGCCTAACCCGATCGGCGGCGCTGGCTTCGAAACCTTCTGGGTGGGGCCCCGCGTCAAAAGAATTTTCATCGCCATTGGGGGACTCCAAATGACCAACGAGGCGCACAACGGTTATATCGAGGTATACCTGAACTTGGGCTTGCTTGGCTTGGTCTTCATCGCTTTGATTTTTGTTCAGGGCTATCGCAGAACTGTCAGTGTTTTTCGTCACGATAGCGCGTTGGGCGGTCTGCTGTTGGCTTATGTTGTCACGGCGATAACTTTCAACATCAGCGAGGGTGGCTTTAGAATGCTTAGCGTGGAATGGTTTTTCCTGCTTCTTTCGGTTGTGGCCGCGAGCCGGGCAACCGGCGTTGCCAAGTGCCCGCCGCGGTCGCCCAGACGACTCCCTGAGTCAGGCTCGGTGGCCGAAGCGAATTGGCATCCCCTTTTAGAAATGACGGGCCAGCAGAGATCATGCGCGCAGCCGACCAAGCGCGGTGCCAGCCTGTATACATAAAAAGGCGCCTTAGCGCCGACCGAAATTCGTCGATGCAGGTCCCGAGCTTAATACGGCGCTGAAGCGTTGTCCATTGTTGCCCATTAAATTGTGGGTAATCTGGAGGGACGTGGCTTGATCTTTTTACTCCTCTTGCCTTATCTGGGAGCCGATATTTCTACTGCTCTTATCTTTGGCGGGTGGGCCGATGGTTAGGGATTCGGGTCCAGAATCGAGCAGTTATTATGCCTTTGGCCTCTCCCTAAGAAGAGTGATGCACTAGGAGCACAATTCCATGGGTCGATTACGTATTTTAGTGTTGGGGCCGGACTGTAATCCCGAGGGTATCAGCATTCCTTTTGTCACCTATTCTCATGCGGCAGCGCTCGCCGAGCTGCATGATGTCACCTTGCTCGCTCGATCGCCGGTAGAGGATGCTCTGCGGCGCGCAAAAGCGCCGTTTCACGCCATCGAGGTGGTCCGGATGCCATTGCTCGAGCGCATCTATGCCTGGAGTTTGCGACGGTTCTTCAGATATAACTATGCCAGCCAGGCGTTGACCGCTTTCGGCTATCCCTTTTACCTTGCTTTTGAATTGCTGGCCTGGCGGCAGTTGCGCCGCCGCATCTTTGCGCGCGAGTTCGATGTCGTACTGCGAGTCGTACCCATGACGGCAGTGTTGCCGAGTCCCTTCGCTTTCTTCCTGCGGAACGGGCCTATACCCTTCGTGATCGGGCCGATTAATGGTGGACTCCCTTTTGTGCAGGGTTTCAGCCAGGCCAATAACCAGAAGGAATGGATATCTGGCTTGAGGAGTCTATACCGGTTCCTGCCTTTTGCTCGGTCTACCTACCGCAACGCGGCAGCGATTATAGCCGCTTCGTCCCAAACCTGTGCCGAGTTTGCCGCATATCGCGACAAGCTGTTTTTTGTCCCGGAGCCTGGCGTCGGTCGTTCCCTGTGTTCCGACGACTCGCGCACTCCGGAGCCCGGCGCCAAGCTTGAGCTGATCTTCGTCGGAGGGCTGATCCCCTGCAAAGCTTGTGATCTCGCGCTTCGCGCGGCTGCTCCCCTTTTGCGAGACGATTTCGCCCGCTTCAGCATCCTCGGCGATGGCCCGGAGCGGAACCGCCTCGAGCAGCTTGCGAAGTCCCTTGGAATCGACAAGGCTGTGGCCTTCTGTGGTTGGGTTAGTCATGCGGAGGTTCTCGGTCGCTTAAGATCCGCAGATGTCCTGGTGTTTCCATCGGTTCGCGACTTCGGTGCAGGCGTGGTCTTTGAAGCTCTCGCGAACGGCACCGTACCTGTGGTTGCGGACTTCGGCGGGCCAGGAGATATCGTTCATTCCGGAGTGGGGTACAAGGTGCCTCTTACCAACGAGTGTGAATTCGTGTCAGAAATGGAAAAGATTCTGACCCACCTCGCGCACGATCGGCATCTTCTCAATCGCTTACGACAGCAAGGCATCTCCTACGCTCGGGAATGCCTGACTTGGGATGCGAAAGCGCAGAGCACGACTCGGGTCCTGAATTGGGCCGTGCGCCGGGGTCCGAAACCGGATCTCCCGCCGCCCAAGGTGCTGCGCCTGGAGCGTGCGAGCTAATCTTGAGAAGAGTAACCCAGGAGCCAACAGCGGAAATTGATCTACGCGCCGCAGAGGCCTCTCTGGTTGCTCGAGCGGCCCGACGAACGAAAGAGAATGGGAGAAACTCGGAAGAAGGAGGGTGGAAATGGAACTCGCGTGGGAGCACTCAGTTGAGAATCTGCTCGCCGGCTACGAGAGGGCTTTTAGCGTGCGGACGCGGTCTGCGGGCTTGATCCGGCGTGCGCATGGGCAGAAAGCAGACCAGGGCCGCCAGCTAGCGATGGCGGGCGACGATGCCGGTGCAGGCACGGTGCCGGTGAAACCGGATGGCGTGGATCAGGACTACTCGTTGCCGTCTTACGTTCTGATCACCCCTGCTCGCAATGAAGAGGCGTTGATCGAGAAGACGATCGAGTCCGTGGTTCGTCAAACGATTCTACCCCTGAAATGGGTGATTGTGGACGACGGATCGACGCACAAGACACGTCATATCGTGGGCCGCTATCTCGAAGACCATCCGTGGATCGAGATGGTTCAAAGGCCGCAGCGAAAAGAGCGCCACTTCGCGGCCAAGGTGGATTCTTTCAACGTCGGCTTTCAACGCGTGAAAGACCTCCCTTACGAAAGTCATCGGCAATTTGGACGCTGACATTTCCTTCGACAATGACTTTATGGAATTTCTGCTGAGGAAAATGTTGAAGGATCCTCACCTCGGTGTGGCCGGTACGATCTTCAAAGAAGAAGGCTACAGTTCGGAAACCGACAGTTTCGAAGGTCGCAGCAACGTTCCGGGTCAGTGCCAATTGTTTCGAAGGCAGTGCTGGGAGCAAATCGGCGGCTATATCCCGCATCGAGCCGGAGGAATCGACTGGATGGCGGTGACCACTGCGCGCATGATGGGCTGGAAGACCGAGTCATTCCGGGAGAGGTTCTTCTTCCACTACCGGCACCTGGGAACGGCGAAGCGGAGTGTGCTCTCGTCGTGGTTTTCTTATGGGGAGAAAGACTACTACCTCGGTGGGCATCCGGTCTGGGAACTGTTCCGAGTGGCCTACTGGATCGCCTTTAAGCCGCCTTTCATCATCGAGGGCGTGGCGGTAGGACTGGGCTATTGTTGGGGCTTTCTTCCCCCACCCCGCGCCCAGTGTCTCGGGAACTCATGGCTTTTCACCGTAAAGAGCAGATGTGCAAGCTCAAGGCCATACTCAAAGCTCTCATGATGGGTAAGCAGATTGATAGTTTCAATGTCGGAGGTTAACCCCGTGCAACGCGTTTCTCTCACCGCTCCTTTTGAGGTTTTCGAGAAATCGGAGATTCTTCAGGGAATCCACCAGCGGTTCGAAAAGCAGGCGCAGAAGTATCCTTTGCGCACCGCGACCAAGGATCCTGAACAAACGTTAGCTTATGCGACGCTCAACGACGCGGCCAACAATATCGCCCAGACGATCCTAAAGAAGAAGGGGCCCATGGCCGGTCAGGTAGCGTTCGTACTGGAGAACACTGGATCTGCGATAGCCACCCTCATCGGCATTCTCAAGGCCAACAAGTCCTATGTACCCCTAGATCCATCCTTCCCGAAGGAGCGAACGGCATATATGTTCGACTACTCCGAATCGGAACTGATCCTCACGGATTATGCTCATCGCGATTTGGCCGCGGCCGTTGCGGGGAGGACAGTTCCTGTCCTCCTGATTGACGATGTTGACATCAAAAAGCCTGCCGAAAATCCTGATCTCAAAATCGATCCGATGTGCATGGCATATCTGTTATTCACCTCTGGTTCGACGGGAAAGCCAAAGGGCATCGCGTTTTGCCATCGTAACCTACTGCATACGACGATGTGCCTCATTAACAACCTGCAGATCAGTGCGGATGATCGCATGACGCAGCTCCACTCAACGAGCTTTGCCGCATCAGTGGTGGACATTTATTGCCCCCTCTTGAACGGTGGTAGCGTTTATCCGTGGGACGTCAAGACCCGGGGAATCGCGGGGCTCTCCAGTTGGCTCCAGAGAGAAGCGGTCACCTGCATACAGTGGATTCCGACGCCGTTCCGGCAGCTGATGGGAAGTCTCAAGGAAGGGGAGCAATTCGGGAGTGTTAGATTTGTCGTTATGGCGAGCGAGCCCTTGACGCGCCGAGAGTTTGACCTGTATCGAGCCCACTTTCCAAACGACTGTACCTTAGTGAATCAAATTGGCACGAGTGAATCGTACAATTACTATCTGTTCTTCGCTAACAAGGACACGATTTTCGAGGGGAGTAATGTTCCTGCTGGTTATCCGGTGTCGGGGGATCGAGAGGTACTCTTGCTGGATGAGAATAGGGCTGAAGTTGGACCTGGGCAGATCGGCGAGATCGCCATCCGAAGCGAATTTATGTCGTTGGGATATTGGCGAAATCCCGAACTTACTGACAAGGCCTTTCTGAGAGATGATAACGGAACGGCAAAGAAGATCTACCTCACTGGTGACCTCGGCAAGCGGTTGGATGATGGGTGCCTGATCCATCTCGGGCGGAAGGACTTTCAAGTAAAAATTCGTGGTTATCGAATCGAGTTGCCCGAGGTGGAAATTGCGTTCAAGAACTTCAAGCATATTCGCGATGTTGCCGTTGCCGCCCAGCCCGACCGCGATGGAGAGCTGAGACTTATTGGCTATTACATCAGCGACAACGGCAAGGACTTCAGTGTTACCGAACTGCGGCGGGAACTTGCGACGAATTTGCCGGATTACATGATTCCCCAAGTGTTTGTGCGAATGTCAGAGTTTCCGATGACTCCTTCGGGCAAGATCGACAAGAAGTCCCTTCCTGCCCCGGATGAGAGTCGGCCCGTGCTGGATAATGAGCTGGTGGCACCTGCCACGGCCCTCGAAGCGACGCTCGCTGAGATCTGGAAGGACGTTCTGGGGTGCAAGGACTTAGGAGTGACAGACGATTTCTTTGAACTCGGAGGGGACTCCTTGCATGCGACGATAATGCTGCAGCTTATTGAAACGCGCTGCGGCCTCGAATTGGGGTACACTGTGCTTTTCAAGGCGCCTCGCATCAGGGACTTAGCAGTCCTCATCGAGCAGGCCAGGCTCGAATCCCGGGTCGGGCGTGTCGGCGTTCTCGGCGAGACGTCGGGGTGGAAAAAAGAAAGGCTTCTCCGTGGGCTGTTCAACAGGATACTGCAGGTCTTGGCATTGTATGGACCAGGTGCTTCGAATTTGCGGGTTTGGCTGCATCGACTGAGAGGTGTCAGGATCGGGCAAAATGTGACGATTGGCACAGCCGCGATTCTCGAAACGGCTTGTCCCCAGCTCATTAGGATCGGCGATGATGTCGCGATTGGTATCCGAAATGTGATCATTGGTCATTTTTCGGACAGCACGGATCATAGGGCGGACGGACGGGGCGCAACCGTACGCATTTGCAACAACGTTTATCTCGGCCCGAGCGTGACTGTTTTGCCGAATGTGACCATTGGCGAAGGGTCGGTCGTCACAGCGGGGAGCGTCGTCAACAAATCGGTTTCTCCAGGGACCATGGTGCAAGGCAATCCGGCCCGGCCAGTAGCATTTTGCGGCGTCCCGCTTGTCGGCAGGGGATGCTCTTATGAAAAGTTCTTACGCCACCTACGACTAATTGAAGTTCCAGGATCAAATAAATCAGGTTCCGAGCGTTAATTTCAGGAAAAGCAGCCATCCGTCGACGAAGGTAATATGAAGCTCATCATCCCTCACATGGATAAGTCTCATGGCTTGGACAAGCGCTTGTCGCGACTTGGCGGGTTCTTGGGGCTGACGTGTGAACCGTTACCTCTGGAGAAGCGCACGCACAACCATGCCGAGTACCTGGACAAAGCAATTCAAACCTGCGGCACTTGCCTGGCGGTGAACGCGCAGGTGATGGAGGAATGGACGGGTGGCCACTTTCCGCCCGACTTGGCGCTTTGCATGGCATCCCGCATTCCACACCTGCTCGTTTACGGGCTCACGCCGGGTGCGTTCTGCGACGGTTTGATTCAGGCACTATCCGCCGGCTGTCTGCAATCGGTCCGTCCGCTCACCGATGCGGGTCAGAATTACGATATCGCCCCTAACGCCCGGGACGTCTGCGGACATTTTTCCGGAATCTCATTTGGGCCGGCAAACTGCGCCAACGACCGCGTGCTTTCCGTGAGTGCCTGCAACGGGGCGGTGCGACAGCCCATTTCCATTGTCGGCGGCTCATTTATGGCCGTCCTGAAGCAGCAAAACGCCGAAATGTTTTTCTTGGCCGGCGCGGACATTTTGGATATCGATGCCGAGGTGGGGGATGCACCCTTGAGCGATTACTTCTCTCGATTGGTTCCCTATGTTATGGCGCTGCGGTACATCTTCGGGGAGGAATGCTGGCGCCCTTGTAAACCTCAGGCTTCGATTATTATTGATGATCCTGTACTGCGGCAGGAATATGGTTATCTGCATTTCGAATCATTGCTCCGCCTTATGGAAGAGTACAATTTTCATACGGCTATCTCGTTCATCCCTCTGAACTACAGGAGGAATTCGGCACGAATCATTCGCATGTTCCGGGAGAACCCCCAGCGCCTCTCGATCTGCTTTCACGGAAATGATCACACCAAGGCGGAATTTGCATCCAGCGACCCCGCTTTTCTCAATGCGATGCTGGGCATCGCGGAAGAACGGATGAAGGTGCATGAGCAAGTGAACGGACTACATTGCGACAGAGTGATGGTGTTTCCGCAAGACAATTATTCCGTTGAAGCTATGGAGGTTCTCAAATCCCGGAACTTCTGTGCTGCGATTTCGAGACCTTATCCCGTGGGTGAGTCAGTTCCCCTCACAATTTCGGATCTCGTTCAGCCTGCGGTACTTCGGTATAGTGGCGTTCCCTTATTCACGCGAAACTTCATCAAGCATACGCAAAGCCAGGACATTGCGTTCAATCTCCTCTTCGGAAAGCCCATTCTGATCGGCGAACACCATGATACCTTTAAGCACCCTGAATGTCTGTTGGAGCTCGTCCAGAACATAAATTCGATTGCCCCCGGGATATCTTGGTCCAATCTCGAGAGCGTCGCGGACAACTCGACTCTCAAGCGGCGGGGGCCAGATGGAACGGTGGAAATCCGGCCTTACTCGAGTAACGTGCTCATTGCGAACGATTCCGCCTCCGTGAAGCGGTATTCCATCGAATGGCGCCAGTCTAGTCAATGCTCCGCCATTGGACAAGTCCTTAGGGACGGGGCTCCGTTCCCGGGAATCGAAATTTGTGATACTGGGATGCGGGTATTGGCGGAATTACCCCCTGGCGCTTCCCAGGTATTTTCGGTGATGTATCGGAATGATTACGCCGCCCTTGGAAGGCCTGGATTTATGTGGGATGCCCGGGCGTTTCTGCGGAGAAGGCTTTCCGAAGTACGCGACAATCACCTGAGTAAGAATCAGCATGTGTTGACGGCCGCCAGGGCCGTGCAGCGCCGCTTTCTAAAATGAGTCATCATCATAGTGAATGTGTTGCCGGCATTTCAAGCTCTGGCGAAAGTACCTTCAGGGCACTGGAGGGCGGCTTACTGTGTCCTACGCACGGGAACGCCTGACTTGGGATGCAAAGGCACAGAGCACAACTAAGGTCCTGAATTGGGCTGTGCGGCGGGGTCCGAAACCAGACTTCCCGCCGCCCAAGGTGCTACACGCAAACTAGCTGATTTTGAGGCACTCGCATCGAGGTCAATAGGCAGCGACGAGGCCAACCGACGAAAAATTAATGCACCGCTGTCACGACGTTCGGCGGAGGCCCAGGGAGCGTTGTTCCTGTTCCCTGTGTGAGCGGATTGGGGTAAGTATAGGGGGTATAGTATGCCGCCCATGTGTTCGTCGGATTGCACACGTACAGCGTGTTGGTGTCCGTCGCCCAATAACCGACGCCGGGCGTGTTCCCGCCGGGGCCTGCCGTGCAAGTAGACGGGATCGCCGAATACAATCCCTGCCCGACACCCTTCGTTCCGTTAAAAGTTCCGGACTCTCCGTAGGTCCCGAACTGCTGGTAGTAATCCTGGTTGTCTACATACATCGCAGTGCCTACCGATATCAGCGGAGTAGGAGAGTAACCTCCAGCCGGGGTGAAAGTATTGTCCCACAGATAGACGGGGTCCAATGCCTGACGCGGCCATTGCCCCGTATAGGTAGAACATCCCTGGGTCCGGTCGCAAACAGTCGGAAAATCCCCCGAAAGCAGGTCTCCTGCCCCGCGTGCTGCGGCGTCTAGGCAGGCGTAACCGTAGGAGTTCGTATTCTGGTCCCAATTAGTTGGCCCAAACGCTGTTCCACAGTTTCCCCATCCGCTCGGTGGGGTGCCGTAGGAGTAGGTTCCGTTGTCCTTTCGAGTGTAGTCTATACTGATCGCTTCCCGGTACTGAGTGATCGTGTTGCCCCAAAACAGCAGAGTACCGCTGTTGAGCGCATAGACAGGGTTGTTCTGCCCAGTAGCGCCAGGCTGCGTGAACGTGTTCATGTAGACTTCCGCCGCCCTGGTGGCTCTGCCACGCGCGTTGGTCAGACCGTGGTTGTACATCTGCCCGGCGCTTCCAAAGGACGTTTCGAGCATCGTGTTGTATCGCAGCACGTAGCGCGCTCCATCGTGGGCATCGCCAATGTCACCATTGCTGAATTGGTTGTCCTCGACAAAGAAGAACTCGCTCGTTCCCCAGTGGTCGGTATCGGCCCACGAATGGTCGCCGATGGCATTCCCGGATTCGCTGGAGCCGTTCCAACCGGCCCCGTTGTGAAAGGCGATATCGTTGTCCAAACTGCTCGCGTCATTGCTGAAGTAGTTATGATCAGCGACCCCGAGTACCGATCCGTCCAAACGCAGGCCAACCGAATTTACATAGAAGTGGCAATGATCCACCCGGACAGCCACCGACGTTCCTGAAATTTCAACCATTCCATTTGCCGCATTAGCAGTTGCCAGGATTGCGATCCCGGTGAAGCGAAACGATTTGCCCGACGTGGTGGCAAACTGCATCATTTGTCCGATGTTGTTCGTGATGCTGGTTAGATCGGATCCTGTTGTGGACACTCCGCCCGCCGTCGCCGATATCGCACCTGCCCCTTGAATCGTGACCGAGTGGGTGAACGACGCAGTCATGGTGCTGCCGCTCCAGGAACATGAGCCCGAAGGGATCGAGATGATATCCCCATCAGCAGCCGAGGCTAACTCATTCGCGATTGCCGTCTGAACGTCGGCCTGATTGCAGGAAGCGGCAGTGTAGGTTGCCCCAAGTAAGCTGGAACATAAAGCTAGAAATAGAAATGTAAACAGTTTCTTCATATTGTTGGTCCTTCACAGTAATGGAAATTCAGAATTGCGACGGCGCCAGCAGAGTTAACCGTGCTATCAGCAAAAGGACTACTGGAACTCATTCCCGTGAAAGAAGAAGTGGTGAGCGTGCAGATCGTACTTCGCGTCGGAGGGGTCCAGGGATTTGGCGCCGTCTCGCGATCCGGCAACGTAGCCGTCAAGTCAGCGCCGGTCCAGTCGATCGCACGGGGAGTGGAAATGACTCCAGACCATTTGTCCTGCGCCTGAGCGATCACGGGAAGCAACAACAAGAGTCCGAACGCAATAGCCGCGAGTAGTGGCCATGTCATGGTTCTCGTCATAGATGCCGTTCCTCTTCGACGAAAGGGATCAACAGTCTTGGTCCGCTTGAGCAAATCTGAAGCCCTATCGAGATTCCAATGTGGCTCGGTACGGTGATGCCTGAAGTCCACGTGCACGATCCGGCGGGAATATTGATCGTGTCACCATTAACCGCGGTACGCGTCCGCCCGCTGATGACCGCGTTCACATCCCTCTGATTACAGGATGCAGCGGTGTAGGTTTGGGCCCACAACGGGGCCGCGGGCGCGCTCACAAGAGACGTAAACAGAACAGTTTTTGCGGTTGTCTTCACTGGCAACTCTCCCATCAAGGGACAATGTATCATAACCGCGCTGTCCAGGTATGCACATCTAAAGTCTCGAATCTTTTCCTAACTTTCGACAGCAGTCGAGATGTCGCCGATTGCCCGTGGTGGAGCTGGCTGTGGCAAACGCCGGTGCCAGCAAGAGCCTCCGAAGACGGACATCAGGCCGTTAACACGTAGAAAAAGAAGCGCTTGTGCAGCATCAGCACACCATGACCAGGGCAGGTGCTCGCACCGCGGGCCCTAATGGAATTGGAGTGATTGGCCAGAGGACCCGCACGGACAAGAGATGGGCCAAGATTTAGGAAAAGACTATCAACACCCCGAGGGGTTGCTTGATTTGAAGGCGTCAGGGACGACTCAGGAGATCTCGGTAGCCCTGCTTACCGGCGGGAGCGATAGGCCATACGTATTCGGCCTAACAACGTCGCTTATAGCCAAGCGAGCAGCCCTCGACCTGATTGGTAGCGATGAACTGGATTACCCGGAATTCCACGGCGAACCCGGAGTGAACTTTCTCAAGCTACGCGGCAGCCAGCGGCCGGATGTAAGCCTCTTAAAAAAGGTCTCCAGGGTGTCGATGTACTATGCCAGGCTGATCCGCTACGCCGCCACGGCCAAGCCGAAGATCTTTCATATTCTTTGGAACAATAGGTTCGAATCCTTCGATCGAACGCTGCTGATGCTTTACTACAAGCTGCTGGGGAAAAAGATCGTTCTCACCGCACACAATGTGAATGCGGGCAGGCGGGACTCTAAGGACACACGCCTCAATCGCCTGACGCTCGGAATCCAGTATCGGTTTGCCGATCAAATCTTCGTTCACACGGAAAGAATGAAGCATGAACTGATTAAGGAGTTTGACGTGCGGGCGAACCGGGTTACCGTCATTCCGTTCGGGATCAATAATTCTGTTCCGAACACGCGTCTCACACCGGCCGATGCCAAGCAGCGACTGGGCAGCCGTGAGGGTGACAAGGCCATTCTTTTTTTCGGTAGGATAACGCCCTACAAGGGCCTCGAATACCTGATCAGCGCGTTTCGACAGATGCTGGCCCGGCATGATGATTATCGCTTGATCATTGTCGGCAGGGTGGATAGATGCGAGGGATACTGGAGAGCGATCCGGGAAGAAATCTCAGAGGACGTGCAGAGGGGGCGGATACTGCTCAGGGCGGAGTTCATTCCCGATGAAGAGACGGAGGTCTATTTCAAGGCAGCCGATGTTCTTGTGTTGCCTTATAGGGATATCTACCAGAGCGGCGTCCTGTTCCTGGCACACAGTTTCGGTCTGCCGGTTCTTGCGGCCGACGTAGGGTCCTTTAAGGACGACATCGTTGAGGGCAAGACGGGATTTCTGTTTAGGCCTCAAGATTCGGCTGACTTGGCGAACGTCACCGAGCGGTACTTCGCGAGCGACCTATACGCGGACCTAGATCGGCGACGCCAGGAGATCCGGGAGTACGCGACGGCACGGCATTCCTGGGACGTGGTCGCTCAATCGACCATGATGGTGTATGCAGGTTTGCTCCAAATACCATTCCCTGGGGGGGCGTCGGATCGCGAGCTATCGGGGGCTTCATTCGATGTGAAAGCCCCTTCATGAACACACCGGTACCTTACCTCGGCCGCACCCTCGGCCAGAGACGACCTTCGTTTCTTAACTGATCCACAATTTCAAGGAACCAGATTGCCGGCTCAACCACAAGTGGTAGATGCGTTTAGCACCGGACACCCGCATGCTGATCTGAAAGGCCGGTCCGTCCGCGGCGGTGTGTTGACCCTCACGTCCCCGGGTATCGCTTGCCCGCCGCACGCTTTTCCCATGCTCTGGCAATGCACATTGCCCTCGTACTGCGGAGGAGAAGTTTCTGGGTTTATTCACTTGCTAGCCCGTATGAGAATTACCAGTGCGGCAGATTGGACAAAAGGGGTCTGCGATTGATCGATCCGAGCCGCACGTCCACGGCTGCTGAGTTCGGAAAGCAGCTCAGGAAGCCGCGCATTTGTATGCCCAGTGGGCGAAACTTCAGGAAAGAGGCCTTCTATTGCGGTCATTTCGAAGCGCAAGACGTCCTTGTAGAGGTCGATGACGTTGACTTGATTTGCCTGGAGCCGGCTCGTGGATACAAGTTTAAGGAGTTTTGGCAGAGGAGACTGTTGTATCGGGACGTCTCAAAGAGACTCATTTTTGCGAATCCCGGCCACCACAAGGTTAGGCTTACCCACGATTATGATCTATTCCTTGTCAGATGCCAGACCGAGAAGGACGTACCCGACTTCAACGCCATCGAGGGCTGGAAAGAGCACTGTAAGACCAGTGTTTGCTGGATCGACGAGATGTGGGCAGCTCAAATCCCGAAACAGAAGTACTGGCTTCATGCGCTTAACCAGTTCGATCACGTCTTTATAGGTTGCCTGGGCACTGTCGAACCTTTGTCAAAAGCACTTGGTCGACCGATCCGCTGGCTTCCTGGTGCGGTCGACACGCTTCGATTCACTCCGTATCCGGACCCGCCAGCCCGTGTGATTGATGTCTATAGCATCGGGCGAAGACAGGAAGGAATTCACCAGAGGCTTCTTCAGGCGGCCAACAGCAGGGAGATATTCTATATCTACGACACATTCCTAGGCTCCCTGTCGGAAGTGTACGACCACAGGCAGCATCGCGATCACTTTGCCAACGTCGTAAAGCGAAGCCAATACTTTATGGTGGCACCCGGAAAGATGGATTCTATTGCAGAACATCTAGGCCAATCTGAAGTGGGACATCGCTATTGCGAGGCAGCTGCCGCAGGAGCAGTTATGCTCGGGCAAGCGCCCAATGCTGAAGCATTCCGGCAGATGTTTCCCTATCCAGATGCGGTCATACAAGTTCAGCCTGACGGTTGTGACGTGATGGAGGTTATTGCCGAACTGGGCTCCGATCCGGTTCGAGTCTCTGCGGCCGCCCAACGAAACGCGGTGGGCGCGCTGTTGTGTCACGACTGGGTTCATAGATGGAAGGAAGTCCTGAGGGTCGCGGGTCTCGAACCATCGCCACGCATGGTGACACGTGAGTGCCACCTGAAAGAGCTAGCGGCGATGGTACTTGGCCCAGTCAAGTCCCGGGCTCTTGCGGAAGAGCATTAGCACCTTCGTCATGATACGGGTGCGTTTATACCTCATTGACACTAATACACTTAATTAGACCCTCATGCCTGCATGCCTAGGCGGCGAACCGCCTGCCGTTATCTCCTTGGCGGTGCGCAGGACATGGCCCTTTCGCCGCTTCCGATGACTGAGCTCCAGGATAGAGCGCGATGCTCCGGTTATCAGAACCTGAGGTATTTGCTATTGAAGGCTCAGCGGAGGGCGGCGACCAAGGACCGAATTCGTGGTTTTCAAGAAAGCGCCTGAAATGCGGTCCCGTCGAATTCCCGCGGAGCGCCAATAAAGGATGTCGGTGCCGACCTGCAGCTCGGGCTCGGGCGCCCATGCGATTCCATCGAAGCATAAAAGATCTCTGCCTGACATGAAGGAGAGACTAGACCGCTGCCGAAACGCTTTTTCAACAAGAGTAGGCAAGACGACCTTCGTGACAATGACAAAACATTCAAAGTGGAACCGTAGCGCGATGGCCAGTGATCCTACGCGCAAAAAGCTAGCCCTGTTCGGGATGTTCGGCGTGGGTAACCTGGGCAATGAATGTACACTACAGACAATGTTACATAACCTTCGCCGCTTCCTGCCGAATGCTGAAGTTTGTTGTAGTTGTGCTGACCCTAGTGACACAGCATCGAGGTATGGCATTCCCGCTTGTAAGATTCGAGAGATGTCGCTGCCGCCAATCAATAACCGGCCATTGCGATTGCTGAGGAGGATTGTTGTTGGAATTCCGATCGAGTCGTATCGATGGTTGAAAGTGATCAGGAGGTTGGCGGGGGTCCAACTGCTCATCATGACCGGAACGGGAATGCTGTCAGACCTCGACATCAGTCCTTTTGGCTTGCACTATGACATTATCAGATGGTCTATTGTTGCAAAGCTATGCCGGTGCAAGGTAATGTTTGTGAGCGTTGGAGTAGGCCCGATACGCCATCCGCTGAGCAGGTTCCTTGTTAAGATGGCTTTGAGGATGGCAGACTACCGCTCCTACCGTGACACGTTCTCTAAGAGCTACGTCGAAGCGATGGGGATCTCGACCGTAGGTGACGCTGTTTATCCTGACCTGGCGTTTAGCCTGCCCGAAGGTATGCTACCTCATGCTCGCAGTCGTCATGGGCGAGCACCTGTGATCGGAATCGGCTTAATTACGAACGACAAAAGACGCGCAACCTTAGAAAAGGTTGAAGCAATCTACGATGATTACATCAAGAAACTTGGTGCGTTTGTTGTTTGGTTGATCGAACATAAATACACTGTGCAGTTGATTATTGGTGACGTAACATACGACAGTCGGGCGAGACAGGATCTGATTGCTTTCTTGGAACGAAGTGGACTAAAGTATGACAGCGGCCAACTCATTCATGGGTGTGCCAGCTCCGTCAGCGAGTTGTTGTCACAATTAGCCGGAACAGACATTGTGGTTGCGAGCCGGTTTCACAATGTACTATTGGCGCTCTTGCTCGGGAAGCCTGTTGTGGCGATCTCGTTTCACGAAAAGGTTGATTCGTTGATGAATGCAATGGGACTGACGCAGTTCTGTCAAGATATTGAACACGTGGATGTCGATAAGTTGATTCACCAACTGACCACACTTGAGGAGAATTCGGAGAGTATTAAGCGTGAAGTCAGCCGACAATCAGAGGTCTGGCGGCGGGCTTTAGAGGATCAGTACGAAGCTCTGTTCAAAGTGAACCCGTTGACGGGTAGATCCTTGGTGGATTGATACATGAAGCGGTTAGGCTAGCACTAGGGCCACACCATTCAATTGCATGTGCCCCTACGACCGAATATTTAAAATGAAGGAAGTGGATAATTGATGCCTTACATATATAGGTTGCCAGCTTTGGAGTCGTTTCGCGGTAAGGGTCTCTTCGGATATTCATTTGGTGCGTTGGAACAAAAAGATCTGGAGGTCTTGTACATTGAATCCGAAACAGGACATGACACGTTTATGATCTGTAGAGGCGTCACCCGCACCTACTATGTTCTTGCTGGAAATGGTTCATTTACGATTGATGGGCGTGTGTATACGGTTAGTCCGGGAGCTCTTGTGGAGGTCCCACGAGGAATCGAATACTCCTATTCTGGCCGGATGACGATGCTAGGCTTTTGTAAGCGACATTGGTTTCACAGGAAAGATACGTGGACGAGATGGAACCGCGATGTGGTTGGTATGGAGGACCCCTGGCCCCTTGCTCAGAAGTCGTGGTTGACGCGATTAGTTAGGCTCAGAATCTTCGGCAAGTCTCCGACTAACGTGTTTCTTGGAGTGAGTCAACGCCTTTGGAATATTCTTCCATCGTCCTTTGTTACACTTCGGCTAGTCGATTGGTATGGTCATTTTGCGCACACGTTGGCTCGGATACAAGGCGGTCGCGCGCAGGCATTTAGTACGTTTTTTTTGCGGAATCGACCTGAGCTGGAGTTGATCCGGCGTCTTGTGGGCGGCCAAAGGAGCTCTGGCGCAGTGCGAGTCGCGGTGCTAGGTTGCAGCGCCGGTGCAGAGGCATATTCGATTGCTTGGGCGATAAGGAGGGGACGGCCCGACCTACGGGTTATCATTCATGCGGTCGACATTTCAAGGGAGGCTGTGGAATTTGCAAAACGCGGCGTGTATTCTCTCAAGGCGCGGACGGACGACCGAGAGATTCGCGATTACATGGCTGGAGGACGTCGGCGGGTTGGCCGGCCTGGATCAGAACTGGTTGGTGCAGAGATCTTTGAGCGGATGACACCATCTGAAAAGGCGGAGTTGTTTGACTTGGAAGGGGATTTAGCGTCGGTAAAAGGCTGGATTAAGGACGGGATCAGCTGGCACGTTGGGGACGTCAGGGATCAGGGGATTCGCGACATAATAGGTCTTCAGGATGTAGTGGTGGCAAGCAATTTTTTGTGCCACATGGAGGACTCGGAAGCAGAGCGATGTCTTCGAAACATAGCGCGACTGGTAGGTCCCAAAGGGTACCTCTTGGTTTCTGGGATCCAGTTGGATATCCGAGCGAGGGTTGCTCGGGAGTTAGGATGGGAGCCGGTCCCTGACCTGCTTGAGGAGATACATGACGGGGACCCTTGCTTGAGAGGTCAGTGGCCATGCCTATACGGCGGCTTGGAACCCTTGAACAAGAGAAGGCGAGATTGGAGAATCCGCTACGCGGCTGCCTTTTCGGTTGGCGCCAGTAGGGACTGCCTCGACCACGCTGCAGAAAACGAACTCGTTCCCGGGTTAATTGATCCCCCTGCGTTGAAAAGGTAGACAGGCTATTGTGTTCCTACGCAAGGCCGAGCCGAGGGCATGTTGGATAGAGTGGACTTGTTGGACATGAGTAGAGCTGGCAGGAGTACGAGTACGGAGCCGGAACGATTCGTGTGGCGGGTCCGTAGCGCTAAAGTCCGAGCGGTTACGTGTGCACACGTTCAAGCGAGAGATACAGCTTTCGTGCGCGCGCGGGTGAGGTAAGACTAGTCCGACGCTCGACGGATATATGGGTGGCGACGCAAGTACGCACGCCAGCCATGGCAAAAGTCTGTTCACCACGAGGACCCAATTCGGAACCGACGGGCTCTCAAGAACCAACAATCGTGAGGGCAAGCGGTTCATGCGCTGTCGTGAAACCAAGTTACCGGGCGTATTCGAGATTGACCTCGAGACTCACCTGGACGAGCGTGGGTTCTTTGCTCGTGCTTGCCGCCAGGAGGGCTGGATTTCCGCTAGCCGCCCCCTGGAATCCCGGAAGAGCCAGAATGTCTAACCTGTTGCGCGGTTGAATTATCGTGATGAAGCAAGTCCTCATCATTAAACTCGGAGCACTGGGCGATGTGATTAGAACCACGCCATTGCTTAGGGTCCTGGACGGCGAGATTACTTGGGTCACTTCCACTCTGGCGCTGCCGCTTCTAAGGAAGAGTCCGTTCATTAGGACGTTGCTTGCCGTGGATCAACCAGGCTTCCTCTTGGAGCGCAAGTATGACCTCGTGATCAATCTCGAAGATGACATCGAGTCGGCGAAATTGGCATCGGCTGCAGCCACGGGAACTATTGTCGGTCCCTATCTCACGGGCGCCGCTGTTACGTACGACGAGTCATCCAGTGAGTGGTTTGACATGAGTCTGAGTTCCCGGTATGGTCGAAAACAGGCCGACGCGTTGAAGATGCGAAATCGGAAAACGTATCAAGAGATGATCTTCTCGGCCTTGGGGATGACGTTTCGTGGCGAGGACCCAGTCTTGAACTTGCCGTTGCAAAAAGTGCCGGTGCCGGGCCTGATTGGGATTGAGGAACGGGCGGGCGGGGTATGGCCAAACAAGCGTTGGAATCGTTATGTGGAATTGGCCGGGCGTTTGGAGGCACGTGGCTATAGAACGAAGTTCTTCAAACAGCGCGAGTCCGTCATCGACTATGCCGATGACATTAACGAGTGTGAGTTTGTAATTTGCGGCGACACGCTGGCAATGCACGTTGCTCTCGCTCTGGGGAAAAGAGTTGTAGCTCTATTCACTTGCACTAGCCCCTATGAGATTTACGGGTACGGAAGACTGGGGAAAGTGGTAAGTCCACTGCTCGACCGTTATTTTTACCAGCGCGAGTACTTTCCGGAACCGGCGAATGCGATTGCGACCGCGGACGTAGAAGATTGCTTCCAAACGATCGCTGGGTGTTCGGGCGAAGTGCGGATGATGGCCGAAGGAAGTGAAGGATGAGAAATATGAGAGACGGAAAGACGGTGTTGAAAGAAATCGCCCTGGGCCGTGTGGCGCAAATTGGTGTATTCGGTGACTATATGCTGGATGAGTACGTGCTCGGCAATGTCACACGCATTTCTCCGGAATCTCCAGTACCCGTCGTCGAACACCAGAGCCGATATTCCACCCTGGGCGGCGCTGGAAATGTGGTGATGAATATCAGGGCCTTGGGCGGAGCCCCGCTTCCGTTTGGTCTCGTTGGGAACGATATGGCGGGTCATACGGTCAAGCGGTTCCTTCAGGAGGATTCGGGAGTATCGTCGGTGCATATTTTGGTTGATTCGGACCGTCCCACCACAGTTAAGACTAGGATCATCGCGCACCATCAACAGTTGCTGCGAATTGATTCGGAGTCGAAGGCAGCGATGGCGGCAGAAGTGCGGGCGCGAATGATCGCATCCGTGCGGAGTGAACTGCCGCAACTCGGTGCCTTAGTCGTGTCCGATTATGACAAAGGTGTGGTCAATCGAGCAGCCTTCGACGAATTGCTGAAGGCGTGCCTGGAATGCGCGGTGCCGGTCATCTTGGACCCCAAGGCTTTTGATCTAACGGGGGTGGGACCGATCACCGTAATTACCCCGAACGAAAAGGAAGCCGAGAGGTTTTCGGGCTTCCGGGTCGATGGCGACGACAGTGCCGAGGTTGCCGGACGCGCGCTGCTGGCACGCACAGGAGCCCGGAACATCCTTATAACCCGAGGAGAACATGGGATGAGCCTCGTGTCTGCTGATGGATGTATTGCCCATATGCCGACCCAGTCAAAGGATGTATACGATGTAACCGGCGCAGGCGACACAGTCGTCGCGGTTTTGGCCCTGGCATTGGCTGCCGGGGCGAACGTGCTGGATGCGGCGCAGTTGGCGAATACGGCAGCAGGAATTGTGGTAGGCAAGATGGGTACTGCCACCGTCACCCAGGAAGAACTGAACTCCGCACTTGCGGGTAGTTGGCCAAACGCTACTTCGGGCCGCATGCGCTTGCGAGCCCAGGCGGGTTTATTGTGATGATCGGCGACATTCTTCGCAGTAATCTCGAGCGTAGTTTGGATGTCCATCGTCGTTTAATTGATGCATGCTTGCCTTCGCTTGACATCGTGGCGGAGGCGCTGGTGGCGGCCTACCGCGCAGGTCACAAGGCAATATTCTTTGGGAACGGGGGAAGTGCCGCGGACGCACAGCATTTAGCCGCCGAGTTCGTCGGACGTTACTTGCGTGAGCGGAAACCGCTGCCGGCACTCGCGCTCAACGCGAATAGTTCAGCCGTGACGGCGATCGGCAACGATTATGGATACGATCAGGTCTTTGCCCGCCAACTCGAGGCCTTGGCGCTTGCGGGCGATGTGGCTGTTGCCATCAGCACCTCGGGTAACTCAGCAAGTGTGATTGAGGGCGCCCAATGCGCACGTCGGCTAGGTCTCTTTACGGTAGCGCTCACCGGCGCCTCAGGCGGCCGCCTACGCGATCTGGTCGACGCGCTGATTGCCGTCCCATCCGAAGAGACGCCACGCATTCAGGAGTGCCACATCTTGGTCGGTCACGCTCTGTGCGGTGCCGTAGAAGAGGCCCTCTTTGGCCCGCGCGCCGTTTCCGGTACTGCGACGCCGGCTGAAGGCTAGTTTTTCGGCTTCTTTCGCTCAGCGGTCGCCATGAAAGGAACCGGATAAAGCTAACGCCGAGATCCCAAGTTTTTGGATCTGCGCTCCTTGCGAATAGGCTTGATTGGAGACAACTGTATTGTGATCAATCGTACAGAACTTTGGGCATCAATTGGCCGCTGGCGTGCTAAGTGGAGGGATACGGTATGAAATTGCTATTGACTGGCCATAAAGGCTATATCGGCGCCGTTGCGGGGCCCATTTTACGCTCCGCCGGCCATGAAGTGCTCGGGCTCGACGCCGACCTGTTCGCGGGTTGTGGCTTCGGGGAAGCGGCCCCGGAGATTCCTGGGGTCCGCAAAGACATCCGTGACCTAACGAAGGCGGATCTCGAGGGGTTCGACGCGGTGGTACATTTGGCCGCGTTGTCGAATGATCCGTTGGGCAACCTCAATGCAAAACTAACTTATGATATCAACCACGGTGCCTCGGTGCGGCTGGCCCAATTGGCAAAAGCGGCAGGCGTGAAGCGCTTTGTCTTTTCTTCGTCGTGCAGCACGTATGGATCAGCCGGGGATGCGTTCCATGACGAGACGGCGTCGCTGAACCCTGTCACGGCTTATGGCGAATCCAAAGTCCTGGTTGAGCGAGACATCGCAGCCCTTGCCGATGACCATTTCAGCCCAACCTACCTGAGAAATGCGACCGCGTATGGCGTTTCTCCGCAACTGCGGCTGGATATAGTCTTGAACGACCTGGTGGCGTGGGCGTACACGACCGGCCGAGTGTACATCAAGAGCGATGGCTCGCCTTGGCGTCCCATCGTGCATATCCGCGACATTACCGCGGCCGTGCTGGCTGTGCTCGAAGCACTGCCCGAGGTCATTCACAACCAGACGTTCAACGTCGGCCAGACAGCGGAGAACTACCGCATTAGCGAATTGGCCGCTATCGTCGCCGATACGGTTCCCGGGTCCCGTGTGGAATACGCTGCCGATGGTGGCCCGGACAAACGCTGTTACCGGATCAACTGCGATAAAATCCACCGTGCGCTGCCGGATTTTTGCCCGCAGTGGACCGCCCGCCGAGGCGCGCAGGAGCTCTACGACGCCTATCGGGCCGCCGGGCTCACCCGCCAGGATGTGGAGTGGGGCCGCTACGTGCGCATGAGCCACATCCAGCGCCTCCTGAAAGCTGGGCAGGTGGATGCTTCCCTGCGCTGGAGCACCACTTCGACAGCCAGAGTTACGGCGCCCGCCCCAGTGCGCTGAAGCCAAAGAAACGACAACAGAGGAAACGCACCTACATGATCTTCACCGAGACAAAACTGAAGGGCGCATTTGTGATCGAGATTGAGCGCCGGGAGGACTCGCGAGGCTTTTTCGGGCGCGCCTTCTGTCAGCACGAGTTCGCGGCGCACGGCTTGAAACCAATCATTGCCCAGACCAACGTTGCCTTTAACCGCTGCAAGGGCACTCTGCGCGGCATGCATTTCCAATTTCCACCGGTGGCGGAGACAAAATTCGTGCGCTGCACCCGTGGCGCGATCCTCGACATCATCGTGGATCTGCGTCCCGAAAGCTCGACCTACCTGCAACACATCGCGGTCGAACTTACCGAGGACAACAGCCGTGCCATCTATGTGCCTGAGCGCTTTGCGCACGGTTACCAAGCGCTGCGAGACAAGACGGAGACGAACTATCAGGTGGGAGAGTTCTACATGCCTGGGTCGGAAGGCGGGCTGTTGTTCAATGATCCTCGGTTGGGTCTGCAGTGGCCCCTGCCGATCACCGTCATGTCGGAAAAGGACCAGGCCTGGAAGCAACTGCACGAACAAGAATCAGAGCTCAAACAACGAATGAGTTTGGAAACAAATGCATCCGATGAGCATGGCCCGTGCCTAACCAGCCAATCTAGCGGTGGCAGCCGGCCCAAGTCTGTTTAAAGGGGATTCGCATGATAATCGTCGACACTGCACTGAAGGCGCGCGAGAGGGAAGGGCGACCAGTCCGGGTCGCTTTGATCGGCGCCGGCTTCATATCACACGGGCTCGCCAACCATATCGTGAATACGACGCCTGGCATGCGCCTTGTGGGCGTCTACAACCGGTCGCCGCAACGCGCATTTGATCTTTGTCAGTATGCTGGACTCACGGACGTTGTGTCTCCGTCGGTGCAGCATGAGGTCGACTTGGCCATTCGCGAAGGCAAGGTAGTCACAACAGACGATGCCTTCTTGCTGGCACGTTCCTCCGAGGTTGACGTCCTGGTCGACGTGACCGGGTCAGTTGAGTTCGGCGCCCGCGTGGCTCTCGAGGCGTTCCGGCACACCAAGGACGTCGTCTTATTGAATGCCGAAATTGACGCCACCATTGGACCAATTTTGCAGGTTTATGCAGAGAAGCACGGCGTCATCCTGTCGGCATGCGATGGAGATGAGCCGGGGCTGCAGATCAATCTGTACCGTTGGGTGAAGGGTCTCGGGCTCACACCACGCGTGATTGGTAATGTCAAAGGACTTCAGGATCCGTACCGCAATCCCAGCACGCAGAAAGGCTTTGCTGAAAAGTGGGGCCAGAACCCAGCGATGGTGACCAGCTTTGCCGACGGTTCTAAGATCAGCTTCGAGCAGACGATTGTCGCCAACGCGACTGGTTTTGTCGTGCGCTCGCGGGGTATGTCACGAGGGGCGGAATACAAAGACGATGTTATGAAGATCGGTAGGCTTTACGACGCCGAAGAAGTCAGGAAGTTAGGCGGCGTTGTAGATTACGTGGTCGGCACGCCACTGACGAAGGTCTATTGTCTCGCCGAGCATCCAGACCCCAAGCAGCAACACTATCTTAGTCTATACAAGATGGGCGAAGGTCCACTGTACCCATTCTTTCTCCCTTACCATCTTGTGCATTTCGAGGTGCCCAACGCGATCGCACGTGTGGCGCTGTTCAGGGATGCGGTGGCGAAACCACTGGGCGGGCCCGTGGTTGAGGTTTGCGCTGTCGCCAAGCGAGACCTGCGATCCGGGGAAGTGCTCGATGACTACGGTATGTACACGACCTACGGTGAGGCCGTGAATGCCGACGAAATGTGCCGTAACCGATATCTCGCAGAAGGACTTGTGGAAGGTTGCTCGTTAAAGCGAGACGTCGCCAAAGACTCGGTTATCACCTACGACGACGTTGCCCTCCCTCCTGACAGGCTCGCCGACCGGCTTCGCGCCGAGCAGTATCGGCTCTTTCGAGCTGAAACCTGGCTGGAGGAGCTAACCGCGGTCGGAGCGTGAGCGGCGTCCGGCACGATTGGGACTTTGTGAGAGAGGGATCTCTATGAAGGTCGTTCTTTTCTGTGGCGGCTTGGGCATGCGAATTCGTGACGTCGAAGATGTGCCCAAGCCCATGGTTCACATCGGTTATCGTCCGATCCTCTGGCATGTGATGAAGTACTATGCCCACTTCGGACACAAAGATTTCATTTTGTGCCTGGGATATCGAGGCGACGCGATCAAGAATTACTTCCTGAACTACAATGAATGCGCCTCCAATGATTTTATCCTGTACGGAGACGCTAAGAGGATCGAGCTCCTCAACAGTGACATTCACGATTGGCGAATCACATTCGTGGATACGGGAATCAATTCCAACATCGGCCAGCGCCTGAAAGCGGTGGAGAAGCACTTGGAGGGTGAAGAAGAGTTTTTTGCCAACTATAGTGACGGCCTGACTGACATGCCCCTCCCAATACAGTTGGAACACTTTCGTCAACACCGCAAGGTTGCCAGCTTTCTCTGTGTTCGCCCCAACCTGAGCTATCATTCGGTTTCGCTGCAGGAGGGCAATGGCAGCCTCGTGGCGGAGATCCACGCAATCAACAATGGTAGTGTCCGGATCAATGGAGGATACTTTGTCTTCAAGAAGCAAATTTTCGATTACATCCGCGAGAAAGAAGAACTTGTGATCGAGCCGTTCCACAGATTGGTTGAAGAAAAGCAATTGATTGGTTACGCGTACGATGGCTTTTGGGCAAGTATGGATACTTTTAAAGACAAGCAACAATTGGAAAGCCTCTGTGTGGGCGGCGTTGCCCCGTGGGAAGTGTGGAAGACCACTGGGACCGCTGCCCGATAGAGAGATTGCCTATAACTTATCCGAATACCATGCTTCCGATCAGTGTTTGCAAAAGCAACACCTTTCCTCTTCAAATCCTGTGTCTCGGGGCGCACTCAGACGATATCGAGATTGGCTGCGGCGGGACTGTTCTGCAGCTGCTGTCCTGCTACCGCGACCTGAAACTTCTCTGGGTCGTCTTGAGTTCGGGAAATGAACGGGAGCGCGAAGCGCGGAAGAGTGCGGCTCTTTTCCTGGAACATGCTGCGCAAAAGGAGGTCATGATCAAGGATTTTCGTGACGGTTACTTTCCTTTTGACGGGGCGCGAATCAAGGACGTATTTGAAGATCTGAAGAAGCAGGTCTCCCCCGACCTAATCTTCACGCACTATCGCGATGACCGGCACCAGGACCACCGTGTCATCTCGGATCTGACTTGGAACACCTGGCGCAACCACATGATCCTGGAGTATGAGATTCCAAAGTACGACGGAGATCTGGGTTCCCCCAACTACTTCGTCCCTCTTCGGCGGGAGATCTGCGAGCGCAAGATTCGATACATCTGTGATGTTTTCCAAACACAAGGCAATAAGGCTTGGCTTACCGCGGATACCTTCGAAGGTATTTTGCGACTGCGAGGTGTCGAGTGCGTAGCGCCAGAGAAGTACGCTGAGGCGTTCTATTGCCGCAAGCTGGTCTGTGAATTTAAGGCGGCTACTTGAAGACGTGATCTGTGTGGTTTGTACGCCGGCGTGGTCGTCGGCGTATGCGGTTGACATTTCCCAGGGGCGGTGTGGGAACGCGATGGAGGATTTGAAACAACGGACGATTCGTGGTGGTCTTGCAAGACTCTGCGCCCAAGGGGCGAGTTTCGCTTGTCGTATGGGCTCTCTCATGGTGTTAGGCCGGCTATTGGGGCCGAGAGACTTCGGATTAGTCGGTATGGTCACAGCTTTCACTGGGGTCCTGAGTCTGTTCCGGGATTTTGGGCTTTCGTCTGCCGCCGTTCAGCGTACGAGCGTTACGGAGGAACAAAGTTCAACATTATTCTGGATCAACATACTGGTCGGAGCACTACTCGGGCTTTTGGCAGTAGCAATAGCACCGGCTGTCGCTGCCTTTTACCACGAGCCCCGGCTGTTTGCCGTGACGGCTGTTATGGCGGTTGGATTCCTCTTCAACGCGGCAGGCGTACAGCACTCAGTGCTTCTCCAGCGCCAAATGCGTTTTACCGCCCTGGCGTTAATAGGCGTCGTCTCCTTGATTGTGGGTAGTGCCATTGCCATTGGCGGCGCCACGGCCGGCTATGGATATTGGGCTCTAGTAGCGATGACGGTCAGTTCTCCACTCATCGCCACAATTGGTTTCTGGGTGGCCACAGGCTGGGTTCCGGGCATGCCACACAGACGGGCTGGAATTCGGTCTATGATGCGTTTTGGCGGCACTGTCACTTTGAACGGCCTCGTAGCTTATGTTGCCTATAATTCTGAGAAAGTCCTGTTGGGCCGCTTCTGGGGAGCCGATGCAATCGGGATCTACGGAAGGGCGTATCAGCTCATCAGCATTCCGACAGACAACCTGAATTCAGCAGTCGGCGAAGTGGCGTTCTCTGCGTTATCTCGAGTTCAGGATGACGCCAAGCGCTTTAGAAACTATTTTCTGAAGGGCTACTCGTTAGTCTTAGCGCTGACCATTCCTATCACGCTGGTTTGTGGCCTTTTCGCTGACGATGTGATTCTCGTTGTCCTTGGCCCAAAGTGGACACAAGCTATCCCTATTTTTCGGTTCCTGGCTCCGACGATTTTGATCTTTGCGGTCATCAATCCTCTAGGATGGCTGCTCTTCTCGCTGGGATTGGTCGTGCGAAGCTTGAAGATCGCTTTGGTCTTCGCGCCCCTCATCATTGCGGGTTACGTTATGGGATTGCCTTATGGGCCCAAGGGAGTCGCATTCGCCTATTCGGCGGTGATGACGTTGTGGGTCATTCCCCATATTGCATGGTGCGTGCACGGAACGGTTGTTTCCTTCCGGGATATTCTGCTGGCGGTGAGCCGACCGCTGGCTTCGGGCATCGCAGCTGCGGGACTAGCCTTTGCACTGCGGCTATTGTACGGCCGATGGTTGTTTCCTTTGCCCAGACTCGTGCTAGAAAGTACCGTTGTTCTTGGTACGTTCTTTGCGATACTGTTGTTCTTCACAGGACAAAAGTCATTCTACTTGGAACTCGTTCGCGGATTGAAAGGGCAATCCCCAGTTAAAGGGGAGAGCTTGGTTTCGACTTAGCAAACTGACGGCGAAACGGCCTGAGGTGGGCGGATTGGTGACGCTGTTGGCGGCTCTGCGCAGCCATCTCGCGGCTGTCGATCAGCGTGTCGCGGAGCTCGTGCTTTCGCACCCCGATGGCGTGCTGATTACGTCTCTGCCTGTGTCTGCTCCCGCCCTGGTCCCTCGTTTGATGGTGGCCTTCGGAACCCGCCGCGATCGCTACCAAAACGCTTACCAGATGCAGTGCTACAGCGCTGGCGCTGGCGTCGGGGTAGAGTTTAGCGCTGGTCGGCGAGAAAATCGAGCGAAGAGACACGGGCAGGTGTGCGCTTCACGCCGATGGCGGGCTGATCAAAATCAACAAATCGTGAAGGGGTCGGAGCGACTGGTGTGGATGTTGACTTCAGAGAACACAGAAAGGCAAAATGGAGACCCGGGCCTAATACCGTCGTTTCCGAGGGTGATTTCATCGGCTTCACTGGCACACAGTAACACTTGTAACATCAATTGAATGAATCTGTTGAGGGAACGACGCGTGGGTAAACCAAAGACAATCTAGATGCGTATGAGCATAGCTCCGATCATTGAAGTGGGGCGAAAAAGTTAACCTCCGGCCAGCGTACACGCGGTAATTAGTTGTATTGATTCCGGTGGGTGCTGGAACTAGAATCAATCTAGTATCACGATTTTACTGATTCTATTTGAGCAAAAGACAAGCGGATGGATGTCTGCCCATGAAAAAGTTGATCACAGCTCTAGCAGTAATTTTTCTTGGCTCTGTTACAGGATACGCGCAAAATACACCAACTTTGGCGCTCGCTGCCGGCAAAGTCGGCATCAGCAGCAACGGACAGGGAAGGGCAAGCAATTTCGAGTTCCAGATGGAGGCGAGCGGGTGGCCTCGTGCCGTAACCGCGGGAGAGACGGTCTTCATGATGGGTTCGTGGCCGAATGGAAACAATCCGACGATTACCGACGACAAGTCAAACACGTGGGCGGCGGCGACCTCCTGTAACGACAGCACTAATATGAACCACGGATTCTTCTACGCGATCAACGCCGCGGCGAACACATCGATGATCACCGAGACGCACAGCTCGGCGATCGGCAACGGGGTCTTCGACTGGGCACACTTCTACAACATGTCCACGACCCCGAGTGGTTTCGTGGACGGTTCGTCGTGCAAGACCGGCGTGACGCCGTCGAGCAACACCGCTCCGAACATCAGCGGCACCGCATATACGACAGCGACAAACGGAGACCTAATTCTGACCTGCGTCTACGTCGAGGAGAATCCGCTGGGTAACCCGAATCCTATTACGTCAATTACTTGGCCTGCTGGTTTTCTGGGGTTGAGTGAAGAGACGTTTTACGGACACGCCTGCGCCTACGGAGTGCAGACGACAGCGGGGCCGTTCACGCCGACTTTCACTGTCGCGCAGGGTACGCATAACAGTTTTACGATTCTATCTGCCGCTTTCAAGGCTGGGTCTGGAGGCACGGCTCCGGGGAATGGCGCTGCGATACTGCTCTCCGAGATGCACTACGTCGGCTCCGCTGGGCAAACGGACACCGTCTACCTGCCGTGCCCGATCGGTACGACCAACATTACGATATTGGACGATGCGGGCAGCATGACCTCGGTAACAGATAACAATTCCAATACATGGTCGGACGTGTCGGTCCCAGGCAATTACTGGGGACCAATTTTTTACACCAACAACCCGACGATCAACAACGGAAACGCGTACACCGTCTCTATGAAGTTTGGCGATACCGGGAACTGGGATCTAGTCGGTTTGTTCTGCATTGGTGGAACTGGTGGAGTAGATACGGCGGCCACGGCAGCGAACGGTTCGACACTGGACGGAACAGGTTCCGGAGCGACCTATAACACTGGTACTCTATCCGGCAGCACGTTAACCAACGCTCCCAGTATAGGCACATCGGTTGCAGGGGACTTAGTCCTCAGTGTCGGAGCTATTGGCGACGGTCCGGCGACTGGGTGCATCACTGGGCAATGCGTGTTCGACTACGTGGGGTCGACGAACTGGTCGAACGGTGACAACGAATCCTACGCCAATGGCGACCTCATGGCGCACCAGTACGCCAGCACCGCGAGCACCGTGGACTTCGAGTACAAAGACATCGGAACGGTGGGGTCGGGTATCGCCATCGCGCTTAAACCCGCAAGTTCGCCTCCCCAGGCCCAGGCGCCAGGCCCGCCGACAGGACTGACTGTCACCGTCCATTGACGCTCCAGTCGACCGCCACCAGCGGCGCAACATCTTAGAGTGTCAATGCCTAAGGGGAATGGCTCGGCCGTTGACGATTACTCGGTTCTCTCGTTCCGATAGTCTCACGGGGGAGCCCGATGATCCATTTCACTGCTGTCCGGCTAAAAGTCGAACAGAATCAACTGGTTGGCGGGATTGGTGAATCGTGCTTGAAAGGCGGATGCTTGAAGAGCCTGGATCGAAAGGGAGCTGCCCCTTACGGGCCGTCCAGAACGCGAAATATGCCGCGACCACTAGAAAACCAAGAGTCGGGAATGCAGCCAGGTAAATGAATGCGCGATGTTCAGCGCGAGCGATCGAACACGGTCCGCGCAGCTGCTTGAAGGTCTTCGAATATCACCCCCATTTCAAATGAGGCGAGAAAAGCTGACCCATAGAAGACCTCTGGTTTTGCTTTCACTAACGCAAGCAAGCGTGTAGCGAAGTCGGACTGAAGCCACCGAACCTTCAACGAGGCCACCACCACGGTGATCCCGACCGCAGCACGCGCGAAGACATCAGATGCGTAATGCTCCCCCAGGAACAGCCGGGGCTCCGAACTCGGTCACTCACCAAAAACCCGGATTGGGAAGCAAAATCACCTGAAAGGTGATACATTACACAGCGTACACAGACGTTCAGTTTGGAGTGTGCTCAGTCATGTCACTTTTTCTCACGTTGGTGGCGATCGTAGTCATTGGGCTGTTACTCATAATCGCAAACCATTATCGATCCAGAGCGAAACAGCCGCGCAAGCGCCTAGCGGGCGTTGCTGCTGTTGTTGCCGCTGTTGTAATTCTCGTCACGGTAGGGGCGACCTTCAAGCTGCAGTCACTGTATTCCGTCCCAAATGGATGGACGTGGGCGAGGGTCTCATGGCGTGCGCATCTGTTTGCGCGCAAAGCGGAAGGCGACCTCCCTGACTTGTCGTGGCGTGAGCTTTGGTCCATGACGCACGTGCGCGGTGGTTTCGGCCTGGAAGGCTTTGTTAACGGGGGATTTACATTGGAAGGCACGGTCAATAATCCATACATCACGAGTGACGATCATCAAAGCGGCGAACGGATCTTCCGCGCACGCTGCGCGGTCTGCCATGGTAACGATGGAACGGGGGGGTATGCCCCGAGGCTAAATCGTTTGGGACTCAGCCATGGTGATAGTGCCCTCGTGACCTACAAAGTTGTGAGAGACGGTATTCCTCAGAGCGGCATGCGTGCCGTCGCAATGTCCTTCCTGGAACGGTGGCAGGTCGTCGGCTATCTGAGGTCTCTGCAGCTTGCTACTTCCAGCCAGTACACGGAACAATTGCCCCCCGTCGACATCCAAGTGAGTAGTCAACAGATTCGCACTGCTGGGAGCAGGCCGGATCAGTGGTTGACATACTCGGGCTCTCTCGATGGACGACGTTACACGCCATTGAACGAGATCACCCCGGGGAATGTTTCGCGACTTCGAGTTCGATGGATTCGCCAATTCGGCACATCCGAGTCAAGGAGCGAAGCAACACCGATAGTCGTTGGCGGAGTCATCTTCACGACGGAGCCACTTCCCGATGTCGTTGCTTTGGATGTTAGGTCCGGGGACGTAAGATGGCGGTACACGCGAAGTCTGCCCGATAAGCTACCGATAGAAAGCGCTCGAACGAACAGAGGTCTCGCCATTCTGGGGAACGTGTTGTTCTTGGGTAGTCTCGAGGGGTATCTGGTCGCCATCAATGCAACCAATGGGAGTGTGATTTGGCAAACCGCGGTGGCCAACCCGTCCGACGGTTTCACGATGACAGGAGCGCCGCTCATTGTAAACGGGTCGGTCGTCGTTGGCGTCGCTGGTGGCGAGTTCGGGATTCGCGGTTTCTTGGCGGCCTACGATGCAGAAACTGGACGACAACAATGGAAATTCTACACGATCCCGGGTCCGGGCGAATTCGGACATGACACGTGGAAGAACGATGCGTGGCGAACCGGTGGCGGCCCAACCTGGATCACGGGGAGTTACGACCCATCGCTGGACCTTCTTTATTGGGGCGTAGGCAATCCGGCCCCGGATGAACAGGGGGACGTACGTCCAGGCGACAACCTGTTCACCGACAGCATTATCGCCTTGCATGCCAGCTCGGGGAAGTTGGCATGGTATTTCCAATTCACTCCTCACGATGACCACGACTGGGATGCAGCCCAGACTCCGATCTTGGCGGACATCCTGATCAAGGGCCTCTTGCGTCGAGTGATCTGCGTTGCAAACAGGAACGGGTTCTACTATGTACTCGACCGAACAACCGGTGAATTTCTCGTGGGTGTGCCTTTCGTCGAACAGAACTGGGCGAAAGGTCTCGATTCGGCCGGGCGTCCGATCCTCTCCTCAGACGAAGGAGTTTCATCCTCGGGCCGGCTGACGAGACCCGGCGTCGGGGGTGGCGTTAACTGGCAAAATGCGGCGTTTGACCACAATAGCGGATTGATCTTCGTCCCAGCCACTGAATCGGTTTCTGTATTCACGAAGGCCCTGAATCCTAAGCGCGGGGACTTTGGATTCTACCCGGGCAGCGCCGGACTCGATGCCGAACCATACCATTCGGTCGTCCGAGCGTTAGATGCTGCAACCGGCGCGAAAAAATGGGAGTGTTTCGCGCCAAATTGGAAGGAATCCTTCGCTTCTGGTTATAGTGGCCTCTTGGCGACAGGTGGGGGCCTAGTATTCGGGGCATCGGAAGGGTTCGCTTTTGCAATAGATTCGGCGACCGGACGCGAGTTGTGGCGCGTTTTCCTGGGAGGAGACACCTATGCAGCGCCGATCTCATTCACTGTGGACGGGCGCCAGGTCATCTTGGTGTCGGCGGGTCGGGCGCTGTTCGAGTTCGGATTGTAGTCGGATTAATCCGCATTTCGATTTTGAGTACTTACTGATAACTTCTCGATGGCCTCCGACACGTTTATTCATACCGGTTGCAACGTGATGAAGACGCTCGGGAGGTCAACACCCAGTGGCGAGAAATGAAATCGAGCATTCCATCTGTCGTTCAGCGCTTCTCCGAAGATCGATTCCCGGGAATCGCGTGTCAGTTCGATGGGTGCCTGATAAACTGTTTGAAATGAAGCGCTTCCTGGTTTTCTTGTACCCGGAAGCGCCAGAGTTTGGCCTCCTGTGCGCCGGAGCTTGGCAAAACGGAAATCCTGGCTGAAACGAAAATTCCGGTTAACGTTGGTTAGCGTTACTTGACTGGTACTGAAATGGGTCACAATATAAGAGAGGCAAAGGGAGTATTCTATGAAAATCCCTGGTCTGACCAAGAGTGGATCGAGGAGATTAAGCGAGCCGTCGGCTCCACCCGAGCCGGACCCCTCACATGTCCAACGTGATTTCCAATCGCTACCGCTGTCCTGAGCAGTTCATCAGAACGTCTTTAACCGCTCCGTTGTCGGCTGGAAACGGTTACTTCCGCTTCGGCCGCGATCTTCTCTGTTACGGCCGGTCTTGTTCGGTGACTCCAGCCGCATCTGCCGACGATCGCCTGCCCGACCTGCTCGACGAGGTACGGATAGACCATGCAGCAGTTCAGCTTCCCTTTGACTTCACCGAACTGGTCGACAACCTTACCTATGAGCGCTGCTTTACGAACTCGAATGGAGCCCCCCTCGGCAGCTCCCCGAGCCCTCTGTTAAGCAAAGTCTATTACTCCGTACGTCCCTTTCTCCCTGCGTCGCTCCGCATCCCGCTTCAGAGGATTTACTTCCGCGGCTGGGAAAGGATCGCCTTCCCCGCCTGGCCGCTCGATGTGACCGTGGAGAGGTTGCTCGAAACTGTTTTGTTGCTATGCATGAAGTCCCGCGGGATCGATACCCTGCCTTTCATTTGGTTCTGGCCCCACGGCGCGTCCAGTGCGGCGATTCTGACCCACGACGTCGAAACTACACGAGGCCGGGACTTCTGCCCACGCTTGATGGGCATCGATGCGTCCTTTGGATTTCACTCTGCGTTTCAAATCGTCCCTGAAAAACGATACGAGGTCGCGCCGGCGTTCCTCCAGGAGATCCGCGACCGCGGGCATGAAATCAACGTTCAGGACCTCAACCATGACGGCAACCTGTTTCGCGATAGGCAACAGTTCTTGAGACGTGTGAAAGCTGTGAATGAATACGGTCGCCTTTGGGGCTCAAAGGGCTTCCGCGCCGCGTGCCTGTATCGGAATATCACCTGGTACGATGCGCTGGAGTTTGAGTACGACATGTCAGTGCCCAATGTCGGGCACCTGGATCCGCAGCGTGGGGGGTGCTGCACGTCATTTCCCTATTTCATCGGGCGGATCCTCGAGCTCCCGCTCACCACAACACAAGATTACACTTTATTCCACATCCTGCGCGAGCACCGAATCGATCTTTGGAAAGCCCAGGCCGGATTGGTCATGGAAAAGCACGGCCTGCTGAGCTTTCTAACTCATCCGGACTATTTGCTCAATAGTCGCGCTCAGAGCACTTACAGGGCTCTGCTAGCTTTCCTGGCAGAGCTCGAATCCGAGCACAAGATGTGGATCGCTTTGCCGAATCAAGTCAATGAATGGTGGAGGCAGCGGAGCCAGATGACGCTCGTTCCGGACGGCAACGACTGGCGGATTGAGGGCCCCGGCAAAGAGCGCGCCATCGTAGCATTTGCCAAGCTCGATGGCGACAGGCTGACCTACACCCAAGAGGCGTTTGTTTCTGGGGGCTCGTAGGCATCTCAACCGGGCCGGCATGTCAATGCGCTGTCGAAATTCCTGGCTGCCCTCCTCCATAACACCGCTATTGGAAAAGACGGACCTCTCCCCTTACGAGACGAACAGCAGGATGCCGGCAGCAGAGCTCAATGCTGAAGGAAAGCTGGAACATCCACCAGGTTCAGCGGCTGTATGACGAGATTCAGGCAAAGCGCAAGGTGGGCGGGTATCTATGTGGGTCCCCCGGTTCTGGTAGGGGAGGTCTCGGAGGTTTGAGGTTTGGCCAATAATCGGTCAGGACCTTTACTAGCTCGCGGCGCCGGGGCGCACCCGGGGCAGGTTTATCAGATTCAGCCGCTCCAGGACCCCCGATGGGCCGAGCTCGTGGACTGGCACCCGCACTCCTCCGCCTTTCATACGGTCGCGTGGCTCGAAGCGCTGCATCAAACTTATGGATACGAGCCTGTAGCTTACACGACCTCTCCGCCGGGCGTAAGGTTAGAAGACGGCCTTGTCTTTTGCCGCGTGACAAGTTGGATCACTGGACGGCGCCTGATCTCCCTTCCATTTTCCGATCACTGTGAACCACTGTTGAACAACGCCTCAGATGAGCATGCGCTCTTAGCCGCGTTAGGGCCGGCACTCCATCTGGAAAAGTTACGATACATCGAAATCCGCGCGGCTCAACCCCTCGCAGGCACGACTAGCCTTTGCCGTTCCACACAAAGCTATTGCTTCCATCAGATCGATTTGCGGCGGGATCTGGCCGCGCTCTTCGATAATTGTCACAGAAGTTCCGCGCAAAGGAAGATCTTGCGAGCAGAGCGGGAGGGTTTGAGTTGCGAAACTGGCCGGTCCCAAGAACTGCTCGACGCATTCTGGAATCTGGTTCTCATTACGCGACGGCGGCACCAGACTCCTCCGCAGCCGAAGAGTTGGTTCCGCAATCTGATCAACTGCTTCGGTGAAGCGCTGCAGATCCGGGTCGCATTCAAGGATAAGCAGGCCGTGGCCGCTATTTTGACGCTCCGGCACAAAGGCACTCTTGTCTACAAGTACGGCTGTTCGGATACCCGCTTCAATAACCTGGGCGGCACCCAGCTATTGTTCTGGAGATCAATCCAGGAGGGAAAGCGTGATGGCCTGCGCGTGTTCGACTTAGGACGCTCCGATTGCGACAATACGGGGTTGATCACATTCAAGGATCGCTGGGGTAGCGCTCGTTCGACTTTGACCTATGCCAGATTCTCGCTTGCTCCGCCTTCGGACATCTTCGGACGTCACGCGACGGAATTGGCGGGACGAATTGCGAGGGGCGTACTTCCTTGCTTGCCGAACCGCATTCTAAGCATGGTCGGCAGCGTCCTTTACAGACACCTCGCCTAACGGAAGCTAGTTGTCCAGTCTAAAGTCTGCGAAGTCCATTATCGGAGCCGAGCGGCGTTTCTGGAGTCCCGTTGTTGGCCTCCTGATGTTGCTAGCAGGTCCCGCTCGGGGGTTCGCTCAAGTCACCGCCGAGATTTCCGGAAGCGTAGAGGATGCGTCTGGCGCGGTCGTCAGGGGCGCAGCGATCACGGTGCAGAGTTTGGAAACTGGTACAACGCGGGCGGTAATGACCGACGAGGCGGGCCACTACAGAGTTTTTTCCCTTCCGCCTGGGCTCCAGGAAGTCAAGGCCGAAAAGGTGGGCTTCAGGACCGCAGTGCGAACCGGAATCAATCTGGAGATCGGGCAGGACGCGGTGGTAAACCTGCGGCTCGAGGTAGGCGACCTGGTCCAACCGGTGACCGTCTCGGCAGATGCTCCTGTGATCAACACGACGGCTGCGGCGGTATCCGGAATCGTGGGAGAGCGCGCGGTGAAAGACCTGCCACTCAATGGCCGCAGCTTCGATGACCTGATTACGCTCAACCCCGGCGCCATCAATTATAGTGCTATGAAGAGCGCTAACACCAGCACCAGCGATGGCAACACGTTTTCGGTCCAGGGGCGCCGCACCGGAGACAACCTGTTCCTGCTGAACGGCATTGAATATACGGGGGCGAGCCAACTTGCCGTCACGCCCGGTGGCGCCAGCGGAGAGCTGTTAGGTATCGATGCGGTACGCGAGTTCAACGTGCTGACCGACACTTACGGCGCCGAATACGGGAAGCGCGCCGGCGCTCAGGTCAGCGTCGTAACGCAGTCCGGAAGCAACGTTTTGCATGGGACCGTGTTCGAGTTTCTCCGCAACAGCGCGCTCGACGCGCGCAACTTTTTCGACCAGGCCTCCGTCCCGCCCTTCCGGCGAAACCAATTCGGGAGCGCCTTGGGAGGGCCCCTCAAGAAAGACCGGGTCTTCCTGTTCGGCAACTACGAGGGATTCAGGCAGGCATTGGCGCTCAGCAGTGTCAGTGTGGTCCCCGACTTGGAGGCCCGAGTGGGCCTCTTGCCGAACGCCACTACGGGCGTCTACTCTCCGGTGCCTAACCTGAACAAGTCGATGCTGTCCTACATGACTTTCTGGCCCCTGCCGAACAGTCCGGAGTTGCTTTCGAATGGGGTAGCAAGCGGCGCGGCCCTGTCGTATAACAAACCCAAAGAATCCGTCCGTGAGGATTTTGGCACGCTCCGGGCCGATTACGTGGTACGCGATCGCGACACGATCTCGGCCGCTTACACGATCGACGACGGCAATAGCCTCATACCCCTCGTGGATCCTCTGTTCGCTTCGCGCACCGATCTCCGCATGCAAGTCGCCAGCTTGGAAGAGATGCACATCCTCTCGCCGGAGATTCTCAACACGTTCTGCTCGGGTTATTCCCGTGCGGCATTCAATCTCGATTCGGCGCTACTGGCCTCGTTTCCTGCTAGCCTTTCCTTCGTCAACGGAGCTGGACCTGGAGGCATCGTCATTAATGGCGGTGTCACGACCACAGGCAGCAACGGAACCATCACTTCAGCCGGCCCCAACAATGCGGCCGGCGTCTGGAATCGGAGAAACCTTTTCACCTATTCCGACACGGTGCAGATCAGCAAGGGAAAGCACCAAGTCAGCATCGGAGTTTGGTTTCAACGGCTCGACGACAACGAAGACACTGCGTCGCGCCAGCTCGGTCAGGCGAGCTTTTCCAACTTAACGACCTTCCTGCAAGGCATCGTGACCACTTTTCAAGTGGTGCCCGACGCCAATGAACTGGGCTGGAGAAGTCTTTATGGGGCGTCGTATTTCGAAGATGCCCTCAAACTGCGGCCCAATCTAACACTTCGGGCTGGCATCCGACATGAATGGAGCACCGGGTGGAATGAGGTTTCAGGCAGGGCCGCCAACTACGTCACGGACTCAGGCATTCTTGTGACTACTCCGCGGGTTGGTAATTCAGCCTTCACCGAGAACAACGCCAAGCTGCTGTTCAGTCCCAGAATCGGTCTGGCCTGGGATCCCTTTGGAGATGGAGAGGCCGCGGTTCACGCGGGATTCGGAACCTACTACTCCCTGATGGACGCGCTCAGTTTCCTGCTCAATTCGTTGCCGCCGTACAACGGATCGGCCTCCTACTCGAACGTGTCCCTGTCTTCGCTGCTGCCGTTTATGCCGGGTGCGCAGCCCGCGCCTTCCTGCGGACCTGCGGTTCCTGCCCCCTGCACCATTTTCGCTCCCCAGGGCGTGCAACCCAACGCAAAGACTCAGGCGGTCGAGGAGTGGAATCTCACTGTCGAGCGGCAACTCGACAAGAACTCGTCGGTTCGCGTTGCCTATGTCGGGTCGCACGGATACCATGGCTTGCTTAGCATAGATCCCAATAGCATTCCGGCGCAGGTTTGCACGAACCCGAACGGCTGCCAAGCAGGCGGTGTTGCCGCTTCTCTGAGGAGCACCGTGCCCGAGGGCGCACAGTACATTCCGGTGGGAGCCCGGCCCAATCCGTACCTGTCGGCGGGATTCTTCTGGTACACGGAGGGCAACAGCAGCTACAACGCTCTGCAAACAGAGGTGTCCCGCCGCTTGGCTCGTGGCTTGGAATTTCGGGCCAACTATACCTGGTCAAAGAACCTGGACATGAATTCGGGATTGACGGGAGCCCAGTCCCAGAACCAGGCGCAAATGATATTAGATCGAGACGACCTGCCCAGGGACTGGGGATTGTCTGCCTTGAACGCAGCCAGCCAGGCCAGCCTTTCTGGCCGGTATGAACTACCTTTCGGCACTAACAGACACTGGCTGAGTGGAGGCCGCGGGCTGGGAAGCCGACTGGCCGGCGGCTGGCAGTTGAATGGAATCGCCACGTTGTTGAGTGGATTTCCGTTGACGCCTCAGATTGGCGCGAATCGTTCCGAGGATGGAGATACGAGGAATCCTGATCGGCCCTCGCTGAATCCGTCGTTCTCAGGGCCCGTTGTGCTAGGAAACCCCGGCGAATGGTTCAATCCCAATGCGTTCATTTTGCCGGCCATTGGCACTTACGGCAACCTGGGAAGAGGAACGCTAACTGGGCCAGGCTTAGCCGCTCTGGATGTGTCGGTGTTCAAGAGCGCTCTGATTTCCGAGAGGGTCACCTTGCGGTTTCGGGCGGAGTTCTTCAACCTTCTGAACCGAGCGAATTTCGGGCCGCCCAATGCGACTGTGTTCACGAACGGCACAACCACCACATCCACGGTACCCGCCATCAGCCCCGCGGCTGGATTAATCACAACAACAGCGACCTCCTCCAGGCAGATTCAGTTCGGGCTGAAGATGGTCTTTTAGTGATCCCGATTGAAAATGTGACGTTGGACAGACTCCGCAAGGCCACATTAGCTGTCCTCTGGCCTCAGTCGCCGGGAGTTGCCAGGACTATCGGGGCTGCGGAATGTCAGAAACTTGCACCAAATCCAAATTGTCGTCCAGGGCATAGTACTTGGTTCGACAGTCGCGCGTGGAGAAATGCCCCTTAAGTGCATGAAATATAACACTGTCTTTCACAATGGTCTGGTTTGGCAATCAAATTGCCATTGCCCTTTAGGGAAATGGACTGCCCAGTTTCGGGAGTGGCTCAGTTGAGCGCAGTTCGCGTCAGCCGGGACGCAAAGGGCGGTAGCTTGTGCGAAGACGGGCCGTTTAAGGAGGACATGGGAGCATATTGTGTAGGATCTGAGCCTCGCGTTACGCCTGAAAGGGCGTTCCCGGCGAAGGGTTGATCGATTCCATCCTGCCACCAGCTGTGGCTGGGTGGGGCGTCTCAGGCAATTCGAACGCGATCTGCCCGTGAGTTGAGTTTCTTGGCTCGTGGGCCAGCAACGCCGGATTCGGCAATGATGATATGGAAAATACAAAGAGCGACATCGCAATAGAAGAGCCCGAAGGCAATCTTGGCGAAACGATAGTTCGGTTAGTTGGGGCGCTCATCAGACACCGTTGGTGGTTTCTGCTCACGGCCGCCACTATTATCATCGTCACAGCCATTGTCCTAACCTTGCTTCCAAACCGGTACACGTCCGAAGCCACGGTTATAGTGGTCCAGCAAAGCGTGCCCGAACGTTACGTCGTGCCGACGGCAAACACTGACCTTAACAGAGTTCTTGAGGCGATGATGCAAGAAGTATTATCGAGGCCGCAGTTGCTGGCACTGATTGACGAATTCGGGCTGTATCGTAAAGAGAAACGGCATTTGGCTCCGGAGCTGATGCTGTCTCGGATGCGGCGCGATATTGATGTTACGCCACTCGAACCCGTGGGCGGGGCTGGGGGACAAAAAGACTTGAATGCGTTTAAGATTTCCTTCACTGCCAGCACGCCGCTGATTGCTCAGGAGGTCACCAGCCGCTTGACCTCAATTTTTATAGAAACCAACCTAAAATCTCGGGCGCGGCAAGCCACGAATACGACCAGCTTCCTTCACGAGCAGCTCGAAATCACTAGGACCAAGCTGGCCGCTCAGGAGCAGAAACTAAGAGACTTTAAGACGCAGTATCTTGGCACATTGCCTGAGCAGCAGCAGGGGAACCTTGCCATCCTCGCTAGCATCCAATCCGAGCTCCAGCATACCGCGGACAGTTTGAATAATGCCAAGCAGCAAAAGGTCTATCTTCAGTCGATGCTGGATGGATATCGACGGCTGGCCTCGCAAGCAGCGTCAATGGAGACGATGGGTGGCGTCGGCAAAGTAAATGGCGTGGTCATTCAAGCCGCAAGTCCCCTTGAGGCTGCGCGGGTGAACCTGGCGCAGCTACAAGCCAAAGAGGCAGAGTTGCGTTCAACCTATGGGGCACAATACCCTGAGGTGCTTGAGGTCCAACGCCAGATTGCGGTGGCGGAAGCTGCTTTATCCAGTCTAAGATCCGTGAAGCCAGCTGCCGATGGAGAGGATGTAAAAAATGAAAACGCTGCGGCCCAGAAGGCGTCAATCGCCGGAAGTCCGACTGCCGCACCCGAAGACAATGCTTTGATCGCACAAATCCAGAGCCAATTGGAGGCGAACCGGCTAGAGATCGTTAACCTTTCCAACGATGAAACGAAATTAAAAGCGAAAATCGCGACATACCAAGAACGCCTGAATTTGACCCCTGTTCGCGAACAGCAGTTGGCCGGATTGACGCGGGATGACGACCTATTGAAAAAGGAGTATTCGGACCTGCTGAGCAAAGAGCTGGAGTCCCAACTGGCAACGAATTTGGAAGAGCAACAGGGGGGACAGCAGTTTCGCCTCATCGACCCGCCTACCCTGCCGACGGTGCCGTCAAGCCCACAGCGCGGCACGATTGGCCTCGGCGGCGCCGCAGCGGGCGTAGGCCTCGGCTTGGCCCTGGCATTCCTTATCGACTCGAGGGATCATTCGTTTCATCGGGAGAAAGACTTGATGCGTCAGTTACGGTTTCCGGTCATTGTTAGTGTGCCGTTGGTGCTGACCGCTCGAGAACAGAGGATCCACACTTGGAAGAGAGCGTTTGAATGGTGCGGCGGAGCGGTAGTAGCAGTGTTAGTCTCAGCTGCCGGGCTGTACACGTACTTACATCGGTAAATGCCCTCTTGGGCTACGTGTCTCGTGACACAATGACCATAAGAATTCACTCGTTCTTGGAGTCGAGCTGATGAGCCGGTTATTCGATTTGATGAACAGTCTGGAGCCTCCTGCTGATCGCGACGAACTCCCTGAGGTGCCGGTCGAGAGCGCCGAAATACTGCCCGAAACTAGGCTCGTCTTTCACACGGATCCCCGCAGCGTAAGCGCCGACCGCTATAGGCTTCTGCGGATGCGGCTGAGGGAATTGGGGAAGGTTGGCAAGCTGAAGACTCTTCTAATCACAAGTCCAATTCCCCATGACGGAAAGTCCACAGTCTGCTTGAACCTCGCTACGGCTCTGGCCGAGGGCGGCAAGAAGAATGTCCTGTTGATCGAGGCTGACCTTCACCGGCCCGCCTTGACCGACAAACTCGGACTCAAAACATGGGCGGGACTAGCTGAATGCCTGGATGGTGGGGTTGATCCGCGGTTGGCGATTCGGCAAGTCGACCCATTAAATTGGTATCTTTTGCCGGCTGGCGGTGCGCGTGCCAACGCCTCGGAGCTATTGCACACTGCGGCTCTTGCTGGCGTGATGAGCAAACTTGCACCGCATTTCGATTGGATTATCGTGGACTCCCCCCCCGTCCTGGCGCTGAGTGATGCGACATCATTGACGCGCTATGCCGACGCTACATTGCTCGTTGCACGCGCCGACTACACAGTTCGCGAGGTCATAGAAGAGACGATCGCCATTATCGGGCGCCAGCGTATCGTTGGCGTAGTGCTCAACGGGGTAAGTTCGGTCAATCGCCACTATTCCAAATACTACAAACCCTATTATTCTGGTGACGCACCACAGTCGGAAGACAGTAGCAGTTAATTGGGCAGGACGGGTGTCGCCCCGGTCTCGGTTTGTGCGATGCCAGGAGGCACGGCCAAAGAAGCGGCGGCGCGTGATGTAAACACATTGCCGATGCAAGTGGGTGCATCGGCTCTGAGAATAGCCCAAGAGTTCAGAATCGGTTTGAAACTAATGGGCCTGTGAAGGGATCTCCAATGACACGAGTTCTGATTGCTGACGGTCAATTGAGCTTTTGCCACCGGTTGCGGCAATTGCTGGAGCGGGGGCGCGACATTCAGGTTGTCGGTGAAGCGTCCGATGCGTCAAGTGCCTCTGCAGTCATGCAGCAGTTGAGGCCAGACATTCTCCTCATTGATCTTGGATTGTGCCAACAGTCTGCCCCGCTGGATCCTGATATGAGAGGTTCGCCACCGCAGCGGACTATTGTGATGCTTGCGGCGATCGCCAAAGATGCGGTTGTGGAGGCCTTCCGTTTTGGCGCTCAAGGCATCCTTCCCAAAACGGCGGATTCACTAATGTGGCGGAAAACTATTCGGCGCGTTATGGAGGGCCAATATTGCTTCGAGGATGGCAGTGTGGCCGTACTTCTGGAAGCATTTCGCGCGTCGTTTGCAGAGCAGGGTGCTTTCTCCCAGAAGGATTATAGGCTCACGCAACGGGAACTGGAGATTGTCGCCCAGATCGTCGCTGGCCATTCGAATCGAGAGGTCGGGCAGCACTTTTCGATCTGTGAACGGACTGTCAAGCATCACCTCACCAACATTTTTGAAAAGTTAGGCGTCTCCAGCCGGCTTGAATTAGCTTTGTTCGCAGTGAAAAATCGACTGGTTGCGGCTGAATCGGTCGCCAGGCAGCCACTGGAGGAAGAAAAGGAATCTCAAGACAGACACTGCTCCGCTGTTGTGGCGGCGGGCATTTTGTCAAATGGGGCTTTTAGCTAGTACAGTTAGGGAAAGCTCAGACGGCTAGGCGTTTTAGGGGACGGATTTCTTGCCAAGAGAGTTTCTGAACTTCTTCGCAATCCAGCGCAATTGTAAACAATGGTGTCCCTGAGTTTTGCTGGAGTTGGCTGGACAAGAGGACTCCCGGTTCCCGGCGAACTGAGCGGTGGGAGGCCAGAGCGAGCGGTAGCCAGATTTGGTAGCCGTGATTGGCGTCAGTTAGCTACAGAGTCTGCAGCGTGCCTATCGTGTTGGATAGCGCCATTATTGTGTTGCAGAGGGGATCGGCTTTTTAAGGGAGTTGCTGTGCTGAGCGTTGCTTCGTTAATGTCAATGAGGAGTTTATCGTCCCTGCGATCAATACCACGTAGCCTGTCATTTCTTTTGGTCTTGCTTCTGTTGCTTGTTCCGTTTTGGCAGCCGCTGAGCATGCTGTTCAAGCTCTCGCTCCAGAGCGATCGATATACGCACATCATTTTCGTGCCATTTATAAGCTTGTGCGTGTTCTACTTCGAGCGTAAGGCTATCTTGTCTAACACCCATTATGCGCCGAGAATCGGAATTCCACTGCTTGCATTCGGCTTGATCCTGTTTTGGTTTCTGAAGCAGCATCCATCGTCCACGGAAGCCGGCAGCCTATTTCGCCTGATGGCCTCAATCATTCTGATATGGGCGGCGGGATTTCTCCTTTGCTTTGGCGCACAGAGCCTCCATGCTGCGGCCTTTCCACTGTGCTTTCTCTTGTTGATGGTTCCGTTCCCTGTTGGCGTGCTGAACCAGATCACCCTTAGCTTACAGAAGGGCTCGGCAGACGTGAGTTATCTCTTGTTCAGAATCTCCGGCATACCAGTGTTCAGACAGGGCTTCAGGTTCTCGCTTCCTGGCGTCGAAATCGAGATCGCCGAGCAATGTAGCGGCATACGGTCGAGCTTGGCTTTGCTGATTACAAGCATTTTGGCTGGCCACGTGTTCCTCAGATCCTGGTGGAGCAAGGGTGTGCTCGTTCTGTTCACCATTCCAGTGGTCATACTCAAGAACTCGGTGCGCATCGTTACCATTTCAGCTCTCGGAGTATACGTGAACCGAGCTTTCTTGTACGGCAACTTGCACCGGCGTGGCGGCTTGTTATTCGCGCTGCTGGCTGTCCTGATGCTGGTTCCCGCACTTGTGGTGCTGCAAAGGGCAGAACGTCATCTTGGGCATCGTGAAGAAGGCTGAGCTGTTACCGCTCGGCTATCCTTACAGAGCCCGCGAGGTGAATTGACGCACCTGCGGCGTCGCGGCTTCAATGTTGCTTTGCCCGGCATGCTGTGGTTCGCGGTCGCCACGGGAGCGGCTGACGGCGTACCTAACATGCAGCCTTTCCGGCTGCTGTAGGGTTTGCAGCGGCAGCGAGTCTCCCTCACAGCGGTGGTGCCCAACGTCGGTCCTGCGTTTCGCCTCGCAGCCGCCACGTTCTCTCGCGCCACCGACCGCTATTGGCTGACCGGCTCAACAGCCATCGTGACTTGGTTGCTGTTGAGTTGCTTGCCGCCTAGTGTGTTCACCCGAACTTGGACTGGCACTGCGTCACCGAAGTCCATCACCGCCGGTACGCACGCCTGAATCGTGGATAGACCAGCATAGCCCGGGACGGCACGCACGGACTCCACTTTGGCAGCCACACCGCCCACTTCGACCAGAACCGTCCCCGCCGACACTTCCGATGGCACACCCAAACCGCTGGCCCAGATCAAGATTTCGTCCCCGGGCTGGGCGGGATGCGCCGGCACTTGGTAGTTCCGCCCCATCGCCAGGTCAGTTTTCTCGGCGAACGTGATCACCCCTTGGCTTTGCCCCGAGCCGTCCAACGAGAGGATCATTGGCGTTGCGGTCCGCATCGTAGCCCTCAAAGGCTCGCTGATTCCTGTGTCCGTCTCAACAGTGGCCGCAAGCGGAGTGTCTGGATCCAAGGCTGGGCAGAGGAAAGTGACTCTGGCATCCGATGCGGCGAGCACGGGGACGTATTGATCGTTGATTTTTACTTTAGTGTTGCCCAGAACCATACTCTGCCCGGATGGATCTGAGAGGGCTGCACGTGGCTCAGCAAACCCACTCCCGTTCAGGGATGCGAGCGCACCAGGGCTGCAAGCCAATAGTCCCGAGGCGACGCTTGGTACTCCCGAGCTGACGTTAACGGTGATCTCCGCCGACGAGGACTGCCCCACCGAGTTAGTCGCGCGGAACACTACCTTGTACTTGCCACTCTGGGAAGCGGACGGAATCCATTCGAAAAGGCCGCTTGCCGCATCGAAGGAAGCGCCCGCGGGAACGTCAGAAGCACTCAGTTGAACCGGCAGTTCGTGCGGATCGACGGCACTTACCGTGAAGCGGAGTGTCTTTCCGAGCCTAGCGGTCTGTGCGTTGGGAACGGTCAGCACGGGACCCGAGGAGGCCTGCAGCTGAATCGTTTCTTGAGCTGTGGACGTGCCTGCCATGGCTGTGATTGTCGCGAGTTGCCCTCCGGCGGCAGGGTCGGCGGCGACCTGGAACGTCAGGTGAGTCTGATTGGCACGAGTTAAAACAACCGAGGGGGTCTTCACCTGCTCGCTGCTGCTGGTTACCTGGATCGACGTGGGTTCGGATGTTGCGGCCACTCGCAACTCGCATGTAGCTTGGCTACCCGCTGGAATAATTTGCGGAGTGCAGAAGAGATGTGTCACCGTGTTCAGAGGCTGTACCACCGACAGGCCGCTACTATTCGACGTCGCGGGAACCTCTCTTCTGCCTTTTCGCTCAATGGTCAGCGTTAGGGTGGCGCTGCCGGTCCCGGCGCTGTTGGTCGCGCTCAGCGTCACCGTCGAGTCTCTCCCCGCAGTGGGAGTGCCGGAGATCAAGCCGGCGGTGGTGCTAACCGATAAGCCGGCGGGCAGCCCGGTAGCTCCGTAACTGGCGGGGGCGTTGGTGGCCGCGATCTGATACGAGAAGGCGCTTCCCACCGTCCCGCTGGCGGTCGTGGCGCTGGTGATCGCCGGGGTTGCCAGTGCAATGGTCAGAGTCAGGGTGGCGCTGCCGGTCCCGGCGCTGTTGGTCGCGCTCAGCGTCACCGTCGAGGTTCCTGCCGCCGAAGGAGTGCCGGAGATCAAGCCGGTGGTAGTGCTAACCGATAAGCCGGCGGGCAGCCCGGTAGCTCCGTAACTGGTGGGGGCGTTGGTGGCCGCGATCTGATACGAGAAGGCGCTTCCCACCGTCCCGCTGGCGGTCGTGGCGCTGGTGATCGCCGGGGTTGCCAGTGCAATCGTCAGAGTCAGAGTGGCGCTGCCGGTCCCGGCGCTGTTGGTCGCGCTCGGCGTCACCGTCGAGGTTCCCGACGCCGAAGGAGTGCCGGAGATCAAGCCGGTGGTGGTGCTAACCGATAAGCCGGCGGGCAGCCCGGTAGCTCCGTAACTGGTGGGGGCGTTGGTGGCCGCGATCTGATACGAGAAGGCGCTTCCCACCGTCCCGCTGGCGGTCGTGGCGCTGGTGATCACCGGGGTCGCCAGTGCAATGGTCAGCGTCAGGGTGGCGCTGCCGGTCCCGGCGCTGTTGGTCGCACTCAGCGTCACCGCCGAGGTTCCCGCCGCCGAAGGAGTGCCGGAGATCAAGCCGGTGGTAGTGCTAACCTATAAGCCGGCGGGCAGCCCGGTAGCTCCGTAACTGGTGGGGGCGTTGCTGGCTGTGATCTGATACGAGAAGGCGCTTCCCGCTTCTGGGCCATGGTCACCTTGGGGTTCGTCGCATAGAACAGGATCACCGGCGCCTGGGGAGGCGAACTTCCGGGCTTAATCGCCCAGGCGGTGGCCCCCCAATAACGCCACGACCGCCAGCGGGACGGTTCCGGCGCTGTTGGTCGCGCTCAACGTCACCGTCGAGGTTCCCGTCGCCGAAGGAGTGCCGGAGATCAAGCCGGTGGTAGTGCTAACGGATAAGCCGCCGGGCAGCCCGGTAGCTCCGTAACTGGTGGGGGCGTTGGTGGCCGCGATCTGATACGAGAAGGGGCTTCCCACCGTCCCGCCGGCGATCACTCCCGCATTCGCGCTCGTTTTGAAGGCCGCCGCTACTGTTCCGAACGTCCCGCTGCTTTCGACGTCGTAGCTCGGGCTGATCGACCCGGCCAGCGCTTGCTGGATGTCCTGGAAGAATTCTCCGGTGATTGTGTCGGCGATGATCTTCGACCAGCCGCAGCCCGGCGCGAAGCCGACGGCCGTTTGAGTGTTGAGGGGAAGATTGCCTGCGGCATAATTGCCGTACTGGACGATCAGGTCGTTATTCGCCGTCGTGGTCATCGCGCCCGCGGAAATCGTCGGTCCAGTAACGCTGGCGGCGGCACTGGTGGCATCCACCGGAGAAGCGGAAGCAATGGTGTAGGCTTCCTTGCAGGCGACCTGGAAGTTGTAAATAGGAGCGTCAAACGTGAAGGTGATTTTCTCCGCCCCCGCCGAAACGTTCGCCGCGTAGTAGATTGCCTGAGTGTCCGCAGTGCCGTTGTTCACGGAGACGGCCTTGCTGCACGTATCTGACTCATTGTCGGAAATCGTCAGGATACGGGATGAAGAATACGGGTAGCTCATTCCGCAGATGATGGCATTCCCGGACAACGCGGCTTGGGGCAGGTAGACGATGAATCCGTTGCCGCTATCTATGTTGGCGTTCGACCCGGTTCCCACAGCATCGACGAGCAGGGGATCGGCGGGGTTGGTGGTGCGCAGCTCGATGGATAGGGAGGCCCAGGCCCCCGAGGTGATCGTGTCCGAGCAGGTGACGTTTCCTGGAGCGGAGACGGTGTTGTCGCAAGCCGCCGCCGCGACGTCGCTGGCGGTCGATCCGGTGCGGCCTGCGGTTCGGAGATTGCCCGTGCCGGCTGCGGGAAGGCCCTCGCTGCCAAGCGAGCCGCTTTCCATCACGATCCAGTTGTTCGAATCCTGGGTGGCGATGGACGCCGAAGGGGCCGCCGAGGTCCCCGTGGCTGTCGTTAATTGCCCGATGGACGTCACGCCTGAATACTCGTTCACCGTCGTCTCAAAAACGGAGCCGCCGGAAAGGGTCACCGTAACGGCGGAGATCGCCGGACAATTGAGCCCCACCCAGAGGGCCAGAGCCTCTAAAGTCGAATTGACCGTCGTTTCCTGGTACGGGAAAACAGTGCATCCGGAGGCCGTGACGCTCGTCATAGTCTGCGTCGTGCCCTTCCACGCTACGCCGACCACGACCGCATCGCCCGCCGTTGTCGCGGCAGAAAGCGCGCACGGCTGGCTGGCGGTGGTCGCGGAGGTTTGGGCGCAAGTGGTCGCGGACCCGCTAACGTAAGCGATAGCGCCGTAGCTCAGGCGGGGAACCCAAAGGAAGACGAACGTGGGAAACAAGAGGAGAATTCGACAGATCTTCTTCATGGGCAGACATTCATTTCATGGCCAGACATCCATCCATTTGTCTTTTGCTCTAATTACCATTCTGGATAGGTACTGAGCACGCGTTCGGCCAACTTGCTGGTTTCGGCCCGGAGGAGGGGCCGCGTAAGACGCACGCGGCCCGGCAAGTTGATGAAAAGCTATGTCCTGAGCGGCCATCGTGGCGGCGCTCTGTTGGAGCGCCACTTTTAATGCAAGAACATGCCCGACTAAGGCCCGATTCTACAGGAGTCCAAAAGGGTTCTGCTGATGCAGATAATTACATCCGATAGTGTAGTTTTTGCTGCTCCGGTAAGTTAACATCTGGTAATTTGTCCGCGCTCCATCGGCGTCCGCCGCAGACTCGGCGCGGAGGTTAAAGCTGCGTCAAATCACCCAATCTGCACCGATCGCTGCAGAAATCTCACCTCGAAACCGCTCAATTCGTCGAGCAGGGACTTGAGAAGTGGATGCGCGGATTGCCCGAGGAAGATACCGAAACACTCGCACTTATCGCCAGGCCGCGCCGTTGAATTCGGCGATGTTATCGCCAACGGCGCAGCTCGGCCGCCGTTCCTGAAACGCGTATAACTCTGTAATTCCTTCCGCTGCGGCTCAATTACACCGACAATCTGAAACTAACTCCACATTGTGACCCTTCGGGCGAAGGTGTGTGTCGCCGCTAGGACCAACACTGTGTCTTAGCCGCTGCTGATACTAACAAGCTTGCAGAGAGAGCTCAGACTCGCCCATGGCTTGGAATTAAGGGAGATACAAAAACCTGTCGATACGCAGATTTCCGAGACAGTCTATAGGTGTCTCGTTTGATTTCACACTTATGAGCTACGGCCAGTTTCCCGCAATGGAGGTTATCTCTCTTTTCGACTTCTCGACTCAAATCAAAAACTTGAGAGCCACCGTTACCGGTCAGTCCGCTATATGCGAAAAAGCCGACGGGATATCCGACGCAGGGGACAGCCCCAATTTCATTTCGAGAATTCTTGCCAGCATCTTTTCGGGAGACTCTGGGGCCACAATAGTCCACGGAGGCTTTTGTTTAATACGTTCCGATCCAACAATGTCCATCCCCCGTCTCATGGTTGGCTGTATCGTTTATCAAGGGACAGCAGGAGACCGCACCCTGCAGCATACTCGCGTTATGTAAGATGTCTCGCGTGACCGTGGGAATCCCAATAGAGTCGCGAGTTTTCGCCTCATAACGACTGGGACAGACTAGCATCCAATCCAAAGTTAGAAACCAAATTAGGGCACTGCCCGCGCCTGGGTCGCCATCCTCTGAACCGCGCGTAATTCCCTGCTCCGCTGCTCCATCCCCTGAGGACCCAAAACCCAAATTGTGAGCCACTGAGCCGGAGGTGTCTGCATCATTGCAGAGCGCGGAGGTGCCTCAAGGCTTCAGCGGGCAGCTGAGAGGGTCGCGCGCCGCGCCACGATCGAGTTTGAGTAAGGCAGGACGAGAGCGTTACTGAGATCTTTGGCTATGCGCCCAGATGTAGCTCGCCGTGGCAATGGCGATCAGGAAAAACAGGGCCGCTGCATGTAAGAAACTAATGTACCCCATAGTGTTTCCCTGCTTAACCGGCTGAGGAACCAATACCCCAATCGCATTCAAGAACCGCAGAACAAAACAGATCACAGTGCATACCAAACCCAGCCAATAACTCCAACTCAGGATGTGCTTTTCCATTAGAAATCTCCTTTCTGCGTGAATTGGGTCCTTTCCGAGGCAACCAATGCTACGCTTAAACCAAGATTTCCATCTTGGAACCTAGGTTCGCCGCTAGTATACACCCAACCGCCCCGTGGTGCTTTTTTTTCATCCCCGGCGACCGTCGCCCGGCCAGAACGAGGCCCCCCATCGCCTCCGAACCCCAAAGAAACGCGAACCTCAACGCGGAACAACGCAAGAAATAACGCAAAAACAGCGCGGGCAAGCAGAATCCATGCACGGGGAGTCTTCGCACCACGCCGGGACGGTCGTCGGCCCCTTCGCGTTCATCTTAAGTCCTGGTTTTTCAATGTGTTTGCGGGCTGGTTCTGGACTACCCCGAGGCTTATCCAGCCCGCTGCATCGGCCTTTCCTTTCCCCTCCCACAGCCTCAGATCGCACCTCAGGCCACTTCAGCCTCTATCTCACGCCGGAGTTGGCTCATCCAGCCAATCGCCCGAGCCAGCCCGGCCTCCGTGGGTCCGAGCTCATACTCCTGATCGCCGAACCGGCCCACGAAATCGCCTGATTCCACCCGGATGAATGGTTTCGCGCTCAGACGAGATACCCTGGCACTCCGCGCGGCCTTTGCGTTGGCGCAGTCCTCCCCGACGCAGGCTCCGCGCAGGGGACAGAGGACATCAACGGGTCAGCGGCGATCTTTCTCCGGTATTCACTACGCCGGAACCGTTCGGCATCAGGCATTGTCCTCGCCGAGAAGGCGCTTTACCGAGGCCAGCAGCGGCGGGATGTCCTGCCGAACAATGTCAACGAGAATTTCAGCGGCAACGCGGTCGTAGGCATGAATCAGGATGTTCCGGACGTCCGTCATGGCGCGCCACGGTATCTCGGCGTGGGCTATACGAAACGCATCATCGAACCTGCGCGCGGCTTCGCCGATGATTTCCAGGTTGCGGCAAACTGCATCATGGACCACCGGAACGCTCGGCCACGTCGATTCGATGCCGCCCGTATAATCGAGAATCCGCCCGCAGCACTCGCGAATGTGGATCAAGTACAGGCGCGGGTCCTTCGCCGACATGGTGTTAGAGTCCTATCGCTTCGGCGAGGACTCGGTCGCGGATGTAAGGATGAATCGAGCGGCTTTCGACCACGTCGATGTCGGTCCCTAGCAGATCCCTGAGATCGCCCAGAAACCTCGCGAGGTCGAAGATCGTGCGCCCTGATTCCAGGTCCACCAGGAAATCCACATCGCTATCCGGCCGGTTCTCGCCCGTCGCTACCGACCCGAACACACGCACGTTGCGACAGCCCCTCATCTCTGCCAATCGGATAATCTCGGCTTTCTTTTCCCGCCGCAGCGTGTCCAGCGTCACCATAAGCTTCCCTTTCTCATTTTCCCCCAACGGCCCTTGATATTCCAGCGGGCCGCTCTGTTAATTGCCGGCGGTGTTGCTGGCCGCGGCCGGTCGCAGCCTCAGGCCGCGTCCGCCTCCATTTCACGCCGGAGTTGGCTCATCCGGCCAATCGCCCGAGCCAGCCCGGCCTCCGTGGGTCCGAGCTCATACTCCTCGTCGCCGAACCGGCCCACGAAGGCGCCTGATTCCACCCGGATGAATGGTCTCGCGCTCAGACGAGCCACGATCGCTCGGATATCCAACTGATGCACCTGGGCGAACTTCCGTGGCCCGAGCCTGTGATACGAGTCGTCTCCCGTTCAGTGGTGCCTTCCGCACAGAGGAATGGCGGACAGATCGGATGACTTCTGGCCAAGGCCGTGCGGCCCGATAGCCTCTGATGAACCCTTACGGCAGCTGCCGAAACTGTTCACGGCTCAGGCCGGCATCTCGCACGATGCCACCCAGGGTATGAGCGTCGACGGGATCATGCCGTGGAATCGTGATGATGCGCGCGCCGTCAGTCATCACGATATGCTTCCCCTGCCTCGCAATTCGAAATCCGGCTCTTTCCAACGCCTTGACGGCGCGCAGGTGAGCGATGCCCGGGATCTTTCCAATGCCTTATGCCGGAACGTCCACTTCCCGCGCTTGTGCCCCAGAGGCTAACTGCCGGGCCACTTCCAAGTACTCTTGAATGGCGTCGCGAATGTTCGCCAACGCCTCTTCCTCGGTTTTACCCTGCGACCAGCAGCCAGGCAGTCCCGGACAGCATACACTATAGCCCTCTTCAGTTTGGGTGAGCGCCACCGGATACTTCATAGCCTAATGTTACCAGATGCCGCTTGATCACCTCGTGTGATCAGGCACTGGGTCAACAACGTCCGCGGCAAGGCTGCGAAAAAGGGCAAAGTGACGAGACGCCCGATCCGCACACTGATCACCATTCTCTGACCACGCGCAATTCCCTCCTGCGTGGCTGTCCAATGCATGGCTGGAAATACCCCAGCAGTACTCCAACCCACCACGCCGACCTCTCGTTTTCCGCTCTCAGCCTCACGTCGAAGCCTCAGGCCACTTCGGCCTCCAGCTCACGCCGGAGTTGGCTCATCCGGCGAATCGCCCGCGCCAGCCCGGCCTCTGTGGGCCCCAGCGCATACTCCTGATTGCCGAACCGGCACACGCAGGCGCCCGATTCCACCCGGATGAACGGTTTCGCGCTCAGACGAGCCACGGCCGCCCGGATGTTCAATTGATGCACCTCGGCGAACCTGCGAGGCCCGAGCCTGTGTCCCGATTCTCTGGGCCGCGTGTAATTCCCTCCTGGGCGGCCTCGCCCCACTGGCAATTCTGGAACCATCGCCGTGACCCGCAGTCCGGAGGTGTGGCTATCCAACCGTCGGTGGAGTGCGTTCGTCAAGCTTGCTCTCCACCCAAAGCCGCAACTGTCGCAGAATTCTGCGCGCCGCAGCCCGGTCAAGGGAAACCGGTGCGTCGTAGTCCTCTTAACGGTAGATCGCGCCGAAAGGTGTCAGCGCATCGAGGTCCTCAAACTGTGTGGGCAAAGGGAGGCCCGCTTCGGCAACGAGAAGCATCAAAGCGCCGATTTCGTGCGTCTTTCGGATGCGGACACCGAGATCCGATAGTAGAGCTTTCAAGATCTTCTTGGCAGCCTGCTGGCAGTGAAACCCGATGATTTCGTCGCTGACCTGATCGGATGTCAGCACCTGGTCGAGCAGGGCTTCATCCTGGGCAGCCTTTCGGAGCAACAGCAGGGCCTGCTCACGCCGCTTCATAGAGAATCTTGCCTTCGCTGGCCGCCTCGAAGTACACGTTGCCCGGCGTGTCTCGCCAGTACTCGTACTTCTCGGCGCTCACCACGAGCAGGTCCACGGCAATGTCCAAGGACCGTACCAGACGACCCAGCCGCACCATCTCCTCGCCGCGGTTCGCGACCTCAGGCTCGACCACCATTACATCGAAGTCACTGTCTTCGGAGCCCTCACCGCGGGCTTGAGAACCAAACAGAATGATGTACTTCGGCTTAGCCGCTCGGGCCAAGAGCCTCGGTTAGCCGTCGGAGCGTTTCGTTTTCGGTTCCCCGGACTTTCTCAAGCACTGCGCCCTCCGTTTCGAAGTTTGGCACAAATCTCTACGGCGCGCCTCACCGGACCTTCAACACCGGATTCTCTTTGGCCATGTCCGCCACGTGTGCGCATCTTCCCGTCATGCTCGGGTCGGCGTGGGCCACAGAGTCCCACACAGAGCGGAGATCGCCGGTGAGAAGGAAACGCAAGGGGTTTCTATTATCCAACCCGCCACGCCGACCTCTCCCTTTCCGCTCTCAGCCTCAGGTCGGAGCCTCAGGCCACCTCAGCTTCCATCTCACGCCGCAGTTGGCTCATCCTGCGAATTGCCCGAGCCAGCCCCGCCTCCGTGGGTCCAAGCTCATATTCCTGATCGACGAAGCGGCCCACGAAAATGCCCGATTCCACCCGGATGAATGGTCTCGCGCTCAGACGAGTCACGATCGCCCGGATATTCAACTGATGCACCTCGGCGAACTTCCGAGGCCCGAGCCTGTGATATGAATCGTCCCCGGTCCGGTGGTGCCTTCCGCACAGAGGAATGGCCGACAAATCGGATGACTTCTGACTCAGCCCGTGCGGTGCATAGTGCTGCCGGTCGCCGGTGCCGGTTGCATCGCCATTGCTTTGGCTGGAAAGAGGATGGCCCCCATGATGTCGAAATCACCAAACACTACCGCTAGTGTGGTGTCTCTAAAGTTCGTTTATATTTCCGCACCTTCCTGATGATCGTGTTGGCAGTGGCCACCCACTGGAAGGGCTGCGGGGCCTTGTTGTGGTCGCGGACATATGTGCGGATGGCGCGT